>JAQWWH010000027.1 GCA_029255105.1 Flavimaricola sp. | reverse complement strand
CGTCGGCCCCAGTTCCAGGACCTGCTTAACAATCGGGTTTATCGCGCGTTCAGCCATGACCCCTCCTACCCTCCGAATTCGACAAAGACAGCCCCTAAAGCGATCAGGCTCATCAGGATCAGACGCCGGGGGCCCACTTTTTCACCCAGGATGAACCAGCCTATCAGGGCTGCAAAGACCGTTGATGTCTCACGCAGCACCGCCGCCTCGCCGACCTTGTCGAGGTAGGTGGCGACCATGACCCCGCCAAAGCTGAACCAGGCAATGACCGCCCCGATGATGCCTCGCAACAAAAGCGGCCCGGGGCGTGGCGGGTTGGCCATTTTGCGGTAGCGCAGATAGGCGAGCGTCGGAAAATCCATCGCGGTGATGAAAAAGAACCAGGCCAGAAAGGTGAACGGGTTGGGCGACTGCCGGATGCCCCAGGCATCGTAGGTCGTGTAGACCGCCACCAAAAGCCCCCCCGCCAGCGCCCAGGCCAGCCCGATCTTGAGGGACCTTGGGTCAATCTTTTCTTCGCTCAGGTTGCGCAGAGCCAAAAGCAGGATTGCGCCGGACACCAAAGCGACCCCGAACCACTGGGCCGGGTTGAAATGCTCTTGAAAGATGAAGGCCGCAGCGGCGACCGTGACAATGGGTCCGGTCCCGCGGACGACCGGGTAAACCACAGTATAGGCGGCCCTTTCATAGGCCAGCGCCATCGTCAGCTTGTAACCAAAGTGGATGACCAGAGCGCCCGCCAGGATGAAGGCCGTCTGCTGCGTCGGCCAGGGCACCATGAACAAGGCCACGGGCGCCGAAATCAGGACCAGGCAGAAATCGATGGAACCGCGCGTCAGCCAGGGATCATGGGCCCCCTTTTGCAAAGCGCCGAAACTGGCATGGGCGACAGCCGACATCAGCGCCAGAAGCGTGGCGTAGAAGGCCCCGGTCGGCGTTCCGGCGATTGAGACGATCCAGTCGCCCATTCAGAGGGGAACCATCAGGTGTCCACTCCGACAAGGGCATCCGCGAACTCCTGCGGATCAAACGGGGCAAGGTCGTCGATCTGTTCGCCCACGCCGATGGCATGGATGGGCAGGCCGAATTTGTCTGCAAGGGCCACCAGAACGCCACCCTTTGCGGTTCCGTCAAGTTTCGTCATCACCAGCCCGGACACATCTGCGATCTTGCGAAAGATATCGACCTGAAGAAGCGCGTTTTGCCCAGTGGTGGCATCAAGCACCAACAATGTATTATGCGGGGCGTCGGGATCCTTCTTGCGGATCACGCGCACGATCTTGGCCAGTTCTTCCATCAGGTCCGCGCGGTTCTGCAAACGCCCTGCTGTGTCGATCAGCAAAAGGTCCGCCCCGTCGGCCTGCGCCTTGACCATCGCATCAAAGGCCAATGAGGCCGGGTCCGACCCTTCGGGCGCCGTCAGAACGGGAACCCCGGCCCTGTCCCCCCAGATCTGCAACTGTTCGACCGCTGCCGCACGGAAGGTGTCGCCCGCCGCGATCACGACAGATTTGCCCGCCGCCTTGAACTGGCTGGCCAGCTTGCCAATGGTCGTGGTCTTGCCCGATCCGTTGACGCCGACCACCAGCACCACCTGCGGCTTTTTGGGATAAATCGGCAAAGGTCGGGCCACGGGTTCCATGATCCGAGCGATTTCCTGCGCCATCAGGGCCTTGATCTCGGGCACCGACAGACGGCGGCCAAAGCGACCTTCGGCCATGTTGGCGGTCACCCGCAGCGCCGTGTCCACGCCCATGTCCGATGCAATCAGCAATTCTTCAAGCTGCTCAAGCATCGCATCATCCAGCGTGCGGCGAGGAATGTTTGCGTCTTCGCGGCCCAACAGGCGACCCATAAGGCCGGGCCGGGCTGCATCGGGCGTTGCGGCAGGCTTGGCCGCTGGTTCGGGCGCCGGTTTAGGGGCCGGATCGTGCCGGACGGGCTGCGCTGTCGCTGGGGGCGCAACCGGCGGTGTCGGAAGCGGGTCCACCTTTGGGGCTGCAGGCGCAGGCTCATACTTGTCAGGCTCAATCGAGACAGGCTCAGGTGTCTCTTTCGCTGTCACTTCGGGTGCAGTCACTTCAGGCGCAGTCACTTCAGGAGTGGAGGCCTCAGCCGCGTCGACCTCGTCCACCCCTTCCTCGACAATCGCTTCGAGCCCGGCATCCAGCCGGGATGAGGAGGTAAACAACCGATCCTTGAGCTTTTTGAAAAAGGACATCGTCGACTCGCTCTTTCCTGACTTGCCGTCTTTGGGGGCCCACGCACCACGAAGGCCGCATCCCTTGGTTCACCTAAACCCAGTGTGGCGAATTTGGAAGGGCTGGAACCAAGACGGCATCTGCGACCCCAAGTTTCGTTGCCTCGCGCCATCGGCGGGCCATAATGGTCCAATAACAGGCTTTAGCCTGACAAAGCCCAACCTGAAAAAGCCCAACCTAACAATGATAGTGTCGATGCCCCGCCAGTTGCCTCTTTTTACCCTTTCGACACTCGGCCCAGCCCTGCTGATCGCGATTGCGGCGGTCTGGGGCGGGCTATGGGTCATTGCGGCACTGGTGGTCCTGACCCTCCTGTCCAGCGTTCTGGACGAAGTGGTCAGCTTCGTCACCCCACCCGCCCCGGATATGGAGTTTCCGGCCGCAACCGGGCTGTCGGTCGCCTTGGCCATCGCACATTTTGGCCTGATGATCCTGATCATCGGAGCGATTGCCCTCGGGGGGCATCTAGGCGGATGGGAAAAGGCGGGGCTGTTTCTGGCAGGCGGGCTCTTCTTTGGGCAGGTCAGCAACGCCAACGCGCACGAGCTGATCCACCGGTCGGACCGCGGGCTGCACCGGCTTGGGATGTGGGTCTATATATCACTGTTCTTCGGGCATCACACATCGGCCCACCCCCTGGTGCATCATGTGCGGGTGGCCACGCGGGACGATCCCGCCACCGCACGCGCCGGGGAAAGCTTTTACCGCTACGCCCGCCGCGCCTGGATCGGCGGCTTTCGCGAAGGGTTCCGGTCCGAGGCCGCGCGGCTTTCGCGCAGCGGCAAACCCCGCTGGCGCAATCCCTATGTCGTCTACGTTCTTGGCGCGCTGCTGCTGGCTGGCCTGTCGCTGACCTTGGCCGGGCCGCTTGGCCTGATTGTTCACCTGGGGCTGGCCGGATATGCCCAGACACAGCTTCTGATGTCAGACTATGTCCAGCACTACGGACTGGTTCGGGGGCAAGGGCCTTCGGGCAAGCCGCGCCCCGTCGGCGATGCCCATAGCTGGAACAGCCCCCATCCCATCTCATCGGCCTTGATGGTGAACGCGCCGCGCCACTCGGACCACCACGCCCGCCCAATGCGGGAATGGCCCGCCCTGACCTTGCCAGACGGCGCCCCCACCCTGCCCCACAGCCTGCCCGTCATGGCCTGCCTGGCCCTCAGCCCCAAACGCTGGCGGCGGGTCATGGACCCTCGCGCCGCCGTCTGGCGACAAAGGGAAGAGGCGATAGGGGCCTGAGGCTTAAAGCAGGCTGCCCTGCTCAGGCTCGGGAGGTTTGGGTTTGCGCACTGGCTTGCCCCCGACGGCCAGACGACCATCCTTGAACTGCAGCTCCAGCGCCTGTGCCTGCGCCGCCCCCGCCTTGTCCGTCACAACCTGGCCGTCGCCCCAGACCACTGCAAAGCCACGGGCAAGGGTCGCCTCATACCCCAGCGTTTGTCGCAACCGGTCCAGCCCGGCCAGACGGTCAGAAGCTCGGGCGATCCGGTCCGTGACAAGGGTCGGCTGCAACCGGCCCGCCCGCTGGGCCAATCGCTCGGCCTGAGCGGCAAGGACACGGTCCAGCGCCGGACCAAGACGCCCCGCCCATGAGGCCACACGCCGATCCTCTTCGCCCAGTGCCCTGCGCAACAGGCCCGGACGCAGGGAAAGGTCAGCCAATCGCAGCGCCTTTTGACCCGTCGCAGCCCGCAACCCGCCCTTCAGCCTCTCGCCCAGAAAGTCAAGGCGCTGCCGGGCCGGCGCAAGCAGACCATCAGGCTGCGGCAAAGCACGGCCAAGGTCGGTCAGGCGCTGACGACGCTGGCGCACCCCCTGGTCTAGGCCCCGGTACAGGCGGGCGCCAAGGGCATCGGTCGTGGCCAACAGCTCCAGCCGGACAGGCACCGCCAATTCGGCGGCCGCGGTCGGTGTCGGGGCACGACGGTCCGCGGCATGGTCGATCAGGGTTGTATCGGTCTCGTGGCCCACCGCCGAAATCAACGGAATGGTGCTGGCCGCCGCAGCCCGGACCACAATCTCTTCATTAAAGCCCCAAAGATCCTCGATCGAGCCGCCGCCCCTTGCCACGATGATCAGATCCGGACGCGGCAAGGCGCCGCCTACGGTCATGGCATTGAACCCGTTGATCGCAGCGGCAACCTCGGGCGCACATTTGGCCCCCTGCACAGCCACCGGCCAGACCAGAACCTTGCGGGGAAAACGGTCCCGCAGGCGGTGCAGGATGTCGCGGATCACCGCACCCGAGGGCGAGGTGACGACGCCGATCACCTCTGGCAGATAGGGCAATGGCCGCTTCAGCGCGGGATCAAACAGACCTTCGGCGGCCAGGGCAGCACGACGCTTTTCCAGCATCGCCATCAAGGCACCGGCCCCGGCGGGCTGAATATCGTCAATGATCATCTGGTAGCGGGACTGACCGGGAAAGGTCGTCAGACGACCGGTGGCAATCACCTCCATCCCTTCCTCGGGACGATGGGTCAGACGAGCGGCCTGCCCCTTCCAGATGATACTGGCAAGGACCGATCGGTCATCCTTGAGGTCAAGGTATAGATGGCCCGACGCCGGCCGGGACACACGACCCACCTCGCCGCGCACCCTGACGCGGCCAAATTCCCCCTCGACCACACGCTTGACCGCCCCCGAAAGCTCCGAGACGGTGAATTCCGGCGCATTGCCCGGCCCCTCGCCGGGGGCGTCTTCCTCAAACAGGTCCATCGTTCATCCTTGTGCCCTATCGCCCCTGACCCTAGAACGCGATGGATCAAAGGCCAAGCAAGGGGGCGGCATGAACATCCTTATCCTCGGCAGCGGCGGGCGGGAACATGCGCTCGCCTGGGCCGTCAAGCAGAACCCAAAGTGTGACAAGCTGATCGTCGCCCCGGGAAATGCCGGCATCGCCGCCATCGCTGACTGTGCCTCTGTCGACATCCTGGACGGGGACGCCGTGGCGGTCTTCGCCTCCGAGAATGCGATTGATCTGGTCATCATCGGACCCGAGGCGCCACTTGCCGCCGGTGTCTCAGACCGTTTGCGGGCAGCTGGCCTTTCCGTTTTCGGACCCTCCGCCGCCGCAGCCGAGTTGGAAGCCTCCAAGACTTTCACAAAAGAAATCTGCGATGCTGTCGGCGCCCCAACGGCCGCCTGGGCACGGTTCACAGACGCCGCCTCTGCCCACGACTATATCCAGGCCAAGGGCACCCCCATCGTGGTCAAGGCAGATGGGCTTGCCGCTGGCAAAGGTGTCATCGTGGCGATGGAAGACGACACAGCCCACGCCGCCATTGACGACATGTTCTCCGGCCATTTCGGTGCCGCCGGGGCATCGGTGGTGATCGAAGACTTCATGACCGGGGAAGAAGCCTCCTTCTTCATCCTCGTCGACGGCACCACCCTGCATCCCATCGGCACGGCACAAGACCACAAACGGGCCTTCGACGGGGACAAGGGACCAAACACCGGCGGCATGGGCGCCTATTCGCCCGCCCCCTGCCTCACGCCGAAGATAGCCCAGGACGTGCTGGACCAAATCATCCAGCCCACGATGGACGAAATGGCGCGACGGGGCACGCCTTACCAGGGCGTGCTCTTTGCCGGGCTGATGATCGAAGACGGCAAGGCGCGACTTGTCGAGTACAACTGCCGGTTCGGCGACCCCGAAGCACAGGTCCTGATGATGCGGCTCGGCGCGCAGGTTCTCGACCTGATCCAGGCCTGCGCCGAAGGACGGCTGGACAGCGTTGCTGCCAACTGGGCCGACGATCACGCCGTCAGCGTCGTCATGGCCGCCCGGGGCTACCCCGGCGACTACGTCAAAGGCAGCGAGATCAGGGGGCTGGACACCCTTCCCGAGTCCTCCTCTGCTATCGTTTTCCACGCCGGAACGACAGAGGTTCAGGGACAGATCACGGCAACAGGCGGACGGGTCCTCGGCGTCACCGCCCGAGGGGCCAGCCTGGCCGAGGCACAGGGCAAGGCCTACGAGATGATCGACCAGATCGACTGGCCAGAAGGGTTCTGCCGACGAGACATCGGCTGGCGGGCGCTCTGATCCTCATCGCGCCAAAAATATCCCTCCGGAGGAGACCTGACGATCCGAAGGATCGGAGGCAAAAACTATAAGAGCCGCGCCCTTGGGGCGCGGCTTTTTCAATTCAGAACCTGCAAATCAGGCGGCACGGCCAACCAGGACTTCGCCGATCTCCTTGGCGGCAGCGTTTTCGTCATTGCCAGCCACCGCGGCGATCTCGCGGGTCAGGCGCTCAAGCGCGGCTTCATAAAGCTGACGCTCGGAATAGCTTTGCTCGCGCTGGTCGTCGGCGCGGTGCAGGTCGCGGACCACCTCGGCGATAGCGATCAGATCGCCCGAGTTGATCTTCTGCTCGTATTCCTGGGCACGACGCGACCACATGGCCTTCTTGACCTTGGCCTTGCCCTTGAGGGTCTTCATCGCGTGCGCGACAACGTCGGGCGAGGACAAGGAGCGCATGCCAACGTCTGTTGCCTTATGCGTTGGCACCCGTAGGGTCATCTTGTCCTTCTCGAAAGAGATCACGAAAAGCTCGAGGCTCATGCCTGCCACTTCCTGCTCTTCGATCGACACGATCTTGCCAACGCCGTGCGCCGGGTAGACCACAAAATCATTGGGGCGGAATTCGTTCTTCTTCGTCTTGCTCATGGCGTCCTTCCAAAATGACCCCGACCAGAGGCCACAAGAAACCCGGCGGAACCGCGGCGGTCTCCGTCAGGCAACGTGGCTATGGGTATGGATCAAGGTTCAAGCGGCAACATATGACACAACCATATCACAAAAAACGCATCAAAGAAAGCGCATGCCTTACGCTCCAGCAGAAAACCCACTGTTTGCAGGCGCATGACAATCAAAGTCGCCCGAAAACGCCGTTCGACGCAACCGAATCAGGTCAGCCGCCTTCGCCTGCCGCTTCTGAGAACAAGTCGATCTTGCCGGTCTTGCCATCCATCTCTTCGGCATTCGGCAGCGGATCTTTCTTGGTGATGATGACCGGCCAGAGGGCCGCATACTTGCGGTTGAACTCTACCCACCTTTCCATATCCGGCTCGGTATCCGGGCGTATGGCGTCCGCCGGGCATTCCGGTTCGCAAACACCGCAATCGATGCATTCGTCAGGATGGATCACCAACATGTTCTCACCCTCGTAGAAGCAATCTACGGGGCACACCTCAACACAATCGGTGTATTTGCAGGCGATGCAGTTGTCGTTCACGATATAGGTCATGGGCCGGTCCGGAGTTCGTGCCAAAAAGCGTCGAACGTCTAGCTAGAGCAGGCATACCGATCATTCAAGCGCGGATGACCATCAGGACCAATCCGGCCCGTCCGATTGTCGACGCTCACGGGCCGAGGGGCGCCCCTTGCCGTCGTACTTTGGGTTGGGTCCGGTGGCTGCAGGGTCGACAATGCGAGTGACTGGTTCGGACATATCCTCATAAAGCGCCTGCGCCTCGGGGGCGGGTCCGCGCCGGTCGCCGCAGGCAAGGATACGCACCACCCGTACCGCATCACCCTGAGGAAACGTAAGGACATCGCCCGCCCCAACGGCCCTTGCTGGTTTGCTGACGGGCTGGCTGTTCACCCGCACCCGCCCACGCGACACCAGACCAGAGGCAAGGGTCCGCGTTTTGAAAAACCGCGCCTGCCAAAGCCATTTATCCAGCCGGATCGTCTCGCGCCCCTCTGCGCTCAAACGCCGCGCCTCACTTGGGTTTGAAACCGGACAGCGCCGCTGCAAACGGGTTGTCGGGGTCGATCGGCTTGTCCTTGCGCGGGCGCGCCTCGAACTGCTGCGGTTTGTCACGACCGCCTGCAGCCTCGTCGCGGTTTCTGTTTCCCTTGCCCTTTGGCTTGCCCCGGGGGCCCTTGCCCTTGGGCGCGTCGCCGGTTGCCTCTTTGCCGCGATTGCCGCCCTCAGAACGCCTCCCCTGCGGAGCACGATCCCGGCGCGGAGCCCGAGGGGCCCAAGTAAAGGTGTAGAACACCTCCATCTCAGCCGCTGGTTCGACAACCTCAGGCGCCGAACCTTCGGATGCGCTGGCCTCATCTACGCCTGTCGCCACTTCGACTTCGACCGGTGCAACTGTCTCAGCAACGTCGGTTTCAGGCGCCTCGGTTTCAGGCGCCTCGGCGCTCATCTCAACTGCGGCGCTCTCCGCGGCTTGAGTGGGCGCAGTCTCAGCGTCGGTCGGCTCTGGCTCACTCACCGCATCGATTGCGGCGTCCGCCTTAGGCGCGGCAGCAGGTTTGACCTTCTCGCGCTCGCCCCGTTCGGCCTTGTAGCCAAGGCCACCCATAAGCAGCGCAAATTGTTCCAACGTGAGTCCAGTGATGGACAGCATGTCGGGGTTGGCCTCAAACCCGCCGCGCGAATCCTTGTCGCGCAGCATGTCGGCAAGCCGCTCCAGCATGTCGATGCGGATCGCCCGCTCGCCAGCAGCGCGATAACCTGACATTGCGAAATATCCGTTCGGCGCATCCTTGGCGGCCTGAACCGTCACTACACCGGGGGGCGGGCTTTCGGGGAATTCGTCCAGACCCGTGGCAAGCGACCACAGAACCAGCCGCAACCGGGTCGGCGCAGGCTTGAGCAGGGGCGGCATAAACACCGTGAACTGGCCAAAGCGAATGCCGTGTTTGCGCAACGCACCCCGGGCTTCCTGATCGAGTGCCTTTACCTCTTCGGCGATCTCACCGCGTGGGATGATGCCAAAGTTTTCGACCAAACGGTAGGCAAAGCCTTTGGCAAGCCCGGTCAGCATTTCGTCCGACTGAAGGGCCAGCAACGGCTCCATCGCGGCGGCGATCTTGCGATCAATAAAGTGCTGCAAGCGGCGCTGCACCTTTGCAATCACATCGGGCCCGGCCTCTTCATCCACAAAGGGGACGGCCAAAGGCTTTAGCGGGTCAGAGCCGGAGGTCAGCTTGCCCACAGCACTTTCGCCCCACATCAACCCACCCTGTTCGGTGAAATCGATCTCTGTATCCGGGGCGTTGTAAAAGCGGTCCGCCTTGAGATGAAACTGGGGTGCAAGCGCCTGCACCGTGGCCTGACGCAGGGTCTTGGCCTCATCGGGTGTTCCGGCCTTGTCCGCACGGAACCTGAAGCCTTCGAGACGGCCGAGGAATTCCCCTTCGACCGTCACTTCGCCCTTGTCATTTACTTCGGCCACGAGGACCTCCTTTTGCTTGAGCCGCCGGGCAAGAACACTTGTCCGCCGATCCACAAATCTTTGGGTCAGCGCCCCGTGCAGGGCATCCGACAGGCGGTCTTCTACAGCGCGTGTCGCCTCACGCCAATGGGTTTCGTCGCGGGTCCAGCCTTTCCGCTGGGCGACGTAGGTCCAGGTGCGAATATATGCCAAACGTTTGCTCAGCGTATCGATATCTCCGTCGGTCCGGTCGATGCGCGACATTTGTGTGGCCATGTAGTCATCCGGGACACGGCCATGCTGGTGCAAAAACCCAAAGATCTGGGTCAGCAGGCCCGCGTGTTCTGGCCGGCTGATCCCCCGAAAATCGGGAATCCGGCAGACATCCCACAAAAGCGCGACGGACGGGCCGTCGCTGGCGCGGGCCATAACTTCGGCATCGGCGGCCAGCGCCTTGAGGGCAGCCAGATCGTCGCTTTCCCGCACGCGCGTCAGCCATTGATTATCTGTCCGTTCCTCAAGCGTCTTGATCAGACGCGTCACATTGCCGAACTGAAGCCGGGAGTTGCGCCACATCAGCCGGCCAACGGACCGGAACTGGTGGTTCTCGATCGCCTCGATCACCTCTTCATCCAGGGGCGGCGCCTCGCCGGTCACGCCGAAGGTGCCGTTGGCCATATGGCGGCCCGCCCTGCCCGCGATCTGGGCAAGCTCATCCGCTGCCAGATGGCGCATGCGATGACCGTCAAACTTGATCAGCGACGAAAACGCGACATGGGCGATGTCAAGGTTCAGCCCCATCCCGATGGCATCTGTGGCCACCAGATAATCAACGTCGCCATTTTGGTACATCTCGACCTGAGCATTGCGGGTCCGGGGGCTGAGGGCGCCCATGACAACTGCCGCACCGCCCTTGGTCCGGCGGATCAGTTCGGCTATCGCATAGACATTATCAATCGAAAACCCAACGATGGCAGCCCTTTCGGGCATTCGGCTTATCTTTTTCGAACCGGAGTAGGTCAGCGTGGAAAATCTCTCCCGCGCCATGAACTGCGCGCCGGGCACCAGCGCCGCAATCGCGTTGCGCATCGTGGCCGAGCCCAGAAACAGCGTTTCATGCTGGCCCCGGGCATTCAGGAGGCGGTCGGTAAAGACATGCCCGCGTTCCGGGTCCGCGCAAAGCTGGATTTCATCGACGGCAAGGAAATCGCACCCCATCCCCTCGGGCATCGCCTCGACGGTGCAGACCCAATACTGGGTCCGGGCCGGGACGATCCGCTCTTCTCCGGTGACGAGGGCGACGACGGACGGGCCGCGGATGGCGACGATACGGTCGTAAACCTCGCGCGCCAAAAGACGCAGCGGCAGACCGATCACGCCGGTCCGATAGCCCAGCATCCGTTCAATCGCGTAATGGGTCTTGCCAGTATTGGTCGGGCCTAGAACGGCCGTGATCCGGGATTGGCCCTGCATTGTCGTTCCCCGGTTCATGGCCTGTCGGAAGGCAGGCTTCTTAGCCTAGAGCGCCTGCCCTTCAAGCATTCGTTCAAGTCGGTCGATTGCCTCGGCGGTGCCGGGATCACTGGGGTAGATGTCGTGTACCTGACGAAAAATCGCAAGGGCATCTTCGGTCCGGCCCATTTCATCAAGCAGAACACCAAAGCCGCGAAGGGCGTAGAAGTTCTGAGGATTGAGGATCAGGGCAACCCTCAGATCCTCGATCGCGGGACCAACGAGGCCAAGCCTGTAGTAGGCATTGGCCCGCGCGCTATAGGCTTCGGCAAAATCTGGCGCGTGATCGATGGTCGCCGTCAGATGCTCTGCCGCGAGGCCCGGGTCCCCGGCCTCAAGCGCGTCCTGGCCGCGCCGCAACAGAAGGTCCATCGCGGGCGATCCGCTTTTGGACCACTCTGTCTGGATTTCGGTAGCGATCCGCTCGGCCATGCCGGGCTCGGCCTCTTTCAACTGGCTTAAAAGATCATCAATCCGAGCCTGATCGGCCAACACGGGCGTGGAAATGCCCCAAGACAGCAAAAGTGCCGCGACGATACATTTGAAGTGAAAGGTGCGTAGGATCATATCTGAAGTGTAGCGTTCATGGCGGCCATGACTAGGGCCTCCAACATCACATTGAAGAAAGGATATCCGAATGAGTGACGTTGTGCAGGAGGCCGTGGCAGCCCTGAATGCAAAGATGGGTGGTCAGGGTTTTGACGGCATCGCCAAATTCGTCATCGAAGGCGAAGGCGCCATCATGATCGACAGTGACGGCGCCCATGCCGGCGACGACGGGGCGGATGTGACACTGACCGCGGATACCGATACCTTCAGATCGATTCTGGAGGGTGACCTGAACCCGACCGCCGCTTTCATGACCGGCAAGCTTGCCGTGGACGGCGACATGGGCATGGCCATGAAACTGTCCGGCGTCCTGGGTTAAACCCAAACGGAGGGACCGAATTGGCCCAGACTGCGCCATACTTTCCCGACCTTGCAGACGGCCCCGCCGATGGGGCCGCCTTCTGGCTGACGACATCGGATGATGTCCGCATCCGGGTGGGCCACTGGGGACTGGACGCCCCCAAGGGAACCGTGTTGCTGTTCCCCGGCCGCTCTGAATACGTTGAGAAATATGGCCGGGCGGCCCGCGATCTGCGGGATCGCGGCTTTGCCACCGTCACCATCGACTGGCGGGGGCAAGGCTTGGCCGACAGGCTGCGCCCCTCGCGGATGCTGGGGCATGTCGATTCGTTTTCTGACTACCAGCGCGATGTATCCGCCATGATGGAACATGTGCGGGCCAGCGGTCTGCCAAAGCCCTATTACCTGCTGGCCCATTCGATGGGCGGCTGCATCGGGCTGCGGTCCCTCTACAAAGCCCTTCCGGTCGAGGCCTGCGCCTTTACAGCGCCCATGTGGGGCATCCAGATGGCCTCTGCCCTGCGCCCTGTTGCCTGGACACTGTCGTCGGTCAGCCGGCAGTTGCGGATGTCCCACCTCATGGCCCCCGGCCAGACCCCCGACAGCTACGTCCTGCGCACGCCGTTCGAGGAAAACCATCTGACCTCCGACCCCGAAATGTTCGCCTGGTTGCAAGAGCATCTGCGCCAGCAGCCCGACATGGGGCTGGGCGGTCCATCGCTGCGCTGGCTGAACGAATCACTCTTCGAGATGCTGGGCCTGGCCAGAAAAGGGGCACCACAGATGCCCTCGCTGACGTTCCTCGGCTCGGACGAAGCGATCGTGGACACCGGTCGCATCCGGGACCGGATGAAGGCCTGGCCGGGCGGCGTACTGGTCGAGGTCGAGGGCGCACGCCACGAGATCATGATGGAAACGCCCGCCATGCGCGGGATGATGTTCGACCGGGTGGCCGAGCATTTTGTCCAGCAATCCGCCCACGCCCGCGTCGGTTAACCGCCGATTTCGGCAATGCCCTTGGCCACCTCGACCGCGCCCGCGCGCATCCAGCTATGCTCTGACGCCACAAAGAACATCGTCACGCCATGCCGGGACCAGTCCTTGGCCACCTGCGCATCGGGCACCCAGGTGACAAAGGCCTTGCCTTCGGCCTTCGTCGCCGCCCCGATGGCGGCAAGGGCCGCCGTCAGGGCCGGGGTCCCCACTGTGCGTTCGCCGTAGCCGACCGAAAGGTCGGCGGGGCCTGCAAAGAGGGCATCAATTCCGGGCACAGCCGCGATTTCGGCCACCGCATCGACCCCTTCAGGTTCTTCGATCTGGGCGATGACGATGGTCTGCGCGTCCTGATCCAGGATATCGCCCATCGGCCGCGTCGCGAAACCAGCCCAGCGGGTCGATCCGGCGTAGCCGCGCCCACCGCGCCCGAAATGGGCGGCCTTGGCCACGGCTTGTGCCTTTTCAACCGAATCCACATGCGGCACCACGACGCCCACGGCACCGGCATCCATCGCCTGCAGGATCGCCTCGGCCGTGCCGGCGCCGACCCGGACCAGCACCGGGAAATCCAGCGCCCGCGCCACAGCCAGACAGGCGTCCATCCGGGCCCGGTCAAACGGTGAATGCTCTCCATCCAGACACAGGAAATCGAGGCCGGACCCCGCCAGCACCTCGATGACCGAAACCTCTGGGATCTTGATAAACGTGCCGCTTAGCACCTCGCCCGCCGCCATCCGCGCCTTGAGACCCGCTGTTCGCATGGGTTGTCCTCCTCTTTTGCCGGCAGGCGACCACAGAGCGGGCAAAGGCACAAGCCCCAAGCACCCTTCCCTGCGCCGCCAACCGCGCTACGCTCCGCCCCATGAACGCAGTCCTGACCCTTACCGATCGCGGCATCTACTGCCCGGCCGGCGATTTCTACATTGATCCCTGGCGAGCGGTGCCCCGGGCGCTGATCACACATGGGCATGCCGACCATGCCCGCCCCGGTATGGGCGCCTACCTTTGCACCACCACCGCCGCCCCCGTCATGCGCCACCGGCTGGGTGACATCACAGCGGACACCATCCCCTATGCCGAGACCCGCCAGATCGGCGGGGCTCTGGTCTCGTTTCACCCGGCGGGCCATGTCCCTGGATCGGCCCAGATCCGGGTCGAGGTGGGCGGCGAGGTCTGGGTGGTGTCGGGCGATTACAAGGTCGTCGACGATGGCCTGTCCGACCCGTTCGAGCCTGTTGCCTGCCACGCCTTCATCACCGAATGCACCTTTGGGCTTCCGGTCTTCAAATGGACCGCCCCCGACGTCCTGAAGGCCGAGATCAACAGCTGGTGGCGCGCCAATGCCGCCGCTGGCCGAACCTCGTTGCTGGGGGCCTATTCGCTGGGCAAAGCGCAACGGCTGATGGCGCTGCTTGACCCGGCCATAGGGCCGATCCTGACACATGGCGCGATCGAGAACACCAATGCAGTGCTGCGCGGGCAAGGAATCGCCCTGCCCGACACGATTCGCGTTACCCCCGGCCGCGACCGCAAGGCCCACCCAGGGGCCATGGTGCTGGCCCCGCCTTCGGCCCTGTCCGGCACATGGGCGCGGCAGTTCGGGGCCGACCGCTCCAGCGCCTTTGCCAGCGGCTGGATGGCCCTGCGGGGGGTGCGGCGCAGACGGGGGGCCGACCGGGGCTTTATCGTGTCCGACCACGCGGATTGGGATGGGTTGAACACCGCCATCAAGGCCACCGGAGCCGAGCGGATCTTTGTCACCCACGGCTATACTTCCGTGTTCCGGCGCTGGCTTGAGGATCAGGGTTATGATGCCCGGATCGTGGCCACCGAATACGAGGGCGAATACGAGGGCGAAGGGCTGGACAGCACGGCTTCCGACCCCGACCCCGAGGCCGGAACCGAGGCCGGTACCGAACCTGAGGCGCAAGACACATGAAGCGGTTCGCAGCCCTCTACGCCTCCGTCGACCAAACCACCTCGACCAAGGCCAAGGTCGAGGCCCTCGCCAGCTACTTCCGCGAGGCCCCCGAGGACGACCGGCTCTGGACCATTGCCCTCTTCTCGGGTCGGCGACCACGGCGGTTGATCACTGCCTCGGTGCTGCGGGAGTGGGCGGCGGAAAAGGCCGGGCTGCCCTTGTGGCTGTTTGAAGAATGCTACCCGGTGGTGGGGGATCTGGCCGAAACGATCGCCCTGATCCTGCCGCCCGCCACGACCACCTCCGATCACAGCCTCACCCACTGGATCGGACACCTCAAGACCCTCTCGACACAGGACGATGCACGCCGCAAGGCCGGCATTCTGGCCGCCTGGGACGGCCTGCCCCCGACTGAGAGGTTCCTGTTCACCAAACTGCTGACGGGCGGTTTCCGGGTGGGGGTCAGCCAGAAACTGATGACACGCGCCCTTGCCCTTGCCACAGGCATAGACGAGGCCGAACTGACCCACCGGCTGATGGGCAACTGGACCCCCGAAACAACCGATTGGCACCGGCTGATCGAAGTACCCGACCCGACCGCCGCCCTCTCGCGCCCCTACCCCTTCTACCTGGCCTACGGGCTTGAGGAGACGGACCAGATTACCCCCGTCGGGGCCTGGTCCGCCGAACGCAAATGGGATGGCATCCGGGGCCAGCTGATCTGCCGGGCCGGGACACATCACCTGTGGAGCAGGGGGGAAGAAGTGATGACGGACCGGTTCCCCGAACTGGCCGTGCTCAAGGACTTCCTGCCAGCCGGCACGGTTATCGACGGCGAAATCCTCGCCCATGACACCAATGGCCCGCTGCCCTTTGCAACCCTGCAAAAGCGGATCGGGCGCAAGACCGTCCCGAAAAAGCTGCTGGTTGAGGCCCCGGTGATCCTGATGGCCTACGACCTGCTCGAGGCCGGTGGCACGGACATCCGGCAGCAGCCCTTCTCGGCGCGACGAAAACAACTGGAATCGCTCTGCGCCAGCCTGCCCCCCGACCTGCCACTGCGGCTGTCGCCACAAGTGCCGTTTGAGGACCTCGAGGCCCTCGCCCGCGCCCGCGTCGAAAGCCGGGACCTCGGCGCCGAAGGGCTCATGCTCAAACGGCTCGACAGCCCCTACCTCGCCGGGCGCAAAAAAGGGGATTGGTGGAAATGGAAGGTCGATCCCCTGACCATCGACGCCGTCATGATCTATGCCCAGGCCGGCTCAGGCAGACGGGCCAACCTTTTCACGGACTTCACCTTTGCCGTGCGCGATGGCGACAGCCTCGTCCCCTTCACCAAGGCCTATTCCGGCCTGACAGACGCAGAATTCCGCGACATCACCGCATGGGTGCGCAAGAACACGCAACAACGCTTCGGCCCGGTCCGGCAGGTCACACCGACCCTTGTGTTCGAGATCGCCTTTGAAGGGATCCAGGCCTCGCCGCGCCACAAATCCGGCGTGGCCCTCCGGTTCCCGCGCATGGCGCGCTGGCGGCAGGACAAACCGGCAGGCGAGGTCAACACGCTTGAGGACCTGCGCCAGATGCTGGCACAGTTCGGCTAACCACTCACCACCCCCCCTTCGCTTTGTCCCAAATACTCCCGCCGGAGGCTCCGCACTTTCCACCCGCGCGACGGGACACTATGTAGGGACCAGCAAAAACATGAGGTTTCCGATGCAACTGCCCCGCCCCGTCTTCGATGCCACCGCCAATGGCGGCAAGAACCTTGGCAAACTGCCCGAATGGGATCTGACGGACCTTTACCCGGATGCCTCCTCGACCGAGATCAAGCGGGATATGGACTGGCTTGAGACGGCCTGCGCCGATTTCGCCCAGGCCTATGAAGGCAACCTTGACCAACTCGATGCGGACGGGCTGCTCGACGCCGTGCTGCGCTATGAAAAGATCGACGTGATCGCAGGGCGGATCATGTCCTTTGCCGGATTGCGCTACTACCAGATGACCACGGATTCCGAGCGGGCCAAGTTCCTGTCCGACTGCCAGGACCGGATCACCGCCTATACCACGCCGCTGGTCTTCTGGGGGCTGGAATTCAACCGCCTGGACGAGGGGCACCTGGCCTCTCTGCTGGCAACCAACGGCGATCTGGCGCGCTACAAACCGGTGTTTGACCGGATGCGGGCGATGAAGCCCTATCAACTGTCGGACGAGCTGGAAAAGTTCCTGCACGATCAGTCTACCGTGGGCGCAGCGGCCTGGAACCGGCTCTTTGACGAGACCATCGCCGGGCTTACCTTCACCGTTGACGGGGAAGAGCTGAACATCGAAGGCACGCTCGACCTTCTGACCGATCCCGACCGGTCCCGGCGCGAGGCAGGGGCCCGCGCTCTGGCCGAGGTCTTTGGTCAGCACGTCAAGACCTTCTCGCGTATCCACAACACGCTGGCCAAGGAAAAAGAGATCGAGGATCGCTGGCGCGGCATGCCGACCCCACAAACCGGGCGGCACCTGTCCAACCATGTTGAGCCCGAGGTAGTCGAGGCGCTTCGGAATGCTGTCGTGGACGCCTATCCGCGCCTCTCGCACCGGTATTACAAGCTCAAGGCAAAATGGCTGGGACTGGAGCGGATGGAGGTCTGGGACCGCAACGCCCCCCTCCCGATCGAGGCGACGCGGACCGTCAGCTGGGACGAGGCAGAACAGACGGTCATGGAGGCCTATGCCGACTTCGATCCCCGCATGGCCGAACTTGCCAAGCCCTTCTTTACCAGTGGCTGGATCGATGCCGGGGTCAAACCGGGCAAGGCCCCGGGTGCTTTTGCACACCCCACGGTCACCGAAGTGCACCCCTATGTCATGCTCAACTACCTTGGCAAACCCCGCGATGTCATGACACTGGCCCATGAACTCGGCCACGGTGTGCACCAGGTTCTGGCGGCGGGCCAGGGCGAGCTGTTGTCCTCCACCCCCCTCACCCTTGCCGAGACCGCGTCGGTCTTTGGCGAAATGCTGACCTTCAAGAAACTTCTCGGGGCGGCCAAGACCACGGACGAACGCAAGACCCTGCTGGCCGGTAAGGTCGAGGATATGATCAACACGGTCGTGCGCCAGATCGCCTTTTACGATTTCGAATGCAAACTGCACGCTGCACGGGGTCAGGGCGAACTGACGCCGGACGATATCAATGCCTTGTGGATGTCAGTGCAGGCCGAAAGCCTTGGCGAGGCATTCGACTACATGGACGGGTATGAGACCTTCTGGGCCTACATCCCGCATTTCGTCCATTCACCGTTCTACGTCTATGCTTATGCGTTCGGAGACGGCCTGGTGAACGCGCTTTACGCGGTCTACGAGGAAAGCGGAGAAAGCTTTAAGGAAAAGTACTTTGACATGCTCAAGGCCGGTGGGTCGAAGCATCACAAAGAGCTTTTGGCCCCCTTCGGCCTTAATGCCTCTGACCCCGACTTCTGGGCCAAGGGCCTGTCGATGATCGAAGGCATGATCGACGAACTCGAGGCGATGGAAGAATAGGCAGGCTTCGAAGTAAGGTGGGTCTAAACCCACCTTACCTGTCCACCATCCATCCTCAGTCCAGTTCGGTCCATGGCCAGGGTTTCACCTCTGACGCGGCCGTCTGGTAGCGGGCAGCCTTGGCGATCCAGATCCCGAGAGAGGTCCCGAATTCCGCCAGGTTCTCGTTCGGATGGCGCTGGTTGATCAGCATGATGACGAACTGGATCACCGTCACGACCCCCAGAACGGTCTGCGCGATCGAGATCATGATGGCGATCAGGATCATATGGACCAGCCGGAGAACCATGTTCTCAGGCTGCGCCGGTTCGTTCTGTTCGCCCGTCATTCGGCCCATGGCCTTGTCGTCGTCACTCAAAGGCATTGTCTGGTCTCCTGGTTGTCAGCCTCTGCCGCCTACGGCAAAGACCATATCGATCATGTCCTGCGTGCCCCGGCTGAACTCAAGCGGGCAAGGATAGGCCACCCCGTCCCGGACGCTTTTGCAAAAGTTCTCAACCTGAATGACATATTGATTGATCCCCGGATAGCGTTGCGAGGTCACGGTCATCCCGGCGGTTTCCATCTCAAGCCGGGGCATGTCGTGGACGTTGGCGTTATAAGGACAGGTCAGCCGCAAGAGCCCTTCGTCGCCGTGAAACACAATTTCCTGCCGGTTGAAGAGGCGGGTTGAGACGACAGCCCCATAGGTAAAGCCCGGAAAATCTGCCGCTACCTGGGCAAAGACATCCACTCCGTTTTCAAAGCGCAGCCGGGCGGACAGGATCTTGTCCGGCTCTTGCCCGGTCACAAAGCGGGCCGCCCCAAAGGTATAGACCCCGATATCAGGCAGTCCGCCACCCCCGGCCTCTGCCTGGTTCCGGATGTTGGACAGATCCGTGTTGTTGTAGCTGAACACCGTATCCACATGGACCAGATTGCCAATCGCCCCGCCCTGCACCAGTTCCCGGGCCCGGACGAACTGGGGGTGGTGCACAATCATAAAGGCTTCGGCAGCCAGCTTGCCGCTGGCGTCGCGGGCGGCGATCAGGCGATCGAAATCGGACGCCTGCAGGGTGATCGGCTTTTCGCACAGAACGTGCTTGCCGGCCTCAAGCGCCTTGATGGTCCAGTCGACATGCAGATGATTGGGCAAGGGGATGTAGACCGCATCGATGTCCGGATCGGCCAGCAGCGCGTCATAGCTGTCGTGGAGGCGCAGCCCCGGCGCAAAGGCTGTAAAGGGCCCGGCCTTTGCTGGTGAACTGGTGGCAAGTGCTGCAAGCTCTGTCCCTTCGGCCATATGAATGGCCGGTCCCATGTGTTCGCGGGCGAAATTCGCCGCTCCCAGAATGCCCCATCGAATTGTCTTGCTCATCGTCTTCTCCCATTCGTCCGCCGAAGTTTATCGTCTGTCGGCGGGCTTGTCTGCCAGTACCACAAAAAACCCCGCCAGAGCGATCCGGCGGGGATTGATTTCGGGGTCCTGTCAGATCAAAGACCTCAGGCGGCGGTCAGCATGCCCTTTTCGCGGGCCAGCTCCTGCATCCGTTTTTGCAGCTTTTCAAAAGCGCGCACCTCGATCTGGCGAATGCGCTCGCGGCTGACGTTGTACTGGCTGGACAGGTCTTCCAGCGTCACCACGTTGTCCTGCAACCGGCGCTGCACCAGAATGTCCTTTTCCCGCTCGTTCAGCACTTCCATCGCTTCGGCCAGCAAGGCCCGCCGCGATTCAAGCTCGTCGCGTTCCTCGTATTGACCAGCCTGATCGGCGTCCTCGTCCTCGAGCCAGTCTTGCCATTGCGTCGCGGATTCGCCATCCGATCCGACCATTGCATTAAGGGACGCATCGCCCCCCGACATGCGCCGGTTCATCGAGACGACCTCATCCTCTGTCACGCCAAGGTCGTGGGCAATCTGGGCCACGTTTTCGGGCCGCAGGTCGCCTTCTTCAAGGGCACCGATCCGGGCCTTGGCCTTGCGCAGGTTGAAGAACAGCTTTTTCTGGGCGGACGTCGTCCCAAGTTTGACCAGCGACCAGGACCGCAGGATGTATTCCTGGATCGAGGCGCGGATCCACCACATGGCATAGGTCGCCAGGCGGAACCCCTTTTCGGGGTCAAATCGTTTGACGGCCTGCATCAGGCCCACGTTCGCTTCGGAAATCACCTCGGCCTGCGGCAAACCGTAGCCGCGGTAGCCCATGGCGATCTTGGCAGCCAGACGCAGGTGACTGGTCACCATGCGGTGGGCAGCCTCGGTATCCTCATGGTCCACCCAGCGCTTGGCCAGCATGTATTCTTCTTCCGGTTCCAGCAGGGGAAACTTGCGGATCTCCTGCAGGTAGCGGTTCATTCCCTGTTCCGGCGACGGGGCCGGTAGATTTGCATACGTCGTCATGATCCCCTCCTTATGTATAAGGGCTTAACATGGGAGATGTGGTTGGCCTCAGGCGGTTTCAAGAAGCACTGCCACAAAAAGTCTGACTAAAGGATGAACCTACAGCCAACGCTTTGCGAGGGGCATTTCAGTGCGTTCACGCACATGCGTTGGCGCGTAACAGTGTTAGCTGCGCAAGGATGCGACAAGATTTGCCATATCTTCCGGCATTTCCGCTTCAAACCGCAGGTCTTCGCCTGACACCGGATGCTCGAACCCCAGCGTCGCGGCATGCAGCGCCTGCCGTGGAAAGAGGCGGGCCGCCTCGACCCCGGCGTCCGGGATCGACTTGGGCGACAGCTTGCGCTTGCCCCCGTAAACCGGATCACCGATCAGGCCGTGGCCGCAATGGGCCAGATGCACCCGGATCTGGTGGGTGCGCCCGGTCTCAAGCCAGCACTCCAAAAGGGCCGCCGTCGGAGGTGTTCCGAACCGTTCAATGATGCGGGCGCGCGTCACGGCATGGCGTCCGCCATGCCAAAGCACGGCCTGCCGTTGCCGATCCGTCTTGTGACGGGCCAACTGGGTCTGGATCTTGAGGATGTTGCCCGGCTCGAAACTCGTTCCCTTGATGCCATGCAGGCGGGGATCGTTCGGATCGGGGACCCCGTAGCAGACGGCCAGATAGTGCCGTTCAACAGTGTGGGCGGCGAACTGATCGGCCAGACCGTGGTGGGCCCGGTCGGATTTGGCCGCAACCAGAAGGCCGCTCGTCTCTTTATCGATGCGGTGGACGATGCCCGGACGCTTTTCGCCGCCAACACCCGACAGGGTATCGCCACAATGATGGATCAGCGCGTTGACAAGGGTCCCGGCAGGACTGCCCGGCGCGGGGTGGACGACCATGCCTGCGGGTTTGTTGACAACGATCAGGTCGTCGTCCTCCCAAACCACCTCAAGGGCGATGTCCTCGCCACCGATATGGCTTTCGCTGGCGGCCTGCACAGTGATCTGAACCGTATCGCCTTCGGCCACGCTGGCCTTGACGTCTGTCACAACAGTGCCATCGATCTGCACGGCGCCTTCGGCCAAAAGGCGCATGAGGCGGGACCGGCTTAGCGCGGCCTCCTCTGGCACATCGCGCGCGAGCGCCTTATCAAGACGCGACGGCGGATCTTCCGCGATGACAAAGCTGACGATGACGGAACCGGAAGGGACGGCACCCATGGCAGAGGCTCCTGACGAGGCGGATGAAACCACCCTGCCGCCACAGCTGCGCTATCTCAAGCTTTTGGTGACGACGCTGGCGGGCGTTATGATTCTGGGCTTCGTAGTCCTGATTGGCGCCCTTGTCATCCGTTTGAATGCCGATCCCCTGCCTTTGCCCGAGCGGATCACCCTGCCCGAGGGGGTCGCGGCGGTCGCCTTCACCCAAGGGACCGACTGGTTTGCCGTGGTGACAGACCGCGATGAGATCCTGATCTATGACCGGGCGACAAGCCAGTTGCGCCAGAGGATCGCGGTAGACTGACAACGGACGGGCGGATGGTTCACGGGGCCCACTCCAACCGGGTATCGGTGGACCCGTTCCGGGCCGAAACAAGGGCATTAGCGCTAGACAGGGGCAATTGTTCTGTGCCAGCGTCTGCGACATCGCGTCGCCCTGCCTTGCAGGCGCGCAATGAAAGGGAGGGGCCAACCCTCTCCGAAAGAAGTTCTGGGAGGAACACATGACATATTCGGTTTTCAAGGCGGCCAGCCTTGGCGCTGTTCTGGCGCTTGGCGCGACTTCGGCTATGGCGACAGAGTGCATTGCACCTGCAAACCCCGGCGGTGGCTGGGACTTTACCTGCCGCCAGATCGGCAAGATCCTGTACGACCTCGGTGAGGTTGATGCGCCTGTCCAAATCACCAACATGGCTGGTGCCGGCGGCGGGCTTGCCTTCTCGACCGTGGTGAACGAGCGCGACACTGACGCCGACCTGATCGTGGCAGCCTCCTCGGCCACCACCACCCGTCTGGCCCAGAACGCCTTTGGCGGCGCAACCGCTGACCAGGTCCGCTTTGTCGGGGCCATCGGTGCCGACCCCGGCGTCATCGTTGTGGCCGCAGACAGCCCCTTCCAGTCGCTGAACGACATGGTCGACTCGATCATCGCAGACCCGACCTCGGTGGCCTTTGCCGGTGGTTCGGCTGCGGGCGGTTTCGACCACCTCAAGCCGCTGCAAATCCTCAAGGCTGCCGGCTTTGATGACATCACGGCTGTACGCTACATCGGCGTCGACGGTGGCGCCGATGCGATCACCCAGACCATCGGTGGGTTCACCCAGGCGATGACCGGGGACATGTCCGAGATCGTCGGCTTCATCAACTCTGGCGAAGTCCGCGTTCTCGCCGTGCTGACCGAAGAGCGGGTTCCCGGATTTGAGTCGATCCCGACAGCACGCGAGCAGGGCTACGACGTCGTCGCCGTCAACTGGCGCGGCCTTTACGTCCCCGGCGGCATCTCGGACGCCGAGTTCGACACTTGGGCGGCCAAGCTGCAAGCGGTTGCTGACAGCGCCGAATGGCAGGAAGCCATGGTTGCCAACGGTCTGGCCCCCTTCACCAAAGTGGGTGGAGACTTCCAGTCCTGGGTTGACGGCGTTGTCGCCCAGACCGCTGAACTGAGCCGCGAAATCGGTGTCATCCAGTGAGAGTAGGTGACCGGATCTTCGGACTGGTCACGATCGTCGTGGCGCTTGGGTATATCCTGAGCGCCACGAACATTCAGACCAGCTTTATGTCGGACCCCGTCGGGTCAAAGACCTTTCCCTACATCATCGGCGCGGTCGCCGCATTTTGTGGTCTGATCATGCTAATTCTGCCGGACGCCGATCCGGAATGGCCCAGCCTGGCGGGCATCCTGAACCTTATGATCGCGCTGGGGGCTCTTGTCGGCTATGCCTACGCGCTCAAGCCGCTGGGCTTTATCGGGCCGACGACGGTTGTTTCGGCCATTCTGAGCTATCAGATCGCCCCCAACCTGGCCCGCGCCATCCTGACCGGTGTCGGTCTGGCGGTCGGGCTGTTCTTCCTTTTCTACTATGGGCTCGGATTGACCAACATCGATCCCTTCCCTAAAGCGCTGCTGGGCTGAGGAGGCCCGGACCGCCATGGAAATCCTGTCCAATCTTGCGCTTGGGTTTTCCATCGCGCTGACGCCGTTCACCCTGACGCTGGCCGTACTGGGCTGCTTTCTGGGGACCATCATCGGGGCACTGCCCGGTCTTGGTCCGTCGAACGGCGTCGCCATCCTGATCCCACTGACCTTTACATTTGGGCTGGACGCGACATCTGCCCTCGTCCTGCTGACGAGTGTATATTACGGAGCGATGTATGGTGGCCGCATCTCCTCAATCCTGCTGAACATTCCGGGCGACGAACCCGCCTTGATGACCTGCCTCGATGGCTACCCCATGGCCAGGAATGGCCGACCGGGCGATGCCCTCGTCATCTCGGGGGTGGCGTCCTTTGTTGGCGCCCTTCTGGCCACCATCGGCCTGATGATCCTGGCCCCCTTGCTGGCGCGGGTGGCCTATCTGTTTGGCCCGGCTGAGTATTTCGCCTTGTACCTCCTCGCCTTTTCGACGCTGGGCGGGATCGCTTCGAACAATCAGGCCAAGGCGGCGCTGGCATCGTGCATTGGCCTTGGCATCGCGATGATCGGGCTCGACAACTCAACCGGCATGCCCCGCTTTACCGGCGGCAACCTCCACCTGATGGACGGGGTCGATTTCCTTGTGGCGATTGTGGGCCTTTTCGCGATCACCGAGGTTTTCTTCTTCATCGAAAGCCACGGCAAGGGCAGTGCCATCGGCATCAAGCTCGACAAGGTGACGATCCCCTGGCGCGAGATCTGGTCGACCCGCTGGACCATGCTCCGCTCGTCGCTTCTGGGCTTTGTGGCAGGCATCCTGCCGGGGGCTGGGGCGTCATTGGGCAGTTTCCTGACCTATATGATGGAAAAAAGCATCGCCGGTGAAAAGGGTGGCTTTGGAACCGGTGTCGCCAAAGGCGTCGCCGCCCCCGAGGCCGGGAACAATGCTGCCGCAGGCGGCGCGCTGGTGCCGATGCTGACCCTTGGGGTGCCGGGATCGGGGACGACGGCTGTGCTGCTGGCGGTTCTGATGACCCTGAACATCACGCCCGGGCCGACCCTTTTTGCCGACCGCCCCGACGTGGTCTGGGGCCTGATCGCATCGCTGCTGATCGCCAACTTTGTCCTTTTGGCGATGAACGTGCCGATGGTGAAGGTCTTTGTGCGCATCCTGTCGGTGCCGCCATGGATCCTGATGCCGGGGGTAACGATGGTGTCCTTCGTCGGCATCTATTCCCTTACAGGCAGCTACTTTGACCTGTTGCTGATGGTCGCCTTCGGGGCCCTTGGCTATAGCCTGCGCAAGCTTGATATCCCGACAGTGCCGATCATTCTGGGCATCCTTCTGGGCAATGCGATGGAGGACAACCTGCGGCGGGCGATGGTGCTGTCGGGCGGCGATTGGACTTACCTGTTCTCCTCGGCCATCTCGAACGGGCTTTGGCTGGCGGCGGTCCTTGGCTTTGTCGCCCCGCTGTTCCTGCGGCGGTTCATCAAAAAGCCCCAGGCGGTCACAGACTGATATGATCCGGGTTCTCATCCCCTCTGGCGCCCTTGGCCTTGGCTACGACAAGGTCGCTCTAGCGCGCGGGATAGGGGCAGGGCCTGATCTGATCGCCATTGACGGTGGTTCGACCGACTCCGGCCCGTCCTATCTGGGGCGAGGGGTGTCGAAATACGCCCGGGCCGCGACCAAGGCCGAATGGAAGGGCCTGATCGAGGCGCGGGCAGAGGCCGGAGTTCCGCTGGTCATCGGCACGGCGGGCACCTGTGGCACGGGGAGCGCTGTCGACTGGCTTTATGACATCACGGTCGAGATCCTGACTGAACTGGGCCAGACCGCCCGGATCGCGGTGCTGAAGTCTGACCAACCCATCGCCCGGGTGCGCGAGGCCCTTGCCACGAACAGGATCAGCCCCCTGCCCCACGCCCCCCATATTGATGCCGACCTGATTGGCCAATGCACCCATATCGTGGCCCTTGCCGGTGCCGAACAGATCGCGGCGGCGCTGGACACCGGGGCCGATATCGTGATCGCGGGGCGGACGACCGACACCGCCATCATTGCCGCCCTGCCCATTCAAAGGGGCATGCACCCCGGCGCCGCATGGCACGGGGCAAAGATCGGGGAATGCGGCGCCCTTTGCGCCACCAACCCTCAGTCCGGGGTGATTCTGGTGGATGTGGACGAGGCGGGCTTTACCGTGACGCCACTGGCGGATGGGGCGCATGCCACGCCGCACACCGTCTCGGCCCATATGCTGTACGAGAATTCGGACCCCTTCATCCTGTACGAACCCGGCGGCCACCTTGATGTGACCGGGGCGAGCTATGTGGCGCTGGACGACACAAGGGTGCGCGTCGAAGGGTCAGAATGGGTGCCGTCCGATCGGTATACGGTCAAGCTGGAGGGGGCGCGGGTCGCCGGATACCAGACGATCCTGATCGCTATCCTGCGGGACCCGCGCTATGTCGCGTCGGTGCAGGACTGGTGCGACGACATTGCGGTACGGCACGCGGACCGGGTTGCCCAACGCATGGGGCTGGGGCCGCAGGACTATAGCCTTGAGTTGCGCCTTGTCGGACAGAACGCCACCCTTGGTGCCCTCGAACCCCGCGCAGGCAGCGCGGCAGAGGTCGGTGTGATGGGCATCGTGACCGCCCAGACCCAAGAACAGGCAAACGACATCGGCAAGCTTCTTAACCCGTTCCTGCTGCATCATCCGCTGACCCAGGACGAAGAGCAGCCAACCTTTGCCTTCCCCTTTTCACCGGCGGAAATCGACCGGGGCCCGGCGTGGGAATTCTGCCTGAACCACGTGATGGAAATGGCAGATCCCATGGAGGCCTTTACGCTGCAGGTGCACGATGCCTGAAGTCGGCGCGATCGCGGAAAAGGTCCGGTCCAAGAATGCCGGGCCATTCTGGGCGACAATCGACATTTTTTGCGGGACGGCTGAGGCCTACGAGCGGGTGTCGCGTGGATTGACCAGCGACTCGGTCGCAGCCGCCTTTCAAATGGAGGTCGGCGACCTCAAGCGGTTCGATATCCCAGGCCTACGGGTCGTCAAGTTCAGCTTGCCGCGTCCCGCAGTTCAAGGCACTGCAGGAGACAGGGACATGCATGGCGCAGGCTGGGGACCGATGGTCGCAGAGCTCGTCATTCCCTGAAAAATCTTTGAAAAGATTTTTGCACCTGACAGGATACCCAGAAATTTCGCGAAATTTCTTAAGGATCGTTGTTTGGGGAATAGTGGTACCACCTCCCCGGCTTGAACGGGGGACCTCCTGATCCACAATCAGGCGCTCTAACCAACTGAGCTAAGGCGGCACTAGAGGCGATTTAGCTTTCGCCGCACACAAATGCAAGGCCGGAAGGACAATCGCGCCCCTACACCGAATACCGGGTTTCGGGACGGCTGTTTCGCTCTGGCTCTCTCGCCCCTTGCCTTTCGGCCCTCCCTTGGACTATCTCGGCACGTTCCCATTGAAAGGACGCAGCATGGGCATCGACACCGAACGCGACGTTGAGGCGAATATGCAGATCGGTCCGACAGACCTTGGCATGGTTCGCATCTTTATCGAATCACATGGTGCAGAAATCCCGATGGACTTCGACCCTGACGAAGCCGAGGAAATTGCAGAAGAGATCCGTGCCGCTGCCAAGGTAGCGCGTCAGGTCACCAAGCGGCGCGGCTAAAGTCCGGATCCCGCGCTGCGTGCCAGCGAAGGGCGGCGTGACGGGCAAACTTCTGTAACATGACCTTGCGCCGTGCTGGCGCCAGTCGGGTCTCTGAGCCCATCCGCAGGATTTCGGCGTCATAGCCGTCCGCCAGAATGAGCCCGGTGTCATCCGGCAGAATCTCTGTTGGAAAGTCGGCATCGACCGCCCAGAAAAACCGATCGCACCACTCAAGGTAGCCTTGCCACTTGTGATCTGATTGAAAGTCCGCGCGGGAGGATTTGCATTCGATCACCCAAACCTCGCCCTTGGGGCCCAATGCCATGACATCCACCCTAAGCCCTTGGGTCGGGACGAGTTCTTCGACTGAGACAAAGTCGTGGCTTAGCAGATGCCGGCACACACCTCGGGCCAGGATCTGGCCGGCGCGAAGACTGTCTGCAATACCTGTGGACAAGCTTGGTTCTGGCATGATCAATTTATGAACAATCCGTGAACATCGGTCAAGGGTGCGCCCATTGGGAGCTTGCAGGCCACGGGCGATGACTAGCCCTTGTAACGTCCTTGTCGCGGCCCTAGGTTAACGCTTGGCGGGTTTCTGCCCCTCTCGTGAAAAGCGTCTCATTCCAGTGGCCTTAAGCAAATCCGAGGGAACTAGCTCTGTTCAGATTCAGGTCTGATTATCTGGTGCCCACCTGTATATACAGGTCCTCGGGAATAACACGCCCACGGTTGCCGCGGTTCCCGCCACTTATCGCCCGGATCAGACGCTCCGGGCGAGCGCGACAAATGACAGCCCCGATGACAGCAGGTTGATCCCCAGCATCAGGCCAATGGCCCAAAGGGCCGATCCAGGCAGACCGAGGATCAAGAGAAATCCAAGTCCGAACGACGCCATCCCGCTGACCGCCAGCCATATCCATCCTTTGCGCGGCCGGTGACGCAGGGCCATGCCGCCTTCGAATCCCCCTTGCAGCAGGAAAACAAGGCCAAGTAGCAGCGTCAGCCCGACAAGTCCGGTCAATGGAAAGAAGGCGAGGTAGACCCCAAGCGCGAGGTTGACTAGCCCGATGGCCCCACTTTGCAGGGCGGACCCCCAGGTCCGCGCCTGAAAGGCGTGATATAGCATCGCCGCCCCGGACATCAACAAAAGCCAGCCGACAAGGGCTTTGGCCGCGATGCTGGAGACAAGCGGAAACAGGATCGCAAGGGCGCCGATGACCACCAGGATCCAACCAAGCCGCTGGAACCTGTCGCGGTTCTCTCGGATGGCAGCCTCAACAAGGTCTTGGGGGTTTTGGGGGTCGTTTGACATGATGCAGTCCTGACAGACGACCCGAGGCACCTTGACTAGGGGTGGCGGTGGGTGTCCGAACGTACGGGAATTGGGATCAGGGCAGGCTCACGCAGTCCACCTCCCCCATGATAGTCGTCATCGTCATCGCCCGAGGACATGCCCATGATCGCAATGCCGAACTGGACCCCGGCAAAAACGATGCCGTTGAAGAACCACAAAAGGAACAGAGCCAGCGGTCCGTCGGACGATTGAGTCACAAGATGACGCAGGTTGGCGAGATTGAAACCAAGGAGCAAGCCCACCAGCAACGCCGCCAAGGCAAAGCCGATCAGCACGGATCGGATGTAAAGGCGGATGAGGTCGGGCATAGTATACTCCCTTGATACAAGACCAAGATGAGGTGGGACCATGCGACTTGCAAGGGTTAAGTCGAGATTGGCAGCAGCGTCAGAACGCCTCGGGGCGGGCCTCGCGGGCCATATGGTCAAGTACCGCGTTCACGAACCGGGATTCCTTGCCCTCAGGAAAGAAGGCATTTGAAATGTCCATGAACTCAACGATCACCACCTTCGGAGGTGTCTTGCCTGCGATCAGCTCGGCCCCGGCGGCACGGAACAACGCCCTCAGCGTCGGGTCGATGCGGGCGATCGGCCACTTTGCCACAAGTGCGCGGTCCGTCATCTGGTCAACGCGCGCCTGATTGTCGACAGCCCCCTGCATCAGGTTGCGGAAAGTATCGACATCACCCTCGACCATCTCATCGCCATCGTAGACCGCGCCAAAGCGGTGATCTTCGAACTCGCGAATAACCGGATCGACCATCTGGCCAGAGGCTTCCATCTGAAACAGGGCCTGCACGGCATAGAAGCGGGCGGCCGACTTCATTTGGCGTTTGGCATTCGGGGCGCGGCTCATACCGCGTCTCCCCCGCGGGCAAGCAGGATATCGCGGGTAAAGCCGACGCTTTTTTCCGACTGTCCCCATTTACGGCCAAGCGCGATCAGATGCAGGGCGGCGGCAGCGGCCCCTCCCCCCTTGTTCTGACCTTCGGGGTCGGCGCGGACGGCGGCCTGATCGTAGGTTTCGACGGTCAGGATACCGTTGCCGATGCACAGGCCCTGAAGGCCCAGCAGCTGAAGCGCCCGCGAGCTGTCATTGCAGACAGTGTCATAATGGGTCGTCTCGCCCCGAATGACGCAACCAAGGGCGACATAGCCGTCAAAGTTGCTCATCCTCTCGGCGATGCCGATGGCGGTCGGTATCTCGAGGGCGCCGGGGACATGGACGATTTCATGGGTCGCACCGGCCGCTTCGGCCACGGCGATCGCACCGGCGACCTGATTGTCCGAGATGTCCTTGTAGTAAGGCGAGGCCACGATCAGCAGTTTGACCGGCGTGTCAAAGCTGGGCAGGGGCATGACGTAGTGGGATGGGCCGGCCATTATCCGATCTCCGATATCTTGCGGGTGCCAGTGATCTCAAGACCGTAGGCATCAAGACCGACAACCTTGGGTCGCGGCGAATTGGTAAGGAGGACGATCTTGGACAGGCCAAGAGACGACAGTATCTGCGCGCCGAGCCCGTATTGGCGCAGGGTCTGGGGCGAAACCTCTTCGGTCGCCGCCATCTTCATGTGCAGATCGCGCAACAGGACAAGGGCGCCGCGTCCTTCCTCGGCGATCAGGCGCATGGCATCGCCAAACTCACCGGCGCGTCCCTTGGGACCTGTGCCGATGATATCAAGCAGCGGGTCGAGGGCGTGCATCCGGACCAGAACCGGCTCGTCGCCCGAGATGTCCCCCTTGATCAGTGCGACATGTTCCGCCCCTTGGGTTTCATCCGTATAGATACGCATTTCCCATTCGCCGCCGAATTCGGACTGGATGGTCTGGGTGGTCCGGGTCCGGACCAGATTGTCGTGCCGGCGGCGATAGGCGATCAGGTCGCTGATCGTCCCGATCTTGAGGTTATGCATCTGGGCAAAGGCCACCAGATCGGGCAACCGCGACATGGAACCGTCTTCGTTCATGATCTCGCAGATCACGCCCGAGGGGTTGAGCCCGGCCAGACGCGAGATATCGACCGCAGCCTCGGTATGCCCAGCCCGCACCAGAACGCCGCCCTCGCGGGCCCGCAGCGGGAAGACATGGCCCGGGGTGGCGATGTCTGCGGCGGTCTTGGAGCCGTCGATGGCCACGGCCACGGTCAGCGCCCTGTCGTGGGCGGAAATACCGGTCGAGACCCCTTCGCGCGCCTCGATCGAGACAGTAAAGGCTGTTTCATGCCGGGAGGAGTTCTGCGAGGCCATCAGCGGCAGGCCCAGCGCATCGACCCGGGACCCGGTCATCGACAGGCAAATCAGACCCCGGCCATGCTTGGCCATGAAGTTGATCGCGTCCGGCGTCGCCATCTGGGCTGGGATCACCAGATCCCCCTCATTCTCACGATCCTCGTGATCGACCAGAATGAACATGCGCCCGTTGCGGGCGTCGTCGATGATTTCCTCGATAGAGGAGATGGCGTCGGACCAGTCCTGCTCCACCGATCCGGGTGTTTCGAACGGCATTGTCATCTTGGATCCCCGCGCTGCATGACCGGCCAGATAGCGGACCCTGCGAGGATTGCAAAGGGGGGTGGGTTGAAACCCACCTTACGTCTTTGCCCAGCACCCTGTGCGGTCGTGCGACATCCCCTACGGGGGATGCCTCCGGCGGGAGTATTTTGGACAGAGCGAAGCCATGGGGGCGAAGCGATGGGGGCGAAGGGATGGGGGCGAAGGGATCAGGGCGCGGGGTTGAAGTACCGCGATCCCGTCAGGAAGCCTGCGGCCTGTGCAGCCTCTGCCCAGTCTCGTTCTTGGGGTGTTTCGCCGATGATCAGATAGCCTTCGGCCGGATTGCGGCGGGCTCTGATGACCCCTTTGACATGGTCGCGCATGCCCGACCAGGACAGATGTGGTGCAGGGGCCGGGAAGGCCGCGTCGAGCGGGGTCAGTTCCAACAGGGTTTCGGCTGTCAGCGGCGGATGGACGAGGCCGGTCCGGTCGCAGGCCACAAGCCCCTGGAGCCGTGTTCTGAGGTCCTCGGGAAGCGCCTGCCCCTTGCGGTAGAGGTCAAGGGCATTGGAGGAGAAGAGAAAGCCGATGACGTCCCGCCCGGTGCTGGCCCGAACGCCTGCGTAGGTCTTGTAGGGCAGTCCAAGTTCCTGCGCACGTCGGACCCGCAGCCGCAGGACCTCGATCGGGAGGGTTGGTAACAGATCTGCCCGGGCGCGCGTCCAGGCGTATTTGCGCCAGCTGTTGCCCGGCTCCAGGGTGGGGCCGTTGTTGTGACCTGGCCCGGGAGGCGGTCTGGCGGCGGCGAGGTCCGTCAATCCCATTCCCGGAGACGGGCGACGTAGCGGGCCATGGTGTCGATCTCGAGGTTGACGGCATCGCCGACCGCCATCTGCCCCCAGTTGGTTACCGCCTTGGTATGCGGAATGACGTTGATCCCGAAGGTCCGCCCTTCAACCTCGTTCACCGTCAGGGAGGTGCCATTGAGGGCCACCGAACCTTTGGAGGCAATGAACCGGGCCAGCGCCTCTGGCGCCTCGAAGGTCATTCTTGTGCTGTCGCCTTCGTCCCGCATGGCGACAAGGTCGGCCACGCCGTCAACATGGCCCGACACGATGTGTCCGCCAAGTTCGTCCCCGACCCGCAAGGCCCGTTCAAGGTTCAGCCGTTTGCCCGCCATCCAGCCGCTGCGCCCGATGTTGGTCAGGTTCGCCGTCTCGGCCGAGATCTGTACGTCGAACCAGGGCCGGGGCGTTTGCCCCAGTGCCACCACCGTCAGGCAGACGCCGTCGCAGGCGATGGAGGCCCCGATGTCGATCCGGGTCACGTCATAGGAGGTGGCGATCCGGGCGCGCAGGTCGCCCTCCTGCACCACATCCAGAACCTCGCCCACATCCGTGATGATGCCTGTGAACATGCCAATGTCTCCTTTCGCCCAGACCTAGCCCCTTGCCCTTCTGTCGGCAAGGCACCCAGATCGCTTGCCCCGACCACGGCAGGTGCCATAGTCTTGCCATAGCAGTCCCGTATCCTCACCCCGTTGATGTTAATGAGTATGATGGGCAATAAGAAGATGACGCAGCAGGCAACGCGCAGGTTTATGATGCTACAGGGGCCGCACGGTCCCTTCTTCCACGGTCTGGCCCGAATGCTACGGTCCGCCGGGGCCGAGGTTTGGCGGGTCGGCTTTAACGCGGGCGACAGGGCCTTTTGGTTCAATGCCCCGGGCTACATCGCATATCAGGACAGCCCCGAGGCCTGGCCCGAGCGTTTTTCGGCCCTCGTCGAGGCGCATCAGATCACCGACATCGTGCTTTATGGCGACACCCGTCCCATTCATGCCCAGGCGGTGGCCGAGGCCAAGCGTCGTGGCCTGACCGTTCACGTCTTTGAAGAGGGCTACATGCGGCCCTATTGGGTGACCTACGAACGGGAGGGCACCAACGGCAACTCCCGCCTGATGGACACCAGCCTGGCCGATATGGCCGAGGCCCTTGCGCGGTCAGACCTCGAGATGCCGGAACCCCCTGCCCATTGGGGCGATATGCGCCAGCATGTCCTGTATGGCGCCCT
>JAQWWH010000026.1 GCA_029255105.1 Flavimaricola sp. | reverse complement strand
TTCTTGAACAGATTGGGCTTGAGCGTGTAGCAATCCTTCATCGCCTGCAAGGGCGACCTGCTGCCCAAGGCTGATTGCGGGAGTTGCTGGTTGTAGAGCCAGACATAGCGGTGCAGCGTGGCCTCCAGCTCCTCGCCTGATCGGAAGTGATGGCTTTGAAGCACCTCTTCGATCCGACCGTTGAACCGTTCGACCATGCCGTTTGTCTGAGGCGATTTCGGCGGGGTCAGGCGGTGCTCGATGTCCAGGTCAGCACAGAGCTTGTCGAACTCGTGCTCGCCCGTCGCAGCACGCTTGCGCAGGCCAAAGAGGCGATCGGTGAACTCTTTTCCGTTGTCCGTGAGAATCGTGCGGATGCGGATTGGGCAGGCACGCTCCAGGTCTCGCAGGAAGCGCCGGGCATTCGCCGCAGTCTTTGCCTTGAAGATGCGGATGAAAACCCATCGCGTCGCGCGGTCGATGGCCACAAACAGATAGCGGCGTGAAGTTTCGTCAGCCATCTGGGGCAGATACTTCACGTCGATGTGGATGTAGCCAGGTTCGTAAGCTTTGAAGCCACTGTGTTTGGGCCGCGCCGCCTTGGCCTGCAGGTCACGCAGGTTGCCCACCCCATGCCTGCGAAGGCAGCGGTCGAGCCCCGAGCGCGAGACATCCGGGTTCAGGAACTCCCGCACCACCGCCAGCAGGTCATCGAGCGAGACCAGCAGGGTCTTGCGCAGCGCCACGGCCACAGCTTCCTGCGCGGGCGTAAGCGTGGTCTGCAGACGGTGTGGCGTATGGCTGCGATCTTCAACGCTATCGCGCTTGCGCCACTTCCAAACAGTTTGCTCTGTCGTCCCGTGGCGCTCTGCAAGAACCCAAGCAGGCTCATCGCTGGCCTGTATCGCCGCCCTGATCTTCGGCGTCGTGGTTGCCTGACTGTGAAGCTTGATCAGCATGTCGCTCTCCCGTCCCGCGCCTCGGTCAGAACCCAGCGTGCCATGAAAAGCGCGGACCGACGAGGGGCTATGTGATCATCCGGGATGGAACGGCTAGCAAAGGCTTCGCTCCAGCCACATCCGCCCCAATCTGCAAATTCGCAAAGACCTTGCCGATCTGATGATCGAAGGTCACCGCGCGCCCGTCGGCCTCGTTCTTCTCCCTACTCTCGGTCACGACCTTCAGCAGTCGGCCAGCCCGGAGACCACTGGCTCCGACTGTCATTGCGATGCGCACATCTGCATCGCCTTCCCCACTATCCACCCAAGGGTGGTCGGGGATGGCGTAAAGCAGCGAGAGCGGCTTTTTCGGGTCGTTCAGATGGGGTTCCAGCACACGCCGATTGAATGTCATACTCAAGCTGTTCGTGGTGATCAGGCCAAAGCGGCGGGTGCCTTTGCCGGTCTTGGCGTTCCAGCCCCGCGCCGCCAAGGCGGCCTTTTCCCACCAGAACATCACAAGGTCCGCACTTTGCGGCATCTTCGGATAGGCTTTCCACAGCGCCTCGACATAGCCATCGCCCAGACTGTCGCGCAACCGCGAGGCCCCGATGAAGGGCGGGTTGCCGACGATGAACTCTGCCTCTGGCCATTTGGTCACTCGGGGATTGGCATAGTCATATACCTGCACGCGGGCGTCTGGGTCTGGCACTTCGTTACCCGTGACCTGATGGCGGATCGTGGTCACGCCGTCCCAGCGGGTGACGGGTGCGCCGGTGTCGTCCATGCGCGGGGTCCGTTCGGACCATTCCAGCACGGCATCGCCCTGGCGGATGTTCTTGAAGTCGCGCAGCACAGGCTCTGACGGCGCAGCTTTGCCATAGGTGCGAAAGTGCCATTGCAGATAGCCGATCCAAAGCACCAGTTCGGCCACATTCGCGGCCCATGGGTTCAGCTCGATCCCCAGAAACTGGTGCGGGTCCACGGTGATGAAACTGGACTGGGTTTCGCCCAGTTCGGACATGAGCGCGGTCACCTCGCCCTCCAGCCGCTTCATCATCTCAAGCGCGACGTAGAGGAAGTTGCCCGACCCGCAGGCGGGGTCGAGCACGCGGATCTCGCAAAGTCTTGTGTGAAAGTCGCGGACGAGTTGCAGGGCGTCGCCGGACTTGCCGTCCGCGGTAAGGCGTTGCACGGCGGTTTGAACATTGCGCCAGTCCTCGCGCAGCGGCTCCATGATCGTGGGCGTGACCAGCCGTTCCAAATAGGCGCGTGGTGTATAATGCGCGCCCAGCTTGTGCCGCTGCCGTTTGTCGAGGGCGCGTTCGAGGAGCGTGCCAAAGATCGCGGGTTCGACCTGTTTCCAGTCCGCCTCGGCCGCCTCGATCAGCAGGCCCAGTTGCAGGGTGTTGAGGGGCAGGGCAGAGGGGTCCTTGAACAGCCCACCGTTGAAGCGTTTGACCTTGGTCATGAAGGCGTGCGCAAAGTCGCCTTTGTCCATAGCCTCCCACAGGCCAGCGAGGGCGTGTTCGGCGTCCTGCGGGTGCCCTCTGAGCTTGTGCAGGAGGTCGGTGAAGCTGTCCTTGGGGATCAGCTCCACATCCTCGGCGAACATCGAGAAAAGGCAGCGCATGAGAAATCGGGCGACGGTGATGCTGTCGTGCCCCTGATTTTCAAAGCTTTTGCCCAGTTCGGCAAGATGGGCGGCAATGTCCCGGGTGACCCGCGCGGCCTTGAGCGATGGGTCGAGCGAATAGGGATCGTTCCAGATTGCAGCCAGCATTGCGCGTGTGTCGTCGTTGCGCAGATCGTCAAGCGTGATCCGGTACCGGTTGCCGTCCGGAAACTGGTTGTAGCCCTGCCCTTGGCGCGAGAAGTCGGCGTAGACCTCAATGACATTGCCGACATTAACCACAAGCAGGAAGGGCGGCCAGCCGTCCTCCTTGCTGACAGCGCGGGCGTAGCTGTCGGCCTGATTGCGGGCCTTGAGCATGGTGTCATCGAACCGTGCAGTGCCTCTTGTCCCATGCCCAGCTTGTTTGTGGGCGGAACCGTCGTCGGTCAGCAGGGCGAGTTGGTTCTGATCCGTGGTGCGGCCAGCGTCGCTGAACTGTTTGGCCTCCAACACAAAGCAATGCTTCTTGTAGAGGTCGATCCGTCCGCGCCGCGCCCGCCCGGTATGGGTAAATGTTACCGGCCGCTCGAACCGGTAGTCATCGTTCTGGCCATCGCTCGTGGCAGGTTTGGGCTTTGGCACCCCAAGCAGGACGGTCAGGTCGTTGGCAAAGCTTTGGGCATTTGCCATTTCGCTGCCACCGGACGTGGACCAGTGCCTTATGAAGTCTTCGACGCTTGCACTCATTACCACTGCTACTGGTTAAAACACGGAACACAACTCCGAGATGAATAGCGCGAAACTCAGAAATAGAAAACGAAATCCCGCAGGGGCAGCGGACGAGGATGCCATCCAGCAGGAGGTTTTTGTGTCGCGCTGGCCTGCGTAGGCTCCGGGTGTCTCCCGACCAGAGTTTCAGGCTTTGGCGGTCTTGGGTTGAGGCTTGGTCCTATGCGTGAATGAATGATCAAGTGCCGAACCGAGGAAAGCTGTTGTGAGAGCCTCTGTTCCGGCCGCCGTGCAGGGCGTCACGTGCAGGTTCTTGCGCTCTTTGCCTCGCTGGCGGTGTTCCAGACCAAGCGCTTACGGGCCTTTGCCCCAAGATCATTGTGGGAGGTGGACGCGATGTTGCCAGAATATGATGCCGGTCTTCGCGTGGACGTTCGGCGATAGTGCCAAGCGCATCATGTGTTGCAAATTTTCGGCAACATAAACTGTAGATCCATCTAAGTCCCTGAGGTTCACTATATTTTTGGGACTAGGTGGCAGCCCGTAGGGGAATCGAACCCCTCTTTCCAGGTTGAAAACCTGGCGTCCTAACCGATAGACGAACGGGCCACACTAAGCAGTGTCGCGGCTTTTAGGCAAACCCTGTGTCGAGGGCAAGGGGATTCGTGTGAAAATCTGCGCGGTTGCCAGACCTTTTTCTCAGGTTCACCGCGCGGCGGCTGCGACGTCTTCGAGGCGCAACTGCACGGACTTGCGGCCTTGCCAGAGGTTTACCTCAATTCGCCCAGCCAGATGGAACCGGGCGCCGCCGTGACCCTCAAGTGTCGGGCCGATCGGGCCGTCGAATGCACCGAAACAGATGGCGTCGATTCGGGCGCCCAGCCCGTCTCCGCAGGTGACCTTGATGTGGTTCGCGCCGACCCGCCGGGCGGCGTGGATCATCATGTCTGGAAAGACAAAACGGGGCGCGGGGGCGCCAGCACCGAAGGGCCCCGCTGTTTCAATCTGTTCGACCAGGTCCACCGTGGCCGCACCGGGCATAAGGAGGCCGTCCAGCCGCAGGTCGCCCGGCCCCAAGGCATCGGCACCCTGTCGTGCCAACAAGGCGCCCAGCCGCTCCATTGCGGTCTCCAACCCATCGCGCGACACGGTCAGGCCTGCGGCCATTCTGTGCCCGCCGCCCTTGATCAGCAGCCCTTCGGCGGCCAGCATGTGGATTGACGCGCCAAGGTCGATTCCGGTCACGGACCGCCCTGACCCTTTGCCCTCGTCCCCGTCCAGTCCGATGACCACGGCCGGTCGGTTGGTCGCCTCCTTCAGGCGGGCCGCCACGATGCCGACGACCCCTGGGTGCCATCCGTCCCCTGCCGCCCAGACCAACGGGCCGTCTAGGCCGCGGGCCTCGGCCTGGGCCATGGCGGCCTCTTGCACCGCGGCCTCAATGTCGCGCCGTTCGGCGTTCAGTGTGTTGAGCCGTTCGGCCAGGGCGACTGCCTCATGGGCGTCCGAGGTGGACAAAAGCCGGGCCCCTAGGTCCGCCTTGCCGATCCGCCCACCCGCGTTGATGCGCGGGCCGAGCAGATAGCCCAGATGGTAGGCCTGAGGGGCGGTGTTCATGCCCGCGATATCGGCAAGGGCGACAAGGCCGGGACGCTCCCGCCGGGCCATGACAGCCAGCCCTTGTCGGACCAGTGCCCGGTTGACCCCCGTCAGAGGGGCAACATCAGCCACCGTGGCCAGCGCCACGAGGTCAAGCATCGACATCAGGTCCGGGCCTGACTTGCCGGCCGCCCGCATCTGGCGGTTTACCTCGACCAGCATGAGGAACACGACGGAGGCCGCACAAAGGTGACCAAGGGCGCCATCCTCGTCTTGCCGGTTCGGGTTCACCACAGCGAGGGCAGGGGGCAAAGTATCCCCCCCAAGGTGATGGTCCAGAACGATAACATCAGCGCCCTTGGCCGCCGCGATCGGTCCATGGCTTAGGGTGCCGCAGTCGACGCAGACGATAAGATCGTTGTTGCGGGCAAGATCGGCCATGGCCGGTTCGTTGGGCCCGTAGCCCTCATCGATCCGGTCGGGGATGTATAGCTGGGCCTTCAGGCCCATTTGAGACAACCATGTCAGGAGAAGCGCAGCAGACGATCCGCCGTCCACATCGTAATCGGCAAAGACGGCCACCTTTTCGCCGCGCTCGACCGCTGTGCGGAACCGGGTGGCTGCGATCTGCATGTCCTTCAGGACTGTTGGATCTGGCAGCAGGTCTCGCAGGGTAGGGGCAAGGAAGGACGCGGCGTCCATGGGGGCGACGCCACGTTTCACCAGGATCCGGCACAGGGCGGGGGGCAGGGCGGTCGCTTGCGACAGGGCTTCGGCCCTGCGGTCTTCTTCGAGCGTCGGTCCAACCCATCTCCGACCGGTCAAGGATGCCTCAACACCTAGAAATGCGGCCATATGATGCGTCTGTCCCATAGCGGCATACTAGGTCTGGCTTTCAGGATTCGCCATATCCAAAGCAGAAACAGCCGCCCATCCGACAGGACGGGCGGCATCGCGGTCAGGCGCCCATGTCAGGCAACCGGGTTGCGATAGGTCATCCGCCGCACCGAACCGGTCTTGGAGCGCATCAGGATCGTCTCGACCGTGATGTAGCCCACTTCGCGCTTGATCCCCGTGACAAGGCTGCCATCCGTCACGCCTGTGGCGGCAAAGATCACGTCGCCTGTGACCAGATCGTCGCGGGTATAGACCCGGTCGAAATTGGTGATCCCGGCCTTCTTGGCCCGGCCCCGCTCGTCATCGTTGCGGAACAACAGCTTGCCGAAGATCTGGCCACCCATGCATTTCAGTGCCGCAGCGGCCAGGACGCCTTCGGGTGCGCCGCCAGAGCCCATGTACATGTCGATGCCCGTCGTCGCAGGTTCGGCGCAATGCATGACACCGGCCACATCACCATCTGTGATCAGGCGGATAGCAGCCCCTGTCGAGCGCAACTCGGCAATCATGTCTTCGTGGCGGGGGCGTTCCAGGACACAGACGGTGATGTCAGTGGTCGAACACCCTTTGGCCGATGCCAGCGCCGAAACCCGTTCCGCTGGTGACATGTCCAGCGTCACGACACCACGCCGAAACCCTGGGCCGATGGCCAGCTTCTCCATATAGACGTCAGGGGCGTGCAGCATCGATCCACGTGGCCCCATCGCGATGACGGCCAACGCGTTTGGCATGTCCTTGGCCGTCAGTGTCGTGCCCTCAAGAGGGTCAAGCGCGATGTCGACTTGAGGGCCGGAGCCTGCGCCGACTTCTTCGCCGATGTACAGCATGGGGGCCTCGTCCCGCTCACCCTCGCCAATCACCACGACGCCTTGGATATCAAGCTTGTTCAATTGGGTGCGCATCGCGTCGACGGCGGCCTGGTCGGCAGCCTTTTCGTCGCCCCGGCCGATCAGGGGGGCACAGGCGATTGCAGCAGCCTCTGACACACGGGCCAGGCCGAGCGAAAGCATGCGGTCGTGAAATTCGAGAGCCTTGGTCATCGGTCGTTCCTTAATGGTCAATAATTTGACCTACCCCTAGCGGGAGCACGGTGACAACAGTGTGAACGCTAACGCAAATCCACAATGCCAAGAATTTTCGCGAAAATTCTGGAATATCGCCAATTGTTCGAAACTCGCGGCAGAATTGCGGTCAAAGAATTTTCTCGAAAATTCTTCGGACCTAATCAGACTGCTTCGATCCTGATAGCGACGGGCGGACCTGCCATGACACCGGTTTCCTCAAATCCGACCAACGCCTCTTCCAGTGCTGTCCGCGTCGTCTTGTGGGTCACGATAAGAACCGGGGCGGCGACGTCCTCGTGACTGTACTGCCGCATCCGGTCGATCGAGATGCCAGCCTCGCCCAGAACCCGGGCGACCTTGGCCAAAGCACCTGGTTTATCGAGAAGCTGCATACGCAGGTAATAGGGTGCCGCCACGGCTGCCCGAGCGGCACGCGCCTGACGCAGGTTCGCAGCAGGCTGCCCAAATGTCGGGACGCGATAGCCGCGCGCAATATCCATGATGTCCGCCATCACAGCGCTGGCCGTCGGGCCAGAGCCGGCACCAGCCCCGCGCAAGACGATCTGCCCCACTGCGTCGCCTTCAAGAACCACCATGTTGGTGCCGCCCTGCAGTTGACCAAGCGGAGAGGTTTCGGGAACAAGACAGGGGGACATACGCTGTTCCAGCCCGCGCCCAGTCATCTGGGCGACGCCCAAAAGCTTGATCTTGTAGCCCATATCGGCGGCCTGCCGGATGTCCTCGATCGTGATCGAGCCGATCCCTTCCAGTTCCACGGCGTCGAAGTCGACCTGGGTTCCAAAGGCTATGGCCGCCAGAAGGGCCAGCTTGTGCCCCGCATCAATGCCACCGACGTCCAGATTTGGATCAGCCTCAAGGTAGCCAAGGTCGGAGGCCTCCTGGAAGACTGTTTCATATGGCAGGCCTGCACTTTCCATCCGTGTCAGAATATAGTTGCAGGTGCCGTTCATGACCCCCATCACCCGGCTGATCTCGTTCCCGGCCAGACCTTCGGTGAGGGCCTTGACCACCGGAATGCCGCCCGCCACGGCCGCCTCGAACCGGATCACCTTTCCCGCCGCTTCCGCCGCAGTGGCAAGGGCCTGGCCATGCAGCGCCAGAAGGGCCTTGTTCGCGGTTACGACGTCTTTGCCAGCCGCAATCGCGGTTTCTGTTGCCCTGCGCGCTGGCCCATCGGATCCGCCCATCAACTCGACAAAGACGTCGATATCGGCCCGCCCGGCCAGAGCAACCGGATCATCCTCCCAGGCGTAGGCAGACAGGTCGACGCCTCGATTCTTAGCCTTGGCGCGGGCCGAGACGGCGACGATTTCGATGGGCCGGCCGGCCCGCGAGGCCAGCAAGGGGGCATGCTCTTGCACGATCTTGACCAAGCCAGTGCCGACGGTCCCAAGACCCGCGATGCCAAGCCGCAAGGGGCGGGGAGAAATGTCTGTTGTCATGGGGCTGGTCCGTCATTGAAGGGGTCGGATCGCTGTTATCCTGTCCGGCCGATCAGTTCAACGCATCGTCATACAGCCCCGACAGATCGACGCCAACTTCCATATCCTTCCGGGTCTGAGGGTCGATGACTGGACGACGAATGACCCCGGCACGGGCTTCGAGGCTGGCGATGCGTGCGGCAGAGGGGCCCTCATCTGGAACGGTCGCGTCGGCCCGCGTCAGGATGGGTGCAAGCGGTAGCAGGCGTGGCCAGGATGCCGCCTGACTTTGGGCAGAACCGGGCACCTCGATCTCTGGCCAGTCGTTGCAGGCCGCCAGTCCAAGCGTCAGGCCTACAAGTACGAGGAGGGGGCGAAGTGTCACGATTTCACGCTCATTTTCAGGTTTCCGCACCGTAGTGGCCCGGCAGTTGCGGGGCAAGGGCTGCGACTTGGCCACTCGAGCGACAAACTTTCTGCCGTAAGAGACCTTGGTGCGTCGCATTGAGGCCAGAGCGCAGGGTGCAGGCTGGACATTCTGCGGCCAACATAAAGGTGAGAGGATCACACTCATGAAAATTGGATTTATCGGGCTGGGCAACGTTGGGGCCAAACTCGCGGGAAGTTTGCTGCGCAACGGTATGGACCTTTCGGTCCACGACCTCGACCCGGCCGCCGTGGCGGGCTTTGTCGAAAAGGGCGCGCGGGACGGTGGTTCGCCCGTCGACATGATGCGGGACTGTGACGTGGTCATCACCTGCCTGCCGTCGCCCGCCGCCTGCGCGGCAGTGGTCGAATCGATGCTGCCTGCAGTCGGGCCGGGCAAGATCTGGATCGAGATGTCGACGACCGACGCCGAAGAGGTCAAGCGGCTGGCCGGCGAGGTCACCACCCGCGGCGGACAGGCCGCCGAGGCCCCCGTGTCAGGTGGCTGCCACCGGGCGGCGACGGGCAATATCTCGATCTTTATGGGCGGCGACCGCGAGACGTTTGACGCGGTCCTGCCGCTGCTGACCGTACTGGGGCGGCGGGTGTTGCACACAGGGCCCGTCGGCTCTGCCTCGATCCTCAAGGTGATGACCAACTATCTGGCCACCGCCAACCTGCTGACCGTTTGCGAGGCGATGGTGACGATGAAGGCGGCGGGGCTTGATCTGGCGACGACATATGAGGCCATCAAGATCTCATCGGGGACGTCGTTTGTCCACGAGACCGAAAGCCAGATGATCCTCAATGGCTGCCGTGACATCAACTTTACAATGGACCTTGTGAAAAAGGACATCGGCCTGTTCCAGTCCATTGCAGAGGCAGCGGACGTCCCGCTGGAAATCAGCCCTCTGATGGTCTCGATCTTTGAAGACGGGATCCGGCGCTATGGCCCTCGCGCCCAGTCTGACCGGATCATCGAACGGCTCGAAGAGGCGACAGGTCTGTCGATCCTTGCCCCAGGTTTCCCCTCTGAAATGGTAGATGACGAACCCGAAGAGCCGGGATACGAAGTGGTGCCTGCGCGATAACTCTGGCCCTGACCGCCGTCGCAGGCTAGGCAAGCGACGGATATGGGAAAAGAGAGTGCAGATGACCGATCGCAACGATGACGAGATCCTCATGCGGCTTTATCCGTCGACGGGGCGGCGCATCTTTGCGATCGGGGTCCTTTATGCCCTTGGGGCGCTGTTGTTCTGGATGGCCTTTACCAGTGCCGCCGGGGCCTTGTTCTCGGTCTTGTCCATTGCTGTGGGTGTTGTTGTGCTCTGGGGCGGGGAACAGCTTCGCAAGGCGACTTCGCTGGTGCTGGAGCTGACCGACGAAGGCCTGCGCGACACAAGCGGTCGCTGGCTGGCCCGCTGGGACGAGATCGCAGCGGTCGAGCGGGGGGCCTTTGCCCTCAAGCCGTCGAACGGTTTTGTCCTCAAGCTCAAGGAACCGGGTCAGCGGACCTGGGTGCCGGGGCTTTGGTGGCGGGTTGGCAACCGGGTCGGCGTCGGTGGCGTCACCCCAATGCGAGCGACCAAGTTCATGGGCGAACAGATGTCCCTGCGACTGGCCGGTGTGCCCGACCAACTGTCATCTGACGACTAGGCTCAATGGGTCGACGGAGCGCCCCTAGCAGGTCGCCGTTGACTGTGACGTGCTGGTGTTGCTGCTATTCCAACACAGCTGGCCTGCAAAGCGGGGACGCGTCACGACGAAGTCGTCAAAGACCAGGTCGGACAGGCCGTTGCGGTATATCGGGATATATTCCATCGACGTCTGCACGATGATCGCGCTGCTTCCATCCGCCATAATCGGGATCATGTCGCGCATCTCCTCTACGTCACTATCCGTGATGACGCCGCCGCCGCCACGGTTCCGCGACCAGCGGACTTCATAGCTGTCATTGTCTTCGTCATAGGTGATGACCGACAGGCGCAGGCGGATCGGATCGCCCCGTTCGACCAGGAACTGTTGCAGGTTATACAGGCTGTCCATGTATTCGGGGGTGACGAAACCGGTTTCCCGGCTGAGGATGTCGCCGATGGTGTAGCCTGCCTTGGCATTGACGAACTGCGCTTTATAGGCGTCAAAAAATACCCATGTGCCAAGGAAGGCCCAGATCAGCAGGGGCAACATCAAGATCGCTTCGACCGAAACGCTGCCTTCCTGATCGCGACGCAGCCGTTGGGCCGGTCCTGCGATCTTCGAAAGGCCTTTGCTTAGAAGGCTGATGGCCATTTGGCGGGCTATGGTCATATCAATCAGGCTCCACCACAAAGGCTGCGGACGATGTCAGGGCGTATTTGTCGCCACTTTGACGCGTCAGTTGGGCACCAAGCGCCGCGGTTGGCGCAATGGGATCAAAAAGCGAACAGGCCCGGATGATCATCAGCTGGTTTGGCTGACCGGCTACGAACTGTCGCACCGGGGTGCTGGGTTCTTCGACGTCGACGCAATCGGCGCCGACCGGGATGTTATCCCAGTTCCGGGGGTTTAAAGGACGCATCTCAAGCTGGAGAGAGTTCAGGCAATCGGGGATGATGACTGCGGCATCACAGACGGCAGCCTTCATGTTGTCATGGTTGACCGGGTCCATCTGGCCCAGGCGGACCTGACGAACTGCGATGTCGACGCCCCGGTCCAGCATCACGTTTCGGGCCAGGAGCATTCCGAGTTCGAAGCTCGACAGGAAGAGTGCCAGAAAGAAAGGGACAAAAAGGACGAATTCAATTGTCCCGTTGCCCTCTTCCGACCGGCGGAACCGGCGCAGGAATGGAACCTTGGCGCAATCGCTTGATTTGATTGTGGTCATTGGACAAGCCTCAGGGCTGTGATCTGGCTGGCGATCGAGGCAAATGCGGTTGCGATCTCAAGGCCTTGGACGCGATAGAAGTGACTGGGCGAGGACGCACAGCTGGACATGACATCGGCCGCGCGGTTGGTTACCTCGAAACCGATGGCAAAGATGACGATGCCCTGGGCCTTGGCTGCGCTACAGATCGCGTCAAGCCTGGCATCCTTGGCATCGGTGTAGGTGGTGGTGAAGATGTCACCGTACCAGTCGTTGTATACACTATTTGAGTTGCGCTGGTTGGCACGGAAATACCACGCATGGGCATCCAGATTGATTTGCGCCCAAAGCTCGGGCCAGGTCAGCCGGTCGCCCCGCCGTGTGTTGGTCCACCGGTCGTTGTCTGGCGTGTAATAATCTTCACGGCTCCGACCATCACGGTCGGTGTCGGAATACTCTTCATCTTCGACATAGTAGTTGTCCGACCCGTCGTACCAAACGTCGGACCATCCCGACCTGTAAGCGGGGTCCAATTCGTAGTGGCGGGTATTCTCACCATCCGTCATCAGCACCATGACCTTGAGCGATCCGTCGGTGCCATAGGCCAAAGGACGGCCCTCGAACTGGGCGTCCACGACGCCGTCTGCAATCAGGCCAGACACCGCCGGCTGTGATGAGGGGTCGAGCAGGGTAACGCCCCATTTCGCGCCCATCTCGATGGACGTCCAGGCGTCGGATCTGAGGTTGGAGATCATCGTGTCTACGGCGCTTTCATTTCGCGACACCGGCACGACACGGGAACGGGAATCCGGGTTGCACACGAAGTCAGAGGCTCCACGACGGCTCCAGTCGCTCGCATAGCTTTCCACGTCCACATGCGCGGCCTGGTCGTAGCCGGCGCCTGGCGGAAGGGCTGTGGAGTTATAGGCAGAGGCCGGCAAATCGACGCAATGGCTGTAATCATGCGCGTAGTTCAGGTTGTAATGGCTGGCCAGTTCGGGCCCAAGGTTGACATGGGTCGAATAGGGCACGACCGAGATCGACAGGGCGTCATCGTCAAACCCGTTGAACATGGTCGCCACGAATTCGCGGGCGGCGTTGCGCATGTTCACCAGTCGGTTGTTCGATCCCATAGAGCCGGACACATCGAGGACGAGGCTGATCTCGATCTCGTTCAGGGCCTCGATGGCTGCGCTGGCGGCTGGCGTCGAAAGCTGATCGACACCCACCATTTGCATGAAAATCGTGTTCACCTCGATCGAGGCGACGGCGGAAACGCTGCAAGAGTTGAAGCCTTCGACGACCGTGACTGTATCCAGTTGATTTTGGAATCCATTCTTGAGGACATAGTCCCGAACGACGTCTTCGGCGTTTTGTGCGTTATCGAGGCAGACATCCAAATCGGCTGCGGCCAGCACGGCCCGGTCCAGCGTCGATTGCAAGCGAGCCCGGTAGGTTTCGAACCGCATGATATCCACGGCCATACCTCCGACGATCAGCATCATCGCGAAAATGAACAGCGAAAAGACGATCATCGAGCCATCTTGATCGCGGCGAAAGGCGCGAACTTTTGATGGAATCCAGTTTGGAGTATGCTTCATAAGACTTTCGGTCCTAGATGGTCTCTGCCATGGGTTGCACAACATCGCACTGGTTAATCAAAAGGCGTCGGAATCAAATCCAACCGGTCTTTTGCAAATTGCAGTAATGCCTGCGTATTATGGCTCAAGTTGGGCGGTTTAGGGTCGGGAACGGGTCCGTTGGCGACGATCGAGGGATAGACGGGGACAGGCAGTCCGATTGGTGCCAGCCTGGCGCCAATGGCCGGCAGGACAGGCTGGCCACTTGATCTCGGGATGCCCCTGAAAAGACCGAATTGACGGGCTGCCGATAATCTTGGAGGTTGAAATAAGCGAATCGGAGTTAGGCTTGAGTATTTCGAGCAGCTCGCCGCCCCACATCACTTCCCCATACACATGCGGCCCGATCCGGGCACACGAAAAGGACATCTAGATGGCACTTGCCCAAACACATCCTGTTGAACCGAGTTTTCGCGACTCCGTCGACATCATGTTCAACCGGGCGGTCGCGCTTATGGACCTCTCGCCCGGACTTGAAGAAAAGATCCGGGTCTGCAATGCCACCTATACGGTCCGCTTCGGCGTGAGGCTGCGCGGCGGCTTGCATACCTTTACCGGCTACCGGTCTGTCCACTCAGAGCATATGGAACCGGCCAAGGGCGGCATCCGGTTTGCGCCTAGCGTGCACCAGGACGAGGTTGAGGCGCTGGCGGCCTTGATGACCTACAAATGCGCACTGGTCCAAGTACCTTATGGCGGTTCAAAGGGCGGGCTGCGCATAGATCCGCGCGACTGGGACGAGCACGAGATGGAGCTGATCACCCGCCGCTTTGCCTATGAGCTGATCAAGCGCGATATGATCAACCCCGCCCAGAACGTCCCAGCCCCGGACATGGGCACCGGCGAGCGTGAGATGGCGTGGATCGCCGACCAGTACAAACGCATGAACACCACCGACATCAACAGCAACGCCTGTGTCACGGGCAAACCGATCAACGCAGGCGGTATCCAGGGCCGGACCGAGGCGACGGGTCGCGGCGTGCAATACGCCTTGCGCGAGTTCTTTCGCTATCCCCAGGACGTGGCGGCGGCGAAATTGTCGGGCAGCCTTGATGGCAAAAGGGTGATCGTGCAGGGGCTTGGAAACGTGGGCTACCATGCCGCCAAATTCCTGTCCGAAGAGGATGGTTGCCGCATCACCGGCATCATCGAACGCGACGGGGCCTTGTACAGCGAAGCCGGCCTTAACGTCGAAGACGTCCGCCAGTGGATCGTCAAGCACGGAAGCATCAAGGGGTTTCCCGACGCCGCCCTGTCTGACGACGGTGCCGCCCTTCTTGAGGCCGACTGTGACATCCTTATCCCCGCGGCCCTTGAGGGGGTCATCAACATGACGAACGCGCACTCCATTCAGGCCCCCCTGATCATCGAGGCCGCAAACGGCCCTGTCACGGCTGGCGCGGACGAAGTGCTGCGCGCCAAGGGCACTGTCATCATCCCCGACATGTACGCAAACGCGGGCGGCGTCACGGTGTCCTATTTTGAATGGGTCAAGAATCTCAGCCATATCCGATTTGGCCGGATGCAGCGGCGCGCCGAGGAAAGCCGCCACCAGATGCTGGTCGACGAGTTGGAGCGTCTGTCAGCCGACAAGGGTCTTGGATGGACCCTGTCCCCGGGGTTCAAACAGCAATACCTGCGCGGTGCGGGCGAGCTTGAGCTTGTGCGGTCCGGCCTCGATGACACGATGCGGGGGGCCTACCAATCCATGCGAGAGGTCTGGCATGACCGCGCCGATGTTCACGATCTGCGCACGGCGGCCTACCTCGTCTCGATCGGGCGGGTGGCGGCAAGCTACCGGGCCAAAGGCCTCTGACATCGGCATTCGGGTGTGTCGGGGCGGCTAGCTGGCGTCCCGCAGCACGCTTTGACGTTCCGCCGTGGCCCGCCTGAGGATCTGAACCGCCGACGACAGGAACAGTCCGGCCATGAGTGCCGCAACAATCAGGTCGGGCCAGGCCGTGTTGGTCAGGGCGACCAGCCCGGCTGCGGCAATCACGGCGACGTTGCCGACCGCGTCGTTGCGTGAACACAGCCAGACAGAACGGACGTTTGCATCCCCCTCGCGCCAGCGCATCAACAGGATGACGCTGGCCACATTGGCCATCAGCGCGAGGAAGCCGACGGCGCCCATCACCTCGGCCTGCGGCACGCCCAGCACAAAGATCTGCCAGACGGTCGTTCCAAGGACCCAGACCCCCATGGCAGCCAGAGACAGCCCCTTAAGCAGGGCGACCAGCGCCCGACGGGCCAGCGGCATGCCCAGAACAGCAAGGCTCAGGCCATAGGTCAGACTATCGCCCAGAAAATCGAGAGCGTCCGCCTTTAGCGCCTGACTGCCCGCCAGGCTACCAGCCGCAACTTCTATCACGAACATGGCCGCGTTGATGGAGATGACGATCCAGAGGACCCGCCGATAGGCCGGTTCCATTCCGTCAAAGGCTGTCTCGTGATCGTGGTGGTGATGTCCTGCGCCCATGGTTTTTCCTTGCGATTCTGCTGAGTGAGGCCAAGGATGCCATCTACAGTCACTGTAGAAGCAAGAGGCGATATGGCCGATCAGACAATTGGAGGTGCCGCCCGAACCTCGGGCGTAAAGGTCACGACCATCCGGTACTACGAGGCGCGGGGCCTGTTGCCTGCTCCGCCCCGTACCGATGGCAATCGACGCCTCTATAGCAAGTCCGACGTCGATCGTCTGCGGTTCATTCGCCACGCCCGCGACCTTGGCTTTCAGCTTGAGGCGATATCGGACCTGCTGGACCTCTCTGCCGACTCCGGTCAGGACTGTGCGGCTGTGGACGCCATTGCAAGGGCGCAGCGGGCCGAGGTGACCCGCAGGATCGCACGGCTGCAGGCGCTGGGGGCCGAACTTGACCGCATGATCGCCGCCTGTGCCGGGGGATGCGTCTCGGACTGCCAGGTCATCGAAAGCCTGGCGGACCACGATCTGTGTGGGTCTGATCACGGGGCCAACGGCGGGGCCGTGCGTTTGCAGGAGGCATAGGGACCTGTCCGGCACCCTCGCTGCTATCCTTACAAGCGTCCCTACGAGCGTCCTTACCTGCGGCATATCTGCGCGACGTCGCGGATACGACGGTCGATGTCGAAAAGCGGACATGCCTTTCGTGCCGCCCGTTGCTATCGTCGTTCCAGCATGATCCCTTCGCTATCGCGAGACGGATTCTAACGCGAGGACGGGCGCATGGGCTATTCAGGGCTGCGGGTGATCTGGGAAGGCTTGCGGGGCCAGACCGGCTGGAAGCCGATGTGGCGCGATCCCACCCCCAAGGCCGAGTATGACGTTATCATCATCGGCGGCGGCGGACATGGGCTGTCGACGGCCTACTACCTGGCCAAGATGCACGGCATCACCAATGTGGCGGTTCTGGAAAAGGGCTATCTGGGTGGCGGCAACGTCGGGCGGAACACGACGATCGTCCGGGCCAACTACTTTCTTCCCGGCAATTCCGAGTTCTACTCCCACTCTCTGAAGCTTTGGGAAGGCCTCGAGGCAGACCTCAACTACAACGTCATGCATTCGCAGCGGGGGCTGATCAATCTGTTCCATTCGGACGGGCAGCGCGACGCCTTTGTCCGGCGGGGCAATGCGATGATCAACCAGGGCGATGATGCGGTGCTTCTGGACCGGGAGGGGGTTCGCAAGTATCTGCCCTACCTCGACTTCGACAATGTCCGCTTTCCGATCTACGGAGGTCTTCTGCATCCGCGCGGCGGCACCGCTCGGCACGACGCGGTCGCCTGGGGCTATGCCCGGGGGGCGGACAGCCGGGGTGTGGACCTGATCCAGAATTGCGAAGTGACCGGCATCGACATCGAGAACGGCGTGGTCAAGGGCGTGCAGACCACCCGCGGCGCGATCCGGGCCAAGAAGGTGGCAATGGTCACGGCCGGCCGCTCTGGCCAGGTGGCCGCGCTTGCGGGCATGCGCCTGCCCGTCGAGAGCCATGTTTTGCAGGCTTTTGTCACTGAAGGCCTGAAGCCGGTGATCGACCATGTCGTCAGCTTTGGCATGGGCCACTTCTATATCAGCCAGTCCGACAAGGGCGGGTTGGTCTTTGGCGGCGATATCGACTTTTACCCCAGCTATGCGGCGCGCGGGAACCTGCCGATGAAGGAACACGTCATGGACGCGGCGATGACGCTGATGCCGATGATCGGCAAGGCCAAGGTCCTGCGCAGCTGGGGCGGAATCATGGATATGTCCCCCGACGGGTCACCAATCATCGACCGGACCCATGTCGACGGGCTGTTCGTGAACTACGGCTGGAACTATGGGGGGTTCAAGGCGGTCCCGGCCTCTGGCTATGCCTATGCCCACCTGATCGCGACCGGCGCGCCCCATGAAACCGCCGCCGGGTTCCGGCTGGATCGGTTTCGGACCGGGCAGGGGATCATCGACGAAGAGGGCACAGGGTCCCAGCACAACCTGCACTAAGGGCGGCTAAGGGCGGTTGGGTCGGATTTTTGAGTATTTGGAACGAAGCGAAGCAGGGAATACCTTGAGATGCGCATCAATTGTCCACATTGCGGCACACGCGACCGGCGGGAATTCACCTGGTCTGGCGCGGACGTCGCCCTGAACCGCCCCGCCCCCGATGCTGGTGAGGCGGCCTGGGACGATTATGTGCATCTGCGTGAGAACCCCGCCGGGGCGAGCCGCGAGCTGTGGTACCACGATCCCTGCGGCACCTTTGCGCTGGTGGAGCGGGATACGGTGACCCATCTGGTGGGTGACGCGGTACTGGCTGAAAAGGTGGCCCGATGAGGATCGAGGGACATGGTCTGATCGGGCCGGGAACGGTCGATTTCAGCTTTGACGGCAAGCGCTTGCAGGGGCGCGAGGGGGATACGCTGGCCTCGGCGCTGCTGGCCAATGACGTCCGCCTGGTGGGCCGGTCGTTCAAGTATCACCGCCCGCGCGGCATTCTGACCGCGGGGCCCGAAGAGCCCAATGCGCTTGTCTCTGTCGGGCAGGGAGCGGGCCTTGTGCCCAACGTTCGCGCGACCCAGCAGGAGCTGTTTGCCGGGTTGGCTGCCCGCAGCCAGAACCGCTGGCCGTCGCTTGAGCGCGACGTGATGAGCGTGAATGATCTGATCTCGCCGTTTCTTGGGGCGGGTTTCTACTACAAGACCTTTATGTGGCCCCGCGCCTTCTGGGAGCGCCTTTATGAGCCGATCATCCGGCGGGCGGCGGGTCTTGGGGCCTTGTCCGGCCAGACCAATGGCGAGCCATATGAGAAGGCCTTTGCCTTTTGCGATGTCCTCGTGATCGGGTCCGGGCCTGCGGGCCTGATGGCGGCCCTGACGGCGGCGCGTGCCGGGGCTGACGTGATCCTGGCTGATGAGGATGCCCGGATGGGTGGCCGTATGCTGGCCGAGGTCGAGGATGTGGACGGTATCCCGTCGCACGAATGGGTGGGCGAAGTGCTGGCCGAGCTGGCCGCCCTGCCCAACGTCCGCCTTATGGCCCGCACCACCGTGACGGGCGCCTATGACCAGGGCACCTTTGGCGCGTTGGAGCGGGTGGCCCTTCATGCGGCCCCAGGTGCTGTCTCTGGTGCTGCCCCTCGCGAATGTTTCTGGCGCATCGTGGCCAAGGCCTCGGTCCTTGCGGCAGGCGCTCTGGAGCGACCGATTGCTTTTCCGAACAACGACCGTCCGGGCATCATGATGGCCGGGGCCGTGCGGGCCTATCTGAACCGTTGGGGGGTGGCACCGGGCAAGGAAGTCACCGTTTTTGGCAATAATGACGATGCCCATCGCACCGCCCGTGACCTGGCAGCCGCCGGGGTGAAGGTCGTGGGCCTGATCGACAGCCGCGACGGGGTGACATCGGGGAGCGACTACCCGGTCTTTACCGGGTCGACGGTGATCGGGACAGCCGGCCGCCTGGGCCTTGAGCATATCACTATCCGCCATAACGGTGGCATTCGCCGTATCCGCACTGATTGCCTGGCCATGTCGGGGGGCTGGAACCCGACGGTCCATCTGACCTGCCACATGAATGGCCGCCCGGTCTGGGAACCGGAGATCCTGTCCTTTGTGCCCCGCCCCGGGTCGATCCCCGGCATGGTGGTGGCGGGCTCTGCCAATGGTGTTTTTGCCACCCACGGCTGCCTCGCGGACGGTATTCGTGCCGCGACCGAGGCGCTGGCCGTCCTTGGCGTGTCTGCCCCGCAGGTCGAGGTGCCAGAGGCTGAAGAACGCCCCTATGCGATCAGCGCCCTGTGGGCGGTTGAGGGCAAGGGCCGCAAATGGCTGGATTTCCAGAATGATGTCCATGTGAAGGATATCCGTCTGGCCGCGCAGGAGAACTTTGCCTCGGTCGAGCATATGAAGCGCTATACCACCCAGGGCATGGCAACCGATCAGGGCAAATCGTCGAACGTGGCGGCGCTGGCCGTGCTGGCCGATGCCACGGGCCGAGGCATCCCAGAGACCGGGACGACCACGTTCCGCCCGCCCTATGTGCCTGTGTCGATCGCGGCGATGGGGGCGGGCAGCCAGGGCAAGGGCTTTGCGCCCGAGCGGTTCACCACTTCGCACGGCGCATCGGTCGCGCTGGGCGCGCCGATGATCGAGGCGGGGTTGTGGTATCGCCCCTCCTATTTCCCCAAACCGGGTGAGACCACCTGGCGGGAGGCCTGCGATCGCGAGGTGGCAATGGTCCGCTCGGCGGTCGGGGTTTGCGATGTCTCGACGCTGGGCAAGATCGATATTCAAGGGCCCGATGCGGCGGCTTTGCTGGATTTCGTTTATGCCAACACCTTTTCGAGCCTGAAGGTCGGCAAGGTCCGCTATGGCCTGATGCTGCGCGAAGACGGCTATGTGATGGACGATGGCACCACGGCCCGGCTGGCCGACACCCATTACGTCATGACCACGACCACCGCAGCGGCGGGCCTTGTCATGCGCCATCTGGATTTCGTGTCGCAGGTGCTGCGCCCGGATCTGGATGTGCAGATCGTGTCCGTCACCGAAAGCTGGGCCCAGTTTTCGGTTGCCGGCCCCAAGGCGCGAGAGCTTTTGAACACCATTCTCGACACACCGACCGATGACGCGGCGATGCCCTACATGGGCTGTGGTCCGGTCATGGTGTCGGGCGTCGCGGGCCGGTTGTTCCGCATCTCGTTCTCGGGGGAAATGGCCTATGAGGTGGCAGTGCCCGCCGATTACGGCGAGAGCCTGTACCGGCTTTTGGTGGCGCAGGCGGAGGTTCTGGGCGGCGGTCCTTATGGGATGGAGGCGCTTAACGTCTTGCGGATCGAGAAGGGCTTTATCACCCATGCCGAGATTCATGGCCGTACCACCGCCTTTGACATCGGGATGGACCGGATGGTGAGCCTGAAAAAGGATTGCATCGGTCAGACCATGTCCCGCAGGCCGGGGCTTCTGGACGACAATCTCGAGCAACTCGTGGGCCTGCGCCCTGTCGCGGCGGCTGGCCAGTTGACCGCCGGGGCCCATCTGTTCGAGGAAAAGGCCGAGGCCGTGCGGGTGAATGACCAAGGGTATGTGACCTCGGTCTGCCATTCGCCGACGTTGGGCCGGATGATCGGGCTTGGCTTTCTGAAGGATGGCCGCGCCCGCCATGGCGAGACTGTTCGTCTGGTCGATCACCTGCGCAAGATCGAGACGCTGTGCGAGGTTTGCGATCCGGTGTTTTTTGATCCTGAAGGAGGACGGTTGCGTGGCTAGGCTGATTGCAAAGAGCCCGTTGGCCGGGCTGGTCCCGGTTGAGGTTGGCGGCCTTACCCTGTCAGAGGTGGAAACCGGACCCGTAACCTCGGTGGCGCCCTTCAAGGGCAAGCAGACCGCTGTGTCCAAGGCGCTGAAAGCCGCCGTCGGGCTGGGCATGCCCAAGGTGGGCCGGATGGATCGCAAAGGCGAGGCCCGCGCCCTTTGGGTTGGCCGGGGCAGGGCGCTTGTGATGGGGGCGGCCTTGCCGGACCTTGAGGGGGCGGCGCAGACCGATCAGACCGGCGCCAATGCCGTGTTGCGGGTCGAAGGCCCGGCTGTTGAGGCGGTTCTTGCCCGCCTTGTGCCGCTGGACCTGCGCGCAACGGCCTTTCCCGTCGGTCAGACCGCCCGCACCATGGTTGCCCATATGATGGCCAGCGTCACGCGGGTGGGCGACGCTGCCTTTGAGGTCATGGTCATGCGTTCCATGGCCCAGACCTTGGTGCATGACATTGGAGGGGCGGCCAAAGCGGTGGCCGCGCGGGATCTGGTCTAAAGCGCGACCGTCTCCATCACCTCGGGCATCAGCACCTTCACACCGGGCAGGGCGTCGGCGAGGGGCTGTGCGGATTGGGCCAGCAGGGGGAACGTCTTGTAATGGCAGGGAATGACCGTCTGAAAGTTGAAATACCGTTTGGCGGCATAGGCGGCCCGGTCGATGTCCATTGTGTAGTGCCCGCCGCAACACAGGATGCCGATGTCGGGTTTGTGGTAATCCCCCATCCAGTCCATATCGGCCATGATGTCGGTGTCGCCGGTCACATAGATCACATGGCCTTCGCCTGCGATCATAAAGCCCGCCTCGCTGCCTGCCGCCGTCGGAACGCCGGTAAAGTCGGCAGAGGCCGAGTGCGAGGCATTGACCATCGTCACCGCAACCTCGCCCAGAATCTGTGTGCCGCCTTTGCCCATCCCCCGGGCCTTGAGACCCTCGGCCCCCCAGATTTCCGACAGCTCATGGCAACAGATCACAGGGATATCCAGCGCCTTGGCGAGGCTGGGTGTGTCGGCGGCATGGTCCCCGTGGCCATGGGTCACAAGGATATGGGTGACACCCGCGATCGCCTCATCCTTGCGATCCGCAGGAAAGACGGGGTTGCCGGTGAACCAGGGGTCGATCAGCAGGACCTGCCCGCCTATCTCAAGCCGAAAACTGGAATGTCCAAGCCAGGTCAGTCTCATGGGATGCTCCGTTCATGATGATGTGGCAATCATAGGTCAAACAGGAAGGGTCGCACCATGGACTGGATGCAAAAGATCGACGCCTACTGCGAACGCACCGACTTTGCCTTTTGGTCAGAGCCGCTGAATGCGGTGACCAATCTTGGCTACCTTCTGGTTGCGTTGATCTATTGGCAGCGAATGCAGGGCAGCGCGATGGGCCGGGTCCTGAGCTTTATTCTGGCCCTGATCGCCATCGGCAGCTTTTTGTTTCACACCACGGCCACCGCCTGGGCCGGGGCGGCGGACAGCGCGCCCATCGGGGTGTTTATCCTAGTCTACCTTTTCGCCCTCAACCGCGATGTGCTGGGCTGGCCGCTTTGGGCGGCGCTTCTGGGGACAGTTCTCTATCTGCCCTATGCCGCCCTTGTTGTCCCGATTCTTGACAGCGTTCCGTTCCTGTCGATCTCGGACTTTTACTGGACCGTACCGCTGGCCCTGATCGCCTATGCCCTTGGTCTGCGCCGCAGGGCGCCGGGGGTCGCTCAGGGGCTGGCGGTGGCGGCGGCCATTTTGGCGGTGTCTATTTCGGTCCGGTCCCTTGATCTGGCCGTGTGCGAAACCTTGCCAATTGGCACCCATTTCCTGTGGCATTTGCTGAATGCTGTGATGTTCGTGGTCGTCCTTGAGACTTATCGACGTCCGGTGCTTGCCCATGGCCCAAGGGGGCGGTAAACGCCAAGGCTGAACGAGAACCGGAGACGCCCCATGTCGATCGACGAAGGCACCGCCCGCCGGGTGGCCAAACTTGCCCGCATCAAGGTCGAGGACGCGGCCCTGCCCGCGCTGGCCAAGGAATTCAGCACCATTCTGGGCTTTATCGAACAGCTCAACGAAGTGGACGTCGACGGGGTCGAGCCGATGACCTCTGTCACCCCCATGCGCCTGAAGAGGCGCGAGGATGTGGTGACCGACGGGAACCAGCAAGCCGCGGTTCTCAAGAATGCCCCCGATGCCCGCGAGGGCTTCTTTGCCGTGCCGAAGGTGGTGGAATGAGCGATCTGTCCAAACTCACGATTTCTGCCGCCCGCGATGCCCTGCGCAAGGGAGAGGTGACGGCGGTCGAACTGACCGAGGCCTGCCTGACCGAGATTGACGGGGCAGGGGCCCTGAACGCCTTTGTCCATCACACGCCAGACATCGCCCGCGCCCAGGCGACGGCTGCGGATGCCCGGATCAAGGCAGGCGATGCCCCGGACCTGTGCGGCATTCCTTTGGGGATCAAGGACCTGTTCTGCACCAAGGGTGTGCCTTCGCAGGCGGCCAGCCGCATCCTTGAAGGGTTCCGGCCCGAGTACGAATCGACCGTGACCACCCAATTGTTCGATGCCGGCGCGGTTATGCTGGGCAAGCTGAACATGGACGAATTCGCCATGGGGTCGTCCAATGAAACCTCCGTCTATGGCAATGCTGTCAACCCGTGGAAGATTGACGACCGGCAACTGACACCCGGCGGGTCGTCCGGCGGCTCTGCCTCGGCCGTGGCGGCGGACCTGTGCCTTGCCGCGACCGGGACGGATACCGGCGGATCAATCCGCCAGCCCGCTGCCTTTGTCGGCATCACCGGGATCAAGCCGACCTATGGGCGCGTGTCGCGCTGGGGGATTGTGGCCTTTGCCTCCTCCCTCGATCAGGCGGGACCGATGACCAAGGATGTACGCGACGCGGCCATCATGATGACCGCCATGTCCGGGCACGACCCCAAGGATTCGACCTCCGCCGAACTGGCCGTCCCCGATTTCGAAGCCATGCTGACCGGTGACATCCGGGGCAAAAAGATCGGCATCCCCAAGGAATACCGCATGGACGGGATGCCCGACGAGATCGAGGCACTCTGGGCCAAGGGTCAGGACATGCTGCGGGACGCAGGCGCCGAGATCGTCGATATCACTCTGCCCCACACAAAATACGCCTTGCCCGCCTACTACGTCATTGCGCCCGCCGAGGCCTCGTCGAACCTTGCCCGCTACGACGGGGTGCGCTTTGGTCACCGGGCCAAGCTGGCCCAGGGCGATGGCATCACCGAGATGTACGAAAAGACCCGCGCCGAAGGCTTTGGTCCCGAAGTGCAGCGCCGGGTCATGGTCGGCACTTATGTTCTGTCGGCAGGCTTTTACGACGCCTACTACAACCGCGCCCGCAAGGTCCGCGCCCTGATCAAACGGGATTTCGATCAGGTCTTTGATCAGGGTATCGACGCGATCCTGACCCCGGCCACGCCTTCGGCGGCCTTCGGTCTGGGCGAAATGACGGACGCCGATCCGGTGCAGATGTACCTTAACGACGTGTTCACCGTGACGGTGAACCTGGCCGGTCTGCCCGGCATCAGCGTGCCTGCGGGGCTGGATGCCAATGGGCTGCCTCTGGGTCTGCAACTGATCGGGCGGCCTTGGGAAGAGGGTGATCTGCTCAACACCGCCTACGCACTGGAACGTGCATCGCAATTTGTGGCCAAGCCAGCCAAGTGGTGGTAAGGACCTCGAAACTCAGGATTAGACCGGTCTACGGGGCAAGGCTTCTTTGATGTATCGCATAGTACTGGCAGGATTGACCGCCTTGACCCTGGTGGGCTGCGCCCAGCAGGTGCCCGACAGCGGTGCGGGTGTCGGTTATTCCCCCTACAGCCAGTACGAGATTGAAAGGGCGCGCCGCGAGGCGCTCCTGAACGGCTCGGCCAGGCCCTTGCCCGGCGGCCAACCCATCGTTCCGACAGCCGGTTTGACTTCCGGCTTGACTGAGCCGACCCAGACAACTCCGCTAGGTGGCATCCCCACTTCTGATCTTGCCGCTGCAGGGATCGGCTCTGGCACGCCCATCGCGGCGGGAACCATCGGATCGACCTTTGATCCCAACCGAACAACCGGTGTGCAGGCAAGTCCCAGCAACGCCGTGCCGGTCCAGATTGCCTCTACCGGTATCTCCGATGAACAAAGCTTTGAGGCCGTGGCAAGCGAACGCGGCATCGAGGACGACGCCGCCCTGCGCGAGCAGCAGCAGGCGGCCTATCAGGTCATCCAGCCAACCGCCCTGCCGCAACGTGACGGCAACGTCGGTCCTAATATCGTCGAATACGCCCTGAACGCCCCGAACCGCAAAGGGCAGGAGTGGTACAGCCGGTCGCTTTTGGTGATCGACCCCCAGGGCAAGTTTCAGCGCAACTGCGCCTCTTACCGCTCGCCCGACGAGGCGCAGCGCGATTTTCTGTCCCGGGGCGGACCGGAACGGGATCCCCGCGGGCTTGACCCCGATGGCGACGGCTTTGCCTGTGGCTGGGACCCGGCGCCCTTCCTGATCGCCGTTGGCCGGGGCTGACGAAACCGGCCTCCCGCTGACCGACCGACCCTCTCCCAATTGCGGGGATCGGCGGGGCGGGGCGCTCCCTGACATGGTCGTCCTGCATTACACCGCCATGGTCAGCGTCATCGCGGCGGCTGAGCGGCTGTGTGATCCGGCCTACGAAGTCTCCGCCCACTACCTGATCGGACCCGACGGCGCCATCCTGCGACTGGTGCCCGAGGTGTTGCGGGCTTGGCATGCAGGTGCGGGCCAATGGGGAAGTGTCACCGACGTCAACTCCCGGTCCATCGGGATCGAACTGGCCAACACCGGCGGGACGCCCTTTGCGGCAGCCCAGATGACCGCGCTCGAAATGTTGCTGGCCGACATTTTGGCGCGCCGGGACATTCGGCCAGAGCGAGTCATCGCCCATTCCGACATGGCACCGTCGCGCAAAGGGGATCCCGGTCCCCGGTTCGACTGGCGGCGGTTGGCCCTGCAAGGGCTGTCCATCTGGCCGGATGCGGTGACGGCGGCGGCCTCGGATCTGCCGCTCGACCTGGCCCTGGCAACCATCGGCTATGCACCAGATCTCGACCCGGCACTGGCGCTGGCAGCCTTCCGCCTGCGGTTCCGGCCCTGGGCCATAGGGCCGGCCGGGGCCGACGATCTTGCCGCCGCGCGGAACCTGGCACAGCGTTTCCCCGTTGACCGGGGGGGCAGACAGGCCTAAGCTAGGCGTCGCGCGGATGGCTGGATGGCCGCGGGCGGCAACGTCCGAGGAAAGTCCGGACTCCACAAAGCACGGTGCCGGGTAATGCCCGGCGGGGGCAACCCCAGGGAAAGCGCCACAGAGAACAGACTACCCTGCATGCAGGGAAAAGGTGAAACGGTGGGGTAAGAGCCCACCGCGCGATGGGTAACCAAAGCGGCACGGCAAGCCCCACCGGGAGCAATGCCAAATAGGGGCTTCGGGCGGGTGTGATCGGAAACGATATCCTCGCAGGGACGCTTGACCCGATGAGGCCCGGGTTGGCAGCTAGAGGCGCACTGGTAACAGGGCGTTCAGAGGAATGGTCATCCAACCGGGGGAAACACCGGGGGACAAAATCCGGCTTACAGGCCATCCGCGCATTTCCCGCCCTTTGCAGTTGACACGGGGGGCGGGGAAGGTAAAAGGCGACTTCACAGAGATTTCACGCGATGTGCCGCTGTCAGGCCCGCGAGCAGGAGACGACGACCATGGCGAAGCCTACCACAATCAAAATCCGCCTGAACTCCACCGCAGGCACAGGCCACTTCTACGTGACCAAGAAAAATGCACGCACGATGACCGAAAAGATGTCGGTACGTAAATACGACCCCGTGGTGCGCAAGCATGTGGAATACAAGGAAGGCAAGATCAAGTAAGGTCAGCCACCCAAGTAACAGCCCACAAAGGCCGCGCCCCGCATACCGGAGCGCGGCCTTTGTCATTGGCGCGCTCCGCATCGTCTGATCAGGAGCCCTCGCAATGCCGCTCACCCATTTCACCCTGACCCGCCCCGCTGATGGGCATGTCTATCACTTCACCGCCCAGGGCAGCCGCCATGGCAAGCTGGCCTACCGGCGGGACGATGCCGATCTTTGGATCCAATGGCACCCGGCCTGGGGCTGGATCGCCCCCGACGCCGCAGGAGAGCCCGCGGGCATGTCCTTCAGCACGCCGCGCACCTTGCAAAACGGCCGCCCGCCGCAGGGTGCCTGGGTCAGCCGCAAGGGCGACAAATCCCTTGTCTATGACCTACGCTGGGGGGCAGGGGCATGCTGATCCGGGTGGCCACCCGCGCTGACATCACTGCAATAGACGCGCTGCTGTCGCGGGCTTATCCCCGGCTTCTCAAACACGACTACGCGCCGTCGATCCTGGTCACTGCAATCCCTCTCATCGCCCGGGCGCAGCCACGCCTTGTGACCTGCGGGACCTACTACGTAGTGGAAGATGGTGAAACGCTGATTGCCGCTGGCGGGTGGACGGCAGCAATCCCGGGGCGGGGCGGCAGCACGCCGGGCCGGGCGAATGTCCGGCACGTTGTCACAGACGACAGGCAGACGAGGCGGGGTGTCGGCACAGCCCTGCTTGGACATGTCATGGAGGCCGCCCGCGCGGCCGGTATGACATGGATGCATTGCACCTCAACCCGCACGGCAGAGCCCTTCTATGCCGCGCTCGGCTTCACAAGGCTCGGGGACGTCACCGTCCCGCTTGGCCCCGGCATCGCCTTTCCCGCGATCGACATGCGCCGGGACCTATAGCGGGGGCAAAGGCCTTTTTCTTGCAATAAATATTCCCGCCGGAGGCTCCGCCCCCTCAACCTTCGTGAGGAAACAAAAAAAGGGCCGGCGTTTCCACCGGCCCTTCCCACTACTCGTCCTCGAAAGATTATTCGCGATTGCCGAACAGCTGGAGGAGGAACATGAACATGTTGATAAAGTCGAGGTAGAGGTTCAGCGCGCCCATGATGGCGGCCTTGCCCAACCACTCCTGATCGCCATGCGCAGCATGAGCGATGTAGTCGGTCTTGATCTTCTGGGTGTCATAGGCGGTCAGGCCCGCAAAGATCAGAACACCCAGGATCGACACCGCGAACATGATCGCGGGCGACTGGAGGAAGATGTTCACGATCGACGCGACAATCAGGCCGATCACGCCCATGATCAGGAAGGTGCCCCAGGCCGACAGGTCCTTCTTGGTCGTGTAGCCGTAAAGCGACAGGCCTGCAAAGGCGATGGCCGTGATCAGGAACACCTGAACGATCGACATGCCGGTGAACACCAGAAAGATCCAACTGATCGACACACCCATCGCCAGAGCAAAGGTGTAGAAGAACAGTTGCGCGCCAGCAGCTGAAATCCGGTTGATGATGGCGCCAAAGGCAAACACCATGACCAGCGGCAGGAACATCACGACCCACTTAAGCGGCGACGCAAAGAGGGCGTAGCCGAAGTCGGTCAGGTAACGGTCTGCACCAATCTGGTAGGCGGTGGGCGCGTCGGAGACCGACAGACCAGCCATAGACCAGGACGCAAGCGCGGTGATCAGCATGCCTACGGACATGGTGCCGTAGACTTTGTTCATGTGGGCGCGAAGCCCTTCGTCGATCGCGGCCGTGCGAATGCCGGCCGCTGGTCGGATCGTATTGATTTCAGCCATCGATGACCTCCTAGAAAAACCATGCCGCCCGTAGAAAGAGGACGTTGGAGGTCATATTGGCGGTCGGTACAGCCATTTCAAGAAGTTCCGGGGCAGCGGGCGACGAAAAACTCATAGTTTCTGGGCCCAATACCTTACGCTGCGTCAATCCGCCTCAGTTGCGCCAGAAAACCGGGACGTCCCAGACGGGCCGCGCCGCTTCACGCACAGCTTCGCGGGCGGTGACGCCGATATCCTCAAGGCGGCTGGCGTCCATCTCGGCTAGGCAGCGCCGTTGGCGCCAGACGGCGAGGATGGTTTCGATGCGGCCCAGAAGACCGCCCAGAAGGCGGCCCAGAAGACGGGGCAGAACATGGGGCAGAACACCGGGCAGCCGGATTGCGCCGGTGCCGGCGGTGTGCAGGGCGGTGGAGCGGGAAAGGCTAAAAGTGTTGGACATGGCGGGTCCCTTTCAGAGGAAGGTGGTGAGACGCGCAACGATTCGTGATGAATGGCGCACTTGGCATTTCGATGCTTGATATATGCCCGATCCTCGTGAATGATGAAAATGAATGTTTGGCGACTGACTCATCAAGGATGCTGATATGCCCCGCAATATTGACATGACGGCCCTGCGCTCTTTCGTGGCGGTGGCCGAGACGGGCGGCGTGACCAAGGCGGCGGGCATTCTCAACCTCACCCAATCGGCGGTTTCCATGCAGCTCAAACGGCTCGAAGCTTCTCTTGATATGGGGCTGTTTGACCGGACCGGCCGGGGCATCGCCCTGTCACCCGCGGGTGAACAACTTCTCAGCTATGCCCGACGCATCCTTAGCCTGAACGACGAAGTCTACGCGCGCCTGACGGCCCGCCAGTTCGAGGGGGAGGTGGTTCTTGGCGTCCCTCACGACGTTGTCTATCCGGCGATCCCGCAGGTATTGCAGCAGTTTGCCCGCGATTATCCCCGTGTCCGGGTCCAGCTTTTGTCGTCGTTTACCCGCAGGCTGAAGGATCAGTTCGCCAGGGGCGAGGCGGACATCATCCTGACGACCGAGGACGACGTCGGGGCAGGGGGCGAGGCCTTGGTCACTCGGCCCCTGATCTGGGTCGGCGCCCCCGGCGGACAGGCCTGGCGGGGGCGGCCCCTGCGTTTGGCCTATGAACGCGACTGCATCTTCCGCAGTGGGGTGCAGCGGCGCCTGGACGAGGCGGGAATCGCCTGGGAAATGGCCGTCGAAAGCAACTCGTCCCGCACGATCGAAGCCACGGTCAGCGCCGATCTGGCGGTCCATACGATGATCGAAGGGTCAGAACCCCGCCATTTCGAACGGATTGCCCATGGTGGCACGTTGCCCGACCTCAAGATGGTGAACGTCAACCTCTATGCCAACGACCTTGGCGACGGTCCTGTCATCGCGGATCTGGTGGCATTGATCCGGCGGGCCTATCAGTCCTGACCCGCCTACACCTGCGGGATGCGTTGCCCAGCGGCCGAGGTATCGACCGTCTGGGAGATCCTATTTGACCGGGTCGGCGGGGTCTTGGCCAGTTTGATCCAGCGCAGGACATTGCGACGGTAGCTGGGTGGACAGGCGTCAAAGTACGCCTCGGCCTCAGGACGCCCGGACAAGGCGTCGCGCAAATCTTGGGGCACGATCAGGGCATCGACATCCGCCATGACCGACCACAGGCCCTTAAGCTTGCTTAGCGCAATCGCGGCCTGACCAGACGGATGCATCCGGCCTTCCTGTTCAAGCCTTGCGACGCGATCCTTATAGCTCTGGGCCCAGGCCTGCATCCTGCGGGGGGCGATGAGCTGCATCGTGCGGTCGTCGTCCAGCTTGCGCCGGATGCCGTCCACCCAGCCAAAACACAGCAGTTCATCAAGCACCTGACCCGTTGAAAGGTACTTGTCCGCCACATGTTTCTTATAGGTGACCAGCCAGACGCTGTCTTCCGTCCCATGATGGGTAAGCAGCCAGTTGCGAAGCTCTTCCGCCGATGCGACCTCGATTTGGTCGAAAGTTTCGGTCTTGATCATCGTGCCCTCCTGTCTTGTCAAAGATTAGGGGGTGACGACAACCTTTCCAGTCGATTTGCGCGAGGCCATCAACTTCAGCGCCTCTCCCGCCTTCTCAAGTGGCAGAACGTGGCTCACGTGGGGACGAAGCTTACCTTCTGAATACCATTGAACAAGTTCCTTGAGTGAGGCGTCGAGAACGTCGGGGGCAAACTTCAGATAGCCTCCCCAATAGAACCCGATCACGTCGATATTCTTGACCAGCAGGATATTGGCCGGGATCTGCGGGACCGTGCCGCTGGCAAAGCCGATGGTGAGGATGCGGCCTTCCTTATTTGTTGCGCCGAATGCAGCCTTGAACAGATCGCCGCCGACCGGATCATAGACCACGTCAGCCCCACCCAGGGCCTTGAGCGCCAATTTCACGTCGTCGTTCGCATCCACCAGATGGTCGGCGCCCGCAGCGCGAGCGATCTCAAGCTTGTCCGCACCCCTTGCAACAGCAATGACGCGTGCGCCCATCGTCTTGCCGATCTCGACTGCGGTCAGGCCGACGCCCCCCGCTGCGCCAAGCACGACGAGGGTCTCGCCGGCCTTGAGGTGGGCCCGACGGGTCAGCGCGAGATGTGACGTTCCATAAGCGACCTGGAACCCGGCTGCGACTTCGGACGGCATGTCGTCCGGCAGAACAAGGCATCGGTCGGCCGCAAACACGCCTTCGTCGGCGAGGCCACCTTGGCCCCCAAATACCGCAACCCTGTTGCCAATGGCCGGCACGGTGACACCCGGACCACAGGCGATGACGGTACCGCAAACCTCCATGCCAAGCGTAAATGGCGGGGTGGGTGTGTCCTGATATGTGCCCTTCGACATCAATAGATCTGCGAAGTTCAGGCCGCAGGCTGCAATTTTGATAAGCACTTCTCCCGCTCCGGGAGAAGCTGACCCTACGTCAACTAACGCGGGAGGCTTCTTAAAGCTTGTGACACGAAAGGCTCGCATCTACACATTTCCTATTGTGAATGCATCGGCGTATGCTTGTCTGAGAATTGCACTATGTGCATCCTTTTCGACGATTGGCATTAAATATCGTGTTTTTATGAACGTTTTCGGGGGAAAGCTTAATCTCATATCCGGAAGGCCACTCGCCTATCCAAAAGGTAATGATGACATTTGCAACCGTTGCGTGTTTTTTGTGCGTGTGTAAGCCCAAGGGTTGGACCAAGACCTGCCATAACGACAGGTCGGTGGCTGAATGGTTCAACGGTCACGTGTTCTTGGACGGTTATGAGCCAGGTATTGTATGAAGGAAGAAAAAGTCATGAAGCACCCAGTCGATGTACATGTTGGCAAGCGTATCCGCCATCGCCGCTGGATCGGCGGCACCACTCAGCAACAACTTGCCGAGCAGGTAGGAATTAAGTTCCAACAAATCCAGAAGTACGAGACCGGTATGAACCGTGTCAGCGCGTCCAGGCTCTGGGATATCGCCCAGGTATTGGGAGTGCCGGTGTCCTTCTTCTTCGAAGGCCTCGATATGGAAAACGGTGCGTCCGAAGTTGAGACTGGAGATATGCCCGGCGATGTTCTGATGGATCGTGAAGCGCTCGAGTTGCTCCGCTCCTATTATGCCATTCCTGAACATCAGCGTCGCCGACTGTTCGACCTGGCCCGCGTTCTGAGCGAAGCCGCCTGATCGCCAGGCCATCCGCGGCCACACAGCCCGCTTGACCCCACCCTGCGTGCCGGGCTAGCCCGGAAATGCAGGTGTAGGGGGCGGCGATGACGGGGCTAAGCAAGGCAGATCAGACCAGTTTGATCGACGTGGCGCAGGCGCTTGCTGATCTTGCCCGGCCAGAAACCCTTAGATTCTTCCGAAACGCACTGGCAACCGACAACAAAGCCGGGCCGGGAAGCTTTGATCCGGTTACCGAGGCCGACAGGGCGGCAGAAGCGGCAATGCGCGACCACCTTGCAAAGGTCCGGCCGAATGACGGAATCCTTGGCGAGGAATTTGGGTCCCTTGCCGGCACCAGCGGCCTGACCTGGGTACTTGATCCCATCGACGGGACACGCGGCTATATTTCGGGTACACCTACATGGGGTGTCTTGATCAGCGTTGCCGACACCTCGGGTCCGCTTTTTGGCATCATCGACCAACCCTACATAGGAGAGCGGTTTTGCGGCGGCTTTGGCCGGGCAGACGTCACCGGTCCACAGGGCGGCCGACCCCTTAAAACCCATGCCCCCCGTGCGCTGAGTGATGCGATCGTCCTGTCCACATTTCCCGAGGTGGGAACAGCGGTCGAACGGGCGGGCTTTCATTCGGTGGCCTCACAGGCAAAATTGACCCGCTATGGCATGGACTGCTACGGATACGCCCTTGTTGCCTCGGGTCAGGTCGACCTTGTGATCGAAGCAGGCTTGCAACCCTACGATGTCCACGCACCCATAGCCGTCGTGACGGCGGCCGGTGGGATTGTCACTGATTGGCGGGGCGGACCCGCCCACCACGGCGGCCGGATCATCGCCGCCGCCAATCCACAGGTCCACGCCGAGGCGCTTGCCATATTGGGGCAAGTCGATGGCTGACCTTCTTATCCGGCAGGCAGACACCATTCTGACGATGGACGATGCCCGACAAGAGCCTGCGACCTGCGATATCCTTGTCCGTGAGGGGGTGATTGTCGCCATTGGACGGGATTTGGACGCCCCGGGGGCCGAGGTCCTGTCGGCACGGGGCTGCGTCGTGACGCCGGGCCTCGTGAATACCCATCACCACCTTTACCAGACGCTTACCCGGGCGGTGCCAGGCGGGCAGGACGCGCTTCTTTTTGGCTGGCTCAAGACACTCTATCCTATATGGGCGCGGTTTGGCCCGGAGGAGATGTTTGTCTCTGCCCAGATCGGCCTCGCCGAACTGGCGCTGTCGGGCTGTACCCTGACCTCTGACCACCTCTATCTGTACCCCAACGGCGCCCGGCTGGACGATACCATCGCGGCGGCGGGCGAAGTGGGGCTTCGGTTTCATCCGACCCGTGGGTCGATGAGCATCGGCGAATCTGCTGGCGGCCTTCCCCCGGATGAGCTGGTCGAGGACGAGGCGGTCATCCTTGAGGATTGCATCCGCGTCATCGACACCTTTCACGATCCGGCACCCGGGGCGATGTTGCGCGTCGGTCTGGCGCCCTGTTCCCCGTTTTCGGTCAGCCGCGACCTGATGCGGGATGCGGCACTACTGGCGCGGGACAAGGGGGTCATGCTGCACACTCATCTGGCCGAGAACGACGAGGACATCGCCTACTCGCTCGCTCAATTCGGCTGTCGCCCGGGGCAATATGCCGAAGAGCTGGGCTGGACCGGTCCCGACGTCTGGCATGCTCATTGCGTCAAGCTCGACCCGACCGAGATCGCCCTGTTCGCCCGGACCCGGACGGGGGTGGCCCATTGCCCTTGTTCGAACTGTCGCCTTGGCTCTGGCATTGCGCCGGTGCGGGCGATGCGGGATGCCGGGGTCAAGGTCGGGCTTGGCGTCGACGGATCGGCCTCAAACGACGCGGGCAACCTCGTGGCTGAGGCGCGGCAGGCCATGCTGCTGCAAAGGGTCGCGAACGGCGCTGACGCCATGAGCGCGCGTGAGGCGCTTTGGATCGCAACGCGGGGCGGGGCGGAGGTGCTGGGTCGCGACGACTGCGGTCAAATCGCGGTCGGCAAGCGGGCCGACCTTGCGATCTGGGATGTCCGCGGCGTCCATAGTGCAGGAAGCTGGGACCCCGCCGCCCTGTTGCTTGCCGGTCCGACCGTTGTGCGGGATCTTGTGGTCGAAGGCAGGCTCGTCATACGGGACGGGCAGGTGACAACCATCGACCTGCAAAAGGCTATCGAACGGCAAAATCAACTCGCCGTTAACCTAGCACACTAAGCGTCCAGCCTTTTGAATGCCTTTTTGGCCCTGTTCGGAAACAGTCTGTTTACGGCAGTCGCTTGGCGAATTGTGGCAGACCTGATGAGGCGCGCGAATTCCTATGGCCATGGTTAAAGGGATTCGCTGGGTCAATTGTGGCCAAGCCCCCCAGTTGACCCCCAATAGCCTTATTAATCTGGGTCAATCGACAGTTCTGGGAGGAATTGTTTGGTTAATCGGACCCAAAAATTGCAAAAATTTTGTCATCGGGATGGCATCCGGTAGGGTCTGACTCGGCCCAAACGCGTATTGTTTGAGGCGCTAAATGTGACCAAAAGGCGTCCTGTGATGTCCCATTGCGACCCCATTCTAGGGGTAATTATGGGTCGTCCGGTGGGGGCCGGAACGACAAGGATACATAGAATGCGCACATGGTCTTTGCTGGGATTGGTATTCCTGGCGTCCTGTGGTGCTGTTGGGACTGCTCCGACAGTTGTTCTTAGTGAATTCGATGTTAACCCGAATGGCGGCCAGACTGTTCTGCCGCAAAGCTCCGAAGTGCTCGGCAATGTTTCCTTCGGGATCATGCTGAATGACGAACGCGGGCAGGTGAGTGTCCTGCCGGTGGTCGAGAACGGCCTATTGAACCTCGCTGCCGAGGGTCATGCACAGGACATGGTCGCCAACGGCTACCTGTCTCATACCGGCCTTGATGGCTCAACTGCTGCCGATCGCGTGCTCGAGGTTGGATATGACTATAAGTTTGTTGCCGAAAATATCGCGCAAGGCTTCCGTTCAGAAGCAACCGTGATGGATGCCTGGATGAATTCGCCGGGTCACGCTGCCAATATCGTTGATCCTCGTGCCGTCGAGTTTGGTCTGGCGCGGGAACAAGACACCTGGGTTCTGCTGCTGGGCGCGCAATAAGCGTCTAGTTGGCAGGCCCTGCCCAGGGCTTGCCGCCAACCCAGACGGCCCGAATGGCCCTGTCGTCTCCCATCATGATCGTGGGAAAGACCGCATCCCAAAGGTCACCCGCCCGGGCCGCCCTTTGGGAGATGGCAGGCGTTGATTTCAGGTCGATGACGACAAGGTCGGCTTCCGCGCCGGGCCTAAGATTGCCGACAAGGCCGCCCAGATGCAGGACCTGTGCCGCGCCCTCAGTCGCCAGCCACCAAAGCTGGGCCGGATGTAGGGCCGCACCGTTTAATTGGCCGACCTCATAGGCGGCGGCCATGGTGCGCAGCATGGAAAACGACGAACCGCCCCCGGTGTCGGTCGCCAATCCAACCCTATGTCCGCCTGCCTTCAATCCAGCCATGTCAAAAAGACCGGACCCGATGAAGGTGTTCGATGTCGGACAATGGGCAAGGCCCGCACCAACCTCTTTCAGGCGGGCCTTTTCCCGGGCCTCAAGGTGGATGGCATGGCCATAGACACCCCGTTCGCCCAGCAGGCCATAGGCCTCGTAAGTATCAAGGTAGTCCCGCGCCTGCGGGTAAAGCCCTTTTACCCAGGCAATCTCGTCCACCTGCTCGCTCAGGTGGGTCTGCATCAGGCACGACGGATGCTCCGCCCATAGCGCACCAAGCGCCTCAAGCTGGGGAATCGTCGATGTGGGAGAGAACCGCGGGGTAATGGCATAGCGGGCCCGGCCGCGGCCGTGCCAATCCTCCAGCAACCGCTTGGAATAGTCGTACGCACTTTGCGCAGTATCGCGCAGGTCCTTGGGGGCGGTGTTGCGGTTCATGCAGGTCTTGCCCGCAACGATCCGCATCCCCCGCGCTTCGGCGGCGGTAAAGATGGCGTCGACGCTGGCCGGGTGGATGGTGCAATAGCTCGCCACCGTCGTCGTGCCGTTTGTCAGGTTCAGATCCAGACAACGGCTCGCAATCGCGCTTGCATAGGCCTCATCTGCAAACCGGGTTTCTTCGGGAAATGTGTAAAGGTTCAGCCAATCAATCAGGCGCTTGCCCCAGGAGGCGATGATGGCAGTCTGGGGGTAGTGCATATGGGCATCTACGAACCCCGCCGAGATGAGGCAGTTTCCATAGTCCGTCACCTCGGCCTTGGGATGGGCGGCCCGCAAGGCATCCGCCTCACCCACTTTGACGACCTCACCATCCTGCACAAGGACACCGCCGCGCGATGAATGTCGGACCGCCTGGTCCAGCGGCACGTGAAACGGATCGGCGTCAAAGCCAAGTGTCTGGCCCAGCAGAAGATGGGTGGTCATTCGGGATCCTTCGTGCCGAAGTGCGGTTCAGTTGGCAGGCGCAGTCATAAGACCACGGTGCTTAAGATTTCCATTACGCACGTCAGGCGCTATGGATACAAGGCAGGCATCGTTTTCCCGACGCGGCCACGGCCAATCACCTCTTGACCAGGACGGAGCACCGCATGAGCGACGAGGAAGACATCGAAACAGGCCCTGCAACCGATGATGACTTCGGTCTGCCATCCGGGCTTTTCGATTCTGTTCTTGACGCGGTCGAGGCGGGCGACGCCAAGGCGCTGGACGCGCTCTTTGACCCCCTGCACCCTGCCGACATCGCCGACCTGTTCGAACAGATCGACAGCCGCGACCGTCGGGCGCTCTTGTCCTTGTGGAAAGGCGGGATGGACGGTGAGATCCTGTCGGAACTCGACGATAACCTGCGCGAAGAAATCATCGCAGCCCTCGCCCCGGCTGATCTTGCACTGGCCATGCGGGACCTGGAATCCGACGAGGTCGTCGATCTGGTCGAGGATCTGGATGCCGCCCAGCAAGAGGCGGTCCTTGCCTCGCTCAATGCCCTCGACCGCGTCGCGGTGGAAAAGGCGCTGGCCTATCCCGAATACTCCGCCGGTCGTCTCATGCAGGTCGAGGTGGCCCGCGCACCCGAGCATTGGTCCGTAGGTGAGGCGATCGACTACCTGCGCTCTGACGTGACCCTGCCCGAGCAGTTCTACCATCTAATCCTCGTGGATCCCCGGATGAAGCCAAAAGGCTACGTGACCCTGGGCAGGCTCTTGTCCTCACGGCGCGAGGTCCTGCTGCGCGATCTGCTCGAAGAGAGTTTCCGGACCTTCCACATCGAGGATGAACAAGGGGCGGTCGCCTATGCGTTCAACCAGTATCACCTGATTTCGGCCCCCGTGGTGGACGATGACGACCGGCTGGTCGGGGTCATCACCATCGACGACGCGATGGAGGTGCTTGATGATGAACACGAGGAGGACATCCTGCGCCTCGCCGGCGTCGGTGGCGAATCAGAGCTGTCGGATTCCGTGTTGGAAACCACGCGGCAAAGGTTTCCGTGGCTGGCGGTGAACCTGCTGACCGCGATTCTGGCCTCTGGCGTCATCTCCATGTTCGAAGGAACGATCGAGGCGCTGGTGGCGCTGGCCGTTCTGATGCCCATCGTGGCCTCCATGGGCGGCAATGCCGGCACTCAAAGCCTGACCGTGGCCGTCAGGGCCATCGCCACACGCGACCTGACCGGCTCCAACCTCTGGCGGGTCATCCGGCGCGAGATCGCCGTGGGGGCGATCAACGGGGTGATCTTTGCAGTGGTTATGGGGGCCGTCGGGGTCTTGTGGTTCGGCTCGCCGCTCTTGGGGATCGTGATCGCGGCGGCCATGGTGATCAACCTTGTCATTGCCGGGTTGGCAGGCACCGCGATTCCGGTCGCGCTTGAACGGATGGGTGTCGACCCGGCGCTCGCCTCGGGGGCCTTTGTGACGACGGTCACCGATGTTGTGGGCTTTTTCGCCTTCCTCGGGTTGGCCGCCGTGATCCTGTTATGACCGACCTTGCCGCCGCCAAAGTCGCCGCCAAAGCCGCTGCACGGGCGGCAGCCTTCGCCCGGCGCAAGAACGCCCACGCAGGTGCTGACGCGACACAGGCCAGCCACCTTTCCTCGGTTCTTGCTGCCCACCGGGGGGTGCCACTGGCCGGTTACATGGCCATGCGGACCGAGATTGATCCAACCCCCGCGATGGAAGAGGCGGCGGGCCATGGGCCAGTCAGCGTGCCCATCATCCAGGGGACCGGCCAACCGCTGCTCTTCCGGCAATGGTCGCCCGGCTGCGCGATGGAGCCCGGTCCCTTCGGGGCCGCGATCCCCGCAACCGGCGACTGGATCACGCCGCAGATCCTGATCGTTCCGCTTGTCGCTTTCGACCGGCAGGGCGGCAGGCTTGGCTACGGGGGCGGCTTTTACGACCGAACCCTCGAAGGGTTGCGCGCCCGCGGGCCGGTACTCGCCATTGGCTTTGCCTTCGCCGCGCAAGAGGCCGAAGGGCTCCCTCTGGAAGAAACTGACCAGCCCCTCGACCTGATCGTGACGGAAAACGGCATCCTTGATCTGCCGCCTCGATAGCGAAGGCGCCTCGCAAACGGGCCAAGTGATACATTCTGGTCTTCGCTTCGTTACAAATACTCATCATCCCGGCTCCTGGGCCTTTCGGCACGCTTGCCCTTTTGCGCGGCCAACCCTAACACCCCCTTATGCGACTATTGTTCCTGGGAGATGTGATGGGCCGGTCAGGCCGGGCGGCCATCAGCGCCGAACTGCCACGGCTGCGGGCCGACTGGCGGCTCGACTTCGTTGTCGTCAATGGCGAGAATGCGACCTCGGGCGCGGGGCTGTCTCCGGCGCACGCCAAGGACCTGCTGGCAGCCGGTGCCGATGTCCTGACACTGGGCGATCACGCCTTCGACCAGAAAGACATGCTGCAATTCGTCGAGACAGAGCCGCGGATCATCCGCCCGCTCAACTACTCCAAGGCCGCCCCAGGCAAGGGGGCGCGGGTGTTCGATGCGCCGGGCGGGCGCAAGGTGCTTGTCGCTCAGGTGCTTGGCCAGGTCTTTATGAAGCGGGCCTTTGATGACCCGTTTTCGGCCATAGACAGCGTGCTCAAGACCCACCCCTTGGGCGGTATGGTCAATGCCAGCCTTGTGGACATGCACTGCGAGGCGACCAGCGAAAAGATGGCGATGGGGCACTTCTGCAAGGGCCGGGCCAGTGTCGTTGTCGGAACGCATACCCATGTGGCGACAGCCGACGCCATGATCCTTCCGGGCGGCACGGCCTATCTGTCGGATGCCGGGATGTGCGGTGACTATAATTCAGTCATCGGGATGGAACCGGGCGAACCGATGCGCCGCTTCCTGACCGGCATGCCACGCGACAGGTTCACCCCGGCCGATGGCGAGGCGACCCTTTCCGGTCTTTACGTCGAGACCGACGACCGCACCGGTCAGGCCACCCGGATCGAGATGGTGCGTCAGGGTGGGCGGCTGATGCAGGCGGGCCCCGTTTGAGCAGTTCGTCCCCTGAAATGCCCTTGGGGGGGGATGCACCGGACGTGCCCGGCGGGCGCGGAACGCTGACGATGGCCCTTCTGGTCATGGGCGCGGGCTGGGGATTGACCCAACCACTGGTCAAGATCGCGGTTTCCGGCGGACATGGGCCGATGGGGCTGGTGTTCTGGCAGTTGGTGATCGGGGCAATCCTGTTGACAGTGGTCAACAGCCTGCGCGGGCTGCGCCTGCCGTTTCATCGCAAGGCCCTTTTTCTGTATACCTTCATCGCCTTGCTCGGGACCGTCATTCCGAACTGGGCCAGCTTTACATCTGCGTTCCACCTTCCCGCAGGTGTGATGTCCATCGTCATCTCGGCGGTGCCGATGTTCTCCTTTCCCATTGCTCTGGCCCTGAAGGGTGACCAGTTTTCGGCCCGGCGGATGGCAGGGTTGATGCTGGGGCTGGCGGGCGTGGCGCTGATTGCGCTTCCTGAAACCAGCCTGCCGGACCGGGCGATGGTGGCCTTCCTGCCGCTCGCTCTGCTGGCGCCGTTCTGCTACGCGATCGAGGGCAATCTGGTCGCCCGCTGGGGAACCGGCAATGTCGATCCGGTTCAGGTCCTGCAAGGGGCGTCGATCGTCGGGGCCTTCTTTGCATTGCCGCTGGCCCTTGGCCTTGGGCAGTTTGTCGACCCGCGCGGTCCCTGGGGGGCTGCGGAATACGCATTGCTTGGGTCCTCCTCGATCCACGCCCTCGTCTATTCGGCCTATGTCTGGATGGTTGGCCGGGCCGGGGCGGTCTTTGCCGCCCAGGTCAGCTATCTTGTGACCGGCCTTGGCGTCGTCTGGGCGATGTTTTTGCTTGGAGAGCGGTATTCGGGGTATGTCTGGGCGGCCCTTGCCCTCATGGCGGTGGGCCTGACACTGGTGCAGCCGCGTCTGAGGAGCAAAGCAACCTTGATCCTGCCAGCCAAAGACCCGATCTGATGTTTGGCATCGCCCTTTCGCCCCAGGCAGAGCCCATTATCGCGATGATCATCGTGCTGGGCATGTTTGCCGCCTTCGTCCGAGAGCGTTACCCTGTCGAGGTTATCGCCCTGTGCGGGGCGGTTCTTATGCTGGTGCTGGGCATCGCGCCTCAGGATCAGGCGATCGAGGTTTTTGCCAACCCCGCCCCCTGGACCATCGTGGCCCTGTTCATCATCGTGGGCGCAATGGTGCGAACCGGGGCATTGGACTGGATCTCCAGCCTTGCTGCCCGCCATGTTGAACGGCGACCTGCGGCGACACTGATTACGTTGACCTTCACCGTCCTGTTCCTGTCGGCCTTCATCAATAACACGCCCATCGTGGTCGTGATGATCCCGATCTTTGTCAAACTGTCCAAGCAGATGGGCGTTACCCCGTCCAAGCTTTTGATCCCCCTGAGCTACTTTTCGATCTTCGGTGGGACGCTGACACTGATCGGAACCTCGACCAACCTGCTGGTCGACGGTGTCGTTCAGGCCGCCGGACTACCGGCCTTCACCATATTCGAGATCACGCCCGTTGGCCTCATCATCGCCACAACGGCGGTTTTGTATTTGGCCCTGATCGGCCGCAAACTGCTGCCCGAACGGGACAGCATGGCCGGGCTTTTGTCCGACAAATCCCGGATGCGGTTCTTCACCGAGGCGGTCATTCCGCCGGACTCCAACCTTATTGGCCGTGAAGTGAACAGCGTCCAGCTGTTCAAGCGGGACGGGGTCCGCTTGATCGACGTCGTGCGGGGGGATGCCTCGTTGCGGCGGGATCTGTCGGACGTGATGCTTGAGGTCGGGGACCGGGTGGTTCTGCGGACCGCGATGACTGAACTTCTGTCCTTGCAGCAGAACAAGTCGCTGCGGCGGGTCGACCAGGTGTCGGCGGTTGAGACGACGACGGTCGAGGTGCTGATCACCCCTGATTGCCGCATGGTCGGGCGACGGCTGGGCGAGTTGCGCCTGCGTCGGCGTTATGCGGTCTATACGCTTGCCGTGCATCGCCGGGACAAGAACATCGGTCGGCAGCTTGACGATCTGGTGGTGCGCGTCGGGGACACCCTTCTGCTGGAAGGCGCGCCGGCCGATATCCAGAGGCTGGCCGCGGAAATGAACCTTGTCGACGTCAGCCGGCCGACCGAGCGGGCGTTCCGGCGCAGCCATGCCCCCATCGTTCTGGGTGTGCTGGCCGCGATTGTGGGGCTTTCGGCCCTTGGTGTCGCCAGTATCGGGGCGCTGGGCTTTATCGGTGTGGCGGTGGTTCTTTTGACCCGATGCATCGACGCTGACGAGGCCTTTGGGTTCGTGGACGGACGCCTTCTGACGCTGATCTTTGCCATGCTGGTTGTGGGCGTCGGGCTGGATCATTCCGGCGCGATCGAGATTGCGGTGGGCTGGCTTGCCCCCTATCTGGCCGCCTTGCCAAGTTGGGCGCTTGTGCTTTGCGTCTATCTTATCGCCTCGACCCTGACTGAGATTGTGTCGAACAACGCTGTCGCCGTGATTGTCACACCGGTGGCCATAGGGCTGGCCGCTACGCTGGGGGTCGATCCCCGACCGCTTGTGGTGGCGGTGATGTTTGGCGCCTCGGCCAGTTTTGCCACGCCCATCGGCTATCAGACCAACACGCTTGTCTATGGTCCGGGGGGATACCGGTTCTCGGACTTTCTCAGGATCGGGGTGCCACTGAACCTGCTGACTGCTGTCACCGCATCGATTGCCATCCCGATCTTCTTCCCGCTCTAGCCCTCGGGGCATGCTGGGAAGGGTTGCAGGCCCGGGACCGGCTGTCCTATAGACCGCCTTGAACACCTGATACGCAAAGTGAGACACCGCCATGGCCGGCCATTCCAAATGGGCTAACATCCAACACCGCAAGGGGCGGCAGGATGCCATCCGCTCCAAGATGTTCTCCAAGCTCGCCAAGGAGATCACCGTCGCTGCAAAGATGGGCGACCCAGACCCCGAAAAGAACCCCCGCCTGCGGCTGGCCGTGAAAGAGGCCAAGTCCGTTTCGGTCCCCAAGGACGTCATCGAGCGGGCGATCAAAAAGTCGCAGGGCGGCGATGCCGAGAACTACGACGAGATCCGCTACGAGGGCTACGGTCCGGGCGGTGTGGCCGTGATCGTTGAGGCGATGACAGACAACCGCAATCGTACGGCGTCTGTCGTCCGCTCGACCTTTTCCAAGAACGGCGGCAACCTGGGCGAGACCGGGTCTGTTGGCTTTATGTTCGATCGCAAGGGCCAGATCACCTATGACTTCAAGGTCGGTGACGCCGATACTGTCATGATGGCCGCCATCGAAGCCGGGGCCGAGGACGTCGAAAGCGATGCGGGCGACGGGGACGAGGATGAAGGTGGACATTGGATCACCTGCGCGGCTGACGACATGAACGATGTTGCCACGGCCCTCGAGGCGGATCTGGGTGAAAGCAAGTCGACCAAGCTGGTCTGGAAACCCCAGACAACGACCCCGGTTGACCTCGAGACGCTGACCAAGCTGATGAAGCTGGTCGAAACCCTTGAGGACGATGATGACGTGCAATCCGTCACCACCAACTTCGAGGCCCCCGACGACGTCATGGACGCCTACGGCAAAAGCTGAGTGTGCCCAAAGGTAAGGTGGGTCATGACCCACCTTACTTGGCGGAACCGGGCGGGGAGGCCTGAATGGAGGCGTCTGCTTTTGTCACCGGGTTCGGGCTCGGCTTTTCCCTTATTCTGGCCATCGGCGCCCAGAACGCATTTGTCCTGCGGCAGGGCCTGCGTCGGCGCCATGTTCTGGCCGTGGTCCTGACCTGCGCGGTATCGGACGCCATTCTGATCTCAGCCGGCGTGGCAGGGTTTGGCTATCTGACCCAAAGCGCGCCTTGGATCGTCCCCCTGATGCGCTGGCTTGGGGCGGCGTTTCTCGTGGTCTATGGCGGGCTGGCCTTTCGGTCGGCCTGGGCTGGCACGACAGGGCTTCAGGCGGAGGGGGGAGAGGGGCAGAGCCTTTGGGCCGCGGTCCTGACTTGCCTGGCCCTGACCTGGCTCAACCCGCATGTCTACCTTGATACGGTCGTGCTGATCGGGTCCATCGCCAGCCAGTATAACGGGGCGCGGCTGGCCTTCGGGGCAGGGGCTGTTCTGGCCTCTTTCACCTTTTTCTTAAGCCTCGGATATGGGGCCCGGCTTTTGGGGCCGTTGTTTGCCCGGCCTGTCGCCTGGCGGTTCCTCGATGTCCTGATTGGCTGCGTCATGTGGTCCATCGCCCTGAGCCTCATTCTGAAGGGGTGAGCGGCGTTTGTGCCCTTGTGCCGGGCGCCGCGTTGGGGTCACATCGACCTATGCAGAGCAAGAGTGGTCGGCCCATTGTGGGCGTCATGTGGATGCTGTTGACGGGCCTTTGTTTCGTGGCCGTAACGGGTATCGTGAAATACGTAGGCTCCAATGTGCCAGCGGCGCAGGCGGCGTTTCTGCGCTATGTCCTGGGCCTGGTGTTCCTGTTGCCGATGATCCGCCCGATCATCGCGGCCCGGCTGACGCCCCGGCAACTGGGGCTCTTTACCCTTCGGGGCCTTGTGCATTCGGGTGCCGTGATCCTGTGGTTCTTTGCCATGACCCAGATCCCTATCGCCGAGGTCACGGCGATGAACTACCTCAACCCGGTCTATGTGACGCTCGCCGCGGCCCTGTTCCTGGGCGAGGCGCTGCCACCACGCCGACTGGCTGCTGTCGGCTTTGCCTTGCTGGGCGCGATCGTCATCCTGCGCCCGGGCATCCGGACGATCGAGCCGGGCCATATTGCCATGCTCTTCACCGCCCTTGGATTTGCGGCGAGCTATCTCATTGCCAAGATCGTTTCGGGTGAAGTCAGCGCGGCGGTGGTCGTCGGCATGCTTTCAGTCACCGTGACCATAGGGCTGGCCCCCTTTGCCTGGGCGGTCTGGATCACTCCCACCCTCACCGATCTGGGCTGGTTGTTCCTTGTCGCCTGCTTTGCCACGGCGGGTCATTACACGATGACCCTGGCCTTTGCCGCGGCCCCGCTGACCGTGACGCAGCCCGTCACCTTCCTGCAACTGGTCTGGGCTGTGACCCTTGGATGGGCTGTCTTTGGCGAGGCGGTCGATGGCTGGGTGATCCTGGGTGGAGCCATCATCATGGCGAGTGTCACCTTTATCACCTGGCGCGAGGCCCTGGCCCGGCGCAAGATCACGCCGGCGGTGCAGGAAACCAAGGTCTGATTTTCGAGTACTTGGGACGAAGCGAAGGGGCGGCCTAGCCCCTGGGATCAAGAAGCTTGGCCAAAACGGAATCCTTCGTGATCTCGCCTATGATCTTGCCGTTCTCGGCGACAGGCACCGGCTGGCCGGTTTGCCGCACCCGTTCCATCACTTGCCTTATGTCGGTTTCAGGGCCAACCGCGTCAGGGGCCTCCGGATCGCTGCCAGGTCCCATGACATCACGGGCGCAGAGCACGCCCAGCGGGTTCATATGGGCCACGAAGTCGGCCACATAGTCGTTCGCGGGGGCGGTGAAAATTTCGCGCGGGGTGCCGCATTGCACGATCCGACCGCCCTCCATGATGGCGATCCGGTTGCCGATCTTGAAGGCTTCGTCCAGGTCATGGCTGACGAAAACGATGGTTCGGTTACGTTTGGCCTGAAGCTCCAGCAGTTCGTCCTGCAGGCGGTTGCGGATCAAGGGATCAAGGGCCGAAAACGGCTCGTCCATCAAAAGGATGGGCGCGTCGGTGGCAAAGGCCCGCGCCAGACCGACTCTTTGCTGCATGCCTCCGGAAAGCTCGCCGACCAGGGCGTCGGCCCGGTCGATAAGACCCACGAGCGCCAGTTCGTCGTCCACCCGGGCGTGTCGGGCGGCCCGGGACTGACCGCTGAGTTCAAGGCCAAGCCCGACGTTGTCCCGCACGCTGCGCCAGGGCAGCAGTCCGAATTGCTGGAACACCATGGCGACTTTTGTCTGGCGGATCCCGCGCAGGGTCCGCGCATCGGCCTGGGTCACGCTCGTCATGCCGTCGCCGGTTTTGACCAGAACCTCGCCTCTCACAACAGGGTTCAGCCCATTGACCGCGCGCAGGAGTGTCGACTTGCCCGAGCCCGAAAGCCCCATGAGAACGAGGATCTCGCCCTCACCCACGGTCAGGGAACAGTCGTGCACCCCAAGGACCTGCCCGCAGGCGGCGTTGATCTCGCCCCGGCTTTGTCCCTTGTCCATCAGGGGCAGGGCCTGTTCGGGATGATCGCCAAAGACGATGGAGACGGATTTGAACTCAACCGCGGTCATTTGCGTGTCACCCTCAGCATGCGGTCCAGCATGATGGCGACCACCACGATGATGATCCCCGATTCAAAGCCCAAAGAGGTGTTGACGGAGTTCAGCGCCCGTACGACCGGAACCCCAAGCCCGCTGGCCCCGACGAGGGCAGCAATCACGACCATGGACAGCGACAGCATGATCGTCTGGTTCAGCCCGGCCATGATCTGGGGAAAGGCCGACGGCAGTTCGACCTTCCACAGAACCTGGCTTGGGGTGGCCCCGAAGGCCTCTGCCGCTTCCAGCAAGGGCTGGGGGGTGGAAGAGATGCCAAGATGGGTCAACCGGATCGGGGCAGGCAGGACGAAGATCACCGTCGCGATCAGCCCGGGCACCATGCCGATGCCAAAGAACACGATGGCCGGGATCAGGTAGACGAAGGTCGGAAGGGTCTGCATCAGGTCAAGGATGGGCGACATCCAGGAATACAGTTTTGGCCGATGGGCAGCCGCGATGCCGATCGGGACGCCGACCGCCATGCAGACCACGCAGGAGGACAGGACGAGGGTCAAGCTTTCCGTCGTCTCCTCCCAATAGCCCTGATTGAGGATGAACATGAACCCCAGCACGATCAGCAGACATGGTTGCCAGCGGCGCTGCAGGACCCATGTCAGGGCGACAAAAAGTGCTATGATCACAAAGGGATGCGGCGTCTGCAGCAGCCAGAGGATCCCGTCGATCATCGCCTCCAGCACCAGGCTGAGCCAGTCAAAGAACCCCGCCCCGTTGTCCTTGAGCCAGTCGAAGGCCACCTTGGCCGTGCGGCCCACCGGTATCTTGTTATCCGTCAGCCAGTCCATGCCTGCCCTTTCCAGGCAAGGCCCGCAGGCCCGCCCTCGGTCTGTGCGGGGTCCCCGGCCGGTGGCCGGGAACCCCAATGGCGTTACATGTTGATGGCTGCCGACACTGCCGCCATGGCATCGCCACCATCGGCGGTGGTCACTCCGTCAAGCCAGGGCGTCACGGCATCGGGGTTGGCAGCCAGCCAGGCCTGCGCCGCGTCGACCGGATCGGCACCGTCGTTCAGGATCGCGCCCATGATCTCGTTCTCCATCGCCAGGGTGAAGGTGAGATTGGACAGCAGCGCCCCCACATTGGGGCAATCGGCGGAGAACCCGGCCCGGGTGTTGGTGGCCACTTCTGCGCCGCCAAGGTTGGGGCCGAACCAGTCATCGCCGCCCTCAAGATAGGTCATCTCAAAGTTGGCGTTCATCGGGTGCGGCTCCCAGCCGAGGAAGATGATCGGCGTGTCGCGGCTGGACGCCCGGTCGACCTGCGCCAGCATCCCCTGTTCCGAGCTTTCGACAAGTTCAAACCCGCTCAGCCCAAAGGCATCGGCTTCGATCATGTCAAGGATCAGTCGGTTGCCGTCGTTGCCGGGCTCGATCCCGTAGATCTGACCGTCGAGGGCCTCGGCGTTGGCGGCGATAGCCTCAAAGCTGTCGATGCCAAGGGCGGCACCAGCGGCATTGGTGGCCAACGTGTACTTGGCACCCTCAAGGTTGACCCGGACGGTTTCGACCGTGCCGGCGTCACGGTAGGGGGCAATGTCGGCCTCCATCGTGGGCATCCAGTTGCCAAGGAAAACGTCAACATCGCCTTCGGCCATGGAGGTATAGGTGACCGGCACCGACAAAAGCTTGATGTCGGTGTCATAGCCAAGGGCATCGAGGACAAAGGTGGTCACGGCGGTGGTGGCGGTGATGTCGGTCCAGCCGACATCGGAAAAGGTGATGGTGCCGCAATCGGCAAGGGCCGGGCTCGCCGCGCAAAGGGCAAGGGCGGAAAGAGTATATCTGAGGTTCATATCGGTCTCCCTGGTGGACGTGGTTTTTTCTTGATTGACTAGTCAATAAAGGAACATCTAGGTCTGTATGGCAAGCCTGAATTCTCGGGCCATGCCATGAGCCATTGAGGTGCAAAACATGCCAAAGCTCGGGATGGAGCCTATACGCCGCGCCGCCTTGGTGGAAGCGACGATTGCCGAGATCGGTGCACAGGGCACGCTGGACGTCACCGTAAGCCAGATTGCGCGCCGTGCGGGCATGTCGTCAGCGCTGGCGCATCATTACTTTGGCGGCAAGGAGCAGATATTCCTGGCCGCCATGCGCCACGTGCTGGCCGTCTATGGCGCCGAAGTGCGGGGCGCCTTGGCGATGGCGGAAGGGCCGCAGGCCCGGCTGATTGCGGTGATCCGGGCCGGGTTCAATTCGTCGAACTTTCGACCCGAGGTCATTGCTGCATGGCTGAATTTCTACGCTCTGGCCCGGACATCGCCCGAGGCTGGCCGCCTTCTGGCGGTCTACAAGGGACGGCTGGCCGCCAACCTCGTCCATGACCTGCGCCCGCTGGTAGGTGAGGCCGCCCCGGGCATCGCGGAACGTCTGGGCGGGCTGATCGACGGCCTTTATCTGCGCGAAGGCCTGCGGCGGGGGGCGCCGGATGGGGCCGGGGCAACGGCTCATGTCTTGTGGATGCTGGACCTCGAAATCAAAGGCGCCTTGGCATGAGCAAACCCAACATTCTCATCATCATGGTCGACCAGCTCAACGGGACCTTCTTTCCAGATGGACCGGCGGACTGGCTGCATACGCCGCATCTTGCGGCTCTGGCTGCGCGATCGGTGCGCTTTGCCAATGCCTATACCGGCTCTCCGCTTTGCGCTCCGGGGCGGGCGTCCTTCATGTCCGGTCAACTGCCGTCGCGGACCGGGGTCTATGACAACGCTGCGGAATTCGTGTCTTCGATCCCGACCTATGCGCACCATCTGCGCCGGGCAGGCTATCTGACCTGCCTGTCGGGCAAGATGCACTTTGTCGGCCCTGACCAGATGCACGGCTTCGAAGAACGGCTGACGACCGACATCTACCCCGCCGATTTCGGCTGGACCCCGGATTACCGAAAACCGGGCGAGCGGATCGACTGGTGGTATCACAATCTTGGCTCTGTCACCGGGGCAGGTGTGGCCGAGATCACCAACCAGATGGAGTATGATGACGACGTCGCCCACCATGCCCGACAGCGGATTTATGACCTGGCTCGGGGCGGGGACCGGCCATGGTGCCTGACGGTCAGCTTCACCCACCCGCACGACCCCTATGTGGCGCGCAAAGAGTATTGGGACCTCTACGAGGACTGCAAACATCTGCAGCCTACGGTCCCGGCATTTGCATATTCCGAACAAGACCCGCATTCGAGACGGCTTATGGACGCCAATGACTATCAAAATTTCAACATAACGGCAGATGACATCGCCCGATCGCGCAGGGCCTACTTTGCCAACCTCTCCTACCTCGACGATCACATCGGCCGTATCCTCAAAACGCTTCGCGATACCCGGCAAGAGGCCATTGTCCTCTTCGCCTCGGATCACGGCGATATGCTGGGCGAGGGGGGGATGTGGTTCAAGATGTCCTTCCGCGAAGGCTCTGCCCGGGTGCCGTTGATGATCGCCGCCCCCGGACTTGATCCCCACAGGATCGACACGCCGGTCTCGACAATCGACGTGCTGCCGACGCTTTGCGACCTGGCGGGCATCGACATGGAAGAGGTTATGCCCTGGACCGACGGCACCTCCCTTTTGCCCCTCGCGCAAGGGGCCGAGCGGACCGCACCTGTTGCCATGGAATACGCGGCCGAGGGCAGTCAGGCCCCGCTCGTCGGGCTGCGCTACGGCAAATGGAAATACATCCGCTGCGCCCTCGACCCCGACCAGCTCTTTGACCTCGACGCGGACCCGCAGGAAAGGACCAACCTGGCCGATCATCCTGCCCATCAGGGCACGGTCGCAAGCCTGCGTGCCAAATCCGAGGCGCGTTGGAACCTTGCCGCCTTTGACGCCGCCGTCCGTGAAAGCCAGGCCCGACGCTGGGTCGTCTACCCGGCCCTGCGCAACGGGGACTACTACCCTTGGGACTACCAGCCCCTGCAAAAGGCCTCCGAACGGTACATGCGCAACCACATGGACCTCAACACGCTCGAGGAAAGCAAACGCTTCCCAAGAGGCGAATAGCCCCTTCGCTTCGTTCCAAATACTCCCGCCGGAGGCGGCCCCAACCGCCTCGAACCAGTCGCAGGACAATGCTCATGACCATCACGACAACCGCAACCTCGGCAACCAGTGCAAGGCACCAGACCGATGCAATCTGAATACGTCATCATCGGGGCGGGCAGTGCCGGCTGCGCCATTGCCTATCGGCTGGCCGAAGCTGGGCGCAAGGTCATCGTCATCGAACATGGCGGAACCGACGCGGGACCCTTCATCCAGATGCCCGCAGCCCTCAGCTATCCGATGAATATGTCCCGCTACGACTGGGGATTCTCCTCCGAGCCCGAGCCTCATCTGGGCGGCCGCAGGCTGGCCACGCCCCGTGGCAAGGTGATCGGCGGCTCCTCATCGATCAATGGCATGGTCTATGTGCGCGGCCATGCCGGGGACTATGATCATTGGGCCGAGGCGGGCGCCCAGGGCTGGGCTTATGCAGATGTGCTGCCCTATTTCCGGCGGATGGAGAACTGGCATGGTGGCGACAATGCCGACGGCTGGCGCGGCGACAGTGGCCCCCTGCACATCACTCGCGGTCCGCGCTCCAATCCCCTGACCCGCGCCTTTACCCAAGCAGGCCAACAGGCTGGCTACCCGTTGACCGAGGATTACAATGGACGTCAGCAAGAGGGCTTCGGTGCGTTCGAGGCGACCATCTGGAAGGGTCAGCGTTGGTCCGCCGCCAATGCCTACCTCAAACCCGCCAAAAAGACCGGCAATGTCGAGGTCGTCCAGGCCCTCGCCCAGCGGATCGTCATCAAGGACGGGGTTGCGACAGGGGTCGAGGTTCTGCGCAAGGGCCGGGTCGAGGTGATCGAGGCGCAGGCCGAGGTGATCATCGCGGCCTCTGCCATCAACTCGCCCAAGCTTTTGATGCTGTCGGGCATTGGTCCTGCCGCCCATTTGGCCGAACATGGGATCGACGTCGTGGCGGACCGGCCCGGGGTTGGTCAGAACCTTCAGGATCATCTGGAGATGTACATCCAGATGGCCGCGACCAAGCCTGTCTCGCTGTACACCTACTGGAACCTGCTGGGCAAAGCGGCTCTGGGCGCGCAGTGGTTGTTCACGCGCAAGGGCCTTGCTGCCTCCAACCAATTTGAAAGCACAGGGTTTATCCGCTCCCGTCCGGGCATCCGCTATCCCGATGTGCAGTTCCATTTCCTGCCGCTTGCAGTCCGTTATGACGGCAAGATCGCGGCGGGGGGCCATGGTTTTCAGGCGCATGTCGGGCCCATGAGGTCCCCGTCGCGCGGGGCGATCACCCTCAAAAGCGCTGATCCGAACGAGGCCCCGCGCATCGTCTTCAATTACATGTCGACGGAACAGGACTGGATCGATTTCCGCAAATGCATCCGGCTGACCCGCGAAATCTTTGCACAAGAGGCCTTCGCACCCTATCGCGGGCGCGAACTTCAGCCCGGCTCCGATGCCCAAAGCGATGAGGCGCTGGACGACGCCATCCGCGAACACGCAGAAAGCGCCTATCACCCCTGTGGCACCTGCAAGATGGGCGCAGCGGACGATCCGATGGCGGTGGTGGACCCCCAGACCCGCGTCATCGGGGTGGACCGGCTGCGCGTCGCAGACAGTTCTATCTTTCCGCAGATCACCAACGGCAATCTTAACGGTCCTTCGATTCTTGTGGGGGAAAAGGCCTCGGATCACATCCTGGGCCGGCAACCTCTTGCCTCGGCCAATGCAGAGCCATGGTTTCATCCGCATTGGGAAACGGCGCAGCGCTAGGGGCAGGTATTGATCCGTATCAAGGCTGGACAACCCCAATTGGGACAGACTGTGGGAAACCACATCAAAAGGAGAGTCCGATGTCCATACACCCCATGAACTTGCCGAGGAATTCCCGGACCACGTGACCGCAATGCACGCGTTGCGCCAGTCCGACCACCATTTCGCGGCCATGGCCGATGCCTATCACGAGATAAACCGCGCCATTCACCGGGCAGAGACCGACGTCGAACCAACAGACGACGCTCATATGACCGAGTTGCGCCGGCAAAGGCTGCATCTGAAGGACCAGATCTGGGCGGCTCTGCAAAAGGCCCAAGGTTAGCCGCTTGCCACGTTGACAGATTCGCATCGCTACGGAACCCTGGCCCCGTGCAACACACAGTAGGGGGTTTGGCATGTCATGGCCTATGCGAAGAACTGGCGAATTTGTCCTTGCCTTGCTTGTCATTCTTGCGGTGTCAGGATGTTTGCTGGACCGATCCGCCCCCCTGACTGGCGATATTCTTGTCATCGGTGACAGCGTCCTTTGGTGGAACAGCGAAGAAGACGCCTCTGTCGCCGATGTCCTGACGACCCGGTTGGGATTGGAGGTGGCCAATGCCTCGGTCCCCGGAGCCCTGTTTCTAGGCCCGCAAGGCGAGAGCATTCAGGACCAATACGTGCCCGGCGACTGGGCCTGGCTGGTCATGGATGGCGGGGCGAACGACCTGGGCGAGGGCTGCGGCTGCGGCGACTGCCTCGCCGCCGTTGACCCTTTGATCAGCCCGGACGCGACCTCGGGTGCGATCCCCGCGTTTGTCCAACGCATCGTGGAGGACGGCCCCAGGCTGGTCATCATGGGCTACTACGACCCCCCCGATGCGGGGGGTGAGTTTTCGGGATGTCAGGAAGAGCTTGCAGCACTGAACGACCGGCTTTGGTTGCTGTCCGAACGGCTGTCGGGGGTCTTTTTTGCCCCTGCTGCACAGGTCATAGAGCCGGGCAATCGCGCTCACTACGATGAAGACTTGGTGCACCCGTCAGTGCTTGGTAGCCGCCTGATCGGGGACCAGATCGCCGCAATGATCCTTGCGGCCCCCTGATTTCATGGGGCCTGATCGACGGACCGCCAGGCAGACGCACCGTGTCACAGGAACGGCGGGCTCTTTCAGGCCTCAGCGTCGCCTGTTGCTTCGACCTCTTCCTGAAACCGCTCAAAGAACTGGTCGGACATTTTACGGGCAAAGCCGCTGATGATCCGGCTGCCTAATTGGGCCAGCTTGCCGCCCACCTGGGCCACAACCTTGTAGGTCAGTTCCGTCCCGCCCTCGACATCCAAAAGGGACACATCCGCCCCGCCTTTGGCAAAACCGGCAACGCCGCCTTTGCCCTCGCCCGAGATCGTATAGCTTTCGCCCGGAACGACGTTGGACAGGCTGACAGCGCCTTTGAAGGTCGCTTTGACCGGGCCCACCTTTTGCACCACCGTCGCTTCGAAGCCCTCTTCGGGGGACCCCGAAAGCTCCTGGCAGCCCGGAATGCAGGCCTTGAGCGTTTCCGCATCGTTAAGCCTTGCCCAAACCGTTGCGCGATCTGCTGCGATCACGCGGGTGCCGTCCATTTCCATGCCGTATCCTTCCAGAATTCGCCACAAGGATGCAGGGCGCAGAGGGGAAAGATCAAGGGGCCATTTGCCTGATCACGTCACGCTATAGGGCAAGACGCCGCGTCGGTCGGGGTCGACCCGCACCCGGCGTTCCAGTGGTGGAACCGCCCTTTGGTGGCACTCCCGCCGTTCGCAGATCCGGCAGGAAATCCCGATCGGCTGGTAGGCGGCTGGCGTGCCAAGGTCCATGTGATCGGCGTAGACGAGGGCGGCGGCATGGCGCACCTCGCAGCCCAGACCAATCGCGTAGCGTCGGACTGGGGCGTCAAAGGCGCCGCCCGATTTACTGACATCGCGGGCAAGGCAGAAGTACCGCACCCCGTCCGGCGTTTCGGCAAGCTGGCGTAACCAGGAATTGGGCGTCTCAAACGCGCTGTGCACATTCCAAAGGGGGCAGGCCCCACCATACCGGGCGAACTGCAATGTCGTGGCCGAGTGCCGTTTTGTGATGGTGCCCGCCTGATCCACCCGGACAAAGAAAAAGGGGATGCCCTTGTCGCCGGGGCGCTGCAAGGTCGACAACCGATGGGCCACCTGCTCGAACGAGGCGCCAAAGCGGTCTGCCAGACGCTCAAGATCATGCCGGGTCTCACGGGCGGCGGCCAGAAACGCGCCGTAGGGCATGAGGGCAGCCCCGGCAAAATAGTTGGCCAGCCCGACCTTGGCGATGGACCGCGCCTCGGGCGACTGGAAACGGGCAAGATCCAGAGTTGCCTCAAGCAGCCGGTCCTGGGCCAGCAAGGCAAGTTGCAAAAGCATCTGAAAGGCGCGGGTCGGAGCGGCGGCGCGCCGGGACAGGCGCAGAACCTGCGTTTCGGGGTCGTAGTCCCGCAAGGGCCCGTCCTCAACCTCGATCACCGTGACCTGCTGCGCGGCTAGGGCAGTGCGCGCCGCGTCAGCGATATTGCCTGCCGGTCCTGCCTGCGTGGCAAACCGCTCGGCCGCCCGGTCAACGGCGTCTATGTAGTTGTCGCAATAGTGGAAAAAGTCGCGGACCTCTTCCCAGGGGCTGGGTTGCAGGCGGGCGTCCTCGCGACCCAAAGCCTCGTCGAGGGAGGCCAGTCTTTCGTGGCTTTGACGGTAGGCGGCGTGCAGGGCGAGAAAGGCGTGGGCCAGTGCCGGGGCATTTCCCGCGGCCAGCCGCAGATCGGCGGCTGACGGAAGGGGGCCGGAAAAGACGGGATCGGCCAGCGCCTCGCGCATATCGCTGAGCAGGCGGGTTTCGTCCCCCGACTGCAATTCGGTCACGTCAAAACGGAACTCTTGCGCCAGCGCCAGCACCACCGAGGTTGAGACCGGGCGGTTGTTGTTTTCCATCTGGTTGAGGTAGGGCAGCGACACGCCCAACTGCTCTGCAAACCTGCGTTGGGTCAGGCCAAGCCTTGTGCGCAGCTCGCGCAGCTTGGCCCCGGCATAAAGTTTTGGCGCGGCCATGATGGTTTCCCCTGCTGGACAGTTTGCAAACTGCCCTTGCAAAGGCTGCAAATCAAGCCGGATTCAGAGGGTGCCGATTGCCAGACCCCGTTCACGACGCATCACCAGCAAAACGGACGTCCCGCTAAGGACCGAGGTCACAAACATAATGAGTTGTAGCGGCAGGGGACCGGTTTCAACTGACAACAGACTGCCGGCCAGTGCAGACAGGGCCGCGCCGCCGCCGATCATGATCGCGCTGCCCAATCCGCT
>JAQWWH010000025.1 GCA_029255105.1 Flavimaricola sp. | reverse complement strand
GCGGGCCTCTGGACCACCGCCCCCACCGCCCCCTTGCATGTCAACGGCGCGCTGAGGGTGGGGGGATATACCTTGGCGACCCTGCCCTCGGCCAGCAGCCTTGGGGCAGGCTCGGTGATCTATGTGGCCGATGCCAGCGGCGGAGCGGTCATGGCGTTTTCCGACGGGACGAGCTGGCGGCGCATGACCGACCGTGGAGTGGTGCCCTGACATGGAGCGGACCCCACGGCTCAGCCCTTGATCAACGCCTCGACCCGCGCCACGCCTGCTGTGACCAGCGCTGCATCGCCCCGGGCCTCAACGTTCAGGCGCAGCAAGGGTTCGGTGTTGGATCGGCGCAGGTTCAGCCGCCAGGTGCCAAAATCGAGGCCAACCCCGTCGGTGTCATCGCGGCCCTGCGCCTCTGGTCCCAGTGCCGCCACGACCCTGTCGACCGCAGCCACGGCATCGTCGAGCCGGTAGTTGATCTCACCCGACGACGGAAAGGCCGCCCGCCGGTCTGCCAGCAGATCGGCCAGGCTGGTGTTCTGGGCGCTCAGCAGGCTGGCCACCAGAAGCCAGGGGATCATTCCGCTGTCACAGGCCATGAAGTCGCGGAAATAGTGATGGGCCGACATCTCGCCCCCATAGACCGCGCCGCTGTCACGCAGGGCCTGTTTCAGAAACGCATGCCCCGTCCGAGCCTGAATGGCCGTCCCACCGCCCATGGTCACGATGTCCTGGGTGTTCCAGATGATACGGGGGTCATGCACGATGCTGGCCCCCGGCTCGCGGGTCAGAAAGGCCGCCGCCAACAGGCCCACGACATATTCGCCGGGCACGAAAAGCCCCTCCCGGTCGAACAGGAAACAGCGGTCGAAATCACCGTCCCAGGCAACGCCCATATCAGCCCCCGCCGCCACAACGGCATCGGCTGTCAGAGGCTGGTTCTCGGGCAGAAGCGGGTTGGGGATACCATTGGGAAAGGTCCCGTCAGGATCGTGGTGATGGCGGATGAAGGTCAGAGGCGCACCCCGCGCCTCAAGTGCGGCGGCGATGGCGTCAAAGGTCGGTCCTGCCGTACCGTTGCCGGCATTGACCAGGATCGTCATGGGACGCAGGGCGGGGATGTCTACAAAGGACAAAACAGTCTCTACATAGGCCTCACGGGCCCCTGTCGCGGTCTTGCGCGACCCGCCCGGGCGCGGCGCGGCGAAGGCCTCGCTTTCCGCCAGGGCCCGGATCGCCGAAAGACCGGTGGCCGCGTCCAGAGGGGCCGATCCCCGGCGCACCATCTTCATCCCGTTGTAATCCATCGGATTGTGCGAGGCGGTGACCTCGATCCCGCCATCCGCCTCGAAATAGGTGGTGGCATGGTACATCTCTTCGGTCCCGCACAGCCCCAGATCGAGGACCTCGACACCGGCCAGCAACAGCCCCTCGACCACCGCCTCCATCAGCTCTTGCGATGAAGCCCGGCAGTCCCGGCCAATGACAACGCGAGAGGCACCCAGAACCTCGGCAAAGGCACGACCGATGCGGGTCGCGATCTCGGGGTTCAGCTCTGGGCCCAACTTGCCGCGAATGTCATAGGCCTTGAAACAGGTCAGCGAGGTCATGTGCGATATCCCTTGGGGTTGGCCGATTGCCAGGTCCAGATGCTGGCGACCATGTCGCCCACGTCCAACTCTGCCTTCCAGCGCAGCTGGGTGGCGGCCTTGGTCGCGTCGGCCTGCATCTCAGCGATGTCGCCGGGGCGGCGGGGCATGACCTGGGCGGGCAGATCCCGGCCCACGGCCCGAGAGAAGGCATCGAGCATCTCGCGCACCGAACTGCCACGACCCGTGCCGATGTTGTAGACCTCTGCCCCCGTCACCGCCGCTGCCCGGTCCAGGGCCGCCACATGGGCGCGGGCCAGGTCGACCACATGGATGTAGTCGCGAATGCCGGTGCCATCGGGAGTGGGGTAATCATCACCCCAGATCTGCAGATAGGGCCGCTGACCGGTGGCGACCTGGGCCAGGTAGGGCATCAGATTGTCGGGCACGCCCTGCGGATCCTCTCCGATCCGGCCAGAGGGATGGGCGCCCACCGGGTTGAAGTAGCGCAAAAGCATCACTGCGGCCTCGGGCCGGGCGGCAGCCCAGTCGGTCAGGATCTGTTCAGCCATCCGCTTGGTCTGGCCATAGACCGAGGTAGGGGCGGTCGGATGCGCCTCGTCATAAGGCAGATAGACAGGCTCACCATAGACCGTGGCCGAGGAGGAAAAGATGACGCGCGGACACCCCGCCGCCTCCATCGCCCGCAACAGGGACAGAGTGCCGGTGATGTTCACGTCATAGTATTCGACCGGCTGCCGCTGGCTTTCACCCACCGCCTTGAGACCTGCGAAATGCACCACCGCTTCGGGGGCAAAGGCGCGGGCAATGGTGGTCAGCCGGTCAGTGTCGCGGATGTCGGCCTCATGGGCCTCAAGCGTGCCGTTCGACAGGGTCTGCACACGGGCCAGCGCCTCGGGCGATCCGTTGGCATAGCTATCCACAACACAAACCTCATGCCCCTGGCCCATCAGTTCGACCAAGGTGTGGCTGCCGATATACCCAGCACCACCTGTTACCAGAACCCGCATGAACCCTCCTGCCGCTGATCCGGATTACACTCTGTATTGGACCCTGTACCATACGCCAAAGGACACACCACCCGTGTCAGCCTTCGGTTCAGCGCCCGACCGAGACCGACACATAGGCCACGTCCGTCCAGGTCACCCCGGGCAGCAGCGCAATCTTCATAGTGTCTCCAGCATCTCGGTTGTGGGGTTCTCACTGATCTCGACATCCGCAAGGTACCGCTGGGCCGGGATGGCGGAGAGGTGAAGCGACAGTTTCATGGCCGCGGCCAGGGGGGCGCCGTCAAGAGCGGCCTGGGCCAGAAGCCCGGCCCGCAGCCCATGCAGCGTTATGTCCGGCTCTTCAACCAGCAGCTCCCACAATCATCATTGGGTAGCAAGTCGCACTTGCAGGCGATGAAGGACTGGCACAAACTCAAGGCGCACCTGTTCAAGAAACAGCCATACTACCTGCCGGGATGTGGATGTGCCGCAAATTGAGGTGCGCTCCGTTTTGCATTTTATTGTATTGTTGATACAGCCAAATCAAAGGATGGAAGAAACGTGCTTTCTCTCAAAACTAATATTTCGATAAGCGATCTTCAGAAATATGACTTTTTGTTGGCTTTTCACAATGTGCCTAAAACAGCGGGAACAAGCATCAACTTTTTGATGAATGAGAATCTTGGTGAAAAATCTCTGAATATCGGCATCCACTCAGCCCAGTCTCGGTTCATGAAAAACAAGCAGCAATTTGTTGACATGAACGAACAAGAGCTCGGTCAAATAAAATTTGTTCAATCTCACACATTATCTTTGCGAGACCTCCAATGGTTTAACAATCGCATAGTTCTGCTTATGACCGTCATTCGAAATCCCATAGAAAGAGATATATCCGCGTTCCACCACTTCAACAGCGAAGCGTTGCGAGTGGGCAGAGCGCCAATAGAAAATATTGGCCAGTTTTTGAGCCGTCAGAAGCCAAATATCTTTACTCACTCTATCTTAAAGAATTTTTCAGATCTACAAAGTCCTGACGCGATGAGCGACTTTGAAAAAGTCACCTCAATTCTGGAACGGTTTCAATATGTATTTACCACTGAAGAAATTGGATCCCTCGGCCTAGCTATTGAGAAAATTTTGGGATTCAGCCAAGAAATACCCAAAAGACGCATTGGGATCAAATCACATTACTCTGAAGAATATCGCAGCACAATTGAACTTCGAAATGCATTGGATATGGCTGTCTATAATTGGGTAAGAACCAAGCGCCAACGAGACCATATGAAGAACGTCTTTACTGCAATTCAAACCAAACCGATGAGCGCCCATCAAAGGGATGCATGCCGCACGGACTTTTATCAAAAGCTTTCTGCCGGGTTGATCGAGAATCGATTGGGCGCGAGCGCACTTTTGAAACTCATCTCTCCTTCCATATACAAAGATTTAACCGTTGACAGAGAGCTTCTGCTTGCAAACCTGCTCAGGGATTGGGATCTAGATCTAAAAAATGCAAATGCAAATCAGATGGCGATCCTAACAGAGAGTTTTCGAACTTCGTGGAATAACCTAGTCGTGTATCAAGGTGCTTTAGAAACTGCGCCTCTATCCAAGAGAGAAGAAACTGCCAACGACCGCATCAACGCTCAGGCACAACAAATTTCAGTTCTGAGAGGCGCGCTTGAAAAGAGAGGGAATCTCTTGGAAAGCAGTCGCGAGATGACTTCAAAATATAAGGCTGCGCTTGAAAAGCGAGGGCATCTCTTGGATAGCAGCCGCGAGATGACTTCGAAATACAAGGTTGCGCTTGAAAAGCGAGGGCATCTCTTGGATAGCAGTCGCGAGATGACTTCAAAATATAAGGTTGCGTTTGAAAAGGCAGGGGAAAAAGTTCAAAATTTAGAAAAACAAATTGCAGAGCTCATCCAGAATAATGATGTCAGACTGAACGAAATGAAGCGCAAATCCAAAACCTCGCCCACAGCCAAGATTGCGTCCGCGTTATCCTGGCTCAAGAATATCCGAGAAAAGCGTGATGGAGGTCATCCATAGCACAGACCCAACGAACCAAAAACGGAACGATCCTCGCAGCCAATTCGTTAGACATCTCCTATGGGTAGCCTGGCCATTCTAACGACCTGCCAATCCGAAATTGCCATCCTTTGGAGTGGCTGAGAGGTGAAGTCCCTCGATCCGGCGACGGTATCTGATACCTTTTGAGTTAATTCGAAGGTCAATTGGGAGGTAGTGGATCGAATGAATAGAAAACTCGCAGACCTCGCCGCGGGGATGCTCTTTTGCTCGATTTTTGTGTTCTTTGCATACCCTGCGTCACTCAATTTACGAGTTGAAATTTAGGAGGTCTTTGGCGCTGTGCTTGGGCTTCATCGGGCTCCTGCGCTATGTGGTGTCGCCTTCGGATTTGTCGCGGGCGCTGTGAACAACAGCGGCTGGCATGTCAACCACATGGCGTAATCTGAGGGACAGCCCTCGTGCTACACTACCGGTTTCATCAGCATGGAGGAGACGATGAAGCATTTTGTGGGACTCGACGTGTCTATGAAGGAAACTGCGATATGCGTTGTGGACGATGCCGGGCAGCGGATCTGGGAAGGGAGTGTCCTCAGCACAGCCGATGCGATCTCCGCGATTGTAATAGCAAAGGCCCCGGATCTGGTTCGAGCAGGTATGGAGACCGGTCCTCAAGCCGTCTGGCTTTGGCATGCCTTGCGTGACAGGGGGATCGCGGTCGACTGCTTTCACGCACGGCGTGCTGCTGCCGCCTTGAAGCTGCAAGCCAACAAAACGGATCGCAACGATGCCTTCGGGCTCGCCCGTTTGGTGCACAGTGGCTGGTATGAACCGGTGGCGATCAAGTCCTTTGACCGTCACCGCATGCGGGCCGTTCTAACGGCGCGAGAGCGCATCGTCCGGATGTGCACGACGATGATCAACCAGATCCGAGGCCTGACTAAGACCTTCGGGTTGAAGTTATCGGCGGGCAAAGGGCAGGTTTTTGAGCAGTCAGTTCGACACGAATTACCAGACGATGCCGTATTGCGTGATCTGTTCGAAAGCCTTCTGTCGGTGCTGTCCGGGCTCAAGGACCAGCGTCGGGCGTTTGACCGGCAACTTGCCAGCTTCGCACGGGAAGACGAGGCCTGCCAGATTGTCTCAAGCGCCCCCGGTGTCGGCAGTCTTACAGCGATCGCCTTCGTGACGGCTGTGGACGAACCAGCGAGCTTCCGGTCGGCGTGCGACGTCGGTGCCTATCTTGGGCTGACACCCAAGGGCTATCAGTCGGGCGAAGTCGACATTGGCGGACGTATCTCAAAGGCAGGAGATCGCTTGACCCGCAAGCTCCAGTTCGAAGCTGCAACGGTGATCCTGTATCGTGCGTCACCATCGATTGCTTTGAAGCAGTGAGGCTTGCGCGTGAATGCCCGATCAGGAAGCTGGAAGGCCCGCGTCGCCTTGGCGCGCAAGCTGGCCGTCACGCTACTGACGATGTGGAAGACCAACACGACGTTCGAGAACAGGAGCCTTCCCGCCTAAAACAAAGAACGCCAGGCACGTTCCAGGTCTGGCCAAAGTCAACTCGAGACTCGCTTTGCTGCACGCCCCGAGATCGGTGATGACAGCGTGAATCACATCGAGAGACTTTCAAGCATGGCACCATTGTGAGGCAGCTCTAAACACCTGACGTCGGAGACGACAACGCAATGCGTGCACCGCGACATAGAAGACCTGGAGTTGCCTTGAACGATTAGATGACAAGCGCGTCGAGCGGATCTGGCAGCGGGAGGGGCGAAAGTCCCGCAAAAACAACCCAAGAAGGGTCGGCTTTGGCTGAACGACGGGTCGTGTGTCCGGCTGCGAGTGGAGCGTCCGAACCATATCTGGTCATACGACTTCGTCCAGGACCGACCGCATGACGGGCGGATCTTCCGCACGCTAAATATCATTGTCGAGTTTACGAAGGAGGCTCTGGTGATCCGTGTCAAACGAAAGCTCAATTCCGTCGACGTGGTCGATGCCTTGACCGATCTGTTCATCATGCGCGGCCCGCCGGAATACATAAGATCCGACAATGGCGCGGAGTTCATTGCAAAGAAGGTGCGCGCCTGGATCGGCGCGGTGGGTGCCAAGACAGCCTTCATCGCACCAGGAT
>JAQWWH010000024.1 GCA_029255105.1 Flavimaricola sp. | reverse complement strand
ACCCGCTCCAGGGCCGCGTTCTGAGCAACTTACCAAGAGGTTTGGAGATGGTGCTGCAGGGGAGGATTGAACTCCCGACCTCTCCCTTACCAAGGGAGTGCTCTACCACTGAGCTACTGCAGCGCGTGAGCGGCCTTTTACAAGTCCGGTGTCGGAGTGCAAGAGCTTTTGTGCCCATTTCCCGGGCGGGACTGCGTTCGGCATCAGATCGCGCGACAAACCCGCCTCGGCTGGACGCTGCCCCCAAGGCACAGTATCACCGTTACCATGAAAACACCCCGTCAAAACCCGCCCCGCGCGGAGGATCGTAAAGAGCGGCTCAAGGCCGCTCTCAAAGTCAACATTGCCCGGCGCAAGGCGCAGGCCGCCGCCAAGGCAAAAACGACAGGCCAGGCAACGACAGGCCAGGCGGCGCAGACCGCCCCGACCCAAGAGGCAGAGGACAGCTAGGCATGGATTCAATCATCGTCAGGGGCGGGCGACCCCTTAGCGGGCAAATTCCGATTGCCGGGGCCAAGAACGCTTGTCTGACCCTGATGCCGGCGACGCTGCTGAGCGAAGAGCCGTTGACCCTGACGAATGCCCCCCGGCTGAGCGACATCAAGACGATGACGCTGCTGCTGCAATCGCTGGGCGCCGAAGTGTCGTCAATGCAGGGCGGCAAGGTGCTGGCCCTGTCGTCGCACGGGTTGAACGGCGCGCGGGCCGATTACGATATCGTTCGCAAGATGAGGGCGTCGAACCTTGTCCTTGGCCCGCTGCTGGCGCGTCTGGGCGAGGCGGTCGTGTCCTTGCCGGGTGGTTGCGCCATCGGCGCGCGTCCCATGGACATTCATATCGACGCCCTGACCGCCCTTGGGGCCGAGATCGAGCTGCGCGACGGATACCTTCACGCCAAGGCCCCCGGCGGGCTGAAAGGGGCGTTGGTGCCGCTGCGCTTTGCCTCTGTCGGGGCGACCGAGAACGTGCTGATGGCCGCGACTCTCGCCAAGGGCACAACCGTGATCGAAAATGCCGCCCGCGAGCCTGAGATCGTCGACCTTGCCGACTGCCTGCGCCGGATGGGCGCCCAGATTGAAGGCGACGGGACATCGCGGATCGAGGTTCAGGGTGTTGACCGGCTGGGCGGGGCCACCCACCGGGTTGTCACCGACCGGATCGAACTGGGCACCTACATGCTGGCCCCGGTCATCGCCGGGGGCGAGGTGGAATGCCTTGGCGGCCGGATCGCCCTGGTCGAGGCCTTTGTCGCCAAGCTGCGGCTGACCGGTGTCGAGGTGACCGAGACCGCCACGGGCCTGACAGTCCGCCGCAGCGGTGAGCTGACCCGCGCGGTGGATGTGGTGACAGAGCCGTTCCCCGGCTTTCCTACAGACCTGCAAGCCCAGATGATGGCGATGCTTTGCACCGCCGAAGGCACCAGCCTTCTCGAAGAGCGGATCTTTGAAAACCGTTTCATGCATGCGCCGGAACTGATGCGTATGGGGGCCGAGATCGAGGTGCATGGCGGGCAGGCCCGGGTGACGGGCGTGCCCCGCCTCAAGGGCGCACCGGTCATGGCGACGGATCTGCGGGCCAGCGTGTCCCTGATCCTTGCCGGATTGGCGGCCGAAGGGCAGACGCAGGTCAACCGGGTCTACCACCTTGACCGCGGCTACGAGCATGTCGAGGACAAGCTGCGCGCCGTGGGCGCAGATATAGAGCGGGTCCCCGGATCATGACCGAAGACGCAAGCTTTCACGATGGGGTGGAAAAGCCGCTCCGGCTTCAGGCTTTTGACGCCGAGGATCTGTCGGTCCTGTCGGCGCTGGTTCAGGACGCGGTCTATCCCGCAGCCGACATGCGCTGGCTGGCCAAGGACCGGCGGTTTGCCGTCCTTGTGAACCGCTACCGCTGGGAGGCGGGCACCCGCCTTCCCGAACGGGTCCGCACGATGCTGACCATCGAAGAGGTCGAGGCGGTCCGAAGCCAGGGCGTGCCAAAGGGCGATGCCGATACGGTACTGTCGCTGTTGTCAGTGACGTTCGAGCCGGGGGAAGAGGGGCGGGGGACTGTTCTTCTGACGTTGGCCGGGGATGGCGTGATCGCGGTCGATGTGGCCGTGCTGGAAGTGGTGCTGCGCGATGTGACCCGGCCCTATACCGCCCCGTCGCGCCGGACCCCGTCCCACCCGGAATGACCTATGACGTCCGCGTCCTGCGCGCCGGGGACGTCACCGCCTTTCGCGAGATCCGGCTGGAGGCCCTGCTGCACCATCCCGGCGCCTATGGCAGCACCTATGCCCAATGGGTGGACCAGCCGATCGAGCACTACCTGTCCCGCATCGACGACGGGGGGATCTTTGGCCTGTTTGTTGATGAGCTGTTGCAGGGTATCCTCGCTTATGACCGCGAGACCGGAGGCAACGCCCGCCACCGCGCCTCTCTCCACGCGGCTTATGTCCGCCCGCCGCTGCGGGGCAAGGGCGCCATCGATGCTCTTGTGGGGGCCGTCGTTGCCCGGGGCCGGTCGGACGGCCTTGCCCAGCTGGAGCTGACCGTGGCCGCCGATCACCCCGCCGCCGAAGCGGCCTACCGCCGCTGCGGCTTTGTCCCTGTCGCCCGATTTCCCCGTGCCATGGTCCGATCAGGGGTGGAGCCCGAAATGGGGGGGCAGGCAGCGCAGGATGGATATGTGGACGAGATCCTCATGATCCTGGCGTTGGATGGTCCCGTTTGACGATTGCGCGCCTGCGGCGCATTCCCCTAGAGCTTGGCCCTGCGGGCCAAGCGGGGCCTCCGGCGGGGATATTTTTGGCGAGATGAGGGGGATGACGGCATTGCTGGTCCTAATGTCGGGCGCTATGTGAGGCGCAAAGGAGACCCGCCATGCCAGAAGTTCTGAACAGTCGTGACGCCGGGTTCGAGGCGGCTTTTGTGGCCCTTCTGGGCCAGAAACGTGAAGAGAGTGTCGATGTCGATGACATCGTGGCCGGGATCATTGCCGATGTCCGGGCCCGTGGCGATGCGGCCCTGCTGGAGCTGACAGAGCGGTTCGACCGTGTGGCCCTGACCGCGTCAGAGCTGCGCATCTCGGCGGCGGAGGTGGACGCTGCCTGTGCCGCAGTTCCCGAGGGGGAAGAGCGGGCCTTGCGTCTGGCCGCTGACCGGATCGGGGCCTACCATGCCCGCCAGTTGCCCGACGATGCCCGTTGGACCGATCCTGAAGGGGCAGAGCTTGGCTGGCGCTGGACCCCGGTGTCTGCGGCGGGCCTATACGTTCCGGGCGGGCTTGCCTCTTATCCGTCGTCGGTGCTGATGAATGCGATCCCGGCCAAGGTGGCCGGTGTCCCCCGACTGGCGATGGTCGTGCCAACGCCTGATGGTGTGTTGAACCCGCTTGTGCTGCTGGCGGCCCGCATCGCCGGTGTTGATGAGATCTACCGGGTGGGGGGCGCGCAGGCTGTGGCGGCGCTGGCCTATGGCACCGAGACGATTGCCCCGGTGGACAAGATCACCGGCCCGGGAAATGCCTTTGTCGCGGCCGCCAAGCGCCGGGTGTTTGGCAAGGTGGGCATCGACATGATTGCCGGCCCGTCGGAGATCCTGGTGATTGCGGACAAGGACAACGATCCCGACTGGATCGCCCTCGACCTGCTGAGCCAGGCCGAACATGACGCCAGCGCCCAGTCGATCCTGATCACTGATGACGCCGCTTTCGGACAGGCGGTCATCGCGGCTGTGGACGCCCGCCTTGAAACGCTTGAGCGGCGCGAGATTGCGGGTGCAAGCTGGCGCGACAATGGCGCCGTCATCGTGGTGGCCGACCTTGCCGAGGCCGCGGTCCTGTCGGATCGCATTGCCCCGGAACACCTGGAGCTTTGCGTGGCCGACCCCGAGGCCCTGTTTGCCCGCATCACCCATGCCGGTGCTGTCTTTCTGGGCCAGTGGACGCCTGAGGCTATCGGCGACTATGTGGGCGGCCCGAACCATGTGTTGCCAACCGCACGTTCGGCCCGGTTTTCATCGGGGCTCTCTGTGCTGGATTTTCTCAAGCGGACAACCCTGGCCCGGATGACGCCGCAAAGCCTGTCCGCGATCGGACCCTCGGCCGAGATTTTGGCAGCCTCGGAAAGCCTGCAGGCCCATGGCCTGAGTGTAACAGCAAGGCTCAACCGTCTGAATACATGACGAATTGCTGGACCTTCTGAAAAGGGCTGATAACCTGCCTTTTGGTAAGTGTCAGGAGGCGTCGTGGTGCAGAGTTTGAGAGAGCAGATGGCCGCCTTTGCGGTGTCGGATGATCGTCTGGGCGCTGCCCATCTGGTCCTGACGATGGCCATGTGGGGCGCGGGTCTGACGTTGGGGACGCTTTTCTATGGCCAACCGCTTCCCGTGATCCTTGGGGTGGCGCTGATCGCGGTGTCCTTGGGCCGGATGTTTGCCATCCAGCATGATTGTGGGCATCTGAGCTATTTTCGGGCGCGCCGCGTCAATACCGTTGTTGGGGTCGTGCTGGGGGCTTTTACCTTCCACCCCTATTTCGCGATGCGCTACAATCACAACCAGCATCATGCCTATCTGGGCAATCTTGACCGTATGGAAACCCATGAGGTGCTGACCTGGTCCGTCCGCCAATGGCAGGCAGCCGGGTTCAGGGAGCGACTGGGCTATCGCCTGTACCGATCGATCCCGTCGATCCTGCTGTTCGGGCCGATCTATGTGTTCATGATCCGCTACCGCTGGCCCAAGAACATCCGGAAAGTGGGGCTCGCCGATCCGCTGAAACAGAATGCCCTGATGATTTTGCTGTGGGGCGCTGTCTTTGCCATCGGCGGCTGGCGGGCCAGTGTCGTGCAGCTGATCGGGACCCTGTCGATCATGAGCTTTGGCACCCTGATGATCTATGCCGGGCACAATCACGAGCACACCTATTGGGAGCGTGAGGGTGGAGTGTCGTTTGAAGAGGCCGCATTGCAGGGATCTTCCGTTCTGGACCTTGGTCCGGTGTTTGATTTCATCACGTTCAACTTTGCCTATCACGATCTGCATCACCTTAACTCCAAGGTGCCGTGCTACCGCTTGCGCGGCTGTCATCGGGCGCTGAGCGATCAGATCAACTCGACCCGGATGGGGCTGGGCGAGGCCCTGGGCTCTATCCGTTGGAGGCTTTGGGATGAAGAGGCGGGCCGGATGGTCCGGTTCTGCGATGTCGCTGCAAACGGTCCGGTTGGTCGAGACGTTGGTGGCGGTGATGTTGGTGGAAAGGGGCAGACACTTGCCTGAAACCACACGCGACGAGATGGTCATGTCCTTTACAAGGGTGCGTATGGCCCTTGGCATTCTGGGGCTGTCCTTGCCGTTTTTCCTGTTGATCGGGGGCTGTGGCAGGACTACGGGATCGAACCGACGATCAGCGACTTTTATCACACCCTGTATCGCGACATCTATGTGGGAACCCTTTGCGCCATAGGGGTGTTTCTGGTGTCCTACCGTGGCTACCGGCGGGAACCGGGTGAAGTATTTGATGATGACTGGCTTGCGACCGCTGCCGGGATCGGGGCGTTTGGCATGGCCTTCCTGCCCACGGCCAGCCGCACCGGCGAGGTTGAGACGGTTGCCCAGGAGCTGCTTGGTATTGGTGTTACGCCAGTGGCCCATTATCTCTTTGCCCTGATCTTCTTCCTCAGCCTCAGCCTGTTTTGCTTTTTCAAGTTTGCCAAGACGGCGAAACCCCGTCGCCGCAAGTTCTATATCTTTTCCGGCTGGGTGATGTTGGGGTCGCTTGTCCTGACCTCGGTCGCTGCCGCCTTCAAGAATTACATCGGGGGGGAAGGGGCCCGGATCGTGCTGGAGTACAAGCTGATCTTCTGGTTCGAGGCGATCGGCGTCTGGGCCTTTGGCCTGTCGTGGCTGGTCAAATCGCGCGCCGATCTTGCCAAGGCGCAGGGGCTGGAACCGGGCGCTCGCTAGGGCCTTCGGACCAAGTGGCGCGCAGGGTGTGGCGCAGATTGCCCCATTGCGTCACAATGGTCCTCGCGGTAGCCAGACGCCTTATGACCCGCCGGACCCGACATGACCCATATCGCTACGATTACCCTTGATGACACCAATCTTCCTCCGCCGACGCCCGAGATCGAGCAGGAGCGGAAGGTGGCTATCTTTGACCTTCTTGAGGACAACAGCTTTGTCCTGCCCGGCCGCGAGGACAGACCGGCCCCGCCGGGGCCCTTTGCCCTGACGCTTGCGATCCGGGACAAGCGGCTGGTGTTCGACATTGCCGACACCGAAGGCCAGCAAATGGCCATGTTCTACCTGTCGCTTGGTCCCTTCCGGCAGGTGGTCAAGGACTACTTCCAGATCTGCGAAAGCTACTTTGGGGCGGTGAAATCCCTGCCTCCCAGCCAGATCGAAACGATCGACATGGCCCGCCGGGGCATTCACAACGAAGGGGCCCGGGTGCTGCAAGAGCGTCTCGAGGGCAAGGCGGACGTGGACATCGACACCGCGCGTCGCCTGTTCACCCTGATCTGCGTTCTGCACTTCGGGGGGTGAGCGGGGTGGACAGCGCCAAGCCTGATCTGACGCTGCCTCAGTCCGTGCTGTTTTGCTGTGACCACAATGCCGTCCGCTCCCCCATGGCTGAAGGGATCATGAAGAAGTTTTACGGGACGCAATGCTATATCCAGTCGGTCGGGGTGAAGAACGATATGGAGATCGACGGCTTTGCCATCGCGGTCTGCGCCGAGATCGGGGTGGAGTTGTCCCGCCACCGGTCCCGGTCGTTTGACGAGATGGAGGATTGGGGGGACGATCTGTCGTCCTTTGACCTCGTTCTGGCCTTGTCCCCGGCCAGCCAGCGCCGGGCGCTGGATCTGACCCGCTTTTACCACCTGGAGGTGGAATACTGGCCGATCCTCGACCCGACCGGACTGGGGGAGGGGCGCGAGGAGCGCCTGCGCTCTTACCGCCAGACCCGGGACATGATCGTGGACCGGTTGATCAGCCGCTGGGGCCCGCCCATCACCGAAACGCCTACCTGAGGATTTTCCATGCCTGACGCCCTTCCTATCCTGCGCCGCTACTTTGACGCCTTTAACGCGGGCGATACCGCTGGAATGATTGCCTGCCTGTCGCCAGACGTGGCCCACCATGTCAACGAGGGGCAGGTCCGCATGGGCACAACCGCCTTTGCCGAATTCTGCGCCCATATGTCCGCCTGCTATGATGAGACCCTGACCGAACTTGTCCTGTTCTCGGCCGAGGATGGCGCCCGTGGTGCGGCCGAGTTCATGGTGAACGGCACTTACCTCAAGACCGATCCCGGCCTGCCCGAGGCGCGCGGTCAGGCCTATCGCCTGCCGGGGGCGTCGTTTTTCAGCCTTCAGGATGATCGCATCATCCGGGTGACGACCTATTACAACCTCGCCGACTGGCTGAAACAGGTGTCATGACCCTGCGTTTTGCGGTTTTGCGGGGGGCGGCGCTTGAGGCATCGCTTGACGATCTGGCTGCCATGCGCATCGCCGTCTTTCGCGACTGGCCCTACCTCTATGACGGCGATCCGGAGTATGAGCGGCGCTACCTTGCCGACTACCGCGACAATCTGGGCGCGGTTCTGGTCGGGGCCTATGCGGGCGACCGGCTGGTCGGGGCGGCAACCGGGGCACCGATGGAGGACCATGCAGGCGAATTCGGGGCGGCCTTTGCCGGCACGGACCATGCCCTGTCGGACATGTTCTACTGTGCCGAATCTGTCCTGTTGCCAGAGTACCGGGGGCAGGGGGCTGGCCACGCCTTCTTTGATCATCGCGAAGGACATGCCCAGGCACTTGGCCGAAGCCATGTCTGCTTTTGCGCGGTGGAGCGACCGTTGGACCATCCCCTGCGTCCGCCGCACTATCGCCCTTTGGACGGGTTCTGGCACAAACGCGGCTATGCCAAACTGCCCGGCGTGACCGCCCGGTTCGGCTGGAAGGACATCGACCAGCCGGTCGAGACGGACAAGACCTTGCAATTCTGGATGAGAAAGCTTTGACCATGCGCCTTGCCCTTGCCGCCTACCATTGCCAGCCCTTTCCCGGCTGGGCCGCCCATTGGTCCAAGGTGGACCGGCTGGTGGGCGAGGCTGCTGCCGATCTGGTGGTGTTGCCTGAATACGCGGCCCTTGAGGCGGCCCTTGTCGGGGGAAGCCGCTGCGACACCCCCATCGCATGGCGGGACCTTGCGGCAGAGCGTGCCGCTGAATGGGTGGAGCATTGGCGCATGGCCGCGCAGACCCACGGTTGCCACATCCTTGCAGGCTCTGGCCCCGTTGTGACCGACACTGGCGTCGTCAACCGGGCCTGGCTGATTTCGCCAAATGGCGGGGTCGCCCATCAGGACAAACTGATCCTGACCCCCTATGAGCGGCGCGAGATGGATATGATCCCCGGATCGGCCTTGTCCCTGTTCGACACGGCGTTGGGCAAGATCGGGGTCCTGATCTGCTATGACAGCGAATTTCCCTTGCTGGCCCGGACTTTGGCCAGCGCCGGGGCGGATATGATCCTCGTCCCGTCCTGCACCGATGCCCCCGCAGGCCAGACCCGTGTGCGCCAGTCCCGCCGGGCCCGCGCCATCGAAGGGCAGTGCCTGATCGCCCAGGCCCCTTTGGTTGGCGCCGTGCCGGAGTGTGAGATCATCGATGTCTCGACCGGACGGACGGGCGTCTTTTGCCCGCCCGACTACGGCCTGCCGCCGGACGGGATACTGGCCCAGGGCAAGACGGACGTGGCAGGCGTGCTGGTGACCGAGGTCGATCCCGCCGCCATCGCAGCCCCGCGCGGCAGCGGTCAGGTGGGCAATTTCGCCCACTGGCCCGAGCAGGAGGGATGGGCAGGCAAGGTCACAACATGGCCCCTTGTCTGATTAGCGCTTGAAAATCCCGGTTTCCCGACGCATATCGTCTCACGCCCGCAATTTGGGCGGCAACACAAGCACGGAGAGAACATGGCCAAGGAAGAACTGCTCGAATTTCCAGGCGTCGTGAAGGAACTCTTGCCGAATGCGACGTTCAGGGTCGAGCTGGAAAACGGCCATGAGATCATCGCGCATACGGCAGGCAAACTTCGCAAAAACCGGATCCGCGTCCTTGCGGGCGACAAGGTCCAGGTCGAAATGACGCCGTACGATCTGACCAAGGGTCGGATCAACTACCGCTTCCGGTGACAAACGTGGCTGCGCCCCCCACAGGGGCGAAGCATGAGGCGAAGCTTGGGGCGACGCTACAGGCGGATACGTCCCTTCGGCTGGTTCTGGGCTCTGCCTCGCCCCGCCGGCTCGAGCTTTTGGCCCAGATCGGGATCACCCCTGACGCCATTCGCCCGCCCGACATCGACGAAAGCCCGCTCAAGGCCGAAAAACCGCGCGACTATGTCAACCGCATTGCCCGGTCCAAGGCGCTTGCCCTTGATCTGGGTGAGGGCGAGGTTGCCCTTTGCGCCGACACCACCGTCGCGCTGGGCCGTCGTATCCTTGGCAAACCCGAGGACGAGGCCGAGGCCCGCCGCTTTCTGGACCTTCTATCCGGGGGGCGGCATCAGGTGATCACCTCTGTCGCGGTGCGGCGGGGAGACCACGTCTGGGTCAAGGATCAGATGACGCGCGTCGAAATGAAGGTTCTGTCGGCCCGCGAGGTCGACAGCTACATCGCCACGGGTGACTGGCAGGGCAAGGCGGGCGGCTATGCCATCCAGGGCCCTGCCGGGGCCTTTATCCCCTGGATCAACGGATCATTCACCGGTGTCGTTGGCCTTCCGTTGACGGTTGCCGTCGGGCTGCTGACCGCTGCCGGTTATCCTGTTTATGGAGCATCCTCATGAAGGGTCGCCGCATCGTTCTGGACCATATCGGCACGGTTGAGGCCGCCGCCCTGATGGTGGACGGCAAACTCGATGACATCCTCTTGGACCTGCCCGATGTGCCACGCCCCGGTGCGATCTTCCGGGCGGTCTGCGACCGGCCTTTGAAGGGGCAGGGCGGCATGATGATGCGCCTGCCGGACGGCGACACGGCCTGGCTGCGCACGGCCAAGGGGCTGCGTCCCGGCCAGTCCATGCTCGTGCAGGTCACTGGGGTGGCCGAGGATGGCAAGGCCGTTCCCGTCACGGACCGGGTCCTGTTCAAAAGCCGCTTTGCCATTGTGACCCCGGAAGCGCCCGGCCTTAACATCTCGCGCCAGATTGCCGACGATGACGAGCGTGATCGCCTGATGATCATCGCCAAGTCCGAGATGGAAGGGGACTACGGCCTCATCCTGCGCTCGTCCTGTGCCGGTGCGGAGGAGGACGCGATTGCCGAGGATATCGCCGAGATGCTGGCCCTCGCCACCGCCGTGATGGGCGACGCCGAAGGGGCCGAGCCTGAGGCGCTGACCGAAGGCGATGGCCCGCATGTTCTGGCCTGGCGGGAATGGACCGCCTCTGACGTCGTCACCGACCCCGGCGGGTTCGAGCGGGAAGGCGTGCTGGAGCAGCTGGCCGCCCTGCACAGCCCCCGCGTCGATCTGGACGGAGGGACGATGTACGTCGAACCCACCCGCGCCATGGTGGCGGTGGACGTGAACACCGGGGGCGATACCTCGCCTGCTGCCGCGCTCAAGGCCAATCTGGCGGCCTCGCGGGCCTTGCCCCGCGCCCTGCGTCTGCGGGGTCTTGGCGGTCAGGTCAGCGTCGACTTTGCGCCGATGTCCAAGGCCCATCGCAAACAGGTGGAACAATCGTTGCGCGCCTCGTTCCGCAATGACCCGATTGAGACGAGCCTTGTGGGCTGGACCCCGATGGGCCTGTTCGAGCTTCAGCGCAAACGCGAGCGGGCTTTGGTTCTGCCCCAGATCGGTGCCCTGCGGTGAGCTGCCCGATCTGCAAACGCAAAACGGACGCCGAATATCGTCCGTTCTGTTCCAAGCGCTGCGCGGATGTGGATCTGGCCCATTGGTTGACAGGGTCCTACGCGATCCCCGGCGATGTGGCCGAGGATGACGATCCCGCCATTGCCGAAGACCGGGGTCGTGAAAGCCTGGGCCGTGAAAGCGGGGGCCGCGAGCCGCATTAGACCGGGCGCTGCTAGACCATCCCCAGCCAGCCCCACCAAAGGTAAGTCAGCGGCAGGCCGATGGTCAGACCGACCAGCACCAAGAGCATGCAGACCCGCGTCAGCGCCCCGATTGGCATATGGGCAAGCGCCATCGCCAGAATCAGCGGCGGCGCCTGATAAGGCAGGATGGTCGAGGCGATGCCAATGGAATGGATCATCGACAGGGTCTCAATCGACCAGCCCGTCGCCTCGGACATTGAGGCCGCGAGCGGTACAAGGATCACCGGGGCGGCAGGTGCAGTCGTCAGATGCGAGATCAGGATTGAAAATCCGGTCAGGGCATAAAGATCGCCGATCCCGCTGCCGACCCCCAGTTTCAACATGGGAACAAGCGTATCGGCGAGCGCGGCACTCAGCCCCGTCGCCTCGGCGGCGGCGCTGACGCACAACACACCGGCAAACAGGAAGGCCGGCGACAGGTCGATTTGCGAGCGCATCGCATCGCGGCTCATCACCCCAAGGGCGGGCCACAGGACGAGGGCCGCAACGCTTAGCGCGACCCAGGCGGGGGCGATGCCATGCCAGACATCCGTGGCCCATAGGGCGATGGCCAGACCCAACAGTGCCAGAAGTCGGGACTGGGCCGGGTTCAGGGGCGATGGCGCCTCGATCCCGTCACCACCGTCGTCCTGGCCATCATCGGGGGCAAAGTGGATCATGATCGCCACCACAGCGACAAAGCGCACAAGGTTTATCGGCGCCTGCTGCACCAGATGGGCGCCCCAGGGCTGGGTCTCGCCATAAAGCGCCTCTATCATCCCGGCCTCGACGATGACGGGCAGGTTGGCTGTCAGGAAGGCATAGGTCGGCATCAGGGTGGCCGTGGCCGCCGTGATCACCAGCCCCACATGCCCCCGGCTGCCCGGACGGTAGCCCATCGCCTCGGCCAGGGCCGCCGCAATGGGGACCAGCACCACGACGCGGGGGATGGCCGAAGGCACCAGAAGTCCCAGCAACACTCCGCTGACTGACAAAAGCACCACCGCCCGCCGATAGGACGTCCCCGACCGGGCAAAGAGGCGTAGGGCAATCTGCCGTCCTAGACCTGTCGCCGAAATCGCCGCCCCCATCACCATGCCCGCGAACAAAAGCCAGAACCCGCCTGCCGAGAACCCGGAGAACACCAGATCCGTCGGGATCAGCCCCGAGGCGATGAAGGCCAGAAAGGTCAGGATCGCCGTCATCGCCTCGGGCAGGACCCGCGCGGCAAATAGAGTGATCGCGGCACCCGAAATCAGGGCGGTGCGGGTCAGGACATCCTCCGGCCCGGTCATAACCCAGCCGGTCCCTGCCACCGCAACGGCGATCAGGGCAAGGCTTTGGGCCGGGCCGGGACGGTCAAGACCGGTCATGGCATCAAGGGAACAGGACGGTGGACCCGGTCGTCCGGCCGCTTTGCAGCGCGATATGAGCGTCTGCCATCTCGGACAGGGGCCAGCGGTGGTTGACGTTCACCCGGACTGTACCGGCCAAGAGACGGTCAAAAAGCTCTGAGGCCGCATGGTCCAGATCGCTGCGGGCGCGCATGTAGTCGACGAGTGTCGGGCGGGTAAAGAAAAGCGATCCCTTGGCCTGCAACACACCTGCCGGAATCGGAGGGACCGGGCCGGTCGTCGCTCCAAAGGACACGAACATGCCAAGCGGCGCCAGACAATCGAGCGACGCCTCATAGCTGGCGGCCCCGACGCTGTCATAGACAACGGGAACGCCCTTTCCGTCCGTGATCTCGCGCACGCGGGCGGCCACATCCTCGGTCGTGCGGTCGATGGCATAGGCATAGCCAAGGTCGCGCAAAAGGGCGCAATTCTCGGCCCCGCCGGTCACACCGATCATGGTGGCACCCAGATCGGCCCCCCATTGGCCCGCAATCTGGCCAACCCCGCCAGAGGCTGCCCAGAACAGCACCGGATCGCCGGCCTTCACCTTGTATGTGCGGCCCATCAAGTAGGACACGGTCAGTCCCTTGAGGAGGGAGGCTGCGACAACCTCGCCCGACACCCCGTCAGGGATCTTGACCATCCGGGCGGCGGGCGCGTTACGGGCGGTCGCATAGGACCCCAGAACCCCGGCATAGGCGACCCGGTCCCCGACGGTAAGGTCAGTGACCCCTTCGCCGACAGCCACCACCTTGCCTGCGGCCTCCATCCCCAGCGGGCTGGGCAAGGGCAGGGGGATCGCGCCGGACCGCTGATAGAGATCAAGAAAGTTCAGGCCGATGGCCGTCTGTTCTAGTGTCACCTCGCCCGGGCCGGGCGGGGGAAGGGTGATCTCTTCCATTTCCATGACTTCGGGGCCACCCTGGGCCTTCATGATGATCCGTGTCGCTTGCATCGCGGGTCCTCCTGTTATCGGCGAAGCTAGGCCCGCCTTGTCGGGATGCCCAGAGGCAAGGTGGAGGACATCATCATCTGTTTCGATACTGGCCATCCGAAATCATAATCAATTTCCGTGATGCCCCCTATGGCAGGGCGGCAAAGCTGGGCTAAAGTCCGATAACCTGGGGGAGGGGACCTATGATCGATCTGTATACCTGGACCACGCCGAACGGCCGCAAGGTGTCTATCCTGCTTGAAGAGTTGGGGGTGCCTTACACGGTTCATTCCATCGACATTTCCAAGGACGAACAATTCGCCCCCGACTTTCTGAAGATTTCGCCCAATAACCGCATCCCAGCCATCGTTGACCAGGAGACTGGCCAGACACTGATGGAGACCGGTGCAATCATGCTTTACCTTGGACAAAAGCACGGGCAATTCATCTGCGAGGGGGCCGAATACTGGCGCATGATGGAATGGCTGATGTGGCAGATGGGTGGCCTTGGGCCGATGCTGGGGCAGGTCCATCATTTCGTGAAATACAACGCTGGCAAATCGGCCTACGCCGAAGAGCGGTATTCGAAAGAGGCGCAGCGGCTTTACCGGGTGCTCAACACCCGGCTTGAGGGCCGCGATTTCGTGGCCGGGACCGGGCGGGGCGACTACAGCATCGCTGATATGGCCATGTGGCCCTGGGTGTCCCGTTTTGAATGGCAGCAGGTCGATCTGAACGACTATCCCAACGTCCGGGATTGGTATGTCCGCATCGCGGAACGGCCCGCCGTGCAGCGCGGTTACCAGGTTCCCAAATACGTCACCGACGTTCCGATGCCCTGACCTTGTGACGTGACATCTTGCCCAGACGTCTTGAACTGACCAGACCCATAGCCCGAAGGAGGCCCTGATGAGCCACTCTGCCACCGGACCGATCCGCCCGACGATCCACCGCTTTACCTGGGGCAAGGCCGAAATCATGACGATCATGGACGGGGCCCAGATACGGCAACCGCTGCGCCCACCGTTCATGATGGACAAGGATGACGCCGAACTGGCCGCCATCGCCGCCGCCGCCCGGCTGCCCCATGATATGTTTGAAAACACCTATGTCCCCACCGTCGTCAATACCGGGTCCGAGGTCGTCCTGTTCGACACCGGCTTTGGTCCCGTCGGGCGGGGCGACGGGCCGACCCAACGGGCGGGGCTGTTGCGCGAAAGGCTTGGGCTGGCGGGCTATGCGCCCGAGGACATCGACGTCGTGGCCTTTACCCATGTGCACCCCGACCACATCCTTGGGGTGATGGAGGGCGACGATCTGGCCTTTCCCAATGCCCGCCATGTCATTGGGCAGGTCGAGTTCGACGAATGGATGAGCGGCGCGAATATCCCCGAGCAACGGGCCCAGAACCGCGAGATGTTTCTGCGGCTCATAGCGCCTCTGGCCGACCGGCTGACCTATGTGAAAGGCGGTGATGCCATCGCCTCGGGTATTGTCGCGGAAGAGGCCTTTGGCCATTCGTTGGGACATATGATGTACCGCGTCGACTCGGACGGGCGGGACGCCCTGATCTGGGGCGATGTGACCAATCACTACGCTTTTTCGTTGCCGTATCCGGACAGCCCGGTCGGTTTCGACGATGACAAGGAACAGGCCAAGGCGACCCGCAAGCGGGTTCTGGACATGGTCGCGACCGATCAGACCCTTGTCGTCGGTCACCACATGCCCTTTCCCTCGGTCGGGTATGTTGAGCGGACAAACGACAGCTATCGCTGGGCGCCTGCGACCTATCAATTGTGGACCTGACGCCGCGTCGCGGCATCACTGAAATTTCGAATCCATAGACATCTATGATGTGCGGCGTGGCCCGATATGGGGCCTCGCCTCATAACGATTGACGGTGACTGGCAGCGCCTTATGCATTGTGTCTGGCGGAGTCTGCCTGCCAGAAAATGATATAAGCATCTGGTTTAGAATAATAAATATTGAATCAGAAATCCTGTTCGTCACTGTATTCCGATTTTCTACTACCGGATATCATCTAATCGACTGCCCCGGCCAGCTGTGATGGATTGACCGAATCAATGCGTCGTCACAGGTTTGGTGAAATTTCACGAAAGGTGCTTCCGGGTGAACCTGATACGCCACAAGGTGCTCGATATGATCCGGCAGGATATCCTGAGCTGTGATTTTCAGCCCGGTGAGGAACTGCGCGAGTCAGAGCTGGCGGATCGCTATTCGGTTTCGAAATCGCCGGTGCGTGATGCGCTTCAGCGGCTTCAGTTCGAAGGGCTGGTCGAAACGGAGCCGCGTCGCGGCCACAGGGTGACCCCGATTTCCGTATCCGATGCGCGCGATATCCTCGAGATGCGCGAAACCCTCGAAGTGGCGGCGGCACGCAAGATGGTGAGCGAGGCTTCAGACCGCGATCTTGCCGCCCTTGACGCCTACCGCGAGGCCGATGTCAGCGACATCCGCGCCTTTGCCACCTACAACCGCAGCTTTCACATCGGCCTTGCGCAGGCCTCGGGCAACCGCAGGCTGGCCGACGAGATGCGCCGCCTGCTCGACGCCTACGAGCGGCTTTGCCTTGTCTCGCTTGAGCGGCTGCGCGCTATGTCGGGCGACATGCGCACAGCCCTTGCCGACCATTGCGCATTGATCGACGCGCTACAGGCCCGCGATGCGACCAAGGCGGCGCGGATCAGTCAGCGCCATGTCCGCAGTTCGCGCACACAGATCATGAAGGGGCTGGAGAACCGGCCCATCGTGGAATGAACACACAGTCACGGTCCGCAGGGCCAATGGCTGAAAGACAAAACCAGGGAGACGTGGCGAAATGAATGCATCAGTTCAAGCCCAGGCCAATGGGGCGGCCGGCAAGAGCGTTATCAACGCAAAGGGGCTGAGCAAGACCTTTGGAGGAGGGGCTGTCGTCGCCTTGAACGATGCCAATTTCGAAATCCGGCCGGGCAGTTTCGTGTCGCTCGTCGGACCTTCGGGATGTGGCAAGTCCACCTTGCTGCGCCTTATCGCCGGGCTGATCGACCGGACCAATGGCGAACTGGCGGTGCATGGCCGCGACGTGACCGGCCCGCGCACGGACGTCGGCATGATGTTCCAGAAGGCCACGCTGCTGGAATGGCGCACCGCCGTCGAAAACGTGCTGTTGCCGACGGAAATGGCAGGAACCGTCACCAAGGCAGACCGCAAGAACGCGGCCGATCTGTTGCGGATGGTGGGGCTCAAGGATTTTCTCTTTGCCTTCCCCTCGCAGCTTTCGGGCGGCATGCAGCAGCGCGTGGCGCTGGCGCGGCTCTTGCAGACCGGCGCGGATGTCCTTCTGCTCGACGAACCTTTCGGTGCTCTTGATGAATTCACCCGCGAGCGTTTGAACGTGGAACTGATGCGCATCGTGGGGGAGGTAAAGGCCACGACCCTCTTCGTGACCCACAACATCGCCGAGGCGATCTTTCTGGCCGACCAGGTCTTTGTGATGACACCTCGTCCGGGCCAGATCGCCTCCATTGTGGACGTGCCGTTCGAACGGCCGCGCCCGCTGTCGATCCAGACATCGCCTGAATTCAATACGCTTGTAGCCCAGGTGCGCGACATTCTTGGGGAAGATCACTAATGGCCGCTCAGGACACCATGACAGAAGGGCTGTCGGCGCGGTCCGGCGGGCTCAGCCTGCGTCAGCGCCGCACGCTGTTGCACGCGCTGATCTTCTTCACCCTCATTGGTCTGTGGGAGGCGGGGGCGCGGCTTGGACTGCTGGACCCGCTGTTTTACCCGCGCCCGACGAGCATCCTCAACTCGTTCTACCTTATCTACATCAAGAACGGGAACGTCTGGTTCAACCTTTACGCCACGATGAGCCTGGTGATTGCGGGCTGGATCGGCGGCTCAATCCTCGGCGTGGGGCTTGGTGCGCTTGTCGGCTTCAACGCCGTGGTCCGGCGGTTCCTCAAGCCCTATGTGATCGTGCTTGAGGCGACACCGCGGATTGCAGTGGCCCCCTTGCTGATCGCGGCTCTGGGGTTTGGGGCAAGCTCAAAGATCGCCATTATCGTTCTGGTATGCTTCTTCGCTCCGTTCATAAATACTCTCTCTGGCGTCGTGAACGTGAACGAGGACAAGCTCGAGTTGTTCCGCTCGCTCCGGGCCACCAAGATGCAGGTGCTGCGCAAGCTGGTTCTGCCTGACGCCATTCCGGTCATTATGGCCGGTGAACGGCTTGCCCTGACAGCGGCTTTATCCGGTGCGCTGGTGGCAGAGTTCATCCAGCGCGATCAGGGCATGGGCGCTTTGATCCTTGTCTACACCCGCAACCTCAATATGGCCTCATCCTTTGCCTGCATCTTTACTCTGACGATCCTGGGCTTCCTGATCTTCAAGGGGATGGAGTGGGTCGACCATCATATCGCCTATTGGAAAAACGAAGCCGGGATGAAGCGGATCGGCGACCGCCGCCGCCGCCAGTTCGGCGCTCAGGTCGGGGAATAATCGCATGTCCGATTTCACATCAACCACAGACACCCGTTTTGATAGCCGGCTGTTCCGCATTGTTCCGCATCTGATCCTATTCGCCCTGATCCTGGTGATCTGGGAAGCGGCGGTGCGGCTTGGCTTTATCACGTCGATCATCATTCCGCGGCCCACCGCCATCATGGGCGCGATTGCAGAGCTCTATTTCGTCAAGGGCACAATCTACCACCACTTCTTCATCACCCTGACAGAAGCTGTGGTTGGCTTTCTGATCGGGGCGAGCGTGGCGGTTTCTTTGGCCGTCTGCTCGGCCCTGTCCGACCCGTTCAAGCGCTATGTCTCGCCCTATGCGATTGTGCTCAACGTCACCCCGGGGATCGCGCTGACACCGATCATCATCGCGTGGTTTGGCTATGGCATGGGCTCCAAAATCGCGCTGGCCGCCGTGCTCTGCTTCTTCCCGATTTTCGTCAACACACTCACCGGCCTGTTGCAGCGGGACGAAGACCGCGAAGAGCTGTTTCGCTCGGTCGGCGCCTCAAACGCGCAGATCTTCCGCAAGCTGCGGGTACCTGCTGCTCTGCCGCTGCTTTTTGCGGGCATGAAAATCGGCCTGACCACCGCGCTTATCGGGGCCGTCGTGGCCGAATTCAGCCAGGCCACCGAGGGCGTTGGCGTGCTGATGAGCCGCTTTTCGTTTCAACTCGACATGGCCTCCTCGCTGGCGACATTGCTCAGCATGACGCTGATCGGGCTGATCTTGTTTTATTCGATGGAATTTCTCGACGACCGGATCGTGTTCTGGCGGCGTGAAACGCGCAGGGCCGCCGCGTCCCGCGCAAAGGCTCGCGCGTGGAACGCGCGGATGGGCCAATAACATGAACCTTGGGAGGTTTTTCAAATGACGATGCTCAAATCCATGATGCTGTCCACCGCTCTTGCGGTCACGGCGATACCCACGGTCGGGTTCGCTCAGGACCTGACGACGGTGAACATGATCAACCCGCTGCCGCGTTCGACCGTGTTCTACCCACTCGTCGTGGCCGAGGCTCTTGGCTACTTCGAAGAGGAAGGCGTCGAGGTCAACCTGCTGCCCTCCGACACCTCGATCCCCTATGTTGCCTTCGTTCAGAACGGTCAGGCTGATCTGGCGATGCTCGATGCGACCGAGACTGTGAACGCCATGTTGGCGGGCGCCAACATCAACACCGTATTCGAGGTGATGCAGAACGCCCCGGAAAGCGTCGCGGTGCTCGAAGGCGGTGACTATACCTCGATGAGCGACCTCGTTGGCACCACCGTCGGCCTCGTCTCCGACCGTGACCGCGCCTTCCTTCAGGCCGCAATGTCGGCAGCGGGCCATTCGATCGACGATGTCAGCACCGTCGTTCTTGGTGAAAGCGGACCGACCCTGGCCTCTGCGATCAGCACAGGAAATGTGTCTGCCCTTGTGGGGTCGATCAACGACTGGGCTGCCCTTGCCGCCGCCGACATCACGCTGACACTGGTCACTCCCGAAGAATTGCTGGCCAGCCCCGCCAATACCTTTGCGATGAACGCCGAGATGATCGAGCCCAAGCGCGAGGCGATGGAAGGCTTTTTCAGGGCCTGGGCCAAAGGCATCTACGTGTCGATCGATAACCCAGATGTTGTCGCCGAAATGCTGCGCGAAGCGGTGCCAGAAGAGTGGGAGAATGAAGCCGTAGGCATGAGCCTTCTGACCGGCGTCATGACGATGAACATCTCCACAACGCCCCGTCTTGGCGACCTTCAGGCCGATGTCTGGACCGCGATCCAGCCTCGGATGCTGACTTCCGGCGCCATCGAGAGCATGGTGGACGTGACCACCTTCCTCAACGACACCTATATCGGTGCGGCCAACGATTTCGACCGCGCCGAGGTCGATGCAGAAGTCTCCGCATGGCGCGCTGAAAACATGTAAGATCAGCGCGTAATGCGCTGTTTCTAATAGCGTCGCCGGGCTAATGCCCGGCGGCGTCATGTACCCGACTGACCCTTTTCCCAGGATTCCATCCCATGACCCATGCCACCATCGACACCCCAGAACTGGGCGATGCCATCAACCGTTATGGCCCCACCTCTGGCCGCCCCGCCCCGACCGAAACGCTGCGCCTCGACAGCAAGACGGTCGACATCCATGCGCATGTGATGATCCCTGCCGGGTTCGAATACATGGGCCCGCATATGGACGTGTCCAAGATCGCCATGGTCAAGCATTCGAATGCCGAGACCCGCGCCCTCAACATGCAGCAGGACAAGGACCGCACCGTCGCCATGACCGACCGCGACGACCGGATGCGCGTGCTGGATGCGCAAGGCATCGACATGCAGGTCGTCGCCCCGCCACCTTTTCAGTGCTGGTACCAGTCCCCGGTCGAGCATTGCGTAAAGGGCTCCGAGATCGTGAACGATGGTCTTGCCGAATGGGCCGCCGGTGCGCCCGATCGCTTTGCCACCCTTGGTACCCTGCCAATGACCGACCCCGCCGCCGCCATCACCGAGCTTGAGCGGTGCATGGGTCCGCTTGGCATGAAGGGCGTGCAGATCCTCACCAATATCGACGGCGAAGAAGTCGCCAGCTCCCGGTTTGAGCCGGTGCTGAAGCGGGCCGAAGAACTTGGCGCGCTGATCATGCTGCACCCCAATGGCTTTACCCAGGGCGACCGGTTCCACGACTATTACTTTGCCAACGTCATGGGCAACCCGCTCGAAACCACGCTGGCTGTCGGGCACCTGATCTTTTCAGGCGTGATGGAGCGGTGTCCGAACCTCAAGGTTCTCGCCGTTCACGGCGGCGGCTTCCTGCCGGCCTATTCTGCCCGGATCGACCACGCCTGGGGCGCGCGCAGGGACAGCCACGCCGATCTGCCGCATCCGCCGACCTACTACCTGCGCAAGATGTGGTTCGACAGCGTCGTCTTCTCGGACCACCAGCTGGAGTATCTGGTCAACACCTATGGTGCGGACAAGATCGTCATGGGCAGCGACTACCCCTATGACATGGCTGACTATGACCCGGTCGAGCATATCGTCAGCGCCAACCTCAGCGCCGAGGACAAGGCCAAGGTCGGCGGCCTGTCTGCTGCCGCGCTGCTGGGGCTCTAGGGCATGACCATCGGCATCATTGGGCTGGGGATCATGGGGGGCGCCTACGGGCGCAACCTCATGGCCGCCGGCGAGGCCGTCATCGGCGTTGACCCCAACCCAACCGCCCGCGACCGGTTCACCGCTGCGGGTGGCAGGGCCGAGGCCACGTTGGGCCCTTGGATCGCGGAGTGCGAGATGGTGATTCTGTCACTCATCTCGCCCGCGGTGCTTGCCGAGGTCAGCCAGAACCTCGCGGGCTTCCTGCAGCCGGGGCAGATTGTGCTGGAAACCGGCACGTTTGCCATGCCCGACAAACTGGCGGCCAAGGCCAATATCGAGGCCGGGGGCGGCGTCCTGCTCGACTGCCCGGTCAGTGGCACGGGTGCGCAGGCCGCCGTTGGCGATCTTGTCATGATGGCCTCTGGCCCATCGGAAGCTGTGGCAAAGGTCAAGCCGATCCTGGTCAAGTTCACCCGCTCGGTGATCGAGGCGGGGGAGTTCGGGGCCGGGATCAAGCTCAAGTATGTGGCCAACCACGCCGTCGCCCTGCACAACGCCGCAGCGGCCGAGGTGCTGCATTACGCCGACGCGCTCGAGCTGGACCGTGACATCGTCTACACCCTTCTCAAGTCCGGCGCTGGCCAGTCCCGGATGCTCGACCTCAGGATGCCCCTGATGATCTCGGGCGACTACGACCCGCCGACTGCCAGCCTCAAGATGTTCGAAAAGGATCTTTCGGTTATCGGGGCAGACATCGCCCGGCTCGGGGTCGATGCCCCAATGCTTGACGTGGTTACAAAGCTCTACCAGACCGCGTCCGAGATGCTGCCCGAAACCTATGACACCGCCGCCGTGTTTGAGGTCTATCGCGAGGGCAAGGCCAGGTAAGCCTCCTCATCTCGCCATAAATATCCCGGGGGGAGGCCGCAGGCCGGGGGGCAGCGCCCCCCTAACGCCTTCCGGTTGGGCAGCGCCCCCCTAACGCCTTCCAAATGGGCAGCGCCGCCCTAACGGCAGCGCCCCCCAAACCCCCTACCCAAACCTCCTGAATGGCCACGCACCCGTCAGGGCTGCGTGGCCAGTCCTGTTTCAGCCGACCGGATGATCGCATCGAGGACTTCGATGTTGTGCTCCAGCTGGAAGGGCGAGAACGGGTAGGGCGCCGTGCCCGCAACTGCATCGGCAAAGGCCTCAAGGTTCGCGGTCACCGCGTCGGACCATTCAAAGACCTGCGTCGTGGTGTCTTCCATCGACCGGTAGCACTCCATCGTCACCTTGCCGCCGGGGGTGTCGGGGTGGGTGGCATTGCGGATCTCGACCCACATGTCCGAGCCAAAGATATGCGTGCGCAGGAAATGCGGGGTGTGCAGGATCGCCTGCAGGGTTGCTGTCATGCCTTCTTCGAATTGCAGCTGCACCGACACCACGTCGCCGGTTTCCCAGCCCAACGACCGGCTGGCGGTCACGGCATGGACGGTCTTGACCCGGCCAAAGAAGGAAATCAGCAGATCGGTCAGGTGGATGCCCATCTGGGTCATGCCCGCGGCCGGGGCCATCGCCTTGGAGGTTCGCCATGAGGTCGCATCCAGATGGATCAGCTTGTCATGGGAAAACGCCAGTTCGCTGTGCATGATCGTGCCCAGCTCGCCCGCTTCCAGCATCCGGCGCAGTTCCAGGATTGCCGGTTCGAAGCGACGCTCATGGCCGACGCCAAGGACAAGCCCCGCCTCTTGTGTCAGGCGCACGCTTTCGCGGGCACCGGCGGCGGTCAGGGACAGCGGCTTTTCACAAAACACATGCTTGCCCGCCGCCACGGCCTGCGCGATCTGGATGTCGTGCTGATCGTTGGGCGAGGTCAGGATGACGGCGGTCACACCGTCGACGAGGGCCTCTTCGTAGCTGGCCACCGGATGCAGCCCGACTTCGCGCACCGCGTCATGGGCCTGCACGGCAGGCTCAACCACCATCTTGACGTTAAATCCGGGGTGGTCCTTGAGGCGGCGCGCAATGTGCTGGCCCCACCAGCCAAAGCCCACGAGGGCGACATCAAGGGTCATGCCGCACCTCCTGTCTGGCCAAAGATCCCGAACAGAGAGGTGTCGTGGTCCGCCCAGCCCCCTGCGGCGGCCACTTCGGCGCGGGCACGGGCGGCGGCGACGACAGTTGCGGAAATGCCAAGTTCGGCCGCGAGGGCCTCCATCAATTTCATGTCTTTTATTCCGTTATTCAGGTTCAGGCTGACCCCGCCGGGATCGCCCTTTTTCAGCATCTCTCCAATCGGAGGCAGCCGCTTCTTTGCGGCCCCGATGGCACCGGAACTGTCGGCGAGGATATCGATCGCAAGATCGGGATCGATGCCCTTGCCGGTCGCAAGGCCGATGGCCTCGCCCACCGCGCCCCAATAAACCATCAGCGGCAGATTGATGGCGAGCTTCATCGCCGCGCCGCTGCCGACCGGGCCCAGGTGTTCCAACCGACGGGTCAGGCTGTCGAGGACGGGCTTGGCAGCGGCGAATGCCGCATCCGATCCACCGGCAAGGCCCAGAAGCTGACCAGCCCGCGCCGGAGCGATGGTGCCCCCCACGGGACATTCAAGGAAAAGGCCGCCCCGGGCCGTCACCTCGGCCTCAAGGGACTGGGTGGTCTGGGGCGCGGTTGTGCACATCTCGACCACGACCTTGCCGGTCAGATCGGCAGCACAAAGGCCCGCATCGCCCCGGTAGGCCACGTCGATCGCCGTGTCATTGGCCAGAATGCTGATGATCACGTCCGTTCCAGCCGCCACGGCGGCAGGGCTTTCGGCCACTTCGGTCCCGGCAATTCCCTGCGCCTTGGACGCGGTGCGGTTCCAGATCAGGGGACTATGCCCTTCCTCCACCAGCCGTTCGGCAATCGCCCGGCCCATGTTCCCAACGCCAATCAAACCAACGCGCATATTCGGTCCCCCCGTTTTGGTATGGAGGTATCATATCAACCACTTATCGGGATTGCCGAAAAAAGCGCGGGCGCGGCATTATCCTTTTTGATGATGCCTTTCGGGTTATGCGATACCACGCAGGTCCGTCCAGTCGGCCAGGATGGCGTTGGTATGGTGAACGATCTGCTCGGCCAGCAGGTTCGCCGCCCGGGGCGGCGGTGCCTCTGACTTTTCCACGATCACGTAGTCAAAGGACATCGGCGGATCGCTCAGGACATTGAGCTTGCGGTGCCGCCCCCCGATGTCGTTGTGACAGATCGCCGAGGGCAGGATGGCGGCCCAATCGGTATTGCCCACCATTTCAAGGGTGGCGAGCATGCCGTCCATCTCCATCATCTCGGCCACATGGACGCCATGGGCGCTCAGCATGGTTTCAATGCGCTTGCGGCGCACGTTTTGGCGGGTCGGCACGATCAGGCGTGCGCCGGACAGGGCGGACAAGGGCATCGGGGACAGGTGCGGATGGGCAGGGCGGGCACCCGGACGGCTGACCACCATCTCGCGGTCGCGCCCGACGAACCGGGCGGTCAGCCCTGACGGGATGTCGCCCGCAGGGACAAAGGCAAAATCCAGTTCCCCGTCCAGCACCCTTCGCATGAGGGAAAAGCTGTACTCCTCGACAAGCGATAGTTCGACCTTGGGAAACTCGGACTTGAACTGTTCCAATGCCGGGGTCAGCACCGCACGGGTCAGCGACGGGATCAGGCCAAAGCGGACAAGGCCCGACACCTCGTCCTGCATCTCGGTCACGGCGGTTTCGGTGGCCAGAAGCGCCTTGAGGATGTTCTGCCCTTCGCGGTAGACCAACTGGCCTGCTGGGGTCAGGGTGTATTCCTTGCGGTCGCGCACCAGAAGCGGGGTGCCCAGCTTTTCCTCAAGGTTCTTGACCTGCGTGGACATGCCCGACTGTGTCGCGTTTTCCCGCGCTGCCGCCCTCGAGAACGATTGTTCTTCGTAAACGGCCACAAAGGCGCGCAGGGCGCGGATGCTGATCTTGGGGATGGGCATGGGCGGATGATCCGATTTGCGAATAGCACCTATAGGAAAGTATCATTTCCCATGATTTGTCCAGCGCCCTATCTGTCATCCAACGAAAGTTTTGCAAACGATTTCCCGCCATGGAGGCATGAGAGTGTTGGACACGACCCAGATGGACCCCCGCGAATTGCGCAATGCCTTTGGATGTTTCGCCAGCGGTATCACCGTGGTGTCCCTGCGCGACGATCAGGGCAAGCCGACCGGCGTCACGGTCAGCTCGTTCTCGTCCCTCAGCCTTGATCCGCCGCTTTGCATGTTCTCACTTGGCAAGACGCAGATGAGCTGCCGCTGGATCGAAGAGGGATCACGCTTCAACATCAACGTCCTTAGCCACGCGCAGGAAAAGTCGGCCTGGCAGTTCGCCAAGCCGATGGATGACAAGTTTGAAGGCATCGACTGGTACGAAGGCCAGAACGGCATTCCGGTGATCGAAGGATCGCTGTGCCATTTCGAATGTGACAAGTGGAATGTCTACGACGGCGGCGATCACATCATCGTCGTAGGCAAGATCACCGCGTTCGAGCGGTCCGAAGGCGATCCCTTGTTGTTCTTCCGGGGCAAGATTGCGACTGTCGCCGCATGACGCACGATGTTCTTGGCGACGGTCGCCACCTTGGCCCTGAATTTGACGCCCTGACACCTGCGCAGGCCAGCGTCTACAATGAAATTGCGTCCGGTCCCCGTGGCACGGTCGTCGGGCCCTTGCGCGTCTGGCTAACAAGCCCCGAGATGGCTGAAAAGGCGCAGGCGCTGGGTCAGTTTGCCCGCTACGACAGCTCTCTTCCGCCGCATTTGTCGGAACTGGCTATCCTCGTGACGGCGCGGATCTGGAATTCCGGGTTCGAATGGACCCAACACGCCCCTATCGCCCTGGCCTCCGGTATCCCGGAGGATGTCGTGACAGCGATCGGTCTGGCCAAGTGTCCGGACCTGCCAGACCCCAAAATGGCGGCTGTCTTTGATTTCGCGGTTGAGATTCACCGCGACAAACAGGTGTCCGACGGTGTCTATGGCCGCGCCATGGACGTTCTGGGTGAGGTGGGCTGTGTCGATCTGACGGCGATCTGCGGCTATTACACGCTGATTTCCATGACGATCAACGCATTTGAGGTGCCACAGGGCGACGGGATGCATTTGCCCCGGATCGACCTGCCAGCGGATCGCTATTTCCGCCGCTAGAACAGCGGCGGATTGGCGCTTCCAAAGAACTCGACCGTCGTAAAGCACAAGGTCGTGTCGCCGATGTTCTCAAGGTCATGGGTCATCGATTCGCCCGGTTTGAACGAAAAGTGGCGGGTTTCGCCAAGCGCATAGTCCATATCCACGACCCGCCCGTCAGCATAGCGCGACCTTGCGCGGCCGGGGCTGGTGGCTGTCCAGAAATAGTCCTGCACATGGGTGTGGAAGGGCAACCGCTCACCAGGTTGCAGCGCCAGCAGCCAGACCCGGACCCTGTCGCTTTCGCTGACAACGGTGCTACCGACCCGGCCGTTGGTTGCGGCACCGGCCAATTCGTCCCGAAGGGCAGGGGTCCAGTGCGGACCGTCAAAGTCTGTCGCGGCAAGATGAGAAGCGTCGGGCATCAAGATCCTCCTTCACGGTTGCATTTATTTATAACTCGATAAATAAGAGTGGTAAAGAGAGACCGTTCACAAGGTAGGTGCGATTATGGCAGGCAAGACGGCAGGTAGGGCGATCATCTCGGGCGGCTCGATCGGAGGGCTGTTTTCGGCCGTGGCCCTGCTGCGAGAGGGCTGGGATGTCCATGTCTATGAGCGGACGGAAGTCGAGCTTGCCGGTCGCGGTGCCGGCATCGTCACGCACAAGACCCTGATCGACGCGCTGACCCATGTCGGGGCAAGCGTTGAGGATTTGGGCGTCGAAGTGGCCGAACGGGTGGCCTTTGACAAGGCAGGGGGCCGGGTGGCGGCGATCCCCTTTCCGCAGATCGTCACCTCATGGGACCGTATCCACCAGTTGTTGCGGGCGCTGATCCCCGAAGGGCATCACCATCTGGGCACTCATATCACCGGCTACACCGATCACGGTGACCGGGTCGTTGCCCATACTGCGGACGGGCAGGATATCGAAGGTGATATCCTGATCGGTGCGGATGGGTTCCGGTCGGCCATCCGGGGGCAGATGCTGCCCGATGTCCAGCCGATCTATTCGGACTATGTCGTGTGGCGGGCGCTGGCCCACGAGGCAGATCTGTCAGGACCGGTGCAAGGGGATGTGTTTCCGGCCTTTGGGTTTTTTGCCCCGACCGGAACCCAGATCATCGGCTATCCCATCGCAGGCCCGAACAATGATCTGAGGCCGGGCAAAAGGCGCTACAACTTTGTCTGGTACAGCCCTGTTCCCAAAGAAAAACTAAACGACATGCTGCGCGACGAAACAGGGCATACCCATGCCATTTCGATCCCCCCGCCGCTGGTCCGGACCGACGTCCTGCGCCAGATGGAGGTCGAGGCCCGCGCAATGTTGCCCGGCCCCTTCGTGGAAATTCTGGAACAAAGCGAACGGCCGTTTTTCACGCCGATCTATGACCACCACTCGCCCGTCATGGCGCAGGGACGGGTCGCGCTTGCCGGGGATGCGGCCTGCGTCGCCCGGCCCCATGTGGGGATGGGGGTCACCAAGGCCGCCTGCGACGGGCTGGCCCTGGCCCGCCACCTGTCGGTATCAGGGATTGATGCGGGACTTGCCGGCTATTCTGCTGAACGTGTCCCGGCCTCACTGGCAGCCCACGAACGGGCGCGGATGCTGGGCACCTACATCTTTGACGACAGCGTGGCGAACGCGGATGGGCGGTCCAATCCCAGACTGGACGAGATCATGCGCACCACCGCGATCAATATCGCCTAAAGCGACTGCTCTGCCTGAAGCCGGATCATTTCAGAGGTGTACCAGTCACCGATTTCTGACGCCGTCATGAAGACAGCGCCCTCATGTCCCAGAACATAATCAAGCAGTTGTTCGAGGTACTTGATGCGATGCGGGACACCGGTGACATAGGGATGGATCGAGATTGCCATGACGCGGGCATTCTCGGCCCCTTCCTCGTACAGGCGGTCAAACTGGTCACGACCCCGGTTGAAGAACTCGTCCGACCTGTGCTGTTGCAGGGGGTAGACGGTGATGTCATTCGTCTCGACCGTGTAGGGCACGGTGGTGATGGTGCCATGTGGCGTGGCGATGGTTTCGGGCAGATCGTCGATGACCCAATCAGCCACATATTCAATCCCCGCCTCGCGCAGCAGGTCCAGCGTTTCTTCGGTCTCGGTCAGGCCGGGGCTTTCCCAGGACCGGACGGGTTTGCCGGTAAAATCGCTGATGGTCTTGACGGCCTGCGCGATGGCGGCCTTCTGATCCTCCAGCCGGTGCATCGGGCCTTGTAGAAAGCCGTGGCCCATGAACTCCCATCCGGCATCAAGCCCGGCCTGCGCCACGCGAGGGTAGGAGGTGCAGACATTGCCATTGATCGCCAGCGTGGTCGGAATATCCCGCTCGGTCAGCGCCTTGTGCTGGCGCCAGAAGCCGCTGCGCATCCCGTATTCATGCCAGGACCAGTTGGGGACGTCCGGCAACAGGGGCTGGCCCATGGGGGGCGGCAGCACCGTGCGCGGCATCGGCTTTTCGATGCGCCATTCCTCGACGTTCAGGATGACCCAGACGGCCAGACGCTTGCCACCCGGCAGGCGCAGGGCAGGGCGATCGACGATAGCCTGATAGGGAACCCGGTCTGTCAGTGCCATCGGTCAGATCTCCAGAAATTCGTGCAGGGCAAAATCGAACGCGGCCGGGGCGTTGATGTTGATGATATGGGCCGCGTTTGGGATGTTGGTGTATTTGGCGCCGGGCGTTGCCTGGGCCATCGCCTCCATGGCGGCGGCAGGGGCACCCATATCCTCGGACCCCGAGATATACAGGGTCGGCACCGTTAGCCCGCCCAACTGGCGCAGGTAGTCCAGTTGTTTCAGGGCAGCCGCACAGCCCGCATAACCGGCTGGAGAGGTGCGCAGGAAGTCGGTCTGGAGCTCTGTCACCGCATCGGGGTTTGCCGCAATGCAGTCCGGGGTCAGCCAACGCTCTAACGTGCCGGGCCAGATGGCCGACAGGCCGCCGGTGTGAATGGCCGCCAGACGGTCGTCCCAGCTTTTGACAAAGGGGGCAGGGTTGTCCGCGCGGGCCGCGCAGCAGACCATCTTGTTCAATCGTTCAGGTGCGGCAAGGCCAAAGCCAAGGCCGGTCATGCCGCCAAGAGACAGGCCAACATAGTCGGCTTTGTCGACCTCGAAATGGTCCAGAACGGCCAGGGCGTCGGCGACAAGGTCGTCAAAGCTATAGGGGCCGGGCGGGGCATCGGACTGACCATGACCTCGTGTGTCGTAGCCGATCACCCGGTGGGTCTTGCCCAGTTGGTCACGCTGATGTGCCCACATGCCAAGACCCGCACCCAGCGAATTGGACAGAAGGATGACCGGCGCACCGGCCCCCTGTCCTGTCTCAACCGCGTTCAGCGTGAACCCGTCGCGGGTAACCCTGACCCGACCTGTCATTGTGCGGCTACGTCCTGAGCGCCGATGGCGTCATTGACCTTGGGCAGGACCTTTTCCGCGAGCGAGATCATGGAGTTGCGGCCGAGTTCCACATCGGCCCAATCCTTGCCCGCATAAAGCAAGGTGCCGAAATCGCCGACATCGTCACGCAAGGCAAGCAGTTCGTCCGCAACCTTGTCCGGGGTGCCCCAGATGACGCAATCGGCCAGCACCTGGTCCAGCGTCACTTCGTCGTCCGACATCTTTTGATCGGCCTTAAAGAGGTTGGCGCGGCCGTGCTTTTTCATCTTTGTCAGCAGCTGGTGGTAGTAGAACCGGTAGGGGCTTTGGGGCCCAAGAGCATACTCGCGGGCGGTATCCAGGTCATCAGCGACAAAGATTGACCGGGCGACACGCCAGTTGGCGGGATCAGCCTTGCGGCCGACGCGCTCGCAACCTTCAACGTATTTGGGCCAATGCGATTTGACCCATTGCTTCAGCAGGAAGTTTGCCGAAATCGGGTCCCAACCGCGGGCCGCAGCCTCAACCACACCCTTTGAGAAGGGGGCGACAGCGGTCACGACGATAGGGGGATGCGGACGTTGCAGCGGCTTGGGCATGATGCCTTGGCCGATCTCTGGCATCATCTGGGTCTCTGTCGTGATGTTCCAGAACTTGCCTTCGATATTGTAGGGCGCTTCGCTTTCCCAGATCTTGAGGACCGTGTTGATCCCCTCAAGAAACATGCCGGGCCGGTCTGCGTTCAGGCTGCCAAAGACCTCTGCGTCGGTGGCCAGACCGCCGGGTGAAATGCCAAAGATGAAACGACCGTCAAGCATGTGGTCCAGCATCGCCACCTGCGCCGCAACAGCGGCAGGGTGGGTGTTGGGCAGGTTGACGGTGCCCGTGCCCAGCTTGATCTGCTTGGTCGCCGCAGCGATCCAGGCGATGAAGCTGATGCAATGGGTGATGTTCTCGGCCGCGTCCGTGGTGTGTTCACCGACATAAGCCTCTGCAAAGCCAAGCTCATCCGCCAGAAGAAAGGCGGCACGATCCTCGTGCAGGGATTTGCGCCAGTCCTTGTCCACGGGGTGGATCGGCATTGTGAAAAAACCAAGTTTCATGTGTAGCTCCGCCTGCTGGGTTTCAGCATAGATAGTCACTCAGCGATGCGCAGGAAAATTATGAATTGCGCACCAAATAATCACCTAATCGAATAGTCGATCAGTAGACCTGATTGGGAAGCCATGACGACAGGCTCGGCACCATAAGCACGATCGCCGCCGCGACGAGGATCAGGACAAAGTAGGGTGCCGATCCGATGAAAATCTTTTGCAAAGTGGCCGTCGGGTCGGGGACTGACCCCTTGACCGTGTAGACCAGAAGGCCAAAAGGCGGTGACAGCAGCCCTGCCTCGATCACAAGGATGCCAAAGATTGCAAAGGCCAGCGGGTCGTAGCCAAGCGACATCGCGATGGGGGCAAAGATCGGCACGGTCAGCAGGATGATGGACACGCTGTCGATCAGCATCCCGAGCACGAGCCAGATCAGGGTCATAAGTCCGATGATCATGAACGGCGTCAGGTTGCTGTCCAGAAACATATTTTGGATGTAATTCACGCCGCCCCCAAGGGCCAAAAGGCGCGAATACATCTGGGCGGCAATCAGCAAGAACATGATCGGTGCGGTCGTCCGACCCGCCTGATACATGGATTCAAGAATTTGCGGCAGCCGCATTCCCTTGACCAGACCCAACGTCAGGGCTGCGAACACGCCAAAGGCGGCCGCCTCGGTGGGGGTGAAAAAGCCCGCCCAGATCCCGCCGATCACGATCAGGATCAGCGCCAGAATGCCAAGCCCGCCGATGAGTTCTGATATGTTCTCTTCCCGGCTCGGCTCAACCAAAGGCTTGTCGTAGGCCGGGGCGATCGAGGGGTTCCGAAGCGTGGCGATGATAACATAGGCGGTGAACAGAAGCGCCAGAAGGATGCCGGGAATGATACCCGCGATAAAGAGGGCGCCCACGCTCATCTCGGTCAGGATGGCCCAAACGATAAGCAGGACCGATGGCGGGATCAGCATGCCCAGACAGGCTGAACCTGCAACCGCGCCAAGGGCAAAGGTCTGTTTGTAGCCCAACTTCATCATTTCGGGATAGGCGATCTTGCTGAAGGCGGCGGCAGAGGCGATGGAGACCCCGGTGACGGCTGCAAAGACGGTGTTGCCGGCGATGGTGGCGATGGCCAGACGGCCGGGCAGGCGGCGCAGAGACCGGTCGCAGATGCGGTAAAGATCCCCCGCGGCCCCTGATCGCCATATGAAATCGCCCATCAAGACGAATAACGGAATGACGGCAAAGACATCTTTTCGCACCGCCTCATAGGCAGTGTTCGAGATGATCGAGATCGCGGCCTCTGTGTTGCCGCGGAACATGATAAACACGCCGACGCCCGAACAGACAGCCAAGGCCACGCCGATATGCACACCCAGAAGGATGAGCACGATCAGCAGGATCAACATATAAAGAACGATTTCACCGCCCATGGTCTTGCACCCCTAACGTTTCTTTAGTTTTCAAGTCGGGCGAGGGCCCCGGGGGCCTCAAGCTCGTCCAACAGCTTGCCGCGCCAGTCCAGGACGATCATCCAGGCATAGGCCAGCACGCCAAAGACCGACATGGCGGCGATGGCACCGCGGACCGGCCAGACCGGGACACGCAGCGACCCTTCGCCTTCGTATTCCCCAATCCGGTAGGCGTCCTGAAACGACGGCCAGGTGCCCCAGAGCAGGGCAAGGAACAATCCGCAGCCCAACAGGGCGGCGAGGGTCCGCAAAAGCTTGCGGATCACAGGCGGCATGGCATCGGTCAGGATCGAGGTGCGCAACATCGACCCCGAATAGATCGCCAAGGGGATTTGCAGGAACGTGATGGTCACCACCGAGTTCTGCAGGATTTCCTTGGTGCCGGGGATCGGCGCCGAGAACAGGAGGCGAAAGCTCACATCGCCGACCACAAGAAAGGCCAAGGCCAAAGTCCATACGGCCGATACAATGTGCAGAAACCGTGCGACACGGATTTGCGCGCCCATGAAAACCTCCCCATTTTCAGATCGCTTCAGAATACCCGGAACGCTACCCGATGCGGACCCGGGGTCAAGCGCCATATTTAGCAAGTGATAAATTAGTGAGGGTCGTGGCCCCTTCCTGCTTGACCGGCTGGACGGGCTGTGCAGAGAATGCACAAGTGAGCATTCGATAAATAAGCCCGGTGGGGAGCCGGGCCGACTGCATGATTGGCCACAAGGCCGCACCCTTGGGAGGAAACCATATGAACAAGACACTCAACGGAACCGTCAGCGCGGCAGTATTGCTGTCAGCGATGATGGCGTCGGCCCCGGCGATGGCCGACACCTTTACCCTGCGGATTGGCTCGGGCCACCCCAACGGCCCTTCGGTCTATGTGACCGACACCGCTAATTTCTTTGTCCCCGAGGTTGTCCGCCGCGTCGCGGAAGAAACCGAGCACGAGATCGAATTCGTCGAAGGCTATGGCGGCGCAATCGCAGGCGTTGCCGAAACCCTCGAGGCGGTCCAGAACGGCATCCTCGACATCGGCGCCTATTGCATCTGCTTTGAGCCGGCCAAGCTGTTCCTGCACAACTTCCCCTACTACGCCCCCTTCGGCCCGACTGATTCCGAGCAGGCGATGAAGGTCGTGCGTCAGGTCTATGATGAAGTGCCGTGGCTGACCGAAACCTTTGAAAGTGAATATGGTCAGGTTCTTCTGGGTCTGCACGGCTGGGACAACTACCATCTTGGCACCACCAACGCCTGGGAAACCGTCGCCGACCTCGAAGGCGTGAAGATCGGCGGCGCCGGTCCGAATCTGCCCTGGCTTGAATTTGCGGGCGCCATCCCGGTCCAGTCGACCCTGCCTGACGGCTACATGTCGCTTCAGACCGGCGTCTATGACGGCTGGCTGATGTTCCCCTCGGCTTACCTTGGCTTCAAGTTCTATGAGCCGTCGCCAAACTACACCCTGATCGGTTTCGGGGCGATGCCGGTGAACGCGCTGACCATGAACATGCGGTCGTTGGAGCGTCTGCCCGAAGACGTTCAGGCGATCATCGCCGAAGTCGGCGCCGCCTACGAGGCGCAGGCCGGTGCATCGCTGAACGCAGCCCAGCAGCGGGGCCTTGATGGTCTTGTGGCGGCGGGCGCCAACGTGAAGACGCTTAGCGATGAAGCCCGCGCCGGTTGGGCCGAATCCCTTGTCAGCTTCCCCAACCAGCAGGCCAAGGACGCCGATGGCCGTGGGATGCCGGGATCTGAAGTGATGTCCGCCTTCCTCGCCGCTGTTGAGGCGGACGGCTACACCTGGCCGGTGGCCTATTCCATCGACTGATCCATCGGTCGATCGGTGAAAGTTTTGGGCGGCGGGGTGACCCGCCGCCCTTTTCTTTTGGGTTTGATTTGACGCTTGATCTGAATTGAGCGCCTGCGGCGCGTTCCTTCTGGCACTGCGTGCAGGCTGGGGCGCTGCCCCAGACCCCGGAATATTTCCGGCAAGAAAAAACCGGGGTAAAAAACCGAGGTCTGGGGGGCTGTCAGGTCAGACTTTGCCGAGGGCTTTCAGGATGCGTTCTGGCGTCATGGGCATCTGCCAGATAGAGGTGTCCATCGGCGACAGCGCATCGTTGACCGCGTTCAGAAGGGCCGCAGGGGCCCCGCCGGTCCCAGCCTCGCCCGCGCCCTTGGCCCCGAGGACGGAGGTTTTGGTTGGGGTTTCGATATGGGCGACGGTGATTTCGGGCATCTCTGACGCCATGGGGACGATGTAGTCCGCCATGGTGGTGTTGAGCAGCTGCCCTTCGGGCGAATAGAGGCATTCCTCGTAGAGCGCCCCGCCGATCCCCTGGACCACACCGCCCCGCACCTGTTCGTCGACGAGCATCGGGTTGATCACCCGTCCGCAATCCTCGACCGCCCAGAAGTGCAGCACTTTGACAAAGCCGGTCTCGGTGTCGACCTCAACATGGGCGGCCATGGCTCCATTGGTGAAGACGAAGGGGAAATCTGTGACCCGGTAGTGCCTCGTGGCGATCAGCTCGGGCTTGAGGTCGGAGGGCAGTTCGTTGCCCCGGTAGTAGACGGTGCGGGCCAGCGCATCTAGGGTGATCCGTTCGGCCCCCGTTTCCGCGTCCACCACCGCGCCGTTCCGGATGTCGAGGGCGGCGACGGGAGATTGCAGCATGACACCCGCCACGTCGAGCACCTGCGTCTTGAGTGCATGGGCGGCCTGCAACATGGCCTCACCACCGATGCCGGCCCCGCGCGAGGCCCATGTGCCGCCGCCGTAGGGCACCGTGGCGGTATCGCCTGTGGTGACCTTGACCCGTTCGATCGGCACGCCAAAGACGCCGGCCGCGATCTGCCCGAGAATGGCGTTCGTGCCCTGTCCCTGTTCGGTGATCGAGGAGGACACATGCAGCGCGCCTGCGGCATCCAGCCGGACCGTCGCGCCGTCCATGCTGGCGATATGCGCCCCGCCGACCCCGTAGAACATGGGCGAGGGGTTTGTCACCTCGACCATCGAGACAAAGCCGATGCCCCGGTAGATCCCTTTTTCGCGCATCTTGATCTGGTCGGCGCGCAGGGCGTCGTAATCCATGATCTCGACCAGTTTTTCGAGCGCCTTCTGGTGGGAGAGATCGTCAAGCTTCATCCCCGAGGCCGAGGCCCTGGGGTAGCTGTCGTCGCGCATCAGGTTGCGCCGGCGCACCTCGACCGGGTCCTTGCCAATGGCGCGGGCGGCATCTTCGAGCAACCCGTCGGCGACGGCCATGGCGATGGGGTGGCCCACTGCGCGGTACTGGCACATCATGTTCTTGTTCTGGAACACCACTTGCCCATGGGCCCGATAGTTTTCAAGCGCATAGGGCGCGCCGGTCAGGTTCAGCACCTGATTGCATTCAATCGCCGAGGTGCGCGGATACATCGAGTAGGGCCCGACCCCTGTCAGATCGTGAAAGTCGATGCCGACAATGCTGCCTTCGGCCGAGATGCCCATCCGCGCCTTGACCACATGGTCCCTTGCGTGGATGTCGGTCATGAAGCTTTCCATCCGGTCGGCGATGAACTTCACCGGCCGTTTTAAAAGCTTGGCCGCCGCGGCTGCTGCGATTTCATCGCCGTAGGTGTGAATCTTGATCCCGAAGGAGCCGCCTACATCGTTAGAGATAACCCTTACGTTCTCCTCGGCCACGCCAATGTGGCGCGACAGGATCACCTGCATCATATGGGGCGCCTGACCCGAGTAGTGCATCGTCAACGTCTGTTCCGACGGGTCAAAGTCGCAGACCGTTCCGCGCGATTCGAGCGTCACACCGGTGTGCCGTCCAAACCGGAATTCCCGTTCGACGATGGTGACATCAGGGGCGGCAAAGGCGTTGTCGATATGACCCACGTCCACCTTGCGTTCCCATGCGAGGTTGGAACCGAAATCGGCATGGATCACCGGTGCATCGGCTGTCAGGGCGGTTTCGGCATCGACGGCGGGGGGCAGTTCCTCGAGGTCGGCCTCGATCAGTTCGCAGGCGTCTTCGGCCTGGGCGCGGGTTTGGGCGATGACCATGACGAGGGGCTCGCCCTGCCAGCGGGCGACATCAATCGCGATCGGGTGTTGCGGGGCAGAGCGCAGGCCGGCCAGGTGCGTCAGGACGCCGACATAGGGCGTGACGTGTTCGGCCAGTTCCGCCCCGGTGTAGACCGCCACCACGCCGGGTGCGGCCCGGGCAGCCGTCGTGTCGATGGACAGGATGCGGGCATGGGCGTGGGGCGAGCGGAAGAAGGCGGCATGGACCATCCGCGGCAGTTGCAGGTCGTCGACAAAGCGTCCGCGTCCTTGCAGCAGGCGGGCGGCGTCGGCCCGGGGCGTGGGTTGCCCGATATAGGTGTTGGGCTTGTCAAAGATCGTGGCGGGTCCGGTCATGCGCTTGCCCCTTCGGTGACGACGTCGTGGATGGCGTCCACGACGGATTGATAGCCGGTGCAGCGGCAGTAATTGCCCGAGATGTGGTCGCGGATCGCCTGTTTGTCGGCGATGCCTCCGCCTTCGACGTAGGCGATGGCCGAGGCGAGCATGCCGGGCGTGCAGAACCCGCATTGCAGGGCGTTGCGACGGGTGAAGGCCGCGATGAGGGCGGCGCTGCGTCCGCTGTCAGCCAGCCCTTCGATGGTGGTGACGGTGGCCCCGTCGGCCTGCACAGCCAGCATCAGGCAGCCACGTACCGTGTCGCTATTCACCTCGATCGTGCAGGCGCCGCAGACGCCGTGTTCACAGCCGACGTGGCTGCCGGTCAACCCGGCCTCGTGGCGCAGGAAATCGACCAGGTTCATCCGGACCGGGACGTTGGCGGTCAGAACTTCGCCGTTGACCGTCAGGCTGATGTCTTTTGTCTTGCTCATGCCAGCATCTCCGCCAATGCGCGTTTCAGGGCGACACCGGCATAGTGCGCCCGGGTCTTGGCCGATACCTTGAGGTCGCCTTCAAATTCTATCGCCTCTAGGGCGGGAAGGGCGGCGGCGATGGCCGCTTCGTCGCCCGATGTGCCGTCAAGTGCGGCCTCGAGGGCCGGGACCCGCAGCGCCCGGTCCGACACGCCGAAAAAGGCGATCCGCAGGCCGGACAGGGGGGCAAGGCTCGTGGCCTTGATGGCTACCCCGGCCATGGCGTAGTCGCCGTGCCGCTGGACCAGCTCGTGGAAGCCGAACTTTGCCTCGGGGGCCAGAGGGATGTCGACGGCGACGATCAATTCGTCTGCCTCGCAGGCGGTATCGTAAAAGCCCTGAAAGAAGTCGTCGGCGGGCACATGGCGTGTCCCATTGGGACCCATCAGTTCGATTGTGGCGCCGAGGGCAAGCATCAGGGCCGGCATTTCGGCGGCGGCATCGGCCAAGGCAAGGCTGCCTCCGATGGTGCCGCGATTGCGGATGGCATCATGGGCGATATGGGGCAGGGCGACCGCGATCAGGGGCAGATCGGTGCAGATGTTTGCCCAGTCGGCCAGCTCACGATAGCGTGTCATGGCCCCGATGCGGACCGAAGTATCGGTCCGGGTGATCCCCCGAAGTTCCGACAAGGCGGACAGGTCGACCAGCACCGCAGGCGCCGCTACCCGAAAATTCATCATCGGCATAAGGCTTTGCCCGCCTGCAAGCGGCTGTGCCTCGCCTTCGTGTTCGGACAAAATGGCAATGGCTTCGGCAAGGGTGCCGGGCCGTAGGTAGTCAAAATCCGGCGCTTTCATCTGTGTCTTCTCCCCCCGGATGCCCGTCGCTACTCTTGTCAAGCAGGGGCAGGACATCGTATTTACACCCTAAGTTATCGAATTATAAATTAGGATCAAGAAGGGAAGTCGTCGATGGGGGTCATCCGCCAGAAAACTGTCGTTACAATGAAGCTGTCGGGCGCCGGTCAAAGCCATTCGCGCACCCATGTCCGCAGCCGTGACGTGGCCGTCGTCATCGACGAACCGCTGGAACGGGACGGTACCAACCTGGGCCTTAGCCCGACCGAGACGCTGATGTCGTCGTTGATGGGCTGCACCAATGTCATCTCCAAAAAGATCGCCCACAAGATGGGGGTCACCTTTGGCCAGCTTGACATCGCGCTGAGCGTGCAGTTCGACCGGCGGGGCGTGAACCTCATGGAAGAGGTAGAGCGTCCGTTCAGCGACATCGTCCTTGATATCGAGGTTGAGACGGATGCCACCCCTGATCAGCTGACCACCATCCAAACGGAACTGGAAAAGTACTGCCCCATTGCCAAGGTCATTCGCGGCTCTGGCGTGACGATCACCGAAAACTGGACCGCCAAACCTCTTGTTGCGGCCTCTCATTAGGAAAACCGATGTCCCAAAAACTCATGCCCGACACCCAGGCCCCTGCGCTTTCGCTTCCTCTTGTGGGGGGCGGTACCTGGACGTTGGCGGATCAGACGCCCGAGAACTTTACCATGGTTGTCGTCTATCGCGGCCTGCATTGCCCGGTCTGCAAAGGCTACCTTGGCAAGCTGAATGGCCTGTTGCCTATGGCCGCTGAGGCCGGGGTAAAAGTGGTCGCCGTGTCGATGGACCCTGAGGACCGGGCGACCGAGGCCAAGACGGCCTGGGGCCTTGATGGCCTTGACGTGGCCTATGGTATGACGGTCGCCGATGTAAAGAATTGGGGGCTGTACCTGTCGACCGCCTTCAAAGACGCCGAGAACGAGCAATTCGCAGAGCCGGGCCTGTTCTGGGTCCGCCCTGACGGTCGGCTGTACCTCATCGACATCTCGAACATGCCCTGGTCGCGGCCTGACATAGAGTTTCTGCTGTCAAAGGTCGGGTTCGCCATGGCCAACAACTATCCGGCACGCGGAACGACTGCGATCTGATCGGGCTTTGGGCCGCCGCTGTCCGGGATTGGTTGGCGGCGGCGCAAAGATCATTCGTAAAAACAACTGGCAGTCTGGCAAAGCGCGATTGCCGGTCGCAAGGCCGCCCAAATCCCGTCGCGCTATTCCCCTGTCAGCTTCTGGCGCAGACCCAAGAGAAGGGCATCGACGGCATCCTCAAGAACCTGCTCCTTGTCGCTGGCAACAGCGCTTTCGTAGATCAGGACGCGGACTCCGTAGTAGAAGATGCCGCCGTGGATCGTCCAAGCAAACTCGACCTCGGGGTCGTTGGACGCGGACTCTGGCAGGCCCAGCTCGGCCCTTGCCTCGTTCACGATGGGGGCCAGGATGCGCTGGCGTACAAGGCTCATGTAGCGGCGGTTGATGTCCACGCCCTTGAGGCCCGAGAACAGGTAGATCCGCATCCATTCGCGGTTGAAGATCACATCCGTATAAACGTTGTAGAACGCGATCAGCCGGTCGCGCAGTGGTCTGTCCCGGTCGGTCAGCAGGTCGGCCCATTCGGGCCGCCAGCGGTTCACGTAGACCGCGTCATACACCTCGGAAATCAGGTCTTCCTTGGAGGGGAAGTAGCGGTAGAGAAGGGGCTGGGTTACCCCCAGCCGCTTGGCCAGTCCACGGGTGGAGCTTTCAAAGCCTTCCTCGGCAAAAAAGTCGATGGCCTTTTCGATGAACTCCTGCCGCCGCTCCCCGGAAGGAAGCCGCCTGCGTTTGGTCGTTGTTGCGGTATCGGGCATCGGGCAGGTGTCCTTCCGTTCGTCCTTCTTCTCTTCCTTTGTTCCGGGGCTTGGGTCAGGCCTCTTGCCAGTCGGCCCCGACCTTCAGGCGATGGCCGACGGTCAGGCCCTGCATAAGGGTTTGTTCAATAAAACAGCCCTTCTTGGCCGCCTGCAACAGGCGCTGCTGATCTTCGGCATCGGCGGTGCTGTCCAGATCCACGTCAAGGTCAAAGCCGACGGGCGATGTCACATAGGGGTCATTGCCCTCTTGTTCGCCCTGCCAGTGTAGCCGGGCCTTTACCTCGACCGTGCCGATGGGGATATTCAGCCGCTTTGAAAAGGCCCGGATCTGGGTCATGAGGCAACCGGTCAAGGCGGCGGTGAACAGGGCCAGCGGGGGCGGGGCGGTGCCGTCGCCGCCATGAAACGGTCCTTCGTCGGTGGCCAGCTCAAAGCTTTCCTTCATCATCGGCCAGCTGACCGAAATGTCGTTGCGCATCTTGCCCGACGCCCGTCCGACGCCTTCAAAGATTACTTCGAACTTCTTTGTGCCCTCTGCCGGCATGTCACAAACCCCTGTAACTGTGGTCAATATGTTATCAAGTGATAACCAACGGCATTTCGGCCCCTGTGACAAGCCTCAATAGCGATTGACAAGCACCGCGTTTAATTTGTCATCTGATAAATAAGCGCCTGAGGAGGCATTCATTCGAAGGGGGAGACCACATGGCCAAGCTGACGCGACAGGACATCTACGACACAGCGAAAGAGCTGTCGAACTGGGGGCGCTGGGGGGACGACGATCAGATCGGAACCCTTAACAACGTCACGCCCGAGGATATCATCGCGGCGGGCAAGCTGATCAAGAAGGGCAAGACCTTTGCCCTTGGCCTCGACCTTAAGGAAAAGATCCAGTCGGGACTGTTTGGCGGCCGCTGGAACATGATCCACCAGATGCTGGCCACAGGCACCGATGCTGTCATCGGGGCGCAGGACGGCGACGGCAAGGCCTATCTGCGATACGCGGACGACGCCATCAACCTGCCGTGTCAGGGATCAACCCAATGGGACGCCCTGTGCCACATCTTCCTCGATGAGCAGATGTACAACGGCTATCCCGCGACAGACGTCACCGTCGGTGGGGCCAAGCGGCTGGGCATCGAGCATGTCCGCGACAAGATGGTGGGTCGCGGTGTCCTGCTGGATATCGCCCGTTGGAAGGGCCTCGACAGTCTGCCCGACGGCTACGGCATCACCAACGCCGATCTGGACGGCTGTGCCGCCGCCCAAGGGGTCGAGATTCGCAAGGGCGACTTTGTCATCGTCCGCACCGGCCATCAGGAACGGTGCCTGGCGGCAGGTGACTGGACCGGCTACGCGGGCGGCGACGCCCCCGGCCTGTCGTTCGAAACTGCCCATTGGATCAAGGGCCACGACATCGCCGCGATCTGCGCCGACACATGGGGCTGCGAGGTCCGCCCGAACGAAACCGACGAGGCGAACCAGCCCTGGCACTGGGTCGTGATCCCGGCCATCGGCATTTCGATGGGCGAGATTTTCTACCTCAAGGATCTGGGCGAGGATTGTGCCGAAGACGGGGTCTACGAGTTCTTCTTTACCGCCCCACCTCTGCACATCCCGGGCGCGGCAGGTTCGCCCATCAACCCACAGGCGATCAAGTGACCCTGACGCTTTGGGGCCGCCCGAGTTCGGTCAATGTCCAGAAAGTTCTCTGGGCATTGGACGAGTTCGGGCTGACCTATGACCACAAGATCGTGGCCGGCAAATATGGTGGCCTCGATGACCCGGCGTTTCAGGCGCTTACGCCTGTACCGCGGGTTCCGGTGCTTGAGGATGGCGGGATCGGTGTCTGGGAAAGCCATGCGATCCTGCGCCACCTTGCCCGGACTCATCCGGAGCACGCACTGGGCGCGGCCATGGCCGATCCCGCGCAGGCCGCGGCAATTGATGCCTGGCTTGAATATGGGTCTACCAGCCTGCAGCCGCCCTTCATCGGGATGTTTTGGCAGTTGGTCCGGATGCGCGACGATCAACGCGATGCCGCAACGCTCGACGGGCACCGGAGTGCGGTGATGGGGTCGCTTGCCGTTCTGGAACGGGGGCTGTCGGACGGACGGCCCTATCTGGCTGGTGACAGCTTCAGTCTGGCTGACATCGGGCTTGGCAGTTTGCTTTACCGGCTGTTTGACATTGCGCCCGATATTGGCGATGCCACCGCAGGCGTCTGCGCCTGGCGTGACCGGTTGGCGGCCCGAGGGGCCTATCAGCGTCATGTCGCCGTAAGCTATGACGAATTGCGCGTGACCTGACCCGTACTCAAGGGTCCCGACCCGCGTTTGATCTGTACCTGCGCAAAGGAAGGCGTCCCTGATGGACCTGCTGGCCACGATTCTTGCCGAAGTCACCCCCGGCATCCTCATCACGCTTGTCGTGGCGGGGGCCTGTATCGGCGTCCTGGCCGGTATCTTTGGCGTCGGTGGCGGGGCCGTCAGCGTCCCGGTGTTCTTTGAGACATTTCGGGCGATGGGTGTGGCCGACGATGTCGCCATGCCGCTGGCCGTGGGCACCTCGCTTGCAATGATCGCGCCGACCTCGATCGTGTCGGCAATGGCGCATTCCAAGAAGGGAACGGTCGACATCGGCATCCTCAAGACCTGGGCCGTGCCGGTCTTTATCGGGGTGATAACGGGCAGCTACATTGCCCGGTTCGCAGAGCCGGTCGTGTTTCAGACCGTGTTCGTCTTAGTGGCAGGGATCAACTCCTTCAAAATGCTCTTTGGCAACTCTGGCTGGAAGCTGCGCGACACCATGCCCGGTCGGGCTGTAACTGCCCTCTACGGCCTGATCGTGGGCCTTTTGTCGGCCCTGATGGGCATTGGCGGCGGGGCGATTTCCAACCTGATCCTGACGCTGAACGGAAAACCGATCCGTGAGGCGGTGTCGACCTCGGCCGGGGTAGGGGTCATCATCGCGCTGCCGGGGGCCATTGGCTATGTCTTTGCAGGCTGGGGCAAAGAAGGGCTGCCGCCTGACGCCCTGGGCTATGTGTCGCTGCTGGCCTTGGTCCTGACCGTTCCCACCACGCTACTGACCACCCGGCTGGGGGTCGCCTTGGCGCACAAGCTGCCGCAGAACATCCTGGGCAAGCTGTTCGGGATCTTTCTCGCTGTGGTCTGCGTGCGGTTCCTGTTCGAGATTTTCGGCTGATAAGATCCTGAGGTTTCCATGATCCCCGCCCGCTTTGCCCCCATCGTTTTCGGCTTTTTCCTGTCGTGCATGATGTCCTTCATCATCTCGGGCGTTTCGACCATGCGCACGACGGGCTTTGTGGCAGGCTTGCCTGGCTATTGGTTCAACGCGTGGATCACCAGCTGGATTGTCGCCTTTCCGGTGGTGTTGTTCGTTGGTCCGCTGGCCCGGCGCCTTGTGGCGCGGGTCGTGCGCCAGCACTAGATCTGGCCCTGGCCGCCCTTGGGCGCATGAACCGCCTGTAGCGCCTCGACTAGGGCGGCGATGCGCGGCACCTCAAGCCGGTTTGCCTGATAGGCCAGCTGGAACTGTGCGGCATAGCCAAAGCGGCGTGGTGCAACCGGCCGCATCTGGCCCGCCTCGACCCAGCGGGCGGCGTAATGGACGGGCAGGTACCCCAGAAACGCCCCCGACAGGATCAGCATCGCCTCACTTTCCATCGTCGACACGGTGGCCCCGACTCGCAGCCCGCCAAAGGCCTTGAGATCGCGGGTCCCCCAATAGGTTCGCCCGATCAGCCGGTGGCGGCGAACCTCTTCGTAGTCGATCTGGGCGTCGGGCGCGGTAAATAGCGGATGGTCGACCCCGCAGTAGAAATTGTGCCGTTCCGAATAGATGTCGATGTAGTCAAGGCCAAGGGCGATCCGGGGAAAGCTGCCAAGGGCGGCGTCAAGCGCCTTTGCCGACACGTCGCGCAGCAACTCGTCCGGCGGGCGGCTGATCAGCCGGATCTCGGCCTCGGGGGCGCGGGCGGCGAAAATGGCCAGCGCCTCTGGCAGGCGCGAGGCGGGGTCGGTGATGATCGCGTCAAGGATGCCCAGCCGGACCGGTCCCGCCAACCGGTCTCGCAGGCCCGACACGCGGGCGGAGAACCCTTCGCTGGCCGAAATCAGCTGGCGGGCCTCGGCGTAGACGGCCTCTCCGGCCTCGGTCAGGGCAAAGCCGGCCCGTCCCCGACGGCACAGCGTCAGCCCAAGGCGGCGTTCCAGCGTCTTCATGTGGCTTGAGATGGTCGACAGGCTCAGGTTCAGGCTGACCTCTGCAGCGGCAAAGCCGCCCGCCTCGACGATGGCAGCAAAGACCTGAAGCAGGCGAAAGTCGGCGATGTCCAGGGGTTTGGTTGGCATGATACTTTGATAACTTCAAAGTAAGCTTTCAATCAATGCCCCTTTTTCCAGAGCACGATTGCGGACAAACTGACCTCATGAACATGCAATCCACACCCGAATCGCCCGTCTGGAAGGTGGCCACGGAAACCGGCCGCCTGACCGAAGTCTTGTTGTGCCGGCCCGACCATTACAACTGGATCCCCACCAACGCGATTGCGCGGGCCACGATCAGCGCGGGCCGACCTCTCGACCGTCAGGCGTTGATGGCGGAGTATTCCGAATTTGAGGCAGCCCTGTCAGAGGCTGGGGTGAACTGCCACTACCTGACCCCCGATCCGGCCCTTAGTTATCAGGTCTACACCCGCGACAGTTCGCAGGTGTCGCCGGGTGGGCCGGTTCTGACGATGCTGGCGATGCCGCAACGGCGGGGCGAATATGCCGCCATTCTCGATTTCTACGGTCAGACTTTTTGGCACATGGCCACCCATGGAACCGTCGAAGGCGGGGACATCCACCTGATCCGGCCGGGACTTGCCGCCATCGGCACGTCGGGTGGGCGGACAAGTGTGGAAGGGGCGACCCAATACGCCGACTGGCTACGCGCCGAAGGCTGGGACGTGATCCTTGTGCCCTTTGACGACCATTTCCTGCATCTGGACGTGATCTTTTGCATGGTGACGCCGGGGCTTGCGCTCGCCTGCCTTGATGCGCTGCCGCCCGAGTTTCTGACATGGCTTGCCGCCAACGGGATCGAGGTGCTGCCGGTCAGCTACCGTGACGCCATGGCCGACATGGGGTGCAACCTTTTGGCCCTTGGCAATGACAGGGTGCTGAGCCCGCGCCATTCCATCACCGTCAATGCCGCCCTGCGGGCGCAAGGTATCACCGTCTACGACCCCGAACTGCGCCTGTTCGCTCATGGTGGCGGATCGGCCCATTGCATGACCATGCCGCTGGCCCGTGACCCGGACTAGACGCGCCCTATCATCGTTGAAAACATCAGGGAGACTATCATGACCAAGACGAACCTTCTTGCGGCCCTTGTCGGCTCGACCTGCCTTGCCAATGCCGCCCTGTCTCAGGAGCTGAACGCACTGGTCTGGTGCGACCACACCGACGCCAGCTTTGTCGCCCCCTTCGAGGAAGAGTTTGGCGTCACCGTCAAACTCAAGGAATACGAAGGTACCGGCGCCGCCCTCAGCCTGATCGAGACCTCGCAGCCCGGCGACTGGGATGTGCTGGTTGTCGATGGCATCGACGTGCCCCGCGTAGTGGCCGCAGGCATCCTTGGCCCCCTAAACACCGACGAGCTGCCGTATGACACTCTGTTCCCCGAACTGGTGATGGAAGAGAACCACGTCATCGACGGTGTCACCTACGCTATTTCCGAAAAGTACGGCTACAACACTGTGTCCTTCAACTCTGAGGTGTTCACGGCCGAGGATATGGCCGACATGACCCGCCTGTGGTCCGGCGACTTTGCAGGCCAGCTGGCAGTCTATGACTACTACCTGCCGGTCATGGGCATGATTGCCGTGGGCCTTGGCATGGACACCGCGACGCTCAGCATGGACGACCTGCCCGCCATCGAAGAGGCGCTTCTGGCGCTGAAGGATTCCGCCTCCAGCGTCGGCGAAGTGGTCGCGTCGCAAACCGCGATTGCAACCGGTGAAGTCGACATCCTCGTGGGCGGCGGCGAATGGGTCACCGCTGGCCTGACCGCCGACCTGCCCAACCTCGACTGGATCATCCCCGAGCAGGGGGCCGTCCGCTGGTCCCAGTCCATCGGCGTCTTTGCAGACAGCGCCCAACCCGATCTGGCACAGGAGTTCGTGAAATACGTCCTCAGCCCCGAAGGGCAGGCCGCCCTTGCCACCTCGTCCTGCTACTGGGCGATGCCGGCCAACGCAGCCGCAGCCGACGTCCTGACCGACGACCAGAAGCGGGCCCTGCGCTGGGACGATCAGGCAAGCTACCTTGCCCGCGCCCAGCTTTATCCCGCCCCGGATGCCGAGCTGGACGCCGCCATGCAGGACGTCTGGACCCGGTTCCTCGCCCGTTGAGCCAGAGGGCCAGCATCGAGACACGCGCGACGCGGCGGGCCTGGTGGCTCGCCGCGCCGGCATTGATCTGGACGCTGGCCTTTTTCATCCTGCCCTTTGGCACCATGGCGGTCCTCAGCCTGTGGCAAAGAACCGACGTGGGGCTGGAGGCGACCTGGGACCTTGGCAATTACGCCAATTTCCTCGCCAACCCCGCCTATATCCAGGCGCTGACCAACTCACTTGAGATTACGGTCACTGTCACGATCCTGAGCGTCCTGCTGGCCTATCCGCTAGCCTGGATCATCGCCGAAGAAATCCCCGAGCGGTTCCGCAGGCTGGCCCTTGCCCTTGCCGTCATCCCGTTCTGGACCTCATACGTCGTGCGCTCTTACGCATGGAGCCTTGTTCTGGCCAAAAGCGGGGTGCTGAACGACTGGCTGGGGGCCGTGGGCCTCGGTCCGCTGGATCTCGCCAACAGCCGGGCGGCGACGGTGATCGGCTTTACCCACTTTTTCACCATGCTGCTGACCCTGTCGATCTACGCCAGCCTCGTTCAGATGCCGCCCAACCTGCGGCGGGCGGCGGCGGACCTTGGGGCAGGGGCCTTTGCCACGTTCCGGCTGATCGTCCTCCCCCTGACGTTACCGGGTGTCATGGTGGGGGCTTTCCTTACCTTTGCACTGTGTATCGGGGACTATGTCACCCCTCAGATCCTTGGCGGTGGCAACGACCTTGCGCTGCCACAACTGATCATGTTGCAGATCGGACGCCGGGCAGACCTGCCGATGGCGGCGGCCTTGTCGATCATCCTGATGTTGGCTGTGACGCTGGCCTATCTGGGCATGGCCCGCTGGATGAAGGTGGTGCGATGACCCGCTATCTGGCCTGCGCCCTCTACATGATCCTGCTGTACGGCTTTATCTTTCTGCCTGTCGGCGTGCTTGTCCTGTTCTCGTTTCAGGACGGGCGTTTTCCCATTCCACCGTTTCAAGGCTTTTCACTGCGCTGGCATCAAGAGGTGCTGGGGGACGGCGACCTGATGGCCGCCCTTGGCAATTCGCTTTTGGTGGCGGTGGCCTCCTCTCTGGTGGCGCTGACCCTTGGCTTTCTGGCAGCCCGCGCCTTTGCCACTGCGCGATTGCCCGGTGTGACGGCCCTGCGGGGCGCGCTCATGGCGCCTTTGTCGGTCAGCTATCTGGTGATCGGGCTGGGCCTTTTGGCCAGCTTCAACCTGATGGGCCTGTCCAAGTCCCTCTGGACGGTGGCGGCGGGCCATGTCGTCATCAACACGCCGCTGTGCTTTGCCATCTGTGCCGCGGCTCTGGGTGAGGCGCAGGTGAGCGCTGAACGTGCCGCCCGTGACCTCGGGGCAGGCGAATTCCGGGTGATGACCCTTGTCACCGCCCCGATGATCCTGCCCGCGCTGATCGCTGCGTTTCTGCTGTCGGTCACCTTTTCCTGGGACGAATTCATCATAGCCTTCCTCTTGTCGCGCTTCGACGTGACCTTGCCGGTCGAGATCTGGTCGCTGTTGCGGTCTGGCCTGAACCCCAAAACCAACGCCATCGGCAGCCTTGTTTTCCTTGTCTCGGCGCTGGCGATCCTTTCCTTTGAACTTACACTGGCGCGGCGCAAATGACGGCACGGATCGAGATTGAGAACGCGGCCAAAGTGTTTGGCCCCTCGCTGGCGCTGGACAGCGTCAACCTGACAGTCGAGGCGGGGGAATACTGCGTGCTGCTTGGACCGTCGGGTTGCGGCAAGACCACGCTTTTGAACATCATCGGCGGCTTTGCCGATCCGACCTCGGGCGCGATCCGGATCGGTGGGCGGGACATGGTTGGCGTCCCTGCCGCCGACCGGCCCACCACGACCGTGTTTCAAGACTATGCCCTGTTTCCCCATATGACGCTGCGCGACAACGTGGGCTTTGGCCTGCGGATGCGGGGGCAGGGACGGGCCGATAGGAACGCCCGCGCCGATGAGATGCTGGAGCTTGTCGGCCTGTCCGGGGCAGGGGACCGGCGCCCGGCGCAACTGTCGGGCGGACAACGGCAACGGGTGGCGTTGGCCCGGGCGTTGGCGGTGCAGCCCGATGTCCTCTTGCTTGACGAACCCCTAGGGGCGCTCGACCTCAACCTGCGGCGGTCGATGCAGGAAGAACTTAAGGCGATCCAGTCCAAGGTGGGCGCCACCTTCGTCCATGTCACCCATGATCAGGAAGAGGCGATGGCCATCGCCGACAGGATCGTCGTTATGAACGGCGGCCGGATCGAGGATGTTGGCCCGCCCGAACGGGTCTACCGCGCCCCTGCCAGCCGATTTGCGGCGTCTTTTCTGGGCGAGATGAACTTTCTGACCGGCGAGGCACAGGGGGGTACAGCCGCGACAGCCCTTGGGCCTTTGCCGGCCGAGGGGCAGGGGCCTGTAACGCTTTGCCTGCGGCCCGAACACCTGCGGCCCGATGCGCCAATGGGCGTCGGCACGGCACAGGTGCTTGAGACGGTGTTCCAGGGCGGACACCGGCGGGTCCGGGTGTCCCTTGCCGGTGTGACCCTGCTGGCCCACCTGCCGCTGACCGTCACGGCAGAGCCGGGGCAAAGCATCGCGCTGGGGATCGACCCCGACCATCTGACCGTCCTTCCAGGAGGGACCCAATGATCCGAGCCAAGCCAGAGGATTGGTGGCGCACAACGCCGATGGGCGACGGCGTCACCCTGATCGACGAGCCGCACATCCAGCCCTTCTACCGGTGTAATTGCTGGCACATCCGGTCCTCCGAAGGCGACCTTCTGGTCGACAGCGGAATGGGCGTGGTGTCGTTGCGGGACTGGGTGCCACTGGTGACGGAACGGCCGCTTCTGGCGGTGGCGAGCCATACACATTTTGACCACATCGGGTGCCATCACGAATTCGACCACCGGGCCGTCCACCGGCTCGAGGCCGATCTGATGGCCAACCCCGAGCGGAAGGCCGTTCTGGCCGATCCCTATGTGACGGACGACATCTTCGACACCCTGCCGCCCGAACCCTATGTCTCGGCGCGATATGAGGTGACGCCGGCCCCCGCGACCCGGCTTCTGGAGGACGGCGAGGTGATCTCGACGGGCGACCGGGCCTTTGAGGTCATCCATACCCCCGGCCACTCACCCGGCGGCATCGCCCTGTGGGAGGCCTCGACGGGCCTCCTCTTCTCGGGCGATATCGTCTACGATGGCCCGCTGATCGAGGATACCTACCACGCCGATGCCCAAGATTACGTCCGGTCCATGCGGCGGTTGCTGAGCCTGCCTGTCAGGGTCGTTCACGGGGGCCATTTCCCCAGTTTTTCGGGTGCACGTCTGCAAGAGATGATCGAGACATGGCTGCGCGAACATGATGCCTGACGGACTGGCACATATTGGCGCAATTTCATGGCGAAAGGCTCTGGACACCCCACGCCGCCTCGCCTAGAACGCTGCAACCCGACGGGCTGATCAATCAGCCCGCCTCCCGTGCCCGGGTAGCTCAGGGGTAGAGCAGTGGATTGAAAATCCTCGTGTCGGTGGTTCGATTCCGCCCCCGGGCACCACTTTTAACAAATAAAACAGTGGTTTAGGTTTTGATATTACACGCTGTGCGTGTGTAATTCAAAAACACACCAAACACACACTTTTTGCCGTGTTTTGGGGCTGGACAGTGAGTGGAATCGCTGTGGTGAACACTGTGAAGTTACTGGATGCTGTGTTGGGGTAAGAACAGGGAACAATGTGTAGCGCGCAGTGTTGCTAACACTGTGTTTTCAGTTTTTGGTTCAAACACTTTGTTGGGGACACTGTGTCGGCGGAATTTTGGGGTAACATGGTTGGGGACACAGGCTTTATTGGAATTGGGTTCACTTCAATAAGCTGCTTGGCCATGATGAGACACTTACGCAACTAGGTACAACTATACTACCAAGTCACCTGTCATGGGCAGCGTGTGTCGGTCGACTTCATTATATTCCTGCAAGAGTGGTCTTTGGCTATCCAACCAAGCCACGCCGCGTTGGATATTCTCTTGAAGCATTTCGCTATCTCTCACTACTACTGCGACTACTTCCTCATTGGTACGCATAAGCAGATGGTCGTTATCTGAGTGAATTTGCGATTGCCAGGCCTGGATATTCTGCAAGAATTCATCAAAACATTCAGGTTTAGGTTTGAAGCGCACTATTGATAGCTTTCTGGTCATTTATTTCTTCTCAGCTTTATTGACGTGGAGCCAGTTTCTATTTTTCGAATTAGCCCATCTTTTTTTTCAATATAATACAGGACGGCATCTTTGGATCCATTTGGAAATGGCATAATAAAATGCATTACTAGTACGTTTTCACTTTCATACAGGCAGCGCAAATTTTCAGGCAAAAAGTTTTTAATTAGTGGCTCAAGGCGTGCAATGTACTCTGCCTTAGATATCACGGAACCTGACGAGTGCATAACCATCTCAAGGTTCGGATGACATAGCGAGGCTAGCATTTCAATGTCTCTTGCTTCCCAGGCTCCCGCATACTTTTCATAAAGCGTCATGGTGTTTTCTCATAGCATAATTTTCTGAATTCTTTCGGTCATCTTTTGTTAGCTGGTGTGCTCTTAAAATTCCCATTTCCAAATTTTGATCAAGAGCAGCAACAAATTTCTCAAGGTGATCCGTTGGAAGTATCATAAGCGACTTGCGCTCAAGGCGATTTGAAAGGCATCCATGCGTTTAAATTTCATAGTTGCCAAAATTTACTAACGTATTGATAAAAAAGGGGGAGTATCGGTTCACCCGCTTGGCCTGTCGTCTAATCACGCATAGGTTTTGCCATGAATAACATTATGTTCTCCCCTATTTGTGTGCGTGGCTGTCAAAGATTAATTCGGGTAGTGGTGGCGGAGGTGCGTTGACGTCCACTCCATGAACGTCAGCTGCGAATTCGACAAAATCAGGAGGCATAGTTGCCATGATTTTTGTCCAACTTGCAGCGGGATCATCACCTTCTAAAGTTATGATCAATAGATCCCCTGCCGGTGTCCGCTGTACAAAAGTTCTTTCGTGCACACCAGCTGCTTCTCTGGACTCGGAAAACTCAGGTGTAGACTTCACCTGATCCATCATCGCTTGCCATTTCTCCATCTTACCTGGCAAGATCGGCATACATATCGCTAGCAGAGGCATGAATTGTATCTCTCTATATGTTGGAAAAATTACTTAATGGGTGTCGCGCCAGTTTCAGTCCGGATGATTTTTCCGTCTTGCAAGAAATTGACGACCAGAACTGCTTCTGACGTACCATCGGGAAAAGTCATAAACGAGTGTTCGACCATGATTTCGTCGTTTTCATAAAGGCATCTTTGATTATTGAACGACAGGGAGTCGCTCTGCATCATGCTCATCAGTGTTGGTGTCCAATCAGACTTGCTAACTTTCGTTCCAGATTGATGCCGAATAAATACGAAGTCTTCATGGAGGCAGTCCAAGTAGGCTTCGATGTCTTTGTTATTCTGTGCGGCGTTTATTTTCTGATACAGAGACATCTCTTATTCTCCCCACATGCCAGCGAATTCGTAGACAACGGCACGCTTCCCACC
>JAQWWH010000023.1 GCA_029255105.1 Flavimaricola sp. | reverse complement strand
GAGGCGCTGATTCACCATTTCAAGCTTTACACCGAAGGCTTCCACGTCCCTGCAGGCGAGGTCTATGCCGCCGTCGAGGCGCCCAAGGGTGAATTCGGCGTCTATCTTGTGGCGGATGGCACCAACAAACCCTATCGCGCCAAATTGCGCGCCCCGGGTTACATGCACCTGCAGGCGATGGACCATGTCGCCAAGGGACACCAGCTTGCCGATGTGGCCGCGATTATTGGGACGATGGATATCGTCTTTGGCGAAGTCGATCGCTAGCGAATGGCTAAGTCGTCCATGTTTACCTTAGGCGTTATCCCCGGGGTCCTTGCCTTTGCAGGCTTCGGATTCCATACCGTCCCCGCGTTGATCCTGGTCGCCCTGACCGGCGGCGCCGCCCTGACCGGAATGAGCTGATGCTACGCAGACTGCACCCTGACCAACCCGAAAGCTTTGCCTTCACGCCCGCCAACCAGGCCTGGGCCGAAGCGCAGATTGCCAAATACCCCGAAGGCCGTCAGGCCAGCGCCATCATCCCGCTTTTGTGGCGCGCCCAGGAACAGGAAGGTTGGCTGAGCCGCCCGGCGATCGAACATGTCGCGGCGACGCTTGGCATGGCCTATATTCGCGCGCTTGAGGTCGCGACCTTCTACTTCATGTTCCAGTTGCAGCCTGTCGGATCGGTCGCCCATGTGCAGATTTGCGGCACCCTCAGCTGTATGATTTGCGGGGCCGAGGATCTTGTTGGTCTGTGCAAGGACCGGATTGCGCCCAAGGCGCATCAGTTGTCTGCCGATGGCAAGTTCAGCTGGGAAGAGGTGGAATGCCTCGGCTCTTGCGCCAATGCGCCCATGGCCCAGATCGGCAAGGACTATTACGAAGACCTGACGGTCGAGAGCCTTGGACGCATCCTGGATGAGCTGGCCGCTGGCAAGGTGCCAGTGCCCGGCCCACAGAACGGCCGCTATGCAGCAGAGCCGAAATCGGGTCTGACCTCTTTGACCGCCCATTCCGAAGGTCGCATGGCGCAGAATGCCAGCGTGGCACTGGCGCTTGAGATCGGCGATACCGTCAAGCGGATCGACGGGACAGAGGTGCCATTGGTCGCCCCGTGGTTGGGGGTCAGCAAAAAGGCCGCGTCCGCAAAGAAGGCTGCACCGACCAAGACTTCGGAAACCAAGGCAGCACCGGCCAAAGACGCTGCTGCCAAGCCCGCAACGGAACCCAAAGCGACTAAGTCGCAACCCGCCGAATCGGTCGCAGAGCCCGCGCCAGAACGCCTTGATTCGGCGCGTGATGGTCAGGCAGACGACCTCAAGCGTATAACGGGCGTGGGGCCCAAGCTTGAGGCTTTGCTGAACGAAATGGGCTTTTGGCACTTTGACCAGATCGCCAAATGGGGGCCTGCCGAGATTGCCTGGGTTGATAGCCGCCTGAAATTCAAGGGCCGGATCGAGCGGGACGATTGGGTCGCGCAGGCCACGCAATTCGCTTCGGAATGAACCACGGTGCAATTCCTGCCCCAATTGGAGCATTTGCATCGCACTCTTTGTTATGACCTCGGAGCATTATCCTTTATGACTGGCGATGAACCGCCAACAGATGGGCGGTCAATGGAACCGCCACCGAAAGGGAGATGGTGATGGCTGAACCGGTTGAAAATTTCCATGGCGCTATTGCAAGTGTAGCGGCAGGGGCGACGGCAGGCGTTCTGACGACTGTCATGGCAAAGTTGTTGATCGAGATATCCTGGCCTGGTGCCGTGTTTTGCGGGGTCATTGTCGCGGCGATCGTAGCGGTCTTCCTGCTTTTGGTCATGTACAGGCCGATGCAAAGCCTGGCCGAGATCCAGGCCGCCCGCGCGGCAGGCGATACCGCGCCCGCCCCGGCGCCCGCCCCGGCGGCGGCTCCAGCTGCAGCCCCTGCACCTGCTCCGGCCCCAAAGGCCGCACCTGTGGCCAGCCCTGTTGCGGCAGAGCCCGCGCCCGTGGCCGCAGATGGCAAACCTGAAATGCTGACCGCCGCGCGTGACGGCGGCGCTGATGATCTCAAACAGATCAAAGGTGTCGGTCCCAAACTCGAGGCGATGCTGAACCGTATGGGCGTATACCACTTTGACCAGATCGCCAGCTGGCGCGCACCCGAGGTGGCTTGGGTCGACGAGAACCTCGAGGGGTTCAAGGGCCGCGTAAGCCGGGACAACTGGGTCGATCAGGCCAAATTGCTTGCTTCGGGCGGTGAAACCGAATTCTCGAAACGGGTCGAAGATGGCGGCGTCTATTGATCCAAAGACTGAGAGCCTAAAGTGACGGACGAGAACAAAAACGAACGGGACAGCGCCCAAAGCAAGGCTGGCCGAAGAGCTTCCTTGGTTTTGGCTGGAACCGGTGTGTTTTGGATTGTCACCATGTTTCTGGGTGGCCAGTTTGACTGGCCCGTCCGGATCCGTGTGCTCTTTGACATCATGGCACTTGCCGGGTTCGGCATTGCCCTGTTGTTGACCTATCAGGCCCGGCGACACGGTCGTTCGGGGAAATAAAGGGCAGGGCCGTCATGGCCCACCCTTGTCAGTCCCGGGTGTAAAGTGCCCGGAAACGCGAGGCGAATGATGCTGCAGGATCAGGACCGGATTTTCACGAACCTTTACGGGATGCACGACCGCAGCCTGAAGGGCGCCCAGATGCGCGGGCATTGGGATGGGACGAAGGATATCCTTGCCAAAGGGCGCGACTGGATTGTGTCCGAAATGAAGGCATCCGGCCTGCGCGGCAGGGGCGGTGCTGGTTTCCCCACCGGTCTGAAGTGGTCCTTTATGCCAAAGGAAAGCGATGGGCGGCCGTCCTATCTGGTCGTCAACGCTGACGAATCTGAACCCGGCACCTGCAAGGACCGGGAGATCATGCGCCATGATCCCCACACCCTGATCGAAGGCTGCCTGATCGCGTCTTTCGCGATGGGGGCACATGCCTGCTACATCTACATTCGCGGCGAATACATCCGCGAGAGAGAGGCCCTGCAGGCCGCCATCGACGAGGCCTATGACGCGGGGCTTGTTGGCAAGAATGCTTGCGGTTCGGGCTGGGACTTTGACCTTTACCTGCACCATGGGGCAGGGGCCTATATCTGCGGTGAAGAGACTGCCTTGCTCGAATCCCTTGAGGGAAAGAAGGGCATGCCCCGGATGAAGCCGCCGTTTCCGGCTGGGGCCGGCCTTTATGGCTGCCCCACCACGGTGAATAACGTCGAATCCATTGCGGTTGTGCCCACGATTTTGCGGCGGGGCGGCGACTGGTTTGCCGGCTTTGGTCGGCCTAACAATACGGGCACAAAGCTTTTTGCCATCTCGGGTCACGTCAACAACCCCTGTGTGGTCGAGGAAGGGATGTCGATCCCGTTCCGCGAACTGATCGACCGCCATTGCGGCGGCATTCGGGGCGGCTGGGACAACCTCAAGGCGGTGATCCCCGGTGGTTCATCGGTCCCTTGCCTTCGGGCGGACCAGATGGACGAGGCGATCATGGATTTCGACTGGCTGCGCGAGAAGCGGTCCGGCCTTGGCACAGCGGCGGTCATCGTGATGGATCAGTCGACCGATATGATCAAGGCGATCTGGCGGTTGTCAAAGTTCTACAAGCATGAAAGCTGCGGCCAGTGCACCCCTTGTCGCGAAGGCACTGGCTGGATGATGCGGGTGATGGAGCGCCTGGTGAAAGGCGAGGCGGCAGTCGAAGAGATCGACATGCTGCTCGATGTCACCAAACAGGTTGAGGGCCACACCATCTGCGCCCTTGGCGATGCTGCCGCCTGGCCCATTCAGGGGCTGATCCGCAACTTCCGCGACGAAATCGAAGACCGGATCCGGCACAAGCGCTCCCCGATCGCCGCAGAGTAGGGACAGGTAAGGTGGGTCATGACCCACCTTACGCAGTCACCCATGCCGCTGGCCGAACTCAACTTTGGATCCCTGCGCCACGATTGGGACGACCCGCGCGTCGCCCCGTTTGTTGAGGCCGTCGACAAGGTCAACGCCATCGCCCGCCGCAGCCCAGGCTTTATCTGGATGCTGGGCGATGATGAGATGGGTGCGGCACAGAAAGACCCGGACGGCCCCTTTGGGGACAACAAGCGGGTCGCCTCGACCCTATCCGTCTGGGAGGATGCGGCGTCCCTGATGGCCTTTGTTCACAAGACCCTGCATCAGCGTTTCATGGCGCGCGCTGCAGACTGGTTCGAACCCGGGGACCGCAGTCACCTGGTGATGTGGCCGGTCGAAGTTGGTCACCGTCCCACACTTGCAGAGGGCCTGGAGCGGTTTCGCCATTGGCAGGCCGAGGGCGATACGCCCATGGCCTTCGGGGCGAAGGGGGACGCCCTATTTGGACAATCCGGCGAGGCCAGCCTGTAGACCGGCGTCTTTTCGTCCCCTGACCGGCAGCTCTTCGCTGAGGCATATGGGCTTGATATTGAATATCTTGCCTCTTGGACCGATGTCGGAGTCATACAAAGGGGCCGGTAACGACCAGGCCCATCCGACGAAATCGTCGCAAAAGGATTACATGATGTCCACCAAGTCCGACCTTCTCCGCAGCCTAGCCCTTGTCCTGGGGTTTGCGGTTCTTGCAGGGACGTCCGCCGCCCGGCCGGCGTTGCAGGATGATGCGATCCTGACTGAAGGGCTGATCAATACCGCAATCGCCTATGAGATCGGTCGAAAGTGTGATCGGCTGGACGCCCGGATCCTGCGCGGGATCAACTTTCTCTACGGCTTGAAGGCCCATGCAGAAAGCTTGGGATATTCGACCTCCGAGATCGAGGCCTATGTCGACGACGACGCCGAAAAGGAACGCCTCGAGGCGATCGCACGTCAGCGGCTGCGCGATCTTGGCGGCGTCCCCGGCGAATGGGAAACCTACTGCCTGGTCGGCGAGGGCCAGATCGCGGCGGGGACCCAGATCGGTCGCCTTTTGCGCTAGGCCACGTCCTCGAATGGCGCGTAAGGTGGGTCTTGACCCACCTTACCAGGAGCCCGCCTTGCCTCTCCGAACTGCCAAGACCCACCACCTTGCCGAACTGAACGTTGGTCGCCTGTTGGCGCCCACGGATGACCCGAAGGTAGCCGATTTCATGGCCGCCCTTGATCGCATCAACGGTCTGGGCAAACGCATGCCTGGTTTCGTCTGGATGATGGAAGGCTCGGGCGAACCCGGCACCGGCAATACCGAGGCCAAGATCGACGGCGATCCTCAATTTGTCGCGAATCTGACCATCTGGGAGGATTCCGCCAGCCTCAAGCGCTTTGTCTGGGACACGGTCCATCGCCGGTTTTTTGATCGCCGCTCAGAATGGTTCGAGGTGTTGGGCGAGATGCATTTTGTCATGTGGTGGGTGCCTGCGGGACACAGACCCACCCTGGAAGAGGCGATGGAACGGCTGGAACAGCGCCGCAGCATGGGTGACACAGTCCGTGCCTTTGGCTGGGACTGGCTGGAACGCGCCGGTCCGGCTTCGGCAGGGGATGGCCTCATTCCCAAGGATTAGGGATTTGTCACCCGAACAGGACAATTTTCCGCATGCTGCAGGTGCGAACCGACTGGCATCACGGGGACAGTCGCGTTAGAACCCTCCCGACCGCGGCGGCCACCAGGATCGCGAAGACGCGGGACGGGAACGATAGGCTGGCCATGTCTGATCTTAAGAAAATCATTATCGACGGTATGGAAATCGAGGTGCCGGGCGCAATGACGCTCATTCAGGCCTGCGAAGCGGCAGGTATTGAAGTCCCTCGGTTCTGCTACCACGAACGCCTCACTATCGCGGGCAACTGCCGCATGTGCCTCGTCGAAGTGGTCGGTGGCCCACCCAAGCCCGCTGCCTCCTGTGCGATGCAGGTCAAGGACCTGCGTCCCGGACCCGAAGGCCAGCCCCCGGTGGTCAAGACAAACTCCCCCATGGTGAAGAAGGCCCGCGAAGGGGTGATGGAGTTTCTCTTGATCAACCACCCCCTTGATTGCCCGATCTGTGACCAGGGGGGCGAATGCGATCTGCAGGATCAGGCGATGGCCTATGGTGTGGATTTCAGCCGCTACCGCGAACCCAAGCGGGCGTCAGAGGACCTCGACCTTGGCCCGCTGGTCGAAACCCACATGACTCGCTGCATCTCGTGCACCCGCTGCGTCCGTTTTACCACCGAAGTCGCAGGCATCCACCAGATGGGCCAGACCGGTCGGGGCGAGGATGCCGAAATTACATCCTACCTCAACCAGACCCTCGTCTCGAACCTGCAGGGCAACATCATCGACCTGTGCCCTGTCGGGGCCCTGGTGTCCAAGCCCTACGCCTTTACCGCCCGTCCCTGGGAACTGACCAAGACCGAATCTGTCGATGTCATGGACGCCCTTGGCTCCAACATCCGGGTCGATACCAAAGGCCGCGAGGTCATGCGCTTTCTTCCCCGTAACCATGACGGGGTGAATGAAGAGTGGATCAGCGACAAGACCCGCTTTGTCTGGGACGGCCTGCGTCGCCAGCGCCTCGACACCCCCTATATCCGCGAGAACGGCAAACTTCGCCCGGCAGCTTGGCCCGAGGCCTTGTTCGCCGCCGCCGCTGCCTTGAAGGGCAAGAAGGTTGCCGGTCTGATCGGTGACCTTGCCCCGGTAGAGGCGACGTTCGCCCTAAAGCAAATGATCGAAGGCATGGGCGGCCATGTGGAATGCCGGACGGATGGCGCAAAGCTGCCCATCGGCAATCGTGGCGCCTATGTGGGCACGGCCACCATCGAAGACATCGACACGGCCGCCATGATCCAGCTGATCGGCACCAACCCACGCGATGAGGCCCCGGTTCTGGGGGCCCGTCTGCGCAAGGCCTGGAGCCGGGGTGCAAACATCGGTTTGGTTGGCGAAGCCATTGATCTGACGTTTGAATATGCCCACGTCGGCACCGACCGCGCAGCGCTCGAGCGGTTGTCATCCCAGACCATCAGCGATGAGACGAAGGCCAAGCCGACGCTTGTCATCGTGGGTCAAGGCGCGATCCAGGAGGCTGATGGCGCTGCCGTGCTGGCCCATGCCATCAAGCTTGCTGAAAATTCGAACTCGGGTCTTCTGATCCTGCACACCGCTGCCTCGCGCGTCGGGGCGATGGACGTAGGTGCTGTCACCGAAGGCGGGCTTGCCGCCGCTCTGGACGGGGCCGATGTGGTCTACAACCTTGGGGCGGACGAGGTCGACATCGCCGCCGGTCCGACTGTGATCTATCAGGGCAGCCATGGCGATCGCGGTGCCCATCGCGCTGACATCATCCTGCCCGGAGCCGCCTATACCGAGGAAAACGGCCTGTTCGTGAATACCGAAGGCCGCCCGCAGCTGGCAATGCGGGCCGGGTTTGCCCCCGGTCAGGCAAAAGAAAACTGGGCCATCCTGCGCGCCCTTTCGGCAGAGCTTGGGGCGACGTTGCCCTTTGACACGCTTGCCGCCCTGCGCCAGGCGCTGGTCAAGGCCCATCCCCATCTGGGACGGATCGACGAAGTGGCCGAGAATACGATTGCCCCGATCGAGGCAGGCGACCTTGGCAAGGCCGATTTCCGTAATGCGATCAAGGACTTCTACCTGACAAATCCGATTGCACGTGCGAGTGCGCTGATGGCCGAGTTGAGTGCTGCGGCCAAGGCGCGGGCCCAGACCGCGATGGCGGCGGAGTAGTCGGGCATGTTGGCCCTGACGCGCCAGTCGTTGGGACAGTCGTTAGGGCTGGCGGGCGCTGTTCTGGCCCTCGCGGCCTGCGACGCCCAACAGGGGCAGGGATCGGCTGGCCGGATCTATGGACCGGTCGAAACCCGGCTTCTCGAAGGGGACCTTGTCGGGTTTCGCGTGTCGATGGACGGGGCCAGAGGGTCCGACGATGTAAAGAAATTCGCCGAATGCGCGGCGGCCCAATATGCGTTGATCCGGGGATACGGATTTGCGCGACATGTGCGCACTTTGGTCGATGAAACGGCTGGAAACTGGCGCGCGGATGCTGTTTACACCATCTCGGCGGCGCTGCCTCCGGGCGAAAGGACAATAGACGCCGAAGTGACGGTGGCCGAATGTGGCCGATCCGGCATACCGACGGTGTGAAGGCCCAAGAGCCTCCGAAGGATTGAGACATGATCGACTTCTTCACAACGACCAATCTTGGCATCATCCTGATGGTGCTGGGTCAATGCCTTCTGGTGCTGATCCCGTTGCTTCTGGCGCTTGCCATGCTCATGTACGCCGACCGCAAGGTCTGGGCGGCGGTGCAGATGCGCAAGGGGCCGAACGTGGTGGGGGTCTTTGGCCTGCTCCAGTCGTTTGCGGACTTCCTTAAGTATATCGTCAAGGAAGTTGTGGTTCCCGCAGGGGCCGACAGGGCGGTGTTTTTCCTCGCCCCGATGATTTCCTTTGTCATGGCGGTCATCGCCTGGGCCGTGATCCCGTTCAATGACGGTTGGGTGCTGGCCGACATCAACGTGGCCATCCTCTACGTCTTTGCCATCTCGTCGCTTGAGGTTTATGGCGTGATCATGGGGGGCTGGGCGTCGAACTCCAAATACCCCTTCCTTGGCTCGCTCCGCTCTGCCGCGCAGATGATTTCCTACGAAGTGTCGATCGGACTGATCATCATCGGTGTGATCATCTCGACCGGGTCCATGAACTTTGGCGCCATCGTGGCGGCGCAGGACGGGGCCTACGGGATCTTTAACTGGTACTGGTTGCCGCACTTCCCGATGCTGTTCCTGTTCTTCATCTCGGCGCTGGCCGAAACCAACCGTCCCCCGTTCGACCTGCCCGAGGCAGAATCGGAACTGGTGGCGGGCTACCAGGTCGAATACTCCTCCACCCCCTTCCTGCTGTTCATGATTGGTGAACTGATGGCCGTGGTGCTGATGTGCGCCTTGGTGTCGCTCTTGTTCCTGGGGGGCTGGCTGTCGCCGATCCCGGGCCTGCCGGACGGTGTGCTGTGGATGGTTCTCAAGATGGGGTTCTGTTTCTTCATCTTCGCCTTGGTCAAGGCCGTGACCCCGCGCTACCGCTACGACCAACTGATGCGCCTGGGTTGGAAAGTGTTCCTGCCGATGTCGCTGGGTTGGGTCGTGCTGGTGTCGTTCCTTGCCAAGTTTGAAGTCTTTGGCGGCTTCTGGGCCCGCTGGATAGGAGCGTAACAATGACGCAGATCGACTACACCCGCGCGGCCAAGTATTTCCTGCTTCAGGATTTCTTTCAGGGCTTCAAGCTGGGGATGAAGTACTTTTTCTCGCCCAAGGCGACGGTCAACTATCCGCACGAAAAGGGGCCGCTTAGCCCCCGGTTCCGCGGCGAACACGCCCTGCGCCGCTATCCCAATGGCGAAGAGCGTTGCATCGCCTGCAAACTGTGCGAAGCCATCTGCCCGGCACAGGCCATCACGATTGACGCCGAACCGCGCGAAGACGGCAGCCGCCGCACCACGCGCTACGACATCGATATGACCAAGTGCATCTATTGCGGTTTCTGCCAGGAGGCCTGCCCGGTCGATGCCATCGTCGAGGGCCCGAATTTCGAGTTTTCGACCGAAACCCGGGAAGAGCTTTACTACGACAAGGCCAAACTGCTGGAAAATGGCGACCGCTGGGAAGCCGAGATTGCGCGTAACCTCGAATTGGACGCCCCCTACAGATGACCGATCAGAACCCCTTTGCCGCGATGATGAAGGCCGGGCAGGACTGGGCCGCATCGCTCAATCCCGCGCTTGAGACCTTTACGCCAAAGGGGTTCGAGGCGATGTGGCCGACCATGCCCAAGGACGTCATGGAGGCGTTCTGGGGCAAGACCCTCAACCCCGAGGGGCTGGATGCCAAGACACGGCTTTTGCTGACGCTGATGGGTCTGACGATCCTTGGCGCACAGGCAGAGGCGCAACTGCGACTGACCGTGCGCCACGCCCGCGAGGCTGGCGCAACAGCGCAGGAGATCGCCGAGACCATTGCCCAGGCAGGTCTCTTTGGTGGAATGCCCGCCATGACCAAGGCCATGGACCTCGCCTCTGAGGTCATGAACGACGATAAGGACACGGACGCATGACGGTTGCAGCCTTTACCTTTTACGCCTTTGCGGTGACGACGCTGATGGGCGGCCTGATGACCGTGGTCAGCCGGAACCCGGTCCACTCGGTCCTGTGGCTGATCCTGGCGTT
>JAQWWH010000022.1 GCA_029255105.1 Flavimaricola sp. | reverse complement strand
TGCCGGGCAACGGCCTTGGATATCGTCCCTTTTCCAGCGGCCGCCGGACCATCTATGGCGACTGTAAAGCTCACCCGTTGCTCCGGGTGATGGCAGCACCAAGAGTGGCCATCAGGCTTTCGAAGATCGGAAAGGATGTGGCAATCGGGCTGGCATCATCGACGGTCACGGGCTTTTGCGTCGCAAGGCCAAGCACGAGGAAGGACATGGCGATCCGGTGATCAAGTCGGCTTTCGACGGTGACGCCGCCAGGCACATCGCCGTGGCCCCGACCGGTTACGATCCACCAGTCTTCACCCTCGTCCACTGTGACGCCTGCAGCGCGAAGACCCTTGGCCATCGCATCGATCCGGTCGCTCTCCTTGACGCGCAGTTCTTTGACCCCGCGCATCACAGTCTCACCCTCGGCAAAGGCGGCGACAACCGACAGAACGGGGTATTCGTCGATCATGCTGGCGGCCCGCTCTGGCGGGACTTCGATGCCTTTGAGATTTGGCGAGAACTTCGCGCGCAAGTCTGCGACAGGCTCTCCGCCTTCCTCGTGCAGGTTCTCGTAGGTCAGGTCCGCGCCCATTTCGATCAGGGTGGTGAACAGCCCGGCCCGGGTCGGGTTGAGGCCAATGTTGGGGACAAGAACATCGGACCCTTCGACCAGAAGGGCGGCACAGACGGGAAATGCGGCAGACGACGGATCGCGCGGGACAACGATATCCTGCGGTACAAGCTCGGGTTGGCCGTCCAGCGTGATCACCCGGCCTTCGGGCAGTGTTTCAACGACGACTTTGGCGCCAAAGCCTGCGAGCATCCGTTCAGAATGATCGCGGGTCGCCTCACGTTCGATCACGACTGTCTGGCCGGGGGCATTCAGACCGGCCAGAAGAACAGCTGATTTCACTTGGGCGGACGGGACCGGGACGGTGTAGCGGACCGGAACGGGATCGGCCGCACCGACGATCGTCATAGGCAAACGGCCCCCTTTGCGGCCATAGGCCTGGGTGCCGAACAGGGCCAGCGGGTCCGTGACACGGCCCATCGGACGACCGTTCAGGGACGCGTCACCCGTAAATGTCGCGGTGATCGGAGAGGTCGCCATGGCGCCCATGATCAAACGAACACCAGTGCCGGAGTTGCCGCAATCGATGACCTGCGCCGGTTCCGCAAAGCCGCCGACGCCAACACCGTGGACGGACCAACGACCGGGGCCGTGCTGAATGACCTCAGCCCCAAAGGCCTGCATGGCCTTGCCGGTGTCCAGAACATCCTCGCCCTCAAGCAGGCCCTCGATCCGGGTTTCACCGACCGACAAGGCGCCAAGGATCAGCGAGCGGTGCGAGATCGACTTATCCCCCGGCACATGGGCCTCGCCCTTAAGCGCGCCGCCGCGCCGCGCCGTCATCGGAACAGTAGTGCCATGACCAGACATCAATTCAACCTCGCCTCTGATTTGAGCAGGGTTCTAGACCAGCCTCCGGCAAGGGTCCATCGGTCAAACCAGCCCGGCTGCGCCAAATCAACCCCCTTGAGGCCCTAGGGCTGGCGAAACGTCATGTAATGAGGGTGGCGGCCCTCCCTCAGGGCCTTTTGTTCGTACCGGGTCGATATCCAGTCGGCCCAGGGTTGGTCCGTTGGGCCGGCTTCAACTACGAAACCAGCCTTTGGCACCTCTTCCATCGTCTGGCGGACATAGTCGGGAATATCGGTGGCCACCCGGAATTCAGCCCCGGGGGCAAGAACGCGACGAAGGCCCGCAAGGTATCCGGGGGTGACAAAGCGGCGACGGTGATGGCGGGACTTGGGCCAGGGATCGGGATAGTTGAGGAAGGCCTTGGCAATGCTCGCTTCGGGCAGAACGTCGAAAAGGTCGCGTATATCGCCGGGGTGGATGGCCAGGTTGCTGACACCCGCACTCTCGATCTTGCCAAGCAACATCGCCACACCGTTCACGAAAGGTTCGGCCCCGATGATCGACATGTCGGGCCAGGTCTTGGCCATATGCACCATGTGCTCGCCACCTCCAAAACCAATCTCGAGCCAGATCGGACGGTCGCCAAAGCGGTCGACCAGATCGAGGGGGCGGCGATCGGGGTTGTCCTCGCGGCTGACGGGACCGGGGGACAGGTCCGCCAGATCGGTTTCAAGCCGGACGACCTGGGCGGCGTTCAGGGTCTTGCCCCGGATACGACCGTAGAAGTTGCGCCAGGGTGTGCCGTCGGGGTGGGTGCGATGTGTCATTCGCGGCCCTCTAGCAAGCCTTGCACCGGTTCGCAACGACGGGGTGTCGCGTACGGTGGGTCAGGACCCACCTTACCCTTCGCAGGACTTCAGAAAAGCCTCCACGGCCTCGGGCGAGGTCAGGCGCAACACCTCGCGCCGTCCTTGCCACTGGGTGCAGAAGGCGCGGGCTCGCAACCGGCCCCCATCCTCATAGGCCCAGGCGAACCGAAAGAAGGCGATGTCAAACCGTTCGGGACAGCCCGGCGCCATGTCGGGCCGGGTCCGGCCAAGATACCGCAGGGTCCGCTTGACCAGCCGCCACATGCGCAGCCGCCGGGGCAGATCGAGAAAGAGGATCAGATCGGCACGTTCCGCCCGCATGGCAAGTGTCAGGGTGTTGTTTCCCTCAAAGATCCAGGCCGGCCCCCGGACCGCCTGTTCGATCATCGCGTAGGTCTCGTCGACGCTGCGTTGCACCCAGCCAGGCGCCCAGAACATAGGGTCGATGTGGACAACCGGCAGTCCCGTGGCTTTTCCCAATCGGCGGGCCACCGTCGACTTGCCGGAGCCGGGGCCCCCGATGATCATGATCCTCTGCATGGGCCAGCCCGCGCGTAAGGTGGGTCGGGACCCACCTTACCTGTCTCATAATCGAAGATGTCAGGTGGGGCTTAGTTATAACAGATCATACGCTGCGCCGCAGCACCTCGGCAAGGTCCGTCCGTTCCCAGCTAAAACCACCATCGGCATCCGGGGCCCGGCCAAAGTGGCCGTAGGCGGCTGTCCGCTGGTAGATAGGCCGGTTCAAGGACAGATGCTCGCGGATCCCGCGCGGCGTCAGGTCCATCGCCTGGTCGATCGCCCGTTCGATTGCCGCAGGATCGACCTCGCCCGTGCCATGGGTATCGGCATAGATCGACAGGGGACGAGTCACGCCAATCGCATAGCTGAGCTGAATTGTGCACCGCTCGGCAATACCCGCGGCCACCACGTTCTTGGCAAGGTAGCGTGCGGCATAGGCCGCAGATCGGTCAACCTTGGTGGGGTCTTTGCCAGAGAACGCGCCGCCGCCGTGGGGGGCGGCCCCGCCGTAGGTGTCCACGATGATCTTCCGCCCGGTCAACCCGGCATCCCCATCCGGGCCACCGATGACAAAGGTTCCAGTCGGGTTCACCCACCACTGTGTATCCTCTGTCAACCAGCCTTCGGGCAGGACATCGCGGATGTAGGGTTCAACGATAGCCAGGATGTCGGCACTGGTCTGGCTTTCCTCGGCGTGCTGCGTCGACAGCACCAGCGATGTCACGCCGACCGGCTTGCCCCCAACATACCGCAGCGACAACTGGCTTTTCGCGTCGGGCCGCAGGGTCGGTTCGGTGCCGTCCTTGCGCACCTCGGCCAGACGCCGAAGGATCGCATGGGCGTAGTGGATCGGAGCCGGCATCAGTTCGGGTGTTTCCCGAACGGCATAGCCGAACATGATCCCCTGATCTCCAGCCCCTTCGTCCTTGCCCTCAGCGGCATTCACGCCCTGGGCAATATGGGCGGACTGTTCATGCAGCAGGTTCGTCACTTCGCAGGTTGCGTGATGGAATTTGTCCTGCTCGTATCCGATGTCCTTGATACAGGTCCGGGTGATATCTTCGACCCGTTCCATGCAGTCTCGCAGCTTGGTGGGATCAGACAAACCCAACTCCCCGCCGATGACCACCCGATTGGTGGTGGCAAATGTCTCGCACGCGACCCGCGCTTCCGGCTCTTGAGCCAGCAGGGCATCCAGGATGCTGTCAGAAATCTGGTCGCAGACCTTGTCAGGATGACCTTCAGATACGGATTCCGACGTAAAGATATAGTCTTGGCGGGACATTGGGGGACGCTCCATTTGGTTTACTTGCCACGCCAGGAAGCCGTTGTGACAAAGACTGCAAAGGGGCTATTCTGTCGGTCTGACGAGGTCAACCTCAATCGCCAACCGGTCGACGGAAAACCACTAAAACGAGGGCCAAAAGCAATATGAACGCAGGCCAATCCCCAAACCGCGCATAGACCGTCGGCGCCAGGGCGGACGGCAAGACCACGTCCCGCGCCCCCTCAACGCCCAGCGCCATCCGCCCCGTCACCCGACCTTTGGGATCGATCATCCCCGAAATGCCGGTGTTTGCGACGCGTATCAAGGGCAGCCCCTGTTCGATCGCCAGCAACTGCGCCAGTCCAAAGTGTTGCGCCGGACCGGCCCAGCCACCGAACCAGGCATCGTTTGTAATCAAAAGCAGCAACCGGGGCCGCTCGGGTACCGCATTCACCTCTTCGGAAAAGATGCCCTCATAGCAGATCAGCGGCATGGCCTGGCCGATCCCAGGGATTGAAACGAGGCCCGGCCCAGGCCCCTGGCTAAAACCGCCGCCTTCACTGGCGGCCAGTCCGTGGATGCCAAACCGGCCCATGATTTCGCCCAAAGGCATGTATTCCCCGAACGGCACGAGGTGCCATTTGTCATATTGGGCAGCAATGCCCCCGGCCTCATCCGTCACCACCAGTGAATTGAAGTAGCGCACGCCCTCACGTCGCTGGATGCCAAGGACGACGGGCACCCCATCGGCCGCCGCGGCGGTCTGGGCCAGCACGCCGGCGGAATGTTCCAAAAGCCAGGGCACGGCGGTTTCGGGCCAGACCACCAGGTCGGGTCGCTGCCCCTCGACGGCATCTTCGCCGCCCTTTGCAGTAAGCTCCAACAGGCGGCCGACAAAAACTTCGGCAAATCCCGGCACAAACTTCTGGTCCTGCGCGGCGTTTGGCTGGACCAATCGGACGATCGGGGCATCCGGGGCCACCGGCGGCGCAACACCGGGTGCCAACCCGAACCAGGCCAGGACAAAGCCTACGACAGGCACCAAAAGCCAAACCCGCAGCCACGTTACAACGATCAGAGCGGCAAGGCCCAGGGTAACAAGGGTCAAGCCGTGTGGCCCGGCAAATGCCGCCAGTTGAGAGATCGGTGTCCCGATCCAGATGTGCCCCGGCAGCGCCCAAGGAAAGCCGGTCAGCACGAGGGATCGGGCAAATTCCGCCAAGCCCAAACCGGCCACGATACCAAAGGGCGAAGCTCGCCCACGCCCAAGTGCCGAGGCGATTCCGAAACCGGCGGCCCAAAACAGGGCCATCCCGCCCGCCATCAAGACAAGGGCAAAGGGGGCCATCCAACCATGTCGGGCCACATCGACAAGGAACGGCTGCACAATCCAGTGCAAGGCGAGGGCGAAATGACCCAGACCGAAGAACCAGCCCGCCAAGGCAATCTGCCGGATTCCCCTGCCCGCCCCGACCAGAACACAAGCAAGAGCGTAGGCCATCAGCGACAAGGGCCAAAGCGACCAGGGCACCTGCCCGAGGCCCGCCACGACCCCCAGGCCAACCAGCACTGCCATCCGGACCGGCCAGCGGCACTGCATCAACCTATGATGCAGGCTCATACCGACGTGCCGGGCCGACGGATCACGCCGAACGTCTCAAGGCTCGACGAGGGTAGCAGGGGCAAGCCTGACGCGAAGCCTTTTGATCCTGCGCGGATCCGCGTCGATCACTTCGAACTCTGGCCCATCTGGATGACGGATGATTTCCCCACGCGCCGGGACATGGCCAGCCAGCATGAAGACAAGACCACCCAAAGTATCCACTTCCTCTTCGTCGATTTCTTCGTGGGCTGTGAGGTCCATCCCGATCTCGGCCTCGAACTCTTCCAGAGGCGTCTTGGGCAGAGCCAACCAGACGCCCGGTTTCTCAGGGACAAAGGACGAAACCTCGTCCACATCATGCTCGTCCTCGATCTCACCGACCACCTGTTCGATCAGATCCTCGATCGTGACGAGGCCGTCCGTTCCGCCGTATTCATCAATGACAAGCGCCATGTGAATGCGCTCTGCCTGCATCTTCTGCAGGAGAACACCCAAAGGCATTGAGGGAGGAACATAGAGCAAAGGGCGCAGCAGCGCGCTGAGAGAATACTCGGCCAGGTCGCCGTTGAATCCTTGGCTGAGTGCAAAGTCCTTGAGGTTCACCAGGCCGACCGGAGTATCAAGGGTACCGTCATACACGGGCAAGCGGGTCAGACCACTTTCGCGAAAGACACTGACAAGCTCTTCGCGTGTGCATCCAACAGGAACGGCTACAATGTCTGCCTTGGGGATTGCCACGTCCTCAACCCGCATGCGACGCAGGTTCAGAAGCCCCGGTTTTGACTGGCTTGAGGTCGTGCTACGCCTTCGGGCGTCCTCATCTTCGTCGCTTCCGGTCTCTGCAGGTGTCAGAGCATCGAAAATTCTGCCGAAAAAGCCGCGACTTTGGCCATCGGCCGCCTGGTCGCCAAGGTCCTGTGGCGCGCTTTGCGCGGCACTAGATGACCCAAGATTGATGTCGCCCATTGTCTCCTTCCATAGCGGGAATCGCCCAGCTGGTTACTCTAGATGCTTATATGGGTCCTGAATTCCAAGATTTCCAAGTATCTCTGTTTCGATCGACTCCATCAGGGTGGCGTCCGGGTCACGCTCGTGGTCGTAGCCAAACAGGTGCAAGACCCCGTGCACGACAAGGTGAGTGGCGTGATGTTCCAGACTACGGCCTGACTTTTCGGCCTCGGCCGCGCAGGTTTCATACGCAATCGCGATATCGCCAAGCTCTATCGTACCGTCCGCTCCGGGCCGGGGACGGAGAGGATGGGCGCCTGCGACCTTTGCCCCCCGCTCTTCGGATGGCCAGCTCAGGACGTTTGTGGGTTGGGGTTTTCCCCTGAAATCGGCGTTCAGGACTGCGATACGGGCGTCATTGCAGGCCAATATGCTCACCTCGACCTCGCCGGTCTGGCCAAGGTGGTCCAGAACAGACTGGCAGGCAACCTCGGCCAAGGCCTCAAAGTCGAGCCGGGCCCAACGTGAATCCTCGATCAGAATATCGGCGTTCAGCTCATTCATTGGGCCGGTAAATCTTCATGGTTCTCAATTTGTTGTCACACCCAGCACAGCGGCCCAGAACGGTCTTGTTGCCATGAGCCTTGTATCGTTTGCCACCAGCCTCCCAAAGGTTGGCGGACCGGCCACAGGTCTTGCATGCGATCTGCCACTTGCGGGTTTCGTGTTCAATCTCTTCAAGCGACGGTGGGGTCAGCTTGTTACGGAGCCACTGTCCCACCGTCGCCATAACCTAACCTTCTGCCTCGTAGGCCTCGATGATCGCAGCGACAAGCGGGTGTCGCACAACGTCCTTCGATGTGAAGTAATTAAAGCTTATGCGGGAAATGCCCTTCAGCAACCGCTCTGCATCCGACAGGCCCGAAGAGACGCCACGCGGCAGGTCCACCTGGGTCCGGTCGCCGGTGATAACCATGCGGCTGCCTTCGCCCAGACGGGTCAGAAACATCTTCATCTGCATCGACGTCGCGTTCTGCGCCTCGTCCAGCACCACAAATGCATTCGAGAGGGTCCGCCCGCGCATAAAGGCCAGTGGCGCAATCTCGATGACCTTTTCCTCGATCATCTTGGCCACCTGCTTGCCCGGCAGAAAATCGTTCAGCGCGTCATAAAGCGGCTGCATGTAGGGGTCGACCTTGTCCTTCATGTCGCCGGGCAGATAGCCCAGCTTTTCCCCCGCTTCGACGGCCGGGCGGCTTAGGATGATCTTGTCGACGTGGCCCGAGATGAACATGTTCACCCCCACGGCAACGGCAAGATATGTCTTGCCAGTCCCCGCCGGACCGATGCCGAACGCCAGTTCATTGTCATAAAGCGCTTTGACGTAGGCCTTCTGCGCCTCTGTCCGGGGTTCGACCAATTTGCGCCGGGTCTTGATTTCCACCCGGCTGGCGTCCGCCTGACCCTTGAACATCTCGATCTGGTCGCCGCGTTCGGTTACAGAACGGTCTGCGACGCCCATCCGAAGTTCTCGGTCGATGTCACCGGGTTCCAAACTCTTGCCCGCCTCCAGGCGATGATAAAGCGCCTGTAGAACATCCGCCGCTGCATCACGTCCCGCGGCCTCTCCGATAATGGCGAGGCGATTGCCCCGGCGCAGGATCTGGACCTCTAACCTTGTTTCTATCGCGGTCAGATTGCGGTCATGTTCACCGCAAAGATCGATCAGAAGGAAGTTGTCAGCAAACTCGATTGTTGTTTCCGACAGCTCATTTTGGGACGGCGCGGGGGGGAGTTCGGTGATGGCCAATCAATGCTCCTGTGTGCGAGACCTGTTTTTATCGTGACAACTTGCGCGCTCACGCGCAAGCACAGGCGTGAACTATTGGTGTAACATGAACGCAAAAGACCGCAGCTTTCGCTGCGGCCGTCCATTTGCTGGGCTTTGACGCAAGGGTCAGATCACGTCAGGAAAGGGCGATCCGTCCTGAAAAGGCCCGATCACTTGGGTTGGTTCCCCAACACCCGAACAGACAGGGCGTCCATCAGGGGCAAGCCTTTCGGACAGGTAGCCTTCAACCCCATCATCGATGATCCAGTGATCGCAGCCATCGGGGTCAATCCAGATGCCGGCGACCATGTCACTAAGCGGATGGGCATTGATCCCCCGGTCCACAGACTTGTCAGGCCCTGCCTCGCAGCCCGCAACACATCCGGCAAAGGCCAGAAATACGGCACCTTTTACATAATTCATGCTCATTACCCTCACCGCAAACAATAAACTTCGACGCGCCGGTTCTGTTCCTGCCCGGCGGCTGTCGCGTTAGAGGCGCGCGGCATCCGCTCACCCAGACCTCTTGCATCGACGATGCGGGCACCGACCTCGTAGCCGATCGACGCAATCGCATCCGCCCGGCGCTGGGACAGGCTCATGTTGTATTCATCAGAGGCGCGGCTATCGGTATGGCCGTAGACCAGAAACCCAAAGGCATTCGCATCGTCGAAGAACCGGGCAATTTCGTCCCGACTAGCTGGGGCTATGACCACGCTGTTGGTCGCAAAGATCCAGTCCGTCGGCAAGATACCACAAATCTCGCTCCGCCGGCAGACGGGGCGGCCGTCGCGGGTGCGGCGGGGGGACATATAGCCCTCTACCCCGTCATCCATAACCCAATGTTCGCAACCATCCGGATCAATCCAGATGCCCGGCTGATATGTTTCTTGCGCCTGTGCAGGCGTTTGCCAAACCACTGTAGCAAGAATGGCCAGAGCAACCCCCGCCACCACATTTCTCGAAAATATCGATGGGATTCTCCACACGGCTCAAACCTCCAGCACCTACAAAACACACAAAATGACGGACCGATCGCGCCATTACCTGATGATTCTGCCTATCGGCCGACTCGGAGGCAAGCAAAGAAATGGGCGAATATCAAAAAAACCACAAAATGTAGCGGATTCCCCCAAATATTGGAGCATGGTGCCACCCTGGTCTTACAGGTAGCTGGACCTGAGTTGCCTAAAGGCAAAGTTCCCCGGCAAGAGAATTCGGTCCAGCCTCTGTGATCCGCACCGGCAGGATCTGACCACGCAAGTCATTTGCGGACGGGACATGGACGGCATGGAGATGTTCCGACTTGCCCCCCCATTGCCGGTCCAGCCGACCAGGCTTTTCAAACAGAACGGTGGTCGTCCGGCCGACCATCGCCTCCTGTGCCGCCTTCTGCTGGCGGGTCAGCAAAGCCTGAAGCTGTTGCAGGCGATCATCCATAACATCGACCGGTACCTCGGCCCGTTCAGCCGCCGGGGTTCCGGGGCGGGCCGAATACTTGAAGGAATAGGCAGCTCCATAGCCCACCGCCGCGACGAGGGCCAAGGTTTCGGCGAAATCGGCATCCGTTTCACCCGGAAAACCGACAATGAAATCCGAGGTCAACAGGATGTCGGGCCGGGCTGCACGAATCCGCTCGATCAGGCGCAGGTAGGCCTCTGCGGTGTGCTTGCGGTTCATCGCCTTTAGGATCCGGTCGGACCCGGATTGGACCGGAAGATGCAGGTAGGGCATCAGTTTTGCCTGCGACCCGTGGGCCTCGATCAGGGCGTCGTCCATGTCATTGGGATGGCTCGTGGTATAACGGATGCGGTCCAGACCGTCGATCTGGGCCAGCTGCCCAATCAGGCCGGCCAGTCCGGTGAGAGGTCCGGCGATCTCTCCGTGCCAGGCATTGACGTTCTGTCCAAGCAAGGTGATTTCCCGCACGCCGGCCTCGACCAGGCCCTGCGCCTCCGCCAGCAGGCGATCGGCAGGGCGGCTGACTTCAGCACCGCGGGTATAGGGAACGACACAAAAGGCGCAGAACTTGTCACAGCCTTCCTGGACAGTAAGGAAAGCCGTCGGCCCGCGCCGGGCCTTGGGGCGGGCGGCAAGGTGGTCAAACTTGTCCTCGACCGGGAAATCGGTGTCCACAACGCGGGCGCCGCCATGGGCAGCAGCCTCCATCTCGGGCAAGCGGTGGTAGTTTTGCGGGCCGACAACAAGGTCGACAAGGGGCATACGGCGGACGATCTCTTCGCCTTCGGCCTGCGCGACACAGCCAGCCACCCCAATCTTGAGGTTGGGGCGGGCAGCCTTCAAAGGCTTGAGGCGACCAAGATCGGAGTAAAGCTTTTCCGCGGCCTTTTCCCGAATGTGACAGGTATTGAGAAGGACCATATCCGCGTCTTCGGCAGTATCCGTCGACACATAGCCCTGACTGCCCAGCGCTTCAGCCATACGCTCGCTGTCATAGACATTCATCTGACAGCCGTAGGTTTTGATATAGAGCTTTTTTGGCGCGGTTGTCATCGGCAGTGGTCCTCGCGTGCAAGCGTCTGATGCAGGGGTGGGTGGGGAAGACATTTGTCGAATGGTGCTAACGCCCATGCCGCTGACTTGCAATGCATGAGGAATTAGCCGATTCTTCACAAGAATGCCGGTCAATCAAATGAGAGTCTGAAGAACGTGAAGCATTTCCCGTCACTGGACGCGTTTCTGGCAACGGGCGCCAACATTCTGGCCGTTGGGCCGGTCGGGCTTATCCTAGCCGAAGACGACATTGAGGTGAACACGACGATCCGGCATCACCTCGACCTTGGGTTCAAGTCGCTCATCGTCTTTGCGGCGCGGGACATGGCGTTGGCCAAAGGGCTGGGTGATCGGGTTGTCCGGGTCGATCAGGATATGCAGGTCGAAGGCGCGATGCTGACTGTGGTCAACGCCGTGATCAAGGCAAGCAAACCTATATGGCTCTACTATTGCTTCAACGCAGAGTATCTGTTTTTTCCGTTCTGCGAACATCGAACCGTTGGCGAAATGGCGGTCTTCTGCGCCGAAGAGCGGCGCGACAGTGTCCTCACCTATGTGATCGACCTTTATGCCGGAGACCTTTTGGCAAATCCGACAGCGGTTTCTCTGGACGATGCGCATCTGGACAAGTCAGGCTACTATGCCCTGGCGCGCGAGGACCCCGACACCCGCCATCCAAAGGAACGGCAGCTGGATTTCTTTGGCGGACTGCGCTGGCGGTTCGAGGAACACATCCCGATGCCGCGCAGACGGATCGACCGGGTCGGGTTCTTTCGGGTCAAGCCTGGGCTGCAACTGAGGATGGACCACACATTCAATGATCCGGAATACAATACATACTCCTGCCCATGGCATAACAACCTGACAGCCTCGATCTGTTCGTTTCGCACCGCAAAGGCGCTGAAGCGTAACCCCGGCTCGACATTTGATATCGAAACCTTCCGCTGGCACAATTCAGCGCCATTCGACTGGCATTCGCAGCAATTGCTGGACCTCGGACTGATGGAACCAGGGCAGTGGTTCTGAAGCTTTCGGTGGGCCGGTAAGGTGGGTCCGGACCCACCTTACGCAACTCGCATAGCGCCAACACCCTTGTCGCCCAGCTGCAGCGCCAAAGGCCCGGTGCGAGCAAGGTCGCGATGGATCGAACTGTACGGCCAGTCCTGTGGCTTGGGCACGAGTCCCGCGCGCACCGGAGCTGTCAACGCATAAGCCCGGTACAAGTCAAAGTCGGCCTGATCCCGCACCAGATGCTCCCAGAACCGACGTTGCCATATTCCCTTTTCACCCCGCGCTAGCTTGCTCGGACAAATAGTTGCAGGCCGTTCGACATGGCGGGAAAAGGTGGCTTTGATCATACGCCACCGGGCTGAGTAGTCGTCGTCCTCGGCCGGAAGTGTCCAGATCATGTGGAGGTGGTCCGGCAGAACGATCGCCGCTTCGATGGTAAAGTCAAAGCGATTTCGACAGAGGCGCACGCAATCGCGCAGCAGGACAATCCGGTCTGTCAAAAGCCGACTGCCCCGGTCCTGAAGCCGGACAGTGAAGAAATAGGTCCCTCCGGGGACGCGTCTGCGGACATATCGTGACATGCGTTTAACGTGACGCCGCAAGGTAAACGCAGGGTTAAGGATCGAGGGTCAAAAACCCTTGGCAATGGTTGGATTGTCGGGATGGAGGGGGAATGTCACTCGTAAGGTGGGTCTTGACCCACCTTACCAGACACGCCCGTCAGATACGGCGCAGCCTGATAATCACGTCGACTGACGTCATTTCGGCCCCTTCCGGAACCTTTGGCAACCTGCGGATCTCAAGCTCGGACACAGGGGCATCGGTCAAGGTGGCGCTGTCTTCCCAATAGAAATGCGGGTGATCCGACATGTTGGTATCGAAATAGCTCTTCGATCCATCAACGGTGATCTCGCGCAAAAGGCCAGCATCACAAAAGGCCCGAAGGGTGTTGTAGACGGTCGCAAGAGATACGCGTTCCCCACAGCCGGACGCGGCATCGAAAAGGCTCTCAGCGGTGACATGCCGGTCCTGCCCATCTCCGACGAGCAAAGCCGCCAAGGCCAACCGCTGCCGGGTTGGACGCAGACCCGCTCCGGACAGCCAAAGGCTACCCCTCTCTGCGCTCTGTGCGTCCTTGACTGTGATCTCTGCTACCATGACGACAAATATGGACCAAAAGCCCCCAATTTCAATCGCAAACGGAGCAAACTTGCTGGTTGTGGCCCAGATCGTGTCCGGACCGCCGGACTTGCGCCCCTTCAACCGGCAATGATACAGGGCTAAAGGACAGCAACCAGCAACCGGAATACACAGCTCATGGCATCATTTCCTCGCCAGTTCGACAAGCCAGACCTCCTGAAATGCGCAAGAGGCGAATTGTTCGGACCCGGCAATGCCCAGCTGCCCGAGCCCCCGATGTTGATGATGGACCGCATCACAGACATCAGCGCGGACGGCGGCGCGCATGGCAAGGGCCATGTCGTAGCAGAGTTCGACATTACACCCGACCTTTGGTTCTTTGCCTGTCACTTTCCCGGCAATCCGGTCATGCCCGGCTGCCTTGGCCTTGACGGCCTGTGGCAACTCACGGGCTTCAACCTTGGCTGGCGCGGCTGGCAGGGCCAGGGATTTGCGCTGGGCGTCGGAGAGGTCAAGCTGACAGGCATGGTCACACCGACCCGCACAATGATCACATATTACGTCGACTTCACCCGCGTCATCGACCGCCGCCTCAAGATGGGCGTGGCGGATGGCAGGGTCGAGGCAGATGGCGAAGTGATCTATCAGGTCAAGGACATGAAAGTCGGACTGGCCGTTGCAGAGGCTTCAGCCTAGTCCCCAATACGACCGATCTAACTGCGAAAGGACCGCTAATGCGCCGCGTCGTCGTCACCGGAATGGGGATCATATCCCCCATCGGAAACTCTGCCAACGAAGTGGCCGAGGCTTTGAAGGCCGGCCGTTCAGGTGTGGAACGTTCCGAGGAAATGGTTGAATACGGATTTCGCAGCCAGATCGCCGGAACCCTCAAGATCAATCCAGCCGAACTTATCGACAAGCGGCGGATGCGGTTCATGGGTCCGGGCGCAGCCTACGCCTATCTGGCGATGGAACAGGCGATTGCCGACAGCGGCCTGACCCCGGAAGAGGTCAGCAACCCCCGAACGGGCATCATCGCCGGATCAGGCGGCCCTTCGACCTCTGCCCTCTTTACCGCCCACCAGACCGTTCTGCGCACCGGCAGCCCCAAGAAGATCGGCCCCCTTGCCGTACCGAAAGGCATGTGTTCGACGGTGGCGGCCAACCTCTCGACTGCCTTCCAGATCAAGGGGATGAGCTATTCGATCACCTCAGCCTGCTCTACCTCGTTACATTGTATCGGGGCCGCGGCAGAACAGATCATGATGGGCAAACAGGACGTGATGTTTGCGGGCGGCGGAGAAGAGCTCGACTGGACATTGTCCTGCCTCTTCGACGCGATGGGCGCGATGTCGTCCAAGTACAATGACACGCCGGAAAAGGCCTCCCGCGCGTTTGACGCAGGCCGGGACGGTTTCGTCATTGCCGGCGGCGGCGGTATGGTCGTGCTGGAAACCCTTGACCGGGCGCTGGCACGGGGGGCCACCATCTATGCAGAGGTGACGGGCTTTGCTGCAACCTCTGACGGCCACGATATGGTCGCCCCCTCGGGTGAGGGCGGCGAACGGGCGATGAACCTGGCCCTGGCCACCCTGCCGGAAGGCCGCAAGGTTACCTACATCAACGCCCATGGCACCTCGACCCCGGTCGGGGATGTGGGCGAGGTTCAGGCCGTCCGCCGGGTGTTCGGCGAAGGCAAGACCCCGCCGATCTCTTCAACCAAGTCGATGACAGGCCACAGCCAGGGCGCCACCGGTGCGCAAGAGGCCGTCTATTGCCTTCTGATGCTGCGCGATGACTTCATCGCTCCGTCCATCAACGTCGAAACATTGGATGAGGCCCTGGCCCCTGCAGAAGTCGCGACCAGCCTGGTCGAGACTGCGGGCCATGACACCATCATGACCAACAGCTTCGGATTCGGCGGCACCAACGGCTCAATGCTGCTGTCCCGCTTTGTGCAATAGGGCCGGGGAGCAGGACCATGACACTTTCAATGCAGGGTAAGCGCGGGCTCATCATGGGCGTCGCAAACGCCAATTCCATCGCCTGGGGAATCGCCAAGGCGATGCATGAGGCCGGGGCCGAACTGGCCTTCACCTACCAGGGCGAAGCCTTTGGCAAGCGGTTGGAGCCTTTGGCAACCTCTGTCGGGTCGGACATCATGGTCGATGTGGACGTCAACGACGACGCCTCCATGGATGCCGCTTTTGCGGTGCTGGAAGAGCGTTGGGGCACGTTGGACTTTGTCGTCCATGCCATCGCGTTTTCCGACAAGGCCGAATTGACGGGCCGTTTCATCAACACCACCCGGGATAACTTTCGCAATTCGCTGACCATCTCCTGCTACTCGCTGATCGATGTAGCGCGGCGGGCGCGGCCCCTGATGCCGAACGGGGGGACCATCCTGACCCTGACCTACCAGGGATCGAACCGGGTCACCCCGTTCTACAACGTCATGGGTGTGGCCAAGGCCGCTCTTGAAAGCGCGGTCCGCTATCTGGCCAACGACCTCGGCCCAGAGGGTATCCGGGTGAACGCCATTTCACCCGGCCCGATGAAGACACTTGCCGGGGCCGCTATCGGTGGCGCCCGCAAGACGTTCAAGCATACCGGCGAAAATGCCCCGTTGCGGTCAAACGCAACGCTGGAAGCCGTCGGCGGAACTGCCGTCTATCTTGCCTCTGAAGCTGGCAATTGCACGACCGGCGAGATTGTCCGGGTCGACGGCGGCTATCACGTCCTTGGGATGCCGCAGTCCGAAAACATCTAAGGCAATCGGGGGCCGCCACCGCACGCCGTCCTCAAGGACACGGCTCGCCTTGTGGGCGATGACGGGCGTCCCTCAGTATCCCTTGCCCTGCTTGAGGCAGGCCAACCCCCTTTAGGCGGCAATCAGGTCATTTCGACCTGGGTCATCAGACCCATAGCTGCCCCGGTTGGGTCCTGAATGATGGCGATCCGACCGGTACCGGGGACGTCGAACGGCTCTCTGATGATCTGCCCGCCGATCTCTCGGGTCCGGGCAACCGAGGCGTCCACATCATCGACGGCAAAGTAGGAAAACCAATGGGCAGGCACATCGTCAAAGCCTGAAACGCCAGTCATGTCCATCATGCCAACGACAGGTCTGCCTTGCATCATCCCAAGGGTGTACATGCCGTCCGGCATCGGCACATCCTCGAAAACCCAGCCGCATACTTCGCTGTAGTATGCCTTGGCGCCCGCGATATCGCGGGTCATCAACTCTGTCCAGCAGACGGACCCATGTGTGTCAGACATGATCTCTCCCCCCATTTGTTAACGGGCAGAGCATATCACGGAAAGTGGCCCGCACCAAAGCCGAAGGCAAAGATGCGGGGCCGAAGGTCAGGCTGCGATCACGTCGACCAGTTCGATCTGAAAGGTCAGGTCTTTGCCGGCAAGCGGGTGATTAGCGTCAAGGATAACGACCTCATCGGTCACTTCGACCACCGTCACCGGGATGACCTGGCCGGTTTGGGTCTGCATCTGCAACTGGGTGCCAGGATCGACCGGGATTTCGGCGGGAATGGAATCGCGTGGCACGTCCTGCCGGGCCTCGGGGTTGGATTCGCCATAAGCCTCGGCACAAGGGACCGCGACGGTCTTGCTTTCGCCGATCGCCATGCCGGGCAGCGCCTTGTCAAGCCCGGGGATGATCTGGCCCGAGCCCACTACGAATTCGAGCGGATCGCGACCGGAGGAGGTGTCAAAAGTTTCACCGGTCTCAAGGGTTCCGGTATAGTGAATGCGCACAGTGTCGCCCGTCTTGACTTGCGTCATGATCTTCTCCGTCTGGCTTGTAGGGGATGGGTTTCGGGCCGCCCCATGGGCGTGTTCTCCCGTCGGATGGGAAGGACACTATCAAGGCTGGCGCGGGGGTGCAAACAGGCGGGGTTTCCCCCACCCGCCGGACAGGGCAAAGTGCCGAACAATGACTATTTGCCGGGACCCTGCAATGCCGATTACCACTTGCATCTTTGACGCCTACGGTACCCTTTTCGACGTCAACGCCGCGGCGCGCGAAGCGGCATCGGAACCGGGGCAAGAAGCCCTTGCTGCGATCTGGCCGCAGCTTGCCCGGGACTGGCGCCTCAAGCAGTTGCAATACACTTGGCTCCGGGCCGTTGCGGGACGCCACACCGATTTCTGGCAAGTCACGCAAGACGGACTGGATTGGGCGATGGAGGCGGCAGGCCTTGAAGACCCGATACTTCGCCAGCGGCTGCTGGACCTTTACCAGACCCTGTCGGCCTACCCCGAAGTCCCTGCCATGTTGTCAACCCTGAAGGCGCGGGGACTGTCGACAGGAATCCTGTCGAACGGGTCGCCCCGGATGCTGGCCTCGGCGGTGCAAAGCGCAGGGATCGGGCCGCAACTAGATGCGGTCCTATCAGTTGAAAGCGTGGGCGTTTTCAAACCCCATGCAGATGTCTATGATCTGGTAGAGGCGCACTTTGGCTGCGCGAGGGCCGAGGTTCTGTTCGTTTCGTCCAACGGCTGGGACGCTGCGGGGGCCGCTGGCTTTGGCTTCACGACTGCCTGGGTCAACCGGATGGCAGAGCCTGTCGACCGCCTTTACGCAACGCCGCACCATGTTCTGTCCGACCTTACGACCATTTCGGACCTCTGCTGATGCCCAGATACACCGCATCTGATGGGATTGGCCTGCACTATCTGGACGAAGGCACGGGCATGCCGCTTTTGTGCCTGGCCGGGCTGACCCGGAACGGTCAGGATTTCAACCACGTCGCGCCGCATCTGAACGGGGTCCGATTGATCCGACCTGACTACCGGGGAAGAGGTTTGTCCGACTGGGCCGACCCGTCGACCTATACCCTGATGCAAGAGGCGCAGGACGCCTTGGGCCTTCTCGACCATCTTGGGATCGACCGCGCGGCCATTCTTGGCACGTCGCGCGGCGGACTGATCGCCATGGGCATCGCCGCTGCGGCCAAAGACCGGCTGATCGGCGTTGCGCTGAACGATGTCGGACCCGAGATTGCGCAGGAAGGTCTTGATACCATCGCGACCTACATCGGGCGCAATCCTGTGCAAAGCACCTATGAAGAGGCCGCCAGGGCGAGGGCCCGGGCGATGAAGGGTTTCCCCAACGTGCCCCATGCCCGCTGGCTGGACGAGGTGCGTGCCCAGCACATGGAAACCCCGGACGGCCTTGTCATTCGGTACGATCCCCGGCTGGCAGAAACATTTGCCGCGACCGGTGCCCAGCAGATCCCCGACCTTTGGCCGTTCTTCGATGCGATGGCCGGGCTGCCCCTCGCCCTTGTCCGGGGCGAAAACTCTGAACTTCTGACCCTGGCCACGGCGAACGAGATGGCGCGCAGGCGGCCTGACATGATCCGGGCAGAAATCCCTGACCGGGGCCATGTCCCTTTCCTTGATGAACACGGCGCATTGTCTGCGCTGAACACCTGGCTGGAGCTTTGCAAATGAACATCGACATGATCCGCGCCGCCGCCCTCAGGCTGGAAGGGAACGTGGTACGCACACCCCTGCTGTCATCGCCCGGCCTGGACGCAATCGCCGGGCGCCGGGTGCTGGTCAAGGCGGAGGCGCTACAGGTCACAGGGTCGTTCAAGGGGCGCGGCGGCTGGTCGGCCATCTCGGCCCTGCCGGACGATGTGCGCAAGCGTGGGGTCATCGCCTATTCCTCGGGCAATCACGCCCAGGGTGTCGCCCGGGCCGCACAGGCCCATGGCATCAGCGCCGTCATCATAATGCCGTCCGACGCCCCCCGGGCCAAGATCGAGGGCACCAAGGCACTAGGGGCCGAGGTTGTGCTATATGACCGGGCCACCGAAGACCGCGAGGCGATCGGCGACAAACTGGCAACGGAACGGGGGCTGACCCTGATCAAGCCCTATGACGATCCACAGGTCATCGCGGGTCAGGGCACCACCGGGCTTGAGATTGCCGCCCAGGCGGCCGCCCTTGGTGTGGCCCAAGCCGACGTATTGGTCTGCTGTGGCGGCGGCGGCCTGACTTCGGGGATCGCGCTGGCGCTTGAGGCTGACGCCCCCGGCATGAGGGTCCGCCCGGTCGAGCCACAGGGGTTCGACGATGCGACACGGTCACTCATCTCGGGCCGGATTGAGAAGAACGCGACAACCTCCGGGTCCATCTGCGATGCCATCCTGACCCAATGTCCCGGCAACATCACCTTTCCTATTCTGCAAAGGCTGTGTGGACCGGGGATCATTGTCACAGATGATGAGGCAAAACAGGCCATGATTGCGGCCTTCCGGCACCTCAACCTGGTGTTGGAACCGGGAGGGGCGGTTGGCCTTGCCGCTGCCCTCTTCCATGGGAGTGAGGTCGAAGGAGACACCGTGATCGCTGTCGCCTCGGGGGGGAATGTGGACGCAGCACTTTATGCTACGGTGCTGGCCGGGGCCGGCTGACCTCAGGTAAGGCTTTCCTGACTTAGTCAGACAAGAAAGACAGACTAGGCTTTGGCCATTCCTAGCTGTGTCTTCATGCTTTTAGGGTCCAACCGGACCCCTTTTTTGGCCATTCAAATGATTGACTTCTTCTTCAGACCTGTCTGCCTGATTGTGTTATGCGCCGTGGCCTATGCAGGCGCCACCTTCGCCATGGAAAGCGCGTCTATCGCCTCAACAGGAGTGATCTGGCTGATCATCGGGGTGGCCCTCAGCCTTGCCGTTCTGGCGGAAATCGCCCTTTTGCGACAGCACTCCCTCGGGCTGACGTATATTGCGATTCTGGGAGCAGAAACCCTCATCGTCCTGACCGTGGCGTTTTTGATTGGCGAAGGTCTGGGCCCTCGCGAACTTGCCGGTGCAGGTCTGGTTCTTGCCGGAACCGCCATCATCTGGTCCTGACCTTTCCCCCCCGCCCGTTGACGCAGGGGGGCAAAGAACGATAGCTCGCTCAGGTCACTTCGACGCGGGAGCGAGACTTCAATGCACGAGCAATTCGTAGAGCGTGATGGCGTCAGCCTTTATGTCCGGGTCGATGGCGCGACCGAAGCGGACTCTCCGACAATCGTTTTCGCAAACTCGCTTGGCACCGATACCTCCCTTTGGGATCTGGTCGTGCCGCGGCTCCCGACCGAGCTTCGGATCGTGCGGTATGACAAGCGTGGGCATGGCCGCTCTTCAGTCCCAGCTGCACCCTATTCGATGGGGGCCCTGATCGCCGACGCCGAGGCGGTCTGCGATGCCCTTTCTGTTCGCGATTCCGTTTTTATTGGCCTGTCCGTCGGAGGCATGATCGCGCAAGGTCTTGCCGTCAAACGCCTTGACCTGATGCGGGCTGTTGTCTTGTCCAACACCGGCGCCAAGATCGGGACCAAGCAGCTTTGGGACGACCGGATTGCCACGGTCCTGTCCAAAGGGCTGGAACCACTCGCCGATAGCGTTATGCCGCGCTGGTTTGGCAGGGATTTCCTCAACACCCCCGCGATGGAGCCTTGGAAGGCGCTGTTCCTGTCTACCCCTCCGCAGGGATATGCCGGGGTCTGCGCTGCCATCGCCGGGACGGACTTCTTTGCAACCACCGCCAGCCTACGCCTGCCCGCCTTGGGGATTGCCGGATCCGAAGACGGGGCCACGCCCCCCGATCTCGTGCGCGAAACCATTGACCTTATCCCCGGCAGTCGGTTCGCACTGATCCCCCGTGCCGGACACCTCCCCTGCGTCGAGGCCCCCGAGGCCTATGCCAGACAGGTGATCAACTTCTTGCAAGAGATCGGCCATGTCTGAACAGGCAATGCCATTCGCTTGCGCGACATAAGCTCCGGACGGCCGCTGATTTTCGAAGGGATATTCTCATGTCTGCCTCCATCTACGACAGCGCCATGTTCCGGGACCTGTTCCTTGACCGCGAAATGGCCACGCTTTTTACCGACACGGCAGAGCTGCGGGCGATGCTGCTGGTCTGGGGCGCCCTTGCCCAGGCGCAAGCCGCTGAGGGCCTGATCCCAGAGGTCAGCGCCAAGGCAATCCAGCGTGCCGCGATGGAAATCCAGGTCGATCCCGCAGCACTGGCCAAGGCTACTGGCCAAAACGCCGTCGTTGTCCCCGCCCTCGTCACCACCTTTCGCGAAGAACTGAAGGCACCAGAGCACGCGCAATGGCTGCACTACGGGGCAACCTCGCAGGACATCATGGAAACCGGGCTTGTCCTGCGCCTGCGTCAGGTCCTTGCCCTATACGAGACCCGGCTGATCGCGACGATCAATGCCCTTGGCCGGCAGGCCGAGGCTCATGCCGATCTGCCCATGGCAGGCCGGACCTATGGCCAGGTCGCCACCCCCACCACCTTTGGTGCCGTGCTGGCCAGTTGGGGTAGCCCCCTGATCGAGCTTGTGGACCAGCTGGCCGTGGTCAAGGCCAACCTGTTGAAGGTCAGCCTGTCCGGCGCTGCCGGCACGCTTTCCGCGATGGAGGACAAGGGCCCTGCCGTCCGGGCCGGTTTGGCCAAGGGCCTTGGCCTGTCAGACCCGGGGCAAAGCTGGCACTCTGCCCGGCACCCCATCGCGGGGCTCGCGGCATGGATCACCCTGGTCACCGGCACTCTCGCCAAGATGGCCGAGGATCTGGGGCTGATGACCCAGACCGGTCTGGGCGAGGTCCGCCTGCCCAGCGCTGGCGGGTCGTCCACCATGCCGCAAAAGCAAAACCCGGTGATGCCTTCGGTCATGGTCGCCATTGCCAGCCATGTTGCTGGACTGAACAGCGTGATGCAGGGGGCCATCGTCCACCGCCAGCAGCGGGACGGGGCGGCGTGGATCAGCGAGTGGATGAGCCTGCCGCAAATGTGCCTGGGGCTGGGCCGGTCCCTTATTCTGGCCCAAGAGCTGGCCGAAGGGATCGCACCCGACCCCGCCGCAATGCTGGCCCAGATCGACGATGGAACCGGTCTGATCTATGCCGAGGCACTGTCATTCAGGCTTGCCAACACCCTGCCACGGCCAGAGGCGCAAAGCGTGGTCAAGGCCCTTTGCAAAGAGGTCCTTGCAAGCGGACGCCCTCTGCCGGAACTGGCAGCAGCCGCCTACCCGGAGGTGGATTTGTCCAACCTCTTCGCCCCGGCGTTCCAGCTAGGCACGGCACCTGCAGAGGCACGGGCCTTTGCATCCGCCGCGTCGCGGGTTGCAAAGTAAACCAAACGGTCTAAAACGTGCCGACATCCGGCGCGGAGCCCCCCCACATGATCAAGAACCTGCCGCTCACCTTCATCTTCATCACGGTGGTGATCGACGCCATGGGGATTGGTCTTATCCTTCCCGTCATGCCCGACCTGATCCGTGAAGTGCACGGCGGCGATCTGGGTCAGGCTGCCCTTTGGGGCGGCATCCTCACAACCGTCTATGCCGTCATGCAGTTCGGCTTTGGACCCTTTGTCGGGAACCTGTCGGACAGGTTCGGCCGGCGTCCGGTCCTGCTGACATCCTTGGTGGTGATGGCGATCGACTACGTCGTCATGGCCTTGGCGGGGGCAATCTGGCTGTTGTTCCTGGGCCGGATTGTGGGCGGCGTGACTGCGGCCACACAATCAACGGCCATGGCCTATGTTGCAGACATCTCAAAGCCAGAAGAAAAGGCAGCCAACTTCGGTCTTATCGGCGCGGCCTTTGGGGTCGGGTTTGTGTTTGGGCCCCTGATTGGCGGGCTTTTGGCCAGCTACGGAACCCGCGCGCCGTTCTATGCGGCAGCCGTCCTTGCCAGCGCCAACTTCCTGTTCGGCTACTTCGTCCTGCCCGAAACCGTAACCGATCGTATTCGCAGGCCATTCTCCCTGGCACGCGCCAACCCCTTTGGCGCGTTCAAGCATATTGGCGCCTTGCCGGGGCTGCGACCCATGCTGGTGCTGATGTTCTTTTACGGGGTCGCCTTCTTTGTTTACCCCGCGGTCTGGGCCTACTACGGCCAGATCCGGTTTGGCTGGGGCCCGGGCATGGTCGGGGTTTCGCTGGCTGTCTATGGTATCTCGATCGCTGTGGTGCAGGGTGTTCTGATCCGCCCGATCCTGGCCCGGATCGGCGAAAGGCGGGCGGTTATCCTTGGGCTGATTGTCGAGGTTGCGGCCTTCATCTTTCTTGGCTTTGTCCAGGCTGGGTGGATGGCGCTGGCCTTTACGGTTGTCGCCGCCTTCGGGGCGATTGCCGGACCCGCCCTGCAAGGGATCATGTCCCGCACCGCCCAGGACAACCAGCAGGGCGAATTGCAGGGCATCCTGACGTCGATCAACGCGATTGCCGTCATTATTGCACCGCTGATCATGACCCAGACCTTCTTTTTCTTCACCCGTGAAAACGCCCCGATCTATTCGCCTGGTGCGCCATTCCTTCTGTCTGCGGTGCTGACCATTGTCTGCATCGGCCTGTTCCTGATGGCCCGACCGACCGCCACGCAGGGCGTCGCCACACAACCGCCACCGGCCGCCTGATCCCGACCCCCGGGGTCGGTTTCAGAAGCGCAAACCCGTTTGGCCAGGCTCAATTCTCAGTCGCGAAGCACATATAAAGGAGGCCCGTCATGGCCCGCATCACCGCCGCTGTCTGTCACGCCTTTGGCCAGCCCCTGACCGTTGAACAGGTCGAGCTTCGCGACCCCATCGCAGGCGAGGTCGAAGTGACCCTGGCCGCGGTCGCCATCTGCCATTCGGACATCACCTACCTTGACGGTGGCTGGGGCGGGTCGCTGCCAGCAGTCTACGGACACGAGGCCGCTGGAACGGTTTCTTCGGTGGGCGACGGCGTCCGGGGGATCAGCGTCGGCGATGCCGTCGTCGTGACCCTGATCCGGTCCTGCGGCCATTGCGCGCCCTGTTCTTCGGGCAAGCCTGTGATGTGCGACACCTCTTATGACGGCGATCACGGCCCGCTCAAGACGGCGGACGGGGGCAAGCTGCATCAGGCCATGGCCTCTGGCGCTTTTGCCGAAAAGGTGGTCGTGGATCAAAGCCAGGTCGTGCGCATCCCCTCCGACATCTCGATGGAGGCGGCATCCCTGCTGGCCTGCGGTGTGATCACGGGCGTCGGGGCTGTGGTGAACGCGGCAAACCTGCGGGCCGGTCAGGATGTCGTCGTCATCGGCGCAGGCGGCGTCGGGCTGAACGCCATTCAGGGCGCCCGGATCGCCGGTGCGCGCCGGATCGTTGCGGTCGACATGTCCCCCGAAAAGCTGGCCATTGCCAAGGAGTTCGGCGCAACGGACGGCGTTCTGGCCACAGACCCAGAGCCCTGGAGGGCCGCCAAGGCCGCAATCGGCCGGGGCGCGGACGCGGTCTTTGTCACAGTGGGCGCCATCCCCGCCTTTGATCAGGGTCCGCAGTATCTGGCCAAAGGGGGCCGGGTGATCATGGTGGGCATGCCCCATTCGGGCGCCATGTCGACCTATGAACCGGTGATGGTCGCCGCTGCCGGACAGGGGATGATCGGCTCCAAGATGGGCGATACTGTCATCAAGCGGGACATTCCGTGGATGGTGGATCTATACCAACAGGGCCGGCTGAAATTGGATGAGCTAATTTCGGGCCGCTGGACCCTTGATCAGATCAACGAGGCGATCGCCGACACCAAGACCGGATCGGCGCGGCGCAACGTCATCACTTTCTGATCCTCAGAAGGCGTCGTCCCAGCCGAAGGCGACAACGGGTTCTTCCTGTCCGCCCAATTTGCGATAAAGCGCAAGGGCGGCGATGTTGTCGGGCTCTGTCGCGAGCCAGATGCCCTTGCAGCCTCTGCCCCGCGCGATCTCCATCAGCCGCGCGGTCAGCGCGCTGGCAATCCCTCGCCGCAAATGGCTGTCCCGGGTGCCGACTTCATTGATGAAAAACGAAGGCGGCTTATCCGGATGCAGGAGTATGACGCCCGTCGCCATCGCCACCACGAGGTCCCCATCAAAGGCCAGAACGATCTCGTGCATCGGGTCATTCAGAAAGGCGCGGGCCTGTTCCGGGATCATCGCCTCATCGAACAACCCGTCGGGAACGGACAACAACAGGTCCAGATCGGCTGGACCAAGCTGCCGTATCGTGATCCCCTCCATGCAAACACCCTCCGTCTTATGGGACATGCCCTATGAAACTCGCCGATCTCGACATCATCGTGACAGCCCCGCCCGCCCCCGGCTGGGGTGGCCGCTACTGGATATTGGTCAAGGTGACCACCGACACCGGCATCACCGGCTGGGGGGAATGCTACGCATCCTCAGTCGGACCACAAGCGATGGACGCCGTCATCCGCGACGTGTTCGAACGTCACATGGCCGGCGAAAACCCCGAGAACATCGAGCTGATGTTCCGCCGCGTCTATTCCTCGGGCTTTACCCAGCGGCCGGACCTGACGGTCATGGGCGCATGGTCCGGGCTTGAAATCGCCTGTTGGGACATTCTGGGCAAGGACCGCGACCGTCCTGTCCACGCGCTGATCGGTGGGCAGGTGACAGACCGGGTGCGCGCCTACACTTACCTTTATCCTACCGCCCCAAGCCATCGGTTGCCCGATTTCTGGGTTGATGCGGACATGGCCGCCGAAAGTGCTGTCGCGATGGTGGAAAAGGGCTACACGGCCGTCAAGTTCGACCCTGCAGGACCCTATACACTGCGGGCAGGCCATATGCCTGCCATGTCGGACATCTCGCGCTCTGTCGCGTTCTGCAAGGCAATCCGCGAGGCGGTGGGCGATAGGGCGGACCTCCTGTTCGGCACACATGGCCAGTTCTCAACCGGCGGGGCGATCCGCATGGGAACCGCCATCGCCCCCTATTCGCCGCTATGGTTCGAAGAGCCGATCCCACCCGACAACCCGGCCGAGCTTGAGAAAGTCGCGGCCGGAGTTCCCATCCCCGTAGCCGTTGGCGAGCGGCTTAGCACCAAGGCTGAATTCGCGCAGGCCCTGCGTCACGGCACCTCGATCCTGCAACCGGCCCTTGGCCGGGCAGGCGGCATCTGGGAGGGAAAGAAGATCGCCGTTCTGGCCGAAGCCTACAATGCGCAGATGGCCCCGCATCTCTATGCCGGTCCCATCGAATGGGCGGCCAACGTCCAGCTGGGTGCCTCACTACCCAACCTCCTGATGGCCGAAACGATCGAAACACCGTACCACAGCGCCCTGATCAAAGGGACATTGACGGTTGAGGGGGGGTATATCCCCGTCCCCCAAGGCCCCGGCCTCGGGATCGAGGTCGACGAGGCGCTGGCGCGGGCGCATCCCTTCAAGGGCGACGGGTTGCATCTGCAAATGCAGGAGGCCCCGGTCAGCTATCACGAGGTCAATGTGTTCGAAGGCGGTGCGCCCTCTATCCCGGAATAGGCACGGCCAAAGCGCGGACAACGCGCTGGGAAGGCGCTGGGAAGGCTGGCAACTTCCCCCTTCCCTATTGTCCTGCGCTCGGTCAGTCTTGGGCCATGACTACCCGGAATTCCCTTGTGCGTCGGATGGCGGTGCGTGCCGCTGGACATGCCATCACCCTCTTTGCCCGGATCATTGCGGCGCCTCGCGCCGACTGGCGGGGCATTGCGCCGGAACAAAAACAGCGGGTCTACTACGCCAACCATGTGTCCAACGGCGACATGCCGATGATCTGGTCGGTTCTGCCCGCCGCTCTGCGCCGCCAGACCCGCCCCGTCGCGGCGGCCGACTACTGGCTCAAGACCCCGCTCCGGGCCTTTGCCGGGGCCGAGGTGTTCCGCGCCGTCCTGATCGACCGGCGACCCGAGGCCCGCACCTCGGACCCGATGGAGGCGATATTGGCCGCCATTGAGGAAGGGTCGTCGCTGATCATCTTTCCCGAAGGCAACCGGAACATGACCGACGACCCGTTGTTGCCGTTCAAGGCGGGCCTGTACAACATCGCCAAGGCGCGACCCGACGTGGACCTTGTCCCCACATGGGTGGCTAACCTGAACGCCATCCTGCCAAAGGGCGAGGTCATTCCGCTGCCCCTGATCTGCACCGTGACCTTCGGCAGCCCGGTCCACATTCAGCCGGACGAAGGCAAGGATGCCTTTCTGGCCCGGGCCAGCACGGCGCTGTCAGACCTTGCCCCACCGCTGCACGACCGGGTGGCAAAGGGCGAAGAGGCCCGGGCGTGACCAGTACGACAGGTGATATTGCCTTGCTGGTCATCGGCACTTTCGCCCTGCTGACAGCCCTGACCTTTCTTGGTGAAGTGCTGGCCCTGCGCAGGCCGGGACCGGTGGTTGAAACCTACCGGACCCGCGTTCACAGCTGGTGGGCGATGGTCATCCTGTTTGGCCTTGCCCTGATCCTGGGACAGGCGGGGGTGACCCTTCTGTTTGCCTTTGCCGCCTTTGCCGCATTGCGAGAGTTCCTGACATTCTCGACCAAGGCGCGGGCCGACCACCTGTCGCTGGCATTGGCGTTCTTTGCAGTCCTGCCCCTTCAGTTTCTCTTTGTCTGGCTTGGATGGACCGGGCTTTTCACCGTTTTCATCCCTGTCTACGCCTTTCTTCTTTTGCCCATCGTGTCGGTCTTGCGGGGCAATTCAGACCGGTTCCTGATGCGGGTGGCCGAGACGCAATGGGGGCTTATGATCTGCGTCTATTGCGCCAGCCACGTCCCTGCCCTGATGACCCTTGATATTCCCGGTATCGGCGACCGGTCTGTCCTTCTGATTGCCTTTCTGATCATGGTTGTTCAACTCGGCGATCTTCTGGATTTCTGGTTCGGGCGGCGGATCGGGCGGCACAAGATCGCGCCGGGCCTGTCGCCCAAGACCTGGGAAGGGATGCTGGCCGGCGTCGCCTCTGCCGCTCTGATCGGGGCGGTGGTTGCCTGGCTCACACCCTTTGGCGTTCTTGGGGCGGCGGGCATGGCGGCACTTGCCTCGGCCACCGGAATGTTCGGCAACCTTGTGCTGGCGGCGATCAAACGGGACAAGGGCGTCAATGATTGGAGCCACCTGATCCCCGGGCAAGGCGGGTTCCTCGATCAGTTGGACAGCGTGCTTTTTGCAGCGCCGGTGTTTTACCATGTGGCGCATCTGGTCTGGATGCCCTGAGCCTTCAGCCCCGGGACATCACCAGAAGGCCCGCGATGATCAGTGCAAGGCCGATCACCCTTTGGGCCTGCACAGGTTCGTTAAAGAAGACGATGCCCGAAATGCTGACCATGACAAAGCTGATGCTGACGAAGGGATACACCAGCGAGAGATCGGCATGCCGCAGTGCAGACAACCATAGCAATGTCCCAACGCCGTAAAGGGCAAGGCCCGTCAAGACGAACGGCGAAGTCAGAAAGGCCATCGCCTGCTGCATGACACCCGCATCGGGGGCAAGGTCCAGCCGGTTGACCCCCGACTTGAACGCCGTTTGCGCAGCCGCCGACAGCGTAACGCTTATGAAGACGAGGACAAATCCGAGAAGGCTCAAAACAGCGCCCCCCCTACGGGAAATCTTTGCGCCACGATGATCAGGACCACGCAAAGGCCGATGATGATACGGCTTTGGCGGTCCTTGAGGGCAAATACCACCGGGTCATCGTCGATCTTGCCACGTTTGGCCCAGATCCAGGTCCGGAAGGTCCACTGGGCGAACAGAGGCAGCAAAAGCCACAGGACATAGGGGCTCGCATAGGTCTCGGTCACCGCGTCACTATTAAGAAACAGGGACAGCGTCAGGATCGCGAGGGCGCTGTTGGCGATCCCGAACATGGCGATAAAGTCAATTTCGTCGGTCTCGTAATTGCGCTTGCCGATCCGACCGGTGCCGGTGCTGCGCGCCACCTCGATATAGCGTTTGAGGTAGGCCAGCCCGAGGAAGAAGAACAAGGCAAAGTTCAAAAGCCATGGCGACAGCGGCACCGATATCGCGACGGCGCCAGCCAAGAGACGAACGGAGTACAGCAGGGCAAGGGTGACGACATCGACGGTCGAAAACTGTTTGAGGTACAGTGAATAGGCCATCGTCAGCCCAACATAGCCCAACAGGACTAGACCAAAGGCGGCCCCGATCAAGCCAAAGCCGCCGACAAGACCAACGCCCAGGAGGACAGCCGCCGCCTTGACCCCGGTGATAGGCAACAAGGTTCCGGCGGCGAACGGCCGGTTCCGCTTGGTCCGATGGGCACGGTCAGCCTCTATGTCGACCAGGTCGTTGAGGATGTAGATCGCCGAGGCGCAAAACGAAAACATCAGGAACCCGATGATCGCCATGATCAGATTTGCAGGCTCGGCATAGCTTGCGGACAGGATCATCGGCACGAACAGCAGTGCGTTCTTGGACCATTGGTGCGGGCGCATCGCCTTGAGCAGGACGCGACCGGTCGGAACCTGATCCTGAACCAACACTCCGCCGTCGGACAGGTGGGTGGCGTCAGGCGCAACGCCAATCGGCGGATTGACATAGCCCCTGGCGGCAGCTGCGTCCCAGATCGGTATATCGTCATTAGAATTGCCAATATACTCAAAGTCATCACTGCCGGCGTCCTGCCGGATGGCATCCAGCTTGGCCCTACTTTTCATGTTGCGGCCGGGTTCCGACGCGATGACAGCGTCAAAGATGCCCAGATGCTCTGCGATCCGATCGGCAGCGATCCGGTCGGCTGCAGTCGCCAGAACGACCCTTCGACCGATGGCACGGGCGGCCTTGGCGTGGTCAACGACCGCCGCAACGTAGGGCAAGCTTTCGGGCACAAAGTCGACATGCTCGGCCAGATAGCGCTTGACCCGTGACCACTCTCTCTGGGCCACAAGGCGGGTCAGGGCGCCAAAATGCTCGGGCCGCGCGGCGGCCTGCACCAACATCTCCTGCGCCAGATCGGACCGGATCAGCGTCCCATCCAGATCAATATAGAGCGGTATGGACTCTTCCATATGCGGTTGTCTTCCTGCCCCAGCAGGTCCGGACCCGGACCCGTCCAAAATGCATTGCCAGTGATGGATTCCGTTTACCGTCAACACATGAGTTTGGCAGGGCAACCGTATGTCATTCTTGTGTCAGGCCGAAAATTGTCCGCTGGGCAGTCACATTGCCCCGATATTGACCCGGTTTATTCGCATTTGGGGACGTTTGACCGCCTAGGATGATGGCGTAATCGGTTAGGCTTTGGGCCAAGCCCTGCACCATACAATAAGGACCCCACGACATCGGGCAGGCCGGACCGGCACCGCAGACAAAGACAACCGCTGGCAGGAGAGCGTATGACAACTCGTCGCCAAGAATGGGCCAATCGGACAATTCCGATGGTGCTGATCCTTTTTGTGCTGGCTTGGGGCGTTCGTCTTGTCGGCGTCGATGTTGGCTACCTATTCGGCGACGAACGTATCAACGATGCGGCCCGGGCAATGACTGGCCTGTTGATCCCCGGCCAGCATTTCTATCCACCCTTCCTTAACTACATTAACGCCGCTGCCTTTGCCGTGCTTTACGCAGGCGGGCGCGTCCTTGATGTCTGGCCCGATACGGCGGCGTTCCGGGCGCAATACTTTTCCGATCCTCTGCCCTTCTACGTCACCGCCCGCGTGGTGGTTGCCGGGCTAGCCGCACTGACAGCCCCGGCGTTTTACCTTGTCGCGCGGGCGCTGCGCATCGACGGATGGTATGCAGTGGGCGCAGGACTGTTGGGCCTGACGTATCCCTTGGGGGTCTATCAGTCGCATATCGCCAAGTCGGACGTGGCCCTTGCCAGCTTTGCCGTCCTGACCCTCCTTGCCCTGATTCGGCGACATCAGCCGCAGGCAGGTGGTCGCGAGGATGTCGCGCTTGCCTTTACGGCAACCATTGCGATCAGCTTCAAGCATTCGTTCGTGTTCCTGCAGTTGCCGCTTGTCATCGTTCATATCATTGCCTTGTGGCGTTCGAGGTCAGGGGCCGAGGCTGGCAAGTCTTTTTTGCGGGCCATGCTGACGGCGGGCCTCCTTTGGCCCATCCTGAACATCGGAACTGTCTTGGATTTTCAGGAGTTTCTAGCCTACCAGCGCATTCAGAGCCTGATGTCTCATTCCGACGGCAGTTTTCTTGAGGCGGTCCATCTTTTTGGCACCCTGGCAGCAGGCCAGGTCAGCGGGATCACAATCGCGGGCGCCCTTCTTGCCCTGACCTTTCCGATCTACCTTCAAAGCGGGTTTTGCAGGTTGCCTCAACGCGGGCTGCTTGCCGGCATTTGGGGGGCGATTATCCTGTCAATCTTGATCGAGTTGATGATTGTCGGAACCCGCCAACCGGTTCACCTGTGGTTGCCGCAACTTGCCTGCCTGCTATTGCTGGCGACGGCTATGATCATGGATCTGATGCGAGGGCGCCTTGCGTGGATCGGGTCTCTCGCCTTTGGTGCAACCGTTGTCCTGTCCGCCTGGGGCGTCGTATCCGTCGCCACCCAGGCCACCGCGGTTCCGACCGCGACCGAGGTCGAGGCGCTTTTGATGAAGTCCTACCAGAACCGCCGCATCATCTCGTATGACCGCTTTCAGGTTCCTCAGGCGGCCGAGGCCATTGCCATGGTCAGGACACGAAATGAGCGGCTGGCCGAGCGTTACGACGTCATCCTTCCCGATGTTGCGCCCGAACGCACGACCGGCAAAGTGAGCGGGGACGCTCTGTTCCACATGCAGATGCCCAGTGGGATGTTCGGCCTCCAAGATGTCGCCGAAGACGACATGGAGGGCCTCATCCGTCCCTTTGCCTGGCCGCTTCAACCGCAGGAATGGCAGTTGGATTACTGGCTTGATCAGGACTTTACCTTGTTTTTGGTTGAGGATTTTGACTACCTCTCCCGGGTCACGCCCTCAGCCCTTTTCCGCAGCTTCTATACGGAGTTGGCGGACAGGTGCGCCCTTGTGGACACCATATCGCCCCGAAAACCCCTGTTTCTTGAAGGGGAGGTCAGCCTGTTTGACTGCATAGAACTAACCGAAAGCGCGCGGGCCGGGAACGACTGACTGCCGTGGCCTCCGGTTTCGACTTTGACGACACCGGCTTCGGGACATAGGCTGCAAATCTTGTTGGACAAACAGCGCATGAGGTTTCGCAGCGTGGTGGCGAAAGCATCATCCAAAGGTCAGAAAATTGGATACCTGGTGCCGCAGTTTCCGGGCCAGACCCATATCTTTTTCTGGCGCGAACTGGCCGCGCTGGAAAGGCTTGGGGCCAGGGTCCGCTTGTTCAGCACCCGCAAACCCCCGCCAGGCTTAATCTCGCATTCCTGGTCGACCGAGGCGATGGAGCGGACAACCTATTTGGTTGAGGCCGGTCCCATCGCCGGTTTACGCGCCCTCCCCCGGATGCCCTATGGACAGATCCTCAAAGCCGTTGGATCAGAACCAGCCAGCTTCTTTCGTGACCTGGCCGTAACGTTCCCCGCCGCGCGCGCCTTATGCGACCATTGCCGGGCCGACGCCATTGATCATGTCCACGTCCATTCCTGCGGTCGGGCGGCACTGATCGCAGCGCTCGCCCGCGCGATGGGAGGACCGACCTATTCCCTGACCCTTCACGGTGAGCTTGACGCCTACGGACCGGGGCAACGGTTCAAATGGCAAAGGGCAAGCTTCGCCACAGCCGTCACCCGAAAGCTGATCGCGGACCTTCGATCAGCAATGCCGGAGGTGTTGCCCGACACGCTGCTCTTGCAGCCCATGGGCGTCGACATCGACGCTCTGACGCGCGATCGCCCTTACCTGCCCCATGCGCCCGGCGAGCCCCTCCGCCTGTTCTGCTGCGCCCGGTTGAATATCATCAAGGGGCACGTCGATTTGCTTCAGGCGGTCAAGCAGCTTCTGGAGGCGGATCAGCCCGTCACACTGGAACTGGCCGGAGAGGACGATGAAGGGGGCGGCGGATACCGAAGGGTCATCGAGGACGAGATCAAGCGCCTTGATCTGCAGGATCATGTGACCCTCCTTGGTGCGATCGACGCAGACACCGTCCGTCAGAAACTTTTGTCCGCCCATATCTTTGTCCTTGCCAGCTGGATGGAAGCACTGGGTGTGGCCTATATGGAAGCGATGAGTTGCGGTGTTCCCGTCATCGGAACCGACGTAGGCGGCGTGGCAGAGCTGATAACCAGCGGACAGGACGGCATCCTTGTCCCGCCGCGGGATCCGTCCAGCCTCGCTGCCGCCATCCGAACAGTGGCCGAGGACAGCGACCTGAGCCAAAGGCTTGGTTCAGCAGGGCGCGACCGCGTCGTTGCCAGTTTCAGTTCAGCGCGCGGGGCCGAAACCCTGTTGCAGGGGTTGGCGTCCATGGCGGGCGGGTCTCCCAATGCATGATGAACCGGGACTGCCAGCGCCGGCCCCTAACTGCTTTCCAACAGACCCTCAAAGACCGCAAAGTCATCCGCCAGCCTAGCAACATCCACGGGGTAGCCGCTCGTGCGGTAATAGCGCTCGATCGCACGGGCGAGGGTGGCAAACTCCGGAAGGGAACCTGTGAACTCCTCCGGGCTATTGGGGCTTAGCTCGGCCAGATCGCGATAGACCCAACTCGTTTCAGGCAAGCGGGGGTCAGCCAAGGCGTCGATCATGCGTTTGCGCACATCAATCGGTTCGTGTCCTTCCGTATCGGCAAAGCCCAACGGGCTAGCGCTCGCAACATAAACTGTCTTGCCCACATGTTTGCCGGCAAACACACGCAGCGTCGTGACCGGATCGGTCGGATGCAAGATACGGTATCCGGCTGGCCTGTCAGGATCGGCAAGGCGCAACGCAATCTCAGAGTTCCCAACTGTCAGAGCCTTGGGGTCGGTCAAGGTAATGCCCGGGGTCGGGTGGTCAAAGAACTCGGACTGCAGGATGTCCTCGGTCATAGTCCTTGCCCAAACCACATCACCGCAGACAGGGGCAGAATAGGTGACAAGTTTGACATTGTCCCAAGGCCAGCGCCGTAGTTCTGCAGGCATCGCCGGACCACGACCGGATGGACCGAACTGGTCACCCAGCATTACCGCACTTAGGAAATGCTGCGCCAGACCAGCCCCCATACTATGCCCCGTCACGTAGATACGATGAGGCGGACGGCCCCCTGTCCCTTGGGCCAAATGGATAAGGCTTGCGCGGATCTTGGGCAACGCACTGCGCAATGAATGAGCGATCCCCCGGTGGACCTTGCCCACCGTCGAGATATCGCCAAACACGTCGGGTCCAATTAGGCGATATCCAAAATCAGTGATCCAGTCGGGGTTCCCCTCGGCGTTCTCGGTGCTCAGCGCCCGAAACGCGGCCCGCGCGGCCGAACCCGAGCGGCTGCCCCGGAAAACAATGTGGATATCGTAATCAGATGTACCGGCAATGTGCCGTTTGAGGACGAACCCCAGCATACTTTGCGATGCTGGTTGGTCAGGTTCACCCTTGTCACCAGTCCCGCCTTCAAATGCGATCAAGACATCGCGCGCGCTTCGCGCTGCCAGTCGCCCCGCACTTGCCACGTGGGACAGCCGAACCCCATTGTCACCGCCACCGGTCGGGCGGTAGCACATCAGAACATCGCGGATTTCGCCGCTGATCGCCTGCAATGGCTTTTGTTCCGTCCAGGTTGTTTCAAGCAGGCTCACAACGGGGAACCAGGGTCGCAGCGTGTCATACCGATACAGCACCGGATCATGGCCGGGGTTGTTGGCAAAGCCCGCCAAAGAGCCCGGGCCACGATAGCCTGCAGGTGTCGGCGCGCGCGCGGCCATCCTGGCAACAGGAAAGCGCACCCAGTCGCGCGCCTTGGCCATGAAAGCATTGCGGGCGTCATCATTGCCATGCTTTTCAAAGAAGGGGTCAAATGGCCAGACGAGGGTCTGGGCCCAAAGCTGATAGCACAGAATACAAAGGTCCAGGTTGTAGACGACCGGATTGTAGGCAAGCCCCTGAAGATCAGCGTCAGAGAGGCTGGCTTGTGCGATGGGGATGGGTCCGCTGCTGCAAGCGCTCAACAGCGCGGCTGACGCCCCGCCAAGCAATAGGCTGCGGCGGCTGGTTTTCGACCCCGCCGATCGCGCGTTCGCCCTAGCCCCCTGCTGTGTGCTTGCCTCGAGGTTCGACATTCCACGGCTCCCGTATTCAGTCAAATCCCTCAATCGATACCAGTTCTTGGGCAATCTTGGGAATTCGGCCGGATGACCCCGGCTAAGGGGATCTACTTTCTTCGGTAGGCTATGGTCTGCCCCAAGTCCACTCTCACGAAAGCTGGAGGTCCGGCTCGATGCAAGGCAGACGGCCGTCAGGAGCGCGATCGGCTAAGCCGGGATTCAATTTGGTACGTTCTCAGAAGCTCTGGACACTACTCGGCCCCTGCACTGCGAGCCTTCACCTACCGCAGACATGGCAAAGACAATTCAGTTCAAGACTGATTTCGCCAATATTTCTGCCATGGCGGACATTCAGACGGATCCAAACCAATCGCTTCAAGAAACGCAGGAACCACACTGCCGTGCTTCTCCATCGCGGTTTCATAGCAAAGCGTTTGGCAGCCAGGCTGAAAGAAGGCCTCAATGCTGGCATCATCTGTTAGCCATGAGGTCGGTGCATAGTCAAAGACGCTTTCGACATCTCCAACGGGCCGCCCAAACTTTGCAAAGGGCCCGGCTGTCTGCTTTTTCCAGCTTTCGAGCCAATCCTGGCGCTCTCTTAGAAATAGAACCGTGCGAACCTCGAACCCTTGGAAAGCCAAATCAAAGATTTCGCGCTCAGAAGGGCGTCTGAGAAATGAAAACGCTTCCGCCGATATTATCAAAGCATGACCAGGCTTCGCCATAAGCCTTTCATTTATGCGCAGCGCCTGTAGCCGTTGCTGCTCAAGAGTGGGTGCAGCCAATTCAGGGTAGCGAAGCCTTATTGGCGTGTTCAGTTCCGGCCTGATGATGCAATGCGCAATATCAAAGCAGTTCACCATCGCCGTTGCTTTTCTCTTGGGAACTATTTCAAAAATGTTCTCAACCGTGGCCAATCCAAGATTGGCCAGAAATTCTGCGTTGTCCGCAAGGTAGTGTTGGATCGAAGTTGAACCTGTCTTGTGTTTTCCAGCATGTAGAAAAATCGTCCGGGGCATCAATCCGCCCTTGCATCAATAAAACTCATCAACTCAGATTTTCCAAATTTCCGCTCATATAGCGCAATATCCTCTGCATACATCGCCTTCACTTCCGAGGCTATCTGCGCATCAAACATAGCTTTGGGATCAGGAATAATTCCCTGCCGTTTTTTCTCCAGAAGCTCGACTGCCGGAATATCCATTGGATCCTTGAAGTCGGGCATCACCTTGAGCTTGGCAGTATCATGGCGCAAGGCATCGCGGGTATCGATGATGCTTATCCCAGTCCTTTTTTCAATAGTCGAGACTGCCTGCGGAAAGTCCTCAAGCCGAAAATAATCATCGTATTCCCTATACAGAAGGAATGACGATTGATGGCGCAGATGAATATCATACCGGGGTGCCGGTGTTTTCCTTAGTTCGGCGAGGAGCGTTCGAAAAGTCAGGTCATGAGGGTGAAACGAGCGATTCCTTAAATTCCCAAACAACCACGCCTGCATATCCAGATTGACAAATTTATCCATAAACGCGCTGTATATCCTTTGATAGGGACAACGCAAAATGACAAATGTATAGTCAGACAGGAAGGCAGATTCCGTGTTTGCGTTGAAGGATTTGTTGTTCGCATGAATCCAGTTTATGTCTGAAATATCCGAGATACAGCCATTGGCAACAGCAACAGAAAACCGCATGGTTGAGCAGGCATTCTTAGGAATCCAAGTATAGCAGGCTGAGGCCGAATATATCCTCATTGTTTGGCCCAGCGCAAAATTGTGGCTCTGGTTTTGCGCGAGTGGCCCGGTGCTAGAACTGGTGTGCATAAACTCTCTGCGTTTCACAATGAATTTTCCGATCCTTAGAATAACTTTCCAGCGAGCAATGTGCGAAGCAATGAAAACAGGGTCCGCACTGAATTTTTGAAATGACTCAAATCAGCCGCTCGAGAATTCTTCGTGCGATAAAATTTGGTCCATTTTGATCCTTCATTTTGGAGGCAAACACACTAGCATTGGCTCGCATCTTCTGGAAATCAAAATTTTTCAACTTTTCAGGCGTGTCATCTTGCCCAATGACTAACCCAACGCCCAATGCTTCAATCAGCTCACCAAGAACCTGGTGATTTCGAAGTGTTGGCACCACGACCACCGGCACACCGTAGGACAATGCCTGATAGGTCGAGCCACTACCTCCCTGTGTGATCGCCAAAGCAGCATTTTGAAGAAGAGGCGCAAACGGAAGCTGATGATATGAGTGGCATTTGACCTCAAATTCGCTCACTTTCGGAGCGCAGGGACCAACATATACCATCTCGGCAGTACCGCAGAACCGGGCGAGCCCATTTATCAAATCCGGAAGCATTCCTATGCGACCAGTAGTACCCATCGACGCCAACAAAACATTACGGAGGCCTAACAACTCAGCAGGAAGTTCGCCTGTCAACTCCCAAAAGCAGGCGCCGCAAGATTTCTGTTTCTCATTCTGTAGCCCAAATTGGTCCACGAGAGGCTGTGGATCAGAAAATAGAACTTCGTCTGCATCATACAGCTGTTCTGGCGATTCCAACTCTTTCAATCCCTTCGCTAGGCGGATTGTATTGATCACTTCTTTGAGTTTTGAGAGTTTTTTCTGCTGGACCGTCTGGGCACCAGCTTGTGCAAGAAAAACATTGGTCACAAGTATGCGAGGGATCGACGGCCAGTCTATCACTGATTGCCAACCGACCGGCTCAATGTCACAAAGGATTAGATCAAATTTCTCGGAAGAAAGTAGCGTTTCAATTTCGTTTGCAAACCCTTCGAAAGATGCAGTGTTCTCTTGATGCGGGATCGCGGATAGACTGAAACCACTCTCGGGGATCAGGCCTAGAAACCGGGAACGATCCGGAATAGCAAAGCGAATGTTAACATCCGCTAGATTTCGAAGGGCAGACGCGATCGTCAGGAGCCTTGAGATATGCCCCAGCGCAGGCCCAGCAATGAACAATATCTTTTTCACACTGTTTCATCAACAAGCTCGTCAGCCTTGTCAATCAGGTAATGCCAAAGGCAACGCAGCTTCCCCGCTCATGGCACTTCTGGAAGACCACATCGAGCTGCGGGCGTAGGGCACTGTTGTCTTCCCTGTCCTCATGAAACACGATTCACAAAAACCAGCCAACCCCTTGAAATGCTGGCGATCCCACGAGGACTCGAACCCCGAACCTGCTGATTAGAAGTCAGCTTGCCACCTGTATTCTATCAGCATAACTTGGCTTTCTTTACGGATTAACAGCTGTATATTGACACTTTTGCCTACTATCTGTCTACTTTGGCCTGTCTACTTTCCGTCTACTTTCCATACAGCGGGATATCGTGATGAAGCTGACTGATACAGTTGTCCGCAAGCTAGAGCCGTCAGACAAGGACCAGTTCGTCAGGTGTGAGTACACTCGCGGCTTTGGCGTGAAGGTGTCCCCTACCGGCAGGAAGACGTTCTTCGCTGAGGGAAGAGTGCGGGGCGCCGGAACAGCCCGGAAGGCAATTGGGACGTACCCCGTGTTCTCCTCGGAAAGAGCGCGGAAAGAAGCCCTGACACTCCTCCAGCGTATGCAACAGGGTACGTCACCCAAGGCAGAAGACGCCCGCATCAAGGCCGAGGAGAGCTTCAAAGGCACCACCCTGAGGCAAGTCTTTGGTGAATACTTGGAAACACGATCCCTTAAGCCCAAGACAGCCTATGACTACCGCAGCGTCATGAACACGGTGTTCGAGCAGTGGCAGGACAAACCCATCGCCTCGATTTCTAGGAATGAAGTCCTCAAGCATTTCACCAAGGAGAAGGACCTGAGGGGTCACGCTACAGCCAACAAGGCCTTCAGGATGCTAAGCGCACTCTGCAACTACGCCAAAGCAGATGAACTTAACGGTGTGCGACTACTTACCGAGAACCCCGTGGACGTGTTGAAAGAAAAGAGGATACCGCGCTCCAACAAGCCTCGTGAAACCTACCTGCTGGAAGCCGACATTCATAAGCTGATTGAGTTCTCTGACACTTATGACGACTGGTTCGCTAGGGAGGGTGCTAGGCCACAGCATCGGGTCACAAGCCAAGGGATGCACCTGATCCTACTGCTGCTCTATACCGGCTTGAGACGGAGCGAGGGCTTGGGGCTGCTCTGGGAAGACGTTGACCTCGAGACGAAGTTGCTCATTGCTCGTGACACGAAGAACAACACTGACCACAGCATCCCACTATCCCAGATGGTGGTTTGGATCCTGAAGGCCCAGAAGAAGAACTCTGGTGAAACACCTTGGGTCTTTCCTAACCGCAATCAGACTGGTCCAATGGTTGAGCCAAAGAGCCAACTCAAGGCAATCTGTGACGCGACGGGCCTCAAGTTCACCTTGCATGACCTCAGAAGAACCTTTGCCACCCATGCCCACGCCGCCGGAGTAGACTTCGAGTCCGTTCGCAAGGCAATGAACCACAAGTCAGGTGGGTCGATTACAAGTAGCTACATCATCAGAAACGTAGAGGTACTACGTCCCGTCTTCGACAAAATCTGGGAGCAGTTCTGGGAGTACCACGATCCTGGCAGGTTCGATGAGTACAAGCATCCTGAGTACTATGCACAAGCCGAAGACGATGGACCACCGGATCTAGGGAAGTTCTTCAAGGATCGCTCTGGTTAGCTCGAGGTAAGGGCTTGGTGCTAAAGCCGTGCCTCCCAACCATAACTCGCCTTGCGGAATGGCTCTCTGCTTCGCTTGGACCGCCTTGACGATGCCGAGGGCGACAGCATGGGGCTCGTGTGGTTTTATATTGTCGAAGATTTGCTACTTGTGAGCGGGTGCAAATAACGGGTTGATCTATTCGCGTTGAGCCTAAAGAAAGAAGCATTGCAATCAGTAGCAGCAATACAACAACTAAAGAGATCAAGACACCTGGGTCCAGGTTCATCTCTCGCCGGCGGGCTTCCGACTCGTTCCTCTCTCTGATTAGTCGCGCAAGGCCAAACCCACGGGATTTCGGCAAACCTAATGTGCGGGGACACCTGCTTCAGCACGATCTCTTCGGGTTTGCCTCTCTCTTCAACCATCTCTCAGCCCCCTGAAATGGGATTACAATATCCCAGTTGGCGGACCACTTAAGTGGGGGCAATCCAGTCGCGCCGTGGGCGGAGAACCAGCACCACCAGCATTTTTATGGCAAGACGTTCACTCAACATCGCTTCCCGCTCGATCCCTCGTCCCTGACGCGGTCGCGCAAGGCTGGCTTGATCTCAGGGCGGAAATGCGCGGCCACATTGGCGCAAACGGTGACATCATTGCTGACCGATTCAGAGACCGCTAGCAGACACACCACTTATCAAAGGCCTGTGCCTCGCACAGTGTTCTCCCAAAACTGTGCCAAAACAGTGTCGTGGCCCGCAACTAAACCTCATCGCGTCACGTTGCTTGTCCAAGGGCAGTGGTTAAGGTCAAATCTTTCTAAAATCGGCGCTCTTTGATACATGGTGATTTTACAATTTTCAACGGCATTGCAAATACTTTACAGCCCGCTCGACTGTTTCGCGCAATGGCCGTGTCGTCCAACCGAGTTCCTGACACGCCTTGGAAGAATCATACCAAAGAAATTCGGCGGGAAAGGCTGAGCCTGGGTCGACCTGCGTGATGACACGAG
>JAQWWH010000021.1 GCA_029255105.1 Flavimaricola sp. | reverse complement strand
GTCCTGCGGCCAAAGGTGTTGTTGCTGGACGAGCCTCTGTCGAACCTTGATGCCCATCTGCGGCTGGAGATGCGCGATCTGATCCGGGGGTTGCAGCAGGACATGGGGATCACCACCCTTTTTGTGACTCACGATCAGGAAGAGGCCGTGGTGCTGGCCGACCGGGTGGCCCTCATCCTGAACGGGAAGCTCTGCCAATACGACGTGGCCGAGGCGTTCTACAAACGCCCCGCCAATGAAGATGTCGCCCGGTTCTTTGGCGGCCAGAACTTTGTGCCGGGGCGATCCGGGGACGGCCTGTTCCAATCGGCCCTTGGGTCGCTCCTGCTGCCCGAGGATGCCGCAAAGGGCGCGGGCCTGCTGACCGTCCGACCCGAGGCGGTGCGGCTTGGCCCGGCCCCCGTCAACAGCCTGACGGCAACGGTAACGGCGCGCATCTTTCTGGGCACCCAGACCCGGTTGAAGCTATCGGTCAACGACATCCCGCTTGAGGCGGTCGTCCCCCCGGACGCCGCCGAAGGGGTGGCGGTTGGAGAGGTGATCGACATCAACCTGCCGCCCGGCGCCCTTTGGGTTCTGCCCGATCAGGGCGACAGGCGGGCCGCCCAATAGCGGAACCGGCCCTGCCCTGTCACCTCGCGCAGGATGCCCTTGTCTTCCATCCACGTCAGATTGCGCTGAATGGCGGCGCGGCTGGCACCTGTCGCCTCTTCCGCCATCCGGGCCGAGACGACGGGCCATTCCGCCACCACCTGCAACAGCCGCGCCGGGGTTCGTCCCGACAGGGGCGCAATGGCCGACGTCGCAGAGGCCTGCCAGGCCTCGAGCGTATCAAGGTGGCGCATGGCGGCACGCACAGCGTTGGACAAACCATCGTACCACTGGGTCATTCGGGCCGACGGCGGGCCATAGGCGCGCAGCCCTCGGCCGCCGCCTAGGGCAAGCGGTGCAAACACCGCCCCGCCCCGGCTGTCGGTCGCGGCAAACCGGGCGGCTGTCACCGCCGCCTCTAGCCGGTCACCCTGTTGGCCAAGCCCGGCAAGGGACCAAAGGTTAAAACCAACCGCTGCACGGCTGATCGGATGCAGGTCCGACGCCGCCGCCATCATCGCGGTCCAGCCTGCCACCCGGTCCGACAGACGATCATCCCCCTCTGCCGACGCCTCTGATCGCCCGAGAAAGCGGATCAAGTCGGTGTCGGGGCGCAGTTGCCCGGTCAGCCGACGCACCGCCCATCCGGTGCGCGCAAGCGCTTGGGCGTCGTCCTGCATCCGGGTCAGCCGCAGGGATAGCCACAACGACAGTTGATCCAGCCCCACCCGATCCCCTGCCAGCCAGCCGATGTCGACCGCCTCCAAAAGGGCGAGGCGTTGGCGCCAACCGTCTGGAACCCGGCCCAACCGGTCGTCCAGTGCCCCCAGGAGGGCCGCCGCCTGGCCCAGCTTTGCGGCATTCTGCGCCTCGGCTCTGATCCAGGGGGTGAGGGTTTCAACCTCGTCAGCCCATGCGGGCGGATTGGGAGCACTCGACCCGGTCACAGACGGCCCCGGAACGCTTTTCCCCGGCACACTTTGCCCCGACTTACTTTGACCAGCATACTCTTCGATAGGTCCTGGCAGGAACCACAGGTCGGCCTCGTCCGACACATCGGTTTCCGGGGGATCACCCTGGTGTGTTTGAGGTGGTGTCATGGTCAAACGTCTTTCCCGGCCGGCTCGGTCATAGGATAGGCCCATCGGTTGGAGGGCCCAAGCGGCATTTCCTGAAAAGATTCCATCATCGCTCGATGAGGGGAAATGATCATTCCCCAAAACGCTCGTGAGAGGACCCCCTCAAACTGTGCTTATTTGATTGAGATGATCCCATCATTCGCTTCGCCCTAGCGGCGCAAAATCCGTTCGGTCAAACCACGGACAAACGACTGGGTAACCGGTTGGGCGGCCGAATGGGCGACCACGACCCCTCAACAAGTCGCGGAAACCAAAGGCAATGGTAAAACGGCATTTTCATATTCGCCAAAAAAAGCGGCGCACCTTGGCAGCGACCGCCGTAAAATGCGTCAGACAGATCGAAAAATTGTCGACCACCCCTCAGGATAAGGTCTTTGGGGACGCCACCCCCTTGCCCCCGCTTGTGACATCGAGCCCGCCAAAGCAGGATGGAGATGGCCATATGTCATGACGCCGCCCAGGGACTGGCCCGACTGACCGACCCGAATGCAAAACACGGATGGAGACCCAGCAAGATGCGCGCAGTGGTGATTGAGACGCCAGACGGCAAACCCGGTTCGACCGTTGACCGGGATATGCCTGACCCTGTTGCAGGCCCCGGGCAGGCGCTTGTCGCTATCGAATATGCCGGACTGAACTATGCTGATCTGATGATGCGCACTGGCATCTATCCGCACCCCAAGGGCTATCCCCTGATTGCCGGGCTGGAATTGGCCGGCACTGTCGTAGCGGTCGGTGACGGCGTCACGGGCGTCGCCCCCGGTGACCGCGTCGCCGCCTTCAGCGAGGATGCGGGTGCCTTTGCCCAGCTTTGCGCGGTGCCTGTCGAACGGATCATTCATCTGCCGGAGGACATCGGCTTTGACGTGGCGGCAGCGTTCTATGTTCAGGCCCTGACGGCCTGGAACCTTCTTCATACGGTCAGCAAAACGAAACCCGGCGACACCATCCTGATCCACGCCATCGGCGGCGGGGTGGGCCTGTTCCTGACCCAACTGGCCAAGGCCGCCGGGGCAACCGTCATCGGCACCGTCGGCACCGCTGGGAAAGAGGCCCGCGCCCTGGACTATGGGGCCGACCTAGTCATCAACCGGGCCAACGAAGATTTCGTAAGCGCCACCCTCGCCTTTACCGATGGGCGCGGCGTGGACAAGGTTGTCGATTCGACCGGTGCCTCGATCCTTGATCGCAGCTTTGACTGCATCCGAAAGCTGGGCCATGTGGTCAGCTACGGCGAGGCCGAGGGCAAGCCCTACGACAGCCTGTGGGAACGGCTGGTGCAAAAGTCGCTGACGTTCACCCGGATGCACCTGGGCCACATGGACTACGGTTCCGACGATTGGGCCAAGGGGGTCGCAGCCGTCATCGAAGCAGTGGAGAACGGGACGATCTCAGTCCCGATCGAAGGGGTCTTTACCCTTGATACGATCGAGGACATGTTCGCGGCCCTCGCATCGCGCAAGACGGCGGGCAAGTTGATCCTGAAAGTCGGAGCGTAGCAAGCCGGGCAGCCCGCCAAACGCTTGCTCAGGCGCCCAACGCGCTAAAGTTTCAGCCCCCGATAGTGGTCGTTGATCGCCCCGGCGGTTGTCCACCAGACCCGTTCGTCACTATGGGTGACCAGATGGCCCAGCGCCCGTTCCAGATGGCGTAGCCGGTGCGGTTGCCCCATCAGGTAGCCGTGCAGCGCGATGCCAAGGACAAGCGGACGGCGGCTGCTTTCTTCAAGCATCACTTCAAAAGCGTCGATGATCATATCGGCGAACTCTGCCGCCTCGCGCTTGCGACCGACGATCTGGGGAATATCGTTCAGCTCTTGCGGATAGGGCACCGACAGGATGCGCCCTGTCCGGGTCGCCATCCAGACCGGCTGGTCGTCGTGACACCAGTCCAGAAGGTAGTCATATCCCGCCTCGTGCAGCAAGTCCGGCGTCAACGTGCTTTGCGATATCCAGGGACCCAGCCAACCCTTGGGGGCGGTTCCTTCCTGCGCGGTCAGAAGGCGCGTTGCCTCGGCAATCAACGCCGCCTCTTCCGCCTCGGGCAAGGTCCCCTGCCGTTCGGCGTTGGTCCGTCCATGGCCCGCAATCTCGTCCCCCCGGGCGCGAAACGCCTCGATCACACCGGGGGCTTCGGCATAAAGGTTTGAATTTACCAGCGCCGTGCAGGGCAGGCGGAGCCTGTCAAACAGCTCGAGCATCCGCCAGACACCGACCCGGTTGCCATAGTCCCGCCAGGCGTAGTTCAGGACATCGGGCTGCGGCCCGCCGGGGGCCAGCTCTGCCCCCAGACCGCCACCAAAATCGAAACACTCGACATTCATGCCAAGATAGATGGCAAGCCTGCGGCCCTCGGGCCAGCTGAAATCCGGCCGCTCGGTGATTGGCGAAAAGGCATAGCGCCCGTGGGTGGTGTTGGTCATGGTCACGGCTCCCTTACCGACCGGCGTGGCAGGTTCCGGCACCGGGGAAAAGCCCTTTTGGCCCAATCGGCTGCAGAACACATGGACCACCGGCCAAGTCCTGTTAGAGTTGCCCGAACTGCCAGCAAAATGAGACCCGCTTGAACGTTCAGAAGGCATATTACGAGATCGTGCGCGACGTGCTTGCCCTAAACATCGGGGAGGGAACGTTGCCCAAGGGCACCCGGCTTTACGTGGCTGCGGTGGCGGATAGGCTGTCCGTCAGCCGGTCGCCGGTCAAGCGCGCGCTGGAGTTATTGTCGGACGAAGGCGTCGTGACCCGGGACGGGGCGCGGGGCTATGTCGTGGGACAAACGGTCGAGGACGATACAACCCGGCCGAACCTGCACCTTCTGGACCTGCACCTTCCCGGCAATGAGACCGCCGCCCTTGTCGCCCCAAGCTGGGAGATGATCGTGCAGAAAGTCGATCAAGAGCTGATGAACGCCATCCCCTTTGGCATTTACCAAATCTCTGAATCGGGGATCTGCGACCACTTCAAGGTCAGCCGGACCGTCACCCGCGAGGTTTTGGCCCGGCTGCACGACCGGGGCACAATCGCCAAGGACAGGGCCTCGCATTGGATCGCCGGCCCGCTGAGCGCGCGGATGCTGGACGATCTGCACGACATCCGCCAAATCGTGGAGCCTGCGGCATTGGACCGGGCCGCCCCTGCCCTTGACCTTGGCATGGTGGCCGCGATGCGCCAGCGGGCCGCCTCGGCGCTTACCGCCGAAGAGACTTTGACCGAAGATATGCTCGACCGGCTGGAAACCGACCTTCATGTCACCTGCCTCAGCCCTTTGCGGAACCTCCGGCTCGCGCAGGTGGTGCGCAACGCGCAGCTGTCATTTGTCGTGAACCGGCTTTTCGCGACCTATATCGCCCGCCATGACGAAACCGCGATGCTGCTGGAACACCGGCTGGTGCTGGACCATCTGGCGATCCGCGACGGCACCGGGGCGGCGATGGCGCTGCGCCATCATCTGGATGCCGACCATATCCGGACCCGCGACCGGCTCAAGGTGCTGGCCGTCTTTGGCGACCCGGCCATCGCCCCCTACCTCACAAGGCTGGTCTAGGATGCAGCGTCCCTTGCGTGTCATCGGCAGAAGCGAGCTTTTGCCCCTGCCCATCCGCCAAAAAGCGGCAGAAGAGCTCGACTTTCCGGTCGAATTTGAGCTGATCGACGGGATCGAAGGGTTGCAGCGGGTCGTGACGCGCCCCGAAAGCTTTGACGTCTACCTGCAATGGCACACGGTCGATCTGATCTGGACCGCCCGCTGCATTCAGGCCATCGACCTTGCCCGCCTCAAGACCGGGCCCGAGATCATGGCCGCGGCCCGGTCCCAATCGGGGGTCAGCAAGGTCATCGACACCGTCTTTGACAAGCTTTTCGTGCAGCCCGATGGCACTTTGGCCCGAACTCCATCGGACCGGCTGTCCATGCTGCCACTGGTGCACGGGGTCGATAGCTTTGGCTATCTGGCCGCCCTGCGCGACGGGCTGGCCCCGAATGAGGCGGCGACTTGGGGCTGGATGCTTGACCCCCGCTGGGCTGGACAGGTCGGTCTGATCGGCGACCCGGTTCTGGGCATCATCGAAGGGGCGCTGGCGGTCGAGGCGTCGCGCAGTCTGAGCTTTGAGGACATCGGAAACCTGTCCGTCGAAGAGGTCGACGAGGTCATCGACACGCTGATCCACAAAAAGAAGATCGGCCATTTCAAAGGCGTCTGGTCGCAGGCCGAGGATGCCGTCCGCCTGATCCAGCGGGGCGGCGTGGTCTTGCAGACCATCTTTTCCCCGGCGGCGGCAAAGCTGCGCGGACTGGGCGTGCCCATCGTCATCTCGACCCCGGCCGAGGGGTGTCGCGGCTGGCATTCCGACCTGTGCATTTCGGCCGCGACAGGCGGCGAAACGCTGGATGCGGCCTATGACTTTCTCAACTGGTGTCAGGACGGTTGGGCCGGGGCCTGTTTCGCGCGGCAGGGCTACTACGCGACCTTTCCCGACAGGATCAGGGGGCATCTGCACCCGGATGAGTGGGACTACTGGTACGGCGGCATTCGCGCCGCCCGCCCCCTGCCCGATCCCGAAGGCCGCATTTGCGTGCCCACCGGCCATCGCCGCGAAGGCGGGTCGCACCGCGAAAGGATGAGCCGGGCGCGGGTCTGGAACACCTTTATGGACGAACACACCCATGTCGTGCGCCGCTGGCGCGACTTTATGGAGGCGTGATGGTGAGTGCTGGCCCCCGCCTAGGCGCGGGCCGCCGCGGTCGCGGCGTGATCCACCTTGCCGTCGACCAGAACCACACCGAAATCGCGCAACGCCGTTTCGGCCGGGATCAGTTCGTCGGCCACGTCCGAGGCGACGGCCTCGGGATCGCGTTCAAATCCAATGCCATAGCCACCACCACAGGGTCCGGTTGAAATCAACCGTTCGCCCGCCCGGACCTTGCAATAGGGCACCTTGGAGGGCAGCGCCCTTTCATCCCCGTTGATCCCACGCAGGGTCAATGAGGCGACATGCCCTTCTGCACCACCCTCAAAGCCCCAGGGCTTGAACGCGTGCCCGTCCCCTTCGAGGGAAAAGCCCGCATCGTCGAGGAACGTAAACTCGCGGATCGTCCCGATCCCACCGCGCCATTCGCCGGGGGCAACCCGATCCTCGCGCAGCTCGTAGCGATCGACGCGCAGGGGGATATGGCTTTCGATATCTTCAACAGGGTTGTTGCGGGTGTTGGCGTATAGCGTATCGACCGCGTCCATCCCGTCCATCCCGTAGCGGCCGCCATAGCTGCCTTCCATGATTTCCATATGGACCCAATGATTGCCCTCGTTCAGGCCCGAGATGGCGACGACCCTTAGGTTTCCGATCCCGGCCGACACCTGATGCGGCACGGCCTGCGCGAGTGCTTTCATCACCGTATCGGCCAACTGGTTGCCCGAGCAGAAGCGGGCAATGACGGGGGCCGGAAAGATCGGGTTGGCCATACAGCCACGCGGGGCCACGATCTCGATCGGGCGGGTCAGGCCAGAGTTCTGGGGGATCGGCCCATAGACCGCGCTGTCCAGAAGGATCGACCGGATCGTCAGCCAGACCGCGCAATCGACAGTGCCCACAAGGGGCATGTTGACCGGCTTGTCCGGCAATTGCGGGGCGGTGCCGGTAAGATCGACCGTCAGGTTGTCGCCCCGCACCTTTAGGGTGACGACAAGCGGTAGGTGGTGGCGCGACGGATCGGGATCGTCGAGATAGCCATCCAGATGGGTTGTCGCCGTATAGTCTCCGTCGGGCAGGTCACGGATGGCATCGCGCATCAACCGTTCCGAATAGTCCATCAGATCCTCGAACGCGGCATAGACATCGTCGATGCCATACCCCTCGACCAGCGCCAGAAAGCGGGCGGCACCGATACGGGCGGCCTCGATCTGCGCCTCCATATCCCCGACGACAAGCTCTTGGGCACGGATGTTGGCGCGCAGGATATGCCAGACGGCCTCGTTCTTTTCGCCACGGTCATAGACCTTGATCGCCTTGAATTGCAGGCCCTCGGCATAGGTATCGACCGCGTCCACGATCCCGCAACTGCCGGGGCTGAGGGCACCGATATCCAGATGGTGGGCGGTGGTCACGGACCAGCCGATCAGGGCGTCCTTGTGAAACACCGGCACACAAAAGGCGACGTCAGGGCCGTGGCTGGCCCCGCCGTAGGGATCATTGTGCATGATCACGTCACCGGGGCGGATCGGGTCGCCCCGTCCTTCGAGCACCTCAAGCACGTTGCGCACATAGCCCGGGATCGGACCGGATTGCAGCGGGGTCGACATCTTGCATTCGCACATCTGGCGACCGGTCGCATCGGTCAGGGCGGCCCCGAAATCCTCGGATTCCCGAATGATCGAGGAGTAGGACATACGCATCAGCTTGTGCCCCATCTCAATCGCGATGTTCTCAAGCCCGCCCTGGATGACGGCGGCGGTGATCGGGTCAATCCGGGTCATGCGGCGGCTCCCAATGTGATGATGATACTGCCCGAAGGGTGGACGACGGCGCGGGCCAGCGGCGGGACAACGGTCGTGCTGTCCTTTTGCAAAAGGATCGCAGGACCGTCAAAGGGGGTGTCGACTGGCAACTGATCCCGGCGATAGACCGGCGTCTTGTGGGTTTCCAACCCGCCAGTCCCCCGGAACACACAGTCGGACTGGCGGACCAAAGCCGCCTCAAGCGACCCGCCCGCCGGCGCTGTCATTGCGGCCAGCTTGGGCAAAGGCCCCCGGCCTGTGACGCGGACGTTGACAAGCTCGATCTGGCTTTCGCGGAAGGCATGGCCATATTCGGCAGCGTGGGCTGCGTGAAAATCCTCCCAGACCTGCGCCATCCCTGCCGCGTCAATGGGGCCAGAGGGCAGCGGAACCTTCAGCTCGTACCCCTGTCCAACATAGCGCAGGTCACCGCTGCGCAGATACTCGACATCCGCAGCCGGGACACCGTCATCGGCAAAACGGGCGGCAAGCTCAGCCTCCATTTCGGCGCAGTCACCGGCCACGCGGGCAACATCAAGGCTAACCGAGACCTGAAATTGCGTGCGGATTGCATCGTACTTCAGATCAGTCGTCAAAAGGCCCATGGCCGATGTGATCCCCGGATAGGGCGGCACGATCACCTCGGGCACCTGCAACATGGCGGCCACGTCGGCCCCATGCAGCGGCCCTGCGCCGCCCATGGCGACAAGGGCAAAGCCGCGTGGGTCGATCCCCTTTTGCACGGTGCGCGACCGGATGGCGTTGGCCATATTGGCGTTCAGAATCGTCAGGACCCCTTCGGCGGTTTCCAGCAGGCCAAGGCCGAGGGTCTTCGCGAGTTCTCCGATGACGGCGCGAGAGGCCTCGACATCAAGGCCCATGTCGCCGCCAAGGAAATCACCGGGATCGAGGCGGCCAAGAACAAGGTTGGCGTCCGTTACCGTAGGCTCTGTCCCGCCACGGCCATAGGCGGCTGGTCCGGGAACGGCGCCCGCGCTTTGCGGGCCGACCCGGAAAGCGCCGCCCCGGTCGACATGGGCGATAGAACCGCCACCGGCCCCGATGGTATGGATGTCGAGCATCGGCATCAGCAAGGGAAAGCCCGCGATCGAGGTCGAGCGGGCGTCCGTTTCCGCAAACACCCCGTCCACCACGATACCGATGTCGGCAGAGGTGCCCCCGATGTCAAAGGTGATCAGCCGGGACCGGTCGCATTGCGCCCCGATCCAGCCGCCGCCCAAAACGCCTGCCGCCAGTCCTGACAACAGGGTCAATGCAGGCTTTTCCGTCACCATCCGGGGGGTGGCAACCCCACCGTTCGACGCCATCACGCGCAGGTCGCCCTTGACGCCGATGTCTTGCAACGCCTGTCCAAGGCCCGCGATGTAGCGGTCGACCTTGGGGCCGACAAAGGCGGCAAGGGCCGCTGTCGTGAACCTCTCAAACTCGCGGAACTGGGGGGAGATGAAGGATGAGGTCGTAACAAAGGCGTCGGGCATCACCGCCTCGACGATCTCCTTTGCCCGCAACTCGTGCGCGGGGTTGAGGTAGGAAAACAGGAAACAGATCGCCACAGACTCGACCCCGGCGGCCTTCAATTCTTCTGCCGCCTGCACCACGCCCTCTTCGTCTAGCGGGACAAGCTCGGCCCCTGTCGGCGGGATCAGGCGACCGCCAACTGTCTTGCGATGGCGGCGCTGGATCAGGGGACGATTCTGCCAGGGCAGCTCTTGCATGATCGAGTAGTGTTCGACCCGCTGGTGCCGCCCGATGTGCAGGATGTCGCGAAAGCCTTCGTTGGTGATCATGCCGGTGCGGGCCCCTTTGCCCTCTAGCACCGCATTGGTGGCTGTGGTGGTACCGTGGAACACATGCTCGATATCGCCCGGTGCGACACCGTTCATTGCGCAAAGTGCGGTGATCCCCTCCATCACGCCACGCGACGGATCATCGGGCGTGGTCGAGACCTTATGAATGCCAAGGGCGCCCGTCGATAGATCGCAATAGATGAGATCCGTGAAGGTCCCGCCCACATCCACACCAATCGCTTTCATGGTAAATCCTCTCCAATGCCCTCACTCGGTAGCACTCTGGATGCATAGTGCACGAGATTTTGGGCACAGAAGACCCGGCCCCTTTCGACTCCGCCTAGAGTTTCAGCACCCGACAGGGCCCAAAGACCCGAATAGGGCAGTTCACATTTACAGACCGCCGACTCGGGCCAAATGACGCCGTCCGCTCTGGGCGGGTGCACAGATTGGCGGCATCGTCCGATCGTCCCTGAAGGAGTGCGCGCCGTGACCAACCCCATCCCCGCCATCGATGCGGCCGAAGTCGAAACCATGATCCTGACGCTTGGCGCTATCGGGGCGCATTCCGAAACCGGGGTCTGGCGCACCGCGTTTTCCGACGAATGGGTCGCCGCCAATGCGCTGGTAAAGGACTGGGCCACCGCCGCCGGACTGACCACCCGGATGGATGCAGCCGGCAACCTCTGGGGCCGGATCGAGGGCCGCGACGGGGGCAAGGCCATCGTTTCAGGCTCTCACATCGACAGCCAATGTCCGGGCGGACGGTATGACGGTGCGCTTGGGGTTATCGCGGCGCTTGTCGCGATCAAGACGCTGGTTGAGGCCTTTGGCCCGCCCAAACGTCCCCTCGAAATGCTGTCGCTTTGCGAAGAGGAAGGCAGTCGTTTTCCAACCGCCGGCTTCTGGGGCTCTCGCGCGCTTGTCGGGCGGGTCAGCGCAACGGATCCCGACACGGTAAAGGAGGCGAATGGCGGCACCATAGGTCAGGCCATGCAGGCGGTTGGCCTTGATCCTGCGCGTCTGGACGAGGCTAAACGCGACGATATCGCCGCATTTGTTGAACTGCACATCGAACAGGGGCCGGTGCTGGAGCACGCCGATATTCCTGTGGCGATCGTCACCGGAATCACCGCGATCCGGCATACCGAGGTCACCCTGACTGGCGAACAGAACCACGCCGGGGCCTTTCCTATGGACCTGCGGCGCGACCCGATGGCGGGCTTTGCCGAAGTGACGTCCCGCCTGATCGACCATGCCTACCGGATGGGCCGCCCCGCGGTGACGACCGTCGGACGATGCCATGTGTCACCCAATGCGCCCGCAATCATCCCCCGGTCCGTCACCTTTACCATCGACGCCCGTCACCCGATTCAGGACGAGGCGACGCGGATGCACGCAGCCCACGCAGCCGCCCTTACCGAGATCGCCGAACGGCGTGGCCTTGGGCTGGAAACCCGCGTTCTGTTCGACCATCCGGGCAGCCCCAGCGACCCTGCCCTCGTTGCCGCCCTTGAGGCGTCGGCCAAACGTCAGGGCATCCCCGCGTTGCACATGGCAAGTGGCGCAGGGCACGACGCCCAGCAGATCGCACGCATCTGCCCCGTCGCCATGGTCTTCGTGCGAAGCGAAGGCGGACGCAGCCACACGCCCGAGGAATTTTCGACCATCGAGGACATCGTGGCGGGCATTCAGGTCCTGGCCGGTGCGCTATACGAGCTGGCCTATTAGCCCCTCGCCCACACATCACCGGGCGTCACATTCTGTATTCTGTGTCCAAAAAACAGGCAAAGTCACATTAGCATTGGCTTCAAATGCGGCAAAGCCGAGTCTGCGGGTGGTTTTGACCGGTTCTGACTCGCATCGCAGAAACTTCCAAATAATCGTCACTCAACAAATAGCGGGAGGGCGGCTGGTGCGGTCCCAAAATGATCTGGAACTTGTTCACGTGACGAAACGCTACGGCTCTGCTGTGGCCGTGGACAACGTGTCCCATGTGTTTACGCCCGGTGCCTACGTCTGCCTTCTGGGGCCGTCGGGCTGCGGCAAATCCTCGACCCTGCGGATGATCGCGGGGCATGAAAGCGTCAGCGATGGGGCTATCCTCCTGAACGGACGTGATATTTCCGGCCTGCCCCCGGCCAAGCGGGGCACGGCGATGATGTTCCAGTCCTATGCGCTGTTTCCGCATATGACGATCCTCGACAACGTCGCCTTCAGCCTGAAGATGCAAGGCATCGACAAGAAGACCCGCCACAGCAAGGCGCACGAGCTTCTTGATCTCGTTGGCATGGATGAACTGGCCCAACGCCTGCCCGCACAGCTTTCGGGCGGTCAGCAGCAGCGGGCAGCCCTTGCCCGGGCCCTGATCACCAACCCCCAGGTCCTGCTACTGGATGAGCCGCTTTCGGCCCTTGATCCTTTCCTGCGCATCCGGATGCGGGGCGAGTTGAAGAAACTGCAGCGCGAATTGGGCATCACCTTTATCCACGTCACCCACGGTCAGGACGAGGCGCTGGCTCTGGCCGATGAGGTCGTCGTCATGAACAACGCCGTGATCGAGCAGGCCGGAACAGCGCGTGAGGTGTTCAACGCGCCCCAGACCGAATTCGTCGCCCGTTTTCTGGGCGGCCACAACGTCATCTCGCTTGAGGGCAAACACTATGCCCTGCGGTCGGACCGTCTTCGGCTGGTGGAAAAGCCTGTCGAAGGGCTGGATGCAGCTGTCACCTCGGTCGAATTTCTGGGCACCCATGTAGCACTTGGCATGATCGGGCCCGGCGACACGGCGATCACCGCGATGATCCCCGAGGACGGCTTTTTTGCCGCGCCAATCGAAACCGGCGCCACCGTGCGCGTCGGCTGGGACAGTCAGGACCTGCATCTGCTGACCCGCTGAAACTTTCCCACCCCCAAAGAACCGGCCAACGATGCCACCAACAAGGAGAATTTGATGACCAAATACACCAAAAAGAACGGGCTTAGCCGCCGCACCCTTCTTAAGGGCGCCGCCGCAAGCGTCACCGCCGCCGGCGCGTCCCTCTCTGCCCCGATGCTTTGGGCGCAGTCGAATATCGTTCTGCGTCAGGCAGGCACGGGCGTGTCCGCGTTCAACGAGATTGCCGAAAAGGCATTCGAGGATCTGGGCATCACGCTTGAGATGACCGCCCTCGATTCCGACTCTGTCACACAGCGTGTGGCCACACAGGCCAACAGCTTTGACATCGCCGACATCGAATACTGGATCTGCAAGAAGGTCTGGCCCACCGGCAACCTTCAGGCCATGGATACCAGCCGGATCACGAACTACGACAAGATCGCCGGCACCTTCCGCTCGGGCAAGCTGACACCGACCAGCGAGATCGCACAGGGCACCGCCCCGCACACCGTGGGCTTTACCACCGGCGTCGACGGGACCGAGTTCGTGCAGGAAGAATCCGGCTGGATGACCCTGATCCCCACGATCTACAACGCCGACACCCTTGGCATCCGCCCCGACCTGATCGGCCGTCCGATCAGCAACTGGTCCGAACTCTTGAACCCCGAGTTTGCCGGCAAGGCGTCAATCCTCGACATCTCGTCGATCGGCATCATGGACATGGCGATGGTCGTCGAATCGATGGGCGAGTACCAGTACCCCGACAAGGGCAACATGACCCGCGAAGAGATCGACCTGACCATCGGCATCTTCACCGAGGCCAAGCAGAACGGCCAGTTCCGCGCCTTCTGGAAGTCGTTCGACGAAAGCGTCAACCTGATGGCTTCGGGTGAGGTCGTGATCCAGTCCATGTGGTCGCCCGCCATCACCGCCGTGCGGTCGCAGGGCATTCCTTGCGTCTACCAGCCGCTTGAAGAAGGCTACCGCAGCTGGGGCGGCGGCATGGGTCTGGCCGCCACGCTGGAAGGCGCCAAACTTGATGCAGCGTACGAGTACATCAACTGGTACCTGTCCGGTTGGGTCGGCGGCTTCCTCATGCGGCAGGGCTACTACTCGGCCGTTCCCGAAACCTCCAAGCTGTTCATGTCCGAGGACGAGTGGGGCTACTGGTACGAGGGCAAGGAATCGATGGGCGACATCGTGGCCCCCGGAGGCCAGCTTCTCGAAGGTCCCGGCGCAGTGCGCGACGGCGGCTCTTTCCTCGACCGTATGGGCGCTGTTGCCTGCTGGAACTCTGTCATGGACGAGAACCAGTACATGGTCCGCAAGTGGAACGAGTTCATCGCAGCCTGATCGGGCCGCGACATCAATCACGCCTCCCGCATCAGCGGGGGGCGTCCCCCTTCCCCGGCATGCGACGGAGCATAGACATGGAACGCCTTTTCCGCCGTCCTGGCGCACAAAGCTGGATGCTCGTCTCGCCGATCATGCTGATATTGGTGTTCTTCCTGTTGATGCCGATTGGCATGATCACGGCTGTCAGCTTTTGGGGATCAACCGAATTTTCGATTTATCCTGCGTTCCAGTTCGACAACTACGAATATCTGTTCGGATCTCAGGTTGTCTGGAACGTCTTTATCAAGACCTTCACCTTTGCGCTGATCACCTGGGCAATCACTCTCAGCATCGGCTTTACTGTCGCCTATTTCCTGACATTCCACGTCCACACCCTGACCTGGCAGATCACCCTGTTCTTGCTGTGCACGATCCCGTTCTGGACCTCGAACATCATTCGCATGATCTCCTGGGTGCCGTTTCTGGGGCGAAACGGCATTGCGAACCAGTCGTTGATCGGAATGGGTCTCATAGACGAGCCGCTGGAGTGGTTGTTGTTTTCCGACTTTGCGGTGATCCTGGCCTTTGTCCACCTCTACACCCTTTTCATGGTTGTTCCGATATTCAACACCATGATGCGTATAGATAAATCCCTGATCGAGGCCGCCCGCGATGGTGGAGCCTCGGGATTTCAGATTCTCACAAATGTGATCATACCCCTGACCAAGCCCGGGATCATGATCGGGTCGATCTTTGTCGTGGCACTTGTCATGGGCGACTTTATCACCGTGCGCTTCATGTCCGGTTCTCAGATCGCCAACGTCGGCAGGCTGATCTCAAATGACATCGGACTGCTGCAATATCCCTCAGCCGCCGCGACCGCCGTGGTCCTGCTTTGCACGGTCCTGATCACCATCGCGATCATGCTGCGCTTCGTCGATATCCGGAAGGAGCTTTAGATCATGGACGGCAAACGCCCCCTGTCCTTCTACATCCTTGGCGCCTTTTTCGTGCTGTTCCTGATCTTTCTATATGGCCCCACGTTCACCATCGGCATCCTGAGCTTTCAGGGGCCGGGCGGTGGCCTGACCTTCCCGATGCGCGGCGTGTCCCTGCATTGGTTTGATGAGCTGTTCCAGACCCAGGCCGTTGGTGACATTTGGGGATCGTTCCGCCGCAGCCTTGCCTTGGGGTTGATGGTCATGGTGACCACGGTCGTCCTGTCGATCATGGGCGGGCTGGCCTATCGCAAGCGGTTCGCCGGTTCAAACATCGTATTCTACATCATCATGGCCAGCCTCGTGATCCCGTCGATCCTTGTGTCGCTGGGCATTGGCCTGATCTTTTCGCAATTGGGCTGGGATGTGCATTGGTCCACCTCGGGCTTTGGCGCCCAGCTGACATGGACCCTGCCCTTTGGCTTGCTGATCATGTTCGCCGTCTTCAACCGGTTCAATCCGGCCTACGAAGAGGCGGCCCGTGATCAGGGTGCCACATCTTGGCAGGTGTTCCAGCACATCGTCCTGCCGCTGATCGCACCTTCGCTGATCGGGGTGGCCCTGTTCGGCTTTACCCTCAGCTACGACGAATTTGCCCGCACCTTGTTGACCTCGGGCAGCTATAACACCCTGCCGCTTGAGATTTTTGGCATGACGACCAACGTCACCTCGCCTGTCCTTTATGCGCTTGGCACCCTGACAACCCTGTTCTCGCTATCGATCATCGGGGTGTTCCTATGCATCGCGCTGTTCATTCAGCGCCGCCGGGCCAAGCAGGGCTCGGACGCTGGCAAGGGCATGGTCTGACAGCATGCGCATCGCCGTCATCAACCCCAATTCGACCCAAAGTATGACGGACAAGATCGCCGCCGCCGCGCGGGCCGTCGCCGCCCCCGGTGTGACCGTGACCGGCTACACCTGCGCCGCCAGCCCGCCCGCGATTCAAGGGGCCGAGGATGGGGCCGCGGCCCTGCCGCATCTTCTGGCGAATTTGGCCCGCGTCGCACCCAACTCAGACGCCTGTATCATCGCCTGTTTCGATGACACCGGCCTTGCTGAGGCGCGAAACCTTGTCGACATTCCTGTCATCGGGATCGGAGAGGCCGCCTTTCACGCCGCCATGCTGCTGGGTCAACGCTACAGCGTGGTCACCACCCTGTCCGTTTCGGTTCCGATCATCGAGGACAACATAAGCACCTATGGCCTTGCCTCCCACTGCCTCAAGGTCAGGGCAAGCGAGGTGCCCGTCCTTGACCTCGAACGCCCCGGATCGGATGCCCGCGCCCGCGTTTCCGCCGAAGTAGGCCGCGCCAAGGCCGAGGATGGCGCAGGGGCGATTGTTCTGGGCTGCGCCGGAATGGCCGATCTGGCGGCAGAGCTGTCGTCAGACCACGGCCTTCCCGTCATCGACGGCGTGGCGGCGGCCTGTGGCATGGCGCAGGCCATGGTCCGCCTTGTCGCCCTGCCCGCCGCAACCACCCCGCAAGGAGAACCCGCATGAGCCGCTATCTGTTGACCGCCTCGGCCCAGATGGGCCCCATCGCCAAGTCGGAAACCCGCGCCGATACGGTCAAGCGCCTGATCGAGATGATGCGCGAGGCCAAGGGCCGGGGCTGCGAGCTGGTCGTGTTCACGGAACTGGCGCTGACCACCTTCTTTCCGCGCTGGATGATCGAGGACGAGGCCGAACTCGACAGCTACTACGAGACCGAGATGCCAAGTGCGGCCACCATGCCGCTGTTTGACGAGGCAAAGAAGCTGGGGATCGGCTTCTACCTTGGCTATGCCGAACTGACGAACGAAAACGGGGTGAAGCGGCGGTTCAACACCTCGATCCTCGTCGACAAGACCGGCACGATCATCGGCAAATACCGCAAGGTGCACCTGCCCGGCCATTCCGAACCTCAGCCCGGCCGCGACTTTCAGCATCTGGAAAAGCGGTATTTTGAGCCCGGCGACCTTGGCTTTCCGGTATTTCGCGGATTCGACGGGATCATGGGCATGGCGATCTGCAACGACCGCCGCTGGCCAGAAACCTACCGCGTCATGGGCCTGCAAGCGGTCGAGATGGTCATGCTGGGCTACAACACGCCCTTTGGCCATGTGGGCGCACAGGCGATGGACAGCCTGACCCTGTTTCACAACCACCTGTCGATGCAGGCTGGCGCCTATCAGAACGCAACATGGGTCGTCGGAACCGCAAAATGCGGCAACGAAGAAGGCTCCAAAATGGGCGGTCAAAGCGTGATTATCGCCCCCTCGGGCGAGATCGTCGCCATGGCCTGCACGGTCGAGGATGAGGTTATCACCGCCCGCTGCGACCTTGATATGGGCCAGACCTACCGCGAGACGATCTTTGACTTTGCCGCCCATCGCCGTCCCGAACACTACGGCCTGATCGTCGACCGCACCGGCGCCATCCCGCCGCCTGTATAGGCCCGGCCCCCGATACCACGACAACAAAGGGGTCCTGCCCCACCTTTTGGAGAACTGATTGATGACCAAGAAGATCATGTGCGCCTTTGGCACAGACATCGATTCCGTTGCCGGCTGGATCGGCTCTTATGGTGGGGGGGACAGCCCTTCGGACATTCAGCGCGGCATCTTTGCGACCGAAGTCGGCATCCCGCGCCTGCTGCGCCTGTTCAAGAAGTACGATATGCCGACCAGCTTCTTCATCCCCGGCCACAGCCTTGAGACCTTTCCCAAGGAGATGCAGATGATCGTGGATGCGGGCCACGAGGTTGGCGCCCACGGCTATATGCACGAAAACCCCGTCGCGATGACACCGACGCAGGAAGAGGCGGTTCTTGTCAAGTCGATCGAACTGATCGAAAAGCTGACGGGCAAGGCCCCCAAGGGCTATGTTGCCCCATGGTGGGAGATGTCGAATTCCACCGCCGCCCTGCTGCAAAAATATGGCTTTTCCTATGACCACAGCCAGGGGTATCGAGACTTTCAGCCGTTCTACGCCCGCGTCGGGGACGAGTGGAACGTGATCGACTATACCAAGACGGCGCAAGAGTGGATGCACCCCCTCAAGCATGGGCACGAGATCGACCTCGTCGATATCGCCGCCAACTGGTACGTCGATGATCTGCCCCCGATGATGTTCATGAAAAAGGCGCCCAACAGCCACGGCTTTGTCAATCCGCGCGATATCGAACAGATGTGGCGTGACCAATTCGACTGGGTCTACCGGGAAATGGACTATGCCGTCTTTGCCTTTACCATCCACCCCGATGTGTCCGGCCGCCCGCAGGTTCTGCTTATGCTGGAGCGGTTGATCGAATACATCAACGGCCATGAGGGCTGCGAGTGGATGACCTTCGAGGCCATCGCCGACGACTTCCGCGCCCGCTATCCTTTTGCCGGCGACGCCCGCCCCGAAGTGATCTGAGGACGGCAGAATGTGCGCCAGCTGCGGCTATCCGGCAGCTCCGGGACATTGGACAGAGGCCGGGGCGGCAACCGCCCCGGACCGCCTCCGCGCCCGGTTTCGCCGGGCACAGGTTTTGGCGACGGCACTGAAAGGCTCGGGCCTGTCCGCCTATGACGGGGGCCAGGTGCCCGGCATCCAGCTATCGACCCTGAGCGGGGCGCAGACCATCGTCCCCAACCTCGAGGCGCTTTGGGCCGAGGCTGAACGCCTGACCGGCGCCCCCATCGACCCGCTGTCGCCCCGGTTTCTGACCCCAAATGACTGAAACAGAAGGCCGATTGCGCCTGACGATCCTTGGCGGCTATCTCGGCTCGGGCAAGACGACTTGGCTGCGCCACCAGCTGCATGCCGGGGCCTTTGGCCGGGTGCATGTGGTGGTGAACGAGGCGGCCGAAATCCCAGTGGACGATGCGCTTTTGGGCGGGACGGAGGGGCCGACAGTGCTGGCAGGCGGCTGCGTCTGCTGCACGGCAGGGGCCGATCTGGTGAAGGCCCTGCGCCAGCTTTGCGATCGGCGCAGTCAAAGCGACGATCCGTCGCAACGATTGGAACGGGTGATACTTGAGACCAGCGGGCTGGCCGACCCCGCCCCTATCGTCGCGCTGTTGCAGGCCGACCCGATCCTGACCCGCCATATCGTCATCTCGGACATCATCGTGGCGGTCGATGCGGCGCATGGGCTGGCCCAGCTTGCCGCCGAACCGCTGGGACGGCGGCAGGTCGAGGCGGCGGACCGGCTGATCCTGACCAAGCTGGACGCCGCGGACCCGGCCGAGGTTGCCCGGCTGCAACTGACCCTGCGAACGCTTAACCCCGGGGCGGCCTTGTCGGGGGCGGTCATGGGTTCTGCCACCACCCTGCCCGCCCCGCCCATTGGGACACGGCCAGCCGATCTGCCCGCCCTTGTCGGAGGAGAGCCCGCCCCGCTTTTGCCGGTGCGCCTGTCGCTGGGCAACGATCCGGACTGGTCCGCCCTTGGCGTCTGGCTATCGGCCCTGCTGCATGCACGGGGGGATGAGATTGTGCGGGTCAAAGGCGTTGTGCGCACCCCTGCGGGCCGGCTCTTGTTGCAGACCGTGCGCAAGGTCGTGCAGCCCCCCGAAATTCTGCCAACCGACGACAGCCGCGACGGGCTGGACAACGGCATAGTGGTCATCGGACGGGGCTTTGATCAGAATGATCTTCGTCTGTCGTTCCAACACTTTACCGGGGTGGCACAAACCTGACGGGGGCGCCGCTAGACCCCCAGATGCGCGGTCAGACCGCCGTCCACCAGATAATCGCCACCGGTACAGAACCCCGCCTTGTCGCTGCACAGAAAGGCAATGAGGGCGCTTGTCTCGACCACCGTCCCGACCCGGCCGATGGGATGGGCACGGCCAAAGTCCGCGATGGCCTGCTCAATGGATGCGTCCTCGCCCGCGATTTGGCGGGCCGAATACTCAAGCATCGGAGTGCGCACCGACCCCGGGCTGACCGAGTTGACGCGGATGCCGTCCCGAGCCGCATCAACAGCCATCGCGCGGGTCATGGCGTGCACCCCGCCCTTGGAGGTCGCATAGGCCAGCACGTTGTTCTGATTGGCATGGCCCTGAACCGAGGACACATGCACCACCGCCCCGCCGCCCCGCGCCTTGAGGTGGCGGTAGGCGAAATGGGTGGTGAGATAGCAAGAGGTCAGGTTGACCGCGATCGTCCGGGCAAAATCAGCGGGGTCCGTCGTGGCGGCATCCCCATAGGTCTGGATGGCGGCTGCGTTGACGAGGATGTCGATGCCTCCCGCTTCGATTGCGCAGGCCTCAACCCATTCCTCGACCTGCCCGGCATCCGACACATCCACGCGGGAGACCTCAAGCGGCAGGCCTTTAGCCTCCTGCCGGGCCACTGCGTTGACCGCCTCGTCTATGCCGCAAAGATAGACCCGGGCCCCTTCGCGGGCGAAATGCAGGGCCGCCCCCAGTCCGATCCCGCTTGATCCGGTGACCAATGCGACCTTGCCGTCAAACTCATTCATCTTTGGGAAACCTCCTGCACCCCTGAACACCTGAATACACCAGATGGCCGTAAGGTCACGACCGGCTCTCGTCCGGTATAGACCGTCTCATCAAAATCACCGTTGCCGGGTTTCGATGACAGCAATGTAACAAGGGTGGGCGTGGGTGGTTATTGGCCTGTTCAAGACGTACGCATCCCGATGGACAGCTAGATCAGGGCCATGTCGCTCGGACCAAGGAGGAAAGGTCCTTTAGTCCTTGCAGAACATATCGAACAGGATGTCGATGATCTGGCGCGAGCGGTTGTCAGTCAGGCTGTAGTAGATCGCCTTGCCATCGCGACGGGGTGTCACAAGACCCTCAAGCCGAAGACGGGCCAACTGTTGGGAGACGGCGGCTTGGCGGGATGACAACAGCTCTTCCAGCTCGGTCACACTTTTTTCGCCTGTCACCAGATGGCACAGGATCATCAATCTTCCTTCATGGCTAAGCGCCTTGAGGAAGTTCGATGCCTCGGTCGCACTCGACATCATCTTGTCGAGTTCCGTCTCTGACAATCGAAGATCGTTGACTGCTGTGCCCACGAGTCGATGCCTCTCAAATTGGCCCATCGTCTATAAACCGCCCATAAACTTCCTTTGACGATCTTGAAATGGGGTTTGTGGACCCGCAGTCAAGGCGTGTCCGATTTGCACTGACCTAGCCATCTGCCTGTGCTGCCGTTTCGATCCCTGCCCGATCGAAAAGCACAACTAACAGGCCCCAGAAAAAATCTTCGCCCGGATAGCCCTCGATCCGGCCCGCCTCGACACCGTCCAAAAGAAGAACGAATGTCGGGGTAAAGGTTACTTTACGCTGCAATAATACATCCTCCGGCACCGGGTCGTCAATCTGGAGCCGGACAAGCGGCGCCACCATTCCCTCAGCACTTAGCGGATAGATATCGGCGACTTCGTCATTCCAGCGGGCACACCACATGCAGCCCACCTCTTCGAACATGACAAGCTGCGCCTGCGCCAATGCGGCGCTTGCGGACAGCATCATAGCAAGGGCTGCGGCAGCCAATCTGATCATTGTTCCCTCACAGCTGATTGACGGCACGATATTCATATACAATAATTCGAATATATGAACTTTTCAAGGAGCCTGTCGTGCTAGAGATTTCCTATGTCGGCGCAGCACTTGCGGGACTCCTGTCGTTCTTTACCCCCTGCATCCTACCGATGGTGCCGTTCTACCTGTGCTATATGGCCGGGATATCGATGACCGAGCTTCGGGGGTCGGACAAGATCGCGCCGGGGGTGCAGAAGCAACTTGTGCTGTCGGCCATCGCCTTTGCCCTTGGCGTGACCTCGATCTTTGTGCTGCTGGGGCTGGGGGCCACCGCCCTTGGGCAGGCCTTTGCCCAGTTGAAAGAGCCGCTGTCCTATGTGGCCGCCGCTGTCCTGTTCATATTTGGCCTGCATTTTTTGGGGATCATCCGTATCCCCCTCTTGTACCGCGAGGCACGGATCGATTCGACCGTTGCCCCGACCTCGATCGCCGGGGCCTATGTCATGGGCCTTGCCTTCGGCTTTGGCTGGACACCCTGCGTCGGACCGGCGCTCGCCTCGATCCTGATGATTGCCAGCGGGATGGGCGACCTTTGGCAAGGCGGGCTGTTGTTGCTGGTCTACGGTCTGGCCATGACCCTGCCCTTTGTCGTCGCAGCCCTTTTCGCCCGGCCGTTCCTGGGCTGGATGGCCCGCAACCGGCAATACCTGGGGATGGTCGAAAAGGTGATGGGCGTCATGCTGATCGTCTTTGCCATTCTTATCGCAACCAACACCGTCAACTACATCGCCCAATGGCTGATCGAGACCTTTCCGGTCTTTACCCGCCTGGGCTGACCCCTAGGGAGGATCTACAAATGCACCGTCTGCTCCTGACCATCACGGCCCTGATCTGGGCCGCCGCAAGTAGCGCCGCCACCCTTGGCGACGACGGCCTGCACAAGACCGACTGGATGCGCGACACCTTCCGCGACCTGCGCGAAGACCTGGCCGAGGCCAACGACCTCGGGCTTCGCCTGATGGTGCTGGTAGAGCAGCGGGGCTGCATCTACTGCACCCAGATGCACGAAGAGGTGTTCCCCACACCCGCCATTGACACCTACATCCGCGAGAACTTCTTTGTCGTACAGATCAACATGTTCGGCGACATCGAGGTGACCGACTTTGACGGCACCGTCCTGAGCGAGAAGGACATGGTCCAGCACTGGGGCGTTTTCTTCACGCCGACGATTCTGTTTTATCCGCCCGAAGTGCCCGAAGGGGCCTCTGGACAGCAGGCGGCGGCGGTCGTGATGCCCGGCGCGTTTGGCCGCTCCACCACCTTCAACATGCTGAACTGGATCGTCGCAGAGGGCTACCTTGGCGACGAGAATTTCCAGAAATATCATGCCCGTATGCTGGAACAAGGCGGTCTGCCAGAGTGACCGGACGGGCGGCTGCAAAAGAAAACATTCAAAATTTTGCATTGGTTGTTGTCAGCTGCACAGGTTGTGTCCTATCGTATACACAAATTCGAATATGAGCGAGGGAGGAGAGATGACCCGTTTTGCACTCTCGGCGACATTGGTCGCCCTAATGAGCACAGCGGCCGTAGCAGAGGATGTCGCCCCTAGCGATGTCGCTTATGATGACTACGGTGCAATTGCCCAATCCTTGACGGGGGTCGCTGGCGACCCTGCCGAAGGGCTTCGGGTGATGGAAACCCGGTCCGCCGGTAACTGCGTGGCCTGTCACCAGGTCAGCGTCAGTACAGCGGCCTTTCAGGGCAACGTCGGCCCGTCGCTGGACGGTGTGGCCGATCGTTGGGATGTCGATCAGCTTCGGGGCCTCGTGGCCAATGCCAAGATGGTGTTCCCCGATACGGTGATGCCGTCGTTCTACCGCGTCAGTGGCTACATTCGCCCCGGCGACGCCTTTACCGGCAAGGCCGCGGGCGAGCTTTCGCCTCTGCTGACCGCTCAGCAGATCGAAGACGTGGTCGCCTATCTGCAAACCCTGTCCGAATAGACGATACGAGGAAGGATACAGGATGACATTCAATCGTAGACAAGCCCTGGTGATGTCCATGGGAGCAGCCGCAGCAGCGGTTCTGCCCCTCCGGCTCTCGGCGGCAATCGAAGACAACATCGCAGCCTTCACCGGCGGCGCAGAAATCGGCGAAGGTGGCATCACGCTCACCGCCCCCGAAATCGCTGAAAACGGCAACACCGTCCCGGTATCGGTCAGCGCCCCTGGTGCGACGGCCATCATGATCCTGGCGGCAGGCAACCCCACTCCGGCTGTCGGGATCTTCCACTTTGGTCCCCTTGCCGGCGCACAATCGGCCTCCACCCGTATCCGGCTGGCTGGCACTCAGGATGTCATCGCCATCGCACAGATGCCCGACGGCTCATTCGTTCAGGCCTCGCAAGAGGTGAAGGTCACGATCGGCGGCTGCGGCGGCTGATAAGGGAGAACAAACAGATGGCAGACAACGTAACCCCCCGCATTCGCGTCCCTCGTGAGGCAGCCGCCGGCGAGGTGATCGAGATCAAGACACTGATCAGCCACCAGATGGAATCTGGTCAGCGTCGGGACGGTGATGGCAACATCATCCCCCGGTCGATCATCAACCGCTTTGTGTGCGAATTCAACGGCGAGACCGTCATCGACGTGACGCTCGAGCCTGCGATTTCCACAAACCCCTATTTCGAATTTACGGCGACCGTGCCGGAATCGGGGACGTTCACCTTCACTTGGTACGACGATGACGGGTCCGTCTACACCGATACCAAAGAGATCACGGTCAGCTGATCCGCGACGTCCAGAGGGAGGGATAACCATGAGAAAAGTGCTTCAAAGGACCGTCGCCGCCATGGCCCTGGGTTCCATTGCCTCGATCGCAATGGCCCAGGACGATGGCGCTGACCTGGTCATCAACGGCGAGATCGAGATTACCGTCCGGGCCCCGGCCCCCGCTCATATGAGCGATACGGGCATCGACACGATCCTGTCCGGCTGGGTCTTCCGGTCAGACGAGACCCGTCAGCTTGAGATGGACGACTTTGACAACCCGGCCTTCCTGGCCGTGGACCGGGGCATCGAGGCCTGGAACACCGTCGAGGGGACAGAGGGCAAATCCTGCGCCACCTGCCACGGCGATGTCGAGGAAAGCATGGCCGGCGTCCGCGCCGTCTATCCGCGCTGGAACGAAGAGGCCGGCGAAGTGCGTACCCTGGCCGGTCAGATCAATGACTGCCGGACCAACCAGATGGGCGCTGATGCCTATGCCTATGACAAATCCGATATGACGGCGATGGAAGCCCTCATTTCGGTCCAGTCGCGTGGCATGCCCGTCAACGTGGCCATCGAGGGCCCCGTGGCCGAAACATGGGCACAGGGGCAAGAGCTGTACTACACCCGCTTTGGTCAGCTGGAGCTGAGCTGTGCGAACTGCCACGAGCAGAACTACGGCAACTACATCCGCGCCGACCACCTCAGCCAAGGCCAGATCAACGGCTTTCCCACCTACCGGTTGAAGAACGCGGGCCTTGTCCAGACCCACAACCGCTTCCGTGGTTGTATCCGCGACACCCGGGCCGAGACTTTTGCAGTCGGCTCACCCGAGTTCGTGGCGCTGGAGCTTTATGTGGCAAGCCGTGGCAACGGCCTGTCTGTCGAAGGCCCCTCCGTCCGTCCCTGATCCTCCCAAGACCCGCGCCAGACCATCGGCGCGGGTTTTTTCGCCCTTAAATATTCAATTTCTGGAATGCGTATCGGAACCCGCCATGATCTCGCGTCGTGATTTTCTGCAGGCCAGCATGGCCGCATCCGCAATCATCGGAGCCTCTGGCTTTGGTCAATGGGGCCGGCTTGCCGCCCAACAGGCCCTGACCCAGGACCAGCTTCTTCAGTTCGAGACCTTCGGCAACGTGTCGCTGATCCACCTGACCGACCTTCACGCCCAGCTCAAACCGATCTGGTTCCGCGAGCCCGAGATCAACATCGGCATGGGCGACAATCGCGGTGCGGTCCCCCATGTCACCGGCGCCGATTTCCGCCGCCTCTACGGCATCGACGACGGCAGCGCCTCGCATTACGCCCTGACCTATGACGATTTCGCAGCCCTCGGCCAGACCTATGGCAAGATGGGCGGGATCGACCGCGTTGCCACCGTCGTCAACGCCATCCGGGCCGACCGTCCCGACGCCCTGTTCCTTGACGGCGGCGATACCTGGCACGGCTCTCTCCCCTGCTACAAGACCGAAGGGCAGGACGTGGTCAACGTCATGAACGCCCTGCGCCCCGACGCCATGACATTCCATTGGGAATTCACCCTAGGCTCTGACCGGGTCCGCGAGATTATCGGCGACCTGCCGTTCGATGCCCTCGGCCAGAACATCTTTGACGCCGAATGGGATGAACCGAGCGAGGATTTCAAACCGTATTCGTTCTTTGAGCGTGGCGGGGTCAAGATCGCCGTCATCGGTCAGGCCTTCCCCTATATGCCCATCGCCAACCCGGGCTGGATGTTCCCCGAGTATTCCTTTGGCATCAGGGACGAGCGGATGCAGGAGATGGTCGACGAGGTTCGCGGCATGGGCGCCGAACTGGTCGTTTGCCTTAGCCACAACGGCTTTGACGTGGACAAGAAGATGGCCAGCCGTGTGCAGGGCATCGACGTGATCCTTGCCGGACACACCCATGACGCCCTGCCCGAGCCTGTGCTGGTGGGCGAGACGATCATCATCGCCTCTGGCTCGAACGGGAAATTCATCAGCCGGGTCGATCTGGATGTGCGCGATGGCCGCATGATGGGCTTCCGGCACAAGCTTATCCCGATCTTTTCGGATGTGATCGCACCTGACGCCGAGGTGACCGCCCTAGTCGAGGCAGAGCATGCCCCCTTTGCCGACGAGATGGCCGAGGTGATCGGCACTACCGACGCTGACACGCTTTTGTACCGGCGCGGCAACTTCAACGGGTCCTGGGACGATCTGATCTGCGACGCGCTGATCAGCGAACGAGAGGCCGACATCGCCATGTCCCCCGGCGTCCGCTGGGGCCCCTCGATCATGCCGGGGCAAGACATCACCCGCGAGGACATCTGGAACGTCACGTCTATGACCTACGGCAAGGCCTATCGGACTGAAATGACCGGCGAATTCATCCACACGATCCTTGAGGACGTGGCCGACAACCTGTTCAACCCCGACCCCTATTACCAGCAGGGCGGCGACATGGTCCGTCTGGGTGGCCTTGGCTACACCATTGACGTCAACCAGCCGATCGGCAGCCGGATTTCCGGCCTGACCATGCTCAAGACAGGGGAAACGCTTGATCCCGCCAGCACCTATGTGGTCGCCGGATGGGCCAGCGTGAACCAGGCCACCGAAGGCCCCCAGATCTGGGATGTCGTCGAAAACCACATTCGCAAACAGGACACAGTCAGCGTGGCCCCCAACACGTCCGTCAAGGTCGTGGGTGCCTGAGCGTAGCAGAGGAGGGATCACATCATGAAGGATCCATTGGTACAACTGTACAAAGGGGCAAAGCCCTCGCGCCGGAACTTTCTGGCCGGGGCGCTGGCCGCTGGCGGTGCCACCGTCGGCGCGACCATGGCCAAGGGGCAAGCCGCCCCCGACCCCGCCATAACCGAGAAACAGCCCTGGGCGCAGTTCCTGGGCGTGGGCGTCGACGCCAACCCCTACGGCGTCCCGTCCGAGTTTGAGGCCCACGTCGTGCGCCGCAACGTGCCCTGGCTGACCGCCGATGCGGTAAGTTCGGTCAACTTCACGCCCCTCCATGAAATGGACGGCATCATCACCCCCAGTGGGCTGTGCTTTGAGCGGCATCACGGCGGCATCGCCGAGGTCGACCCGGCCCAGCACCGCCTGATGATCAATGGCCTCGTCGACACCCCGCTGGTCTTTACAATGCAGGACCTGATGCGGTTTCCGCGTGAAAACCACGTCTATTTCCTGGAATGCGCCGCCAATTCCGGCATGGAGTGGGCCGGTGCCCAGCTTAATGGCTGCCAGTTCACCCACGGCATGATCCACAACGTGATGTATACCGGTGTCCCCCTGCGCCTCCTTCTCGAAGAGGCTGGCGTAAAGACCGAGGGCAAATGGCTGCTCGCCGAGGGCGCGGATGCCAGCGGCATGACCCGCTCGATCCCGATGGAAAAGGCGCTCGACGACTGTCTTGTCGCCTTCAAGATGAACGGCGAGGCGCTGCGCCCCGAACAGGGCTATCCCGTCCGCCTGGTCGTTCCCGGCTGGGAAGGCAACATGTGGGTCAAATGGTTGCGCCGCCTCGAAGTGGGCGATCAACCCTGGCACCACCGGGAAGAAACGTCCAAGTACACCGACCTTCTGGCCGATGGTCAGGCCCGCCGGTTCACCTGGGAGATGGACGCAAAGTCGGTCATCACCAACCCCAGTCCGCAGGCCCCCATCACCCACGGCCCCGGCCCCATGGTTCTGACCGGTGTGGCCTGGTCCGGCCGCGGCACCATCCCGCGCGTCGATGTCACCATCGACGGTGGCATCACCTGGCATCAGGCCCGGATGTCCGGGCCGTCGTTCTCAAAGTCGATGCACAGGTTCTACTACGACTTTGACTGGGATGGACGCCCCATGCTGCTGCAAAGCCGGGCGCATGATTCAACCGGCTACGTCCAGCCGACCAAGGATCAGCTGCGCGAGATCCGGGGCGAGAATTCGATCTATCACAACAACGGTATCCAGACCTGGGCGGTAAACGAGCAGGGAGAGGCGGAAAATGTCGAAATTTCTTAAAATCATAGCCCCCGCCGGGCTTGGAACCGCGTCGGTTCTGGCAATAGCCTATGTTCTGGCCGATCAGTTCGTGTCCGACATCCCCGGTTTTGCCCGCGTGACGATGGTACAATCTGCCGATGCGCAGGAGATCCCCGAGGCGGCACCCGAGGCTGTCGTCGTGGCCGTGGCCGCAACCGACGAGTTGGCCCCTGCCCGTCCGGGTGGCTTTGGCCTCGGCCGGACCGCCCTGCCCGAGGAGATCGCGGCATGGGATATCGACGTCCGGCCAGATGGTCTGGGCCTGCCCGTAGGCAGCGGTGACGTCTGGACCGGCGAAGAGGTCTTTGTTGAAAACTGCGCCGTCTGCCATGGCGACTTTGGCGAGGCCGTTGGCCGCTGGCCGGTTCTGGCTGGTGGTCGTGACACCCTCACCCGCGAAGACCCGGTCAAGACGATCGGCTCCTATTGGCCATACCTTTCAACGGTTTACGACTACATTAACCGGGCAATGCCGTTTGGCCATTCCCAGTCACTTGAACCTGACGATATTTACGCGATCACCGCCTACCTGCTTTACGTCAATGACATCGTTGGCGACGATTTCGAGCTGTCGAACGAGAACTTCCTCGACGTCGAAATGCCCAACGCCGACAACTTCTTCATGGACGATCGGGCCGAAGCAGAGCTGCCGCTGTTCAGCACAGAGCCTTGCATGGAGGGCTGCAAAGCGTCAGTCGAGATCACGATGCACGCCAGCGTCCTCGACGTGACGCCCGATACCGAAGAGGACACCGCCAACGCGACACCCGCCGTGGCTGAAGTGGCCACCGCAGACGTCGCCGCAGACGTCGTCGCCGAAGAAGCGCCAGCTGAAGCACCGGCTGAAGCACCGGCTGCCGAGGTGGTACAGGCCGCCGCACCCGATCCGGCACTTGTCGCGGCAGGCGAAGGCGTGTTCCGCGCCTGCCGGGCCTGCCACCAGGTGGGCGAAGGCGCGACCAACCGCTCTGGCCCACATCTGAACGGTGTGGTTGGTCGGGTCATCGGCTCGGTCGACGGCTTCCGCTACTCGAACGGGTTTGCCGAAGCAGCCAGTGCAGGCACCGTCTGGACCGAAGAGTCGCTCGCCGCCTTCCTTGCTGACCCGCGCGGGGCAATGCCTGGCACCAAGATGTCCTTCCGGGGCATCAGCAACGAGGCCGACATCGCAGCCATGATCGCCTATCTGGAGAGCTTTGGAGGCTAGGATGCGCGCTTCTGAACTGATGATGTCTCTTGTCTTGATGGCGGCGGCCGGTATGGCCGCCGCTGATCAAGGCGGGGATCCAGAACTTGGCGCAGAAGTGTATCGTCAGTGCTCTGGTTGCCACCAAATTGGGGAAGGCGCGGTAAATCGCGTCGGCCCGCATCTGAACGGTGTGTTTGACCGCCCTGCCGGTCAGGTCGAAGGTTACCGCTACTCCGACGCCTTGCAACGGGCGGCCGCAGGGGGATTGGTCTGGAACCATGAAACCCTTGACCAATTCCTGAAGGACCCCCGCAGCCTGATCAGCCGCACCAGGATGAGCTATCGTGGCCTTGCCAATCAGGCTGACAGGGACAACCTGCTGGCATACCTCCGGATTTATTCCGACAGTCCAGCCGACATTCCAGAAGCCGCACCGACGTCAGCAGCGATGGACCATTCTGTCGCTCCGGAAGTTCTCGCCATCGTCGGAGACCCTGCTTATGGGGAATACCTTTCCGGCGAATGCACCTCATGCCACCAGGCCAATGGAGAAGCCTCGGGCATACCCTCGATCACGCGATGGCCAACGGAGGATTTCGTCATCGCGATGCATGCCTACAAAGAGGCGATCCGCCCCCACCCGGTCATGCAAATGATGGCCAGCAGGCTGTCTGACGAGGAGATCGCGGCCCTGGCCGCGTTCTTTCAAGGCGTAGACTAAGAAAAAATAATGGGAGGATACCATGTCATTAAATAGAAGAACGTTCCTCGGAACCGCCACGGCGACAGCTGCAGCCCTTGCAGCGCCGATGGTGATGGCGGCAGGCCACGGCAGACCTCGTGTCGTCGTTGTCGGCGGCGGCGCTGGCGGCGCTACGGCCGCCCGCTACATCGCCAAAGACAGCGCCGGCGAGATCGACGTTACCCTGATCGAACCAAGCCGCAGTTACTATACTTGCTTCTTCTCGAACCTATACCTTGGCGGCTTCCGTGAAATGTCGTCACTTGGTCACAGCTATGGTGGCCTGGCTTCCGAGTATGGGATCAACGTGGTCCACGATTGGGCTGTCGGTGTCGACCGCGATGCCAAGACTGTCGCCCTCGCAGGTGGCGGTTCCGTAGGCTATGATCGCCTGATCCTGTCGCCCGGCATCGACTTTGTCGACGGCGCCGTCGAAGGCTGGGACCTGTCTACCCAAAACGCTATGCCACATGCCTACAAGGCCGGTTCGCAGACCGAATTGCTGCGTGCTCAGATCCTTGCGATGCCTCAGGGCGGCACGTTTGCGATGGTTGCCCCGCCCAATCCCTACCGGTGTCCCCCCGGCCCCTATGAGCGGGTTTCGATGGTCGCCCATACGCTCCGGGAGATAAACCCGACCGCCAAGATCCTTGTCGCCGACCCGAAGGACAAGTTCTCGAAGCAGGGCCTCTTCGAAGAGGGTTGGGCCAAGCACTACGGCGGTATGATCGAATGGATCGGATCGGACTTTGGTGGTGGAAACGTTTCCGTTGACCCTGCCGCGATCACCCTCAGCATTGATGGCGAAGTGACCAAAGTCGATGTCTGCAACGTCATTCCAGCCATGAAAGCCGGGCGGATCGCGGAGCTGGCCGGTGTTACCGAAGGCAACTGGGCCCCGGTCCACGCCGCCGACATGTCATCCCGGATAGATCCCAACATTCACGTCCTTGGCGACGCCTCGGCGCAGGGAGACATGCCCAAGTCCGGCTTCTCGGCCAACTCGCAGGCGAAGGTCTGTGCCAACGCCGTTCGCGGTGCTTTGACTGGCTCGACTGTGTTCCCGGCCCGGTTTGCCAACACCTGCTGGTCGCTGATCGACACCGATGATGGCGTCAAGGTCGGTGCCACCTATGAGGCAACTGAGGAAAAGATCGCAAAGGTCGACGGATTTATCAGCGAAACCGGCGAAAGCGCCGACGTCCGTGCAGCCACCTATCAGGAATCGATCGGTTGGTATGACGGCATCACGTCGGACATGTTTGGCTAAGGTATCGGTTGGGACCAGGCCTGATCTGGATCAAGGCCTGGTCCCAATGGTGCAACTATACTGCCAAGTTAGTTGGCCGGAATACGAGACCTGTCCGCAAATGTAGCAAGTTGCTTACAAGAGCCCTGCGAAGGCGCGCAAATTCGCGCTGTCGCATTCAACTCCGGGCGGCACATGTTGCGCCAGGACACCTTGTCCGGCCTTAAGTTTGAGGGCCGGACCCATCGCTCCGGCCTCTGACAGAGCGCCAGTCCGGCGCAGACAAAGGGAAGAGACCGATGATGAGACCAACCCTGATTGCAGCCGCATTTCTGGCCGCCGCAACCGCTACGTCCGCAACCGCCCAAGAGGCGATCACCCATGCTTTCGATGGCTCGTTCGAGGATGCCACCTTTGCGGCGGAAAGAGCCATCATCGGGCGCGGCCTGGTCATCGACTATGTCAGCCACACCGGCGAGATGCTGAACCGCACCGGCGCCGACATGGGCAGCGACATCGTCATCTTTGACGCGGCCGACATCTTTTTGTTCTGTTCGGCCAGCCTGTCGCGCGAAGTGATGGAGGCCGATCCCATGAACATCGCTCATTGCCCCTACGCCATTTTCGTGGCGGACCGGGACGGCGAGGTGATGGTCGGTTATCGCAGCTATCCTGAGGGGGCCATGCAGGCCGTCCAGTCGCTGCTGGAGGACATCTCGCAGGAGGCGATTGGTGGCTGATTTGAGCGTGAACTACGACGGTCTGTTTCAGGCCCAACTGGACCGGCTGCGCGACGACGGAGACTATCGCGTCTTTGCCGATCTTGAGAGGCACCGGGGGGCGTTCCCCCGGGCCACTGCCCACAAAGGCGATGGCCAAAGCGAGGTGACCGTCTGGTGCTCCAACGACTACCTTGGCATGGGCCAGCACCCCGCTGTGCTGGCCGCGATGCACGAGGCCCTTGATACCGTCGGCGCAGGCGCGGGTGGCACCCGAAATATCTCGGGCACCACCCATCAGCACGTATTGCTTGAGCAGGAACTGGCCGACTTGCATGGCAAAGAGGCCGCCCTTCTGTTCACTTCGGGGTATGTCTCAAACTGGGCCAGCCTCGGCACCCTTGCCGCCCGCATCCCCGACTGTCTGGTCCTGTCAGACGCCCTGAACCACGCCAGCATGATCGAAGGCATCCGCCATTCCCGCGCCGACCGTCAGATATGGAAGCACAACGACCTGGCCGACCTTGAGGCCAAACTTGCCGCCCAGCCGCCAGACCGGCCCAAGCTGATTGCCTTTGAAAGCGTCTATTCGATGGACGGCGATATCGCCCCCATCGAAAGGATCTGTGACCTGGCCGAGCGTTACAACGCCCTGACCTACCTGGACGAAGTGCACGCCGTCGGCCTTTACGGTCCGCGCGGCGGCGGCATCAGCGAACGCGACGGTCTGGCCCATCGGATCGACGTGATCGAGGGGACGCTGGGCAAGGCCTTTGGCGTCATGGGCGGCTATATCACCGCAAGTGCCGCGCTTTGCGACTTTGTCCGGTCCTTCGCAAGCGGGCTGATCTTTACGACCGCCCTGCCCCCGGCTGTTGCCGCCGGTGCACGGGCCTCGATCCGCCACCTGAAGTATAGCCAGGACGAGCGGGCCGCCCAGAAGGCGCGCGTTGCCGAAGTCCGCGCCCGCCTGGACGAGATCGGGATCCCCCATCTGGACAACGACAGCCACATCATCCCGGTGATCGTCGGCGATCCCATCAAGTGCAAGTATATCGCCGATGTGCTGATGCAGGACTACGGGATCTACATCCAGCCGATCAACTACCCGACCGTTCCCAAAGGCACCGAAAGGCTGCGGATCACGCCCTCTCCAGTCCATAGCCAGGCCGACATCGACCACCTTGTCGGGGCGCTGCGGACGCTTTGGGCCCAGTGTCAACTGGCACGGCTGCCGATGGCGGCCCAGTAGGCGCAACGGCTCTGGCCAGCCCGTCGCTGGCCCGAAGGCAAAAGGTGTCCGGTCAGCCCATGGCTGGCCAGAAGGCAAAAGATGTCCGGTCAGCCCATGGCTGGCCGGAACACAAACCCTTCCCCTGCCGTCTCAACATGGCCGATGCCGCCGCCGGGCAAGTGGAAGCCGATAACCGGCATCTGGCTACTTGCCAGATCCGCGATCAGCCCGGCGCGGGTTTGCGCCCCCATGTCCTGATCCTGGTCCGAGCCTGAATGCCAGGCCGGTTTGGCAAAGGCCAGGTGGTGGTTGGCAATGCAATCGCCCAGCACCATGACGGCGTCGCTGCCCTCACCGATGATGTAGGACATGTGCCCAGGCGTGTGACCAGCGGTCAACCGCGCGCCCACGCCCGGCAGCACCTCTTGCCCGTCCTCGATCAGGTTGATCTGATCCGCTAGCAGGCCAAGCCGATTCTGCGCGCCTACGGCAAAGACCACCCGTTCCTCGCTGATCGTGGAAACGGTGTCGGGATCTGTCCAGTAGTCCCACTCGGCCCGGCCGATATGGAAGGCGGCATTGGGAAAGGCGATGTCGGCAAAGTCGTCCAGCAGCCCCCAAAGGTGGTCTGGATGGGCATGGGTAAAGACGACATCGGTAATGTCCTCGTACCCCACGCCAAGTGCGGCCATGGCATCGGGCAGCTTTCCGGCGGAAGGCATGAATTCGGTACCGGATCCTGCGTCGAACAGGACGACCCGGTCCCCCTGACGCAGCAGGGTCAGGTTGCATTCAGGCGTCAGGGTGTCACCGTCGAGGCCGTAATCGGCAAGGATCTTATGCGCCTCATCCGCAGGGACATCGGACAGGATCATGCCGGTGGGAAGGACCAGCCGACCGTCGCTGACGGTGTCGATCGTGGCACCCCCAAGGGTCAGCGAGGTCTGGGCAAAGGCCCAGCGCGGGGCAAGCCCGCCCATGACCGCAGCAGCGCCACCCTGCATCAGGGTTCTACGTGTGATCCGCATCGAGCTTTCCTCCCATATTCATCAAAATGAATATATAGGATGCCTCGGGCAAGGAAAGCAAAAACCGATGCCTATTCGGCCGGGGCAAAGCCCTCGATCAATTGGCGCAGGCCAAGTGCCGCCCCGGCAATGATGGCCGCAGCCGTTACCGGCGCCGACCATGCCAGCACCGAAAAGGCGGAAAGACCCTGCCCGATGCTGCACCCGACGGCCACGACCGCACCGACCCCCATGAGGGCGGCCCCAAGGATCTGGCGGCGCAACTCTCTTGGGTCTTCGCAGGCCTCCCAACGGAAATGGCCCTTGATCAGGCTGCCCGCAAATGCGCCGATCCAGACCCCGACGACGGACCCAACCCCAAACGACAGGCTGCGCCCTGACGCCGTCATGGTGTACAGGATCGACTCGCCCAGCGGGGCGGCAAAGGTGTGGGCGACGACCGGCGTCCCTTCGAACCCGGTCGAGGCCATCCATTGCGTCCCCCACCAGGCCGAAACCACCGCAAGGCCCGGCAGGATGCCCCAGAAGATCATCGCCGGGGCCGCCCGGAACCGGGCTGAGGACAAGGCCACCAAGATGACAAGGGCGCCGATGGCCAGCCCGATCATCGTCACCGATTGCCCGGTCCGCGCCCCAAGAGACTGGGCAATGCCGGGCAGCGCCCCTTCGACCGGTCGGGTCGGAAAGGCCAGTACCCGCAGATAGGCCAACGGGCCCGAAATCGTGGCAAGGGCTGCGATCCCCATGACCAGCACGATGACGAAGCTACGCAAATCGCCGCCGCCAAGGCGGGCAAGCGCGCCGAACCCGCAATTCCCGGCCATCGCCATGCCATAGCCAAAAACAAGGCCGCCCAGAATGCTGGCCAGAGGCGACCATGCCAGGGACAGGTAGATGGTCTGGACAGGGTCCAGCTGACCCGTAGCGATCAGTCCGAAAGTGCCAAGAATGGCCACACCGATGGCAATTCCCCACATGCGCAGCCGCAGGTCGTCCAGGCCGTAAAGCCAATCCTCGATCGCGCCCATCGTGCAAAATCGGCCCAACCGTGCGGCTAGGCCCAAAAGTACGCCGCCAAACAGGCCGATGCCCGCGACGATCAGGTATTCGCTCTCGGCGGCAAACCATTGGGTCAGCATATTTTCCTCCCTCAGCCCGCGTCCCTCTCCCAAAGTACGCAGGTCATTGCGACAGCGGCGAACCGTCGCAGAGCGGAGTATTTGCCCGCCAAGGCCCAAGGTCAAGCGCAAGGTTAAGCGGGGTGCGGCCCCTGCCTGTGGCCAAGGCCCGCAATCACACCGCGCAACTCGGCCAGGCCACGCAGCCGCCCGATCAGGGGATAGCCCGGGATCAGGTCGCGCCCGATGTCCGACAACAGATCATGGCCATGATCGGGGCGGAAGGGGATGGCATCGTCGGCCCGCCCTTCGGCACGCCTGCGGCCTTCTTCCTCAAGCAGAACCGCGATCAGGGCGACCATGTCGGTATCCCCCTCCAGATGCGCCGCCTCTTCAAAGCTGCCATCGGCCTCTTTGGCGACATTGCGCAGGTGGGCAAAGTGGATGCGGGGGGCGACCGACCGGGCGATGGCGGGGACATCATTGTCCGGATGCGCCCCCAGCGATCCCGAACACAGGGTGATACCGTTGGCAGGTGCGTCCACGGCGTTCAGAACCCAAGCAAGGTCATCGCCCGTGGACACGATACGCGGCAGGCCCAGAATGTCGCGGGGCGGGTCGTCGGGGTGGACACACATCCGCACGCCCAGCTCTTGTGCCGTGGGGATCACCTCTTGCAGGAATCGCTTGTAATTGGCCCGTAGCTCTTCCCGGCCGATCCCGTCGTAGCCCGCGAGCGCGGTGCGCAGCCCCGCGACGCTGTAGCGGTCAAACGCCCCCGGCAGTCCCGCCATGATCGAAGCCAGAAGGGCCTCCCGGTCCGCCTCGCTGGCCTGCTGGAACCAGATGGCGGCCTTGCCCCGCACCTCGGGCAAGTAGTCCTCCTCGGCCCCTTCGCGGCCAAGCATATGGATTTCAAACGCCGCCATCCGGGGGGCCGAGAACCGAAGACATTGCCCGCCGCGTGCAACCGGCGCAGTCAGGTCGGTGCGCGTCCAGTCAAGAAGCGGCATGAAGTTGTAGCAGACACGGTCGACCCCTTCGGCGGCCAGATTGGCCAGTGATTGCTGGTAGTTGGCAAACAGCGTCGACAGATCGCCCTCGCCCCGCTTGATCCGTTCGTGGATCGGCAGGCTTTCCACCACCACCCAGTCGAAACCAGCCCCGCGCACCTGCGCTTGCCGGGCGGCAATCGCCTCGCGCGACCAGACCTCGCCATAGGGAATGTCGTGCAGGGCGGTGACAATACCAGTGGCCCCTGTCTGGGCGACCTCGGGAAGGGTGATCTTGTCGAACTCGCCGTACCAACGCCAGCTTTCGATCATGTCGATGTCTCCGTCTTTTGGGCCACCGCTTTGCGCGCCCCGACCTGCCAAAGCAGGGTCGCCGCAGTCGTCACAGGCCCCTCCAGTTTGCTGGCAATCGCCTCGGGGAAAATCTGGGCAAGCCCAAGCAGCGCCTTGACCCGCGCCTGAGGCGTTGGTGTCGCGTCACAGACCCTGCGCAACTGTGCGGCCATCGGGTCCTTAACCTCGATCGGTTGCCCGGCCTCGTCGACCCCGCCGACGTAGCGCATCCAGGCCGCCACGGCGAGGCAGAGGCCCGGCGACGGGCGACCAGCGGCAAAGTTGGCCTCAAACGTACCCAGCAGCCTTTGGGGCAGCTTTTGGCTGCCATCCATCGCAATCTGCCAGGTCCGGTGGCGGATCGCGGGATTGGCATATCGGTCGAAAAGGGCTGCGGCATAGTCCGTCAGGCTGACCCCGGCTGGCGCATCGACAGCGGGTGCGATCTCATCCGCCCAAAGGCCACGGACATAGTCGGCAAAGACAGGGTCGGCGACGGTGTCCGCAATCGTCTCGTGCCCGCCAAGGTATCCCAGATAGGCCAGCGCCGAATGGGTCCCGTTGAGCATCTTGAGCTTCATATGTTCGTAAGGCGTGACGTCGGGCACCATCTCGACCCCGGCAGCAGCAAGGTCGGGG
>JAQWWH010000020.1 GCA_029255105.1 Flavimaricola sp. | reverse complement strand
ACGCAGCTCGGCACGCAGCTCGTCGGTGTATTCCTCACCCTCCATTAGCGTCACGTAGCAGTAGATGCCTTGGCCTTTGATCTCATGCGGATAGCCGACGACAGCGGCTTCGGCCACTTTCGGGTGCGCGACAAGAGCTGATTCAACCTCTGCCGTGCCCATGCGGTGGCCCGACACGTTGATGACGTCGTCGACCCGGCCGGTGATCCAGTAGTACCCGTCCTCGTCCCGGCGGCAGCCGTCGCCGGAAAAGTAGTAGCCTTTGTAGTCCGAGAAATAGGTCTTTTCAAACCGGTCGTGGTCGCCCCATACGGTGCGCATCTGACCGGGCCAGCTATCCTTGAGGCACAGGACCCCCTCGCAGGCCGTCTCGTGAATTTCCTCGCCGCTGGTGGGCTCCAGGATCACTGGCGACACCCCAAAGAACGGCAGGGTCGCCGATCCGGGCTTGGTCGCAGTCGCGCCGGGCAGGGGGGTCAGCAGGTGGCCGCCGGTTTCTGTCTGCCACCAGGTGTCGACGATGGGCACATTCCCCTTGCCGACAACGTCGTTGTACCAGTTCCACGCCTCGGGGTTGATCGGCTCGCCCACCGTGCCCAAGAGTTTGAGAGAGGACAGATCGTGGTTTTCGACCGGGCCGGTGCCATGCGCCATCAGGGCGCGGATCGCGGTGGGGGCGGTGTAGAACTGGTTGACCTTGTGCTTGGCGCAAACCTCCCAGAACCGGCCGGCATCGGGCCATGTGGGGACGCCTTCAAACATCAGGGTCGTCGCCCCGTTGGCGAGCGGGCCATAGACGATGTAGCTGTGACCGGTGACCCAGCCGACATCGGCCGTGCACCAGAACACGTCGCCATCATGGTAGTCGAAGGTGTATTGATGGGTCATTGCCGCATAGACAAGGTAGCCGCCCGTTGTATGAACGACACCCTTGGGCTGACCGGTTGAGCCTGAGGTATACAGGATGAACAGCGGGTCTTCGGCGTTCATCTCTTCGGGTGGGCAGTTGGCGTCGACAGTGGCAGCCATCTCATGCAGCCAGACGTCGCCTTCTTCGCGCCATGCGATCTGCTGGCCGGTCCGCTTGACGCAAAGGCACTGACAGTCGTTCATCACGTTGACCAGGGCCTGGTTCACGTTGTCCTTAAGGTTGGTGATCCGCCCACCGCGTGGCGCCCCGTCCGTGGTGATGACCACCTTGGCCTGACAGCCCGAGATGCGGGCGGCGAGGGCGTCGGCGGAAAAGCCTGCAAAGACGATCGAGTGGATAGCGCCGATCCGGGCCGACGCCAGCATGGCATAGGCCGCCTCGGGGATCATCGGCATGTAAAGGACGACGCGGTCACCCTTTTTGACGCCCATCTTCTTGAGGGCATTGGCGAACTTGCAGACTTCTTCATGCAACTCGCGGTAGGTGATGTGGCGGGCGGGGTCCTTTGGATCGTCAGGTTCCCACAGGATCGCTGTCTGGTCGGCGCGGGTGGCCAGATGGCGGTCGATGCAGTTGGCCGCAACGTTGAGGGTGCCATCCTCGAACCACTTGATCGAGACTTTGCCGGGGCTAAAATCGGTGTTCTTGACGACGCTGTAGGGCTTGATCCAGTCGATCCGCTTGCCTTCTTCGACCCAGAACGCCGAAGGGTCGGCGATAGATGCGGCGTACATGGCATCGTACTTGGCCTTGTCGGCATGAGAGTTAGCGACGAAATCGGGGGAGGGAGCGTAGGTCTTGGTCGTCATGACATTTCCTCAGGTATTTGCGCCAGTGCCGGCCCGGCATGGGGCCAACCCCGGCATATCACTGTCAGGTTTGTGCCGCAGAGTGCGGTCTGGTCTTGGCGTTGGCGGGGCAGTGCACCCGCCAGGCGCATCAGATGGCGAGGTACTGTGCCCGCAATTTTTCGTCGTCAAGCACCTCTTGGGCCGAGCCGTCATAGACGACTGACCCGGTGTCCAGGATGACCGCCCGGTCCGCCAGTTTCAACGCGGCAACGGCGTTCTGTTCGACGATGACTGTGGTGATGCCCTGATCCCGAATGATGTTCAGGGTCTTGGCGATCTCTTGCACGATCACTGGGGCAAGGCCTTCGTAGGGTTCGTCAAGCAGCAGGACCTTGATGTCCCGGGCCAGCGCGCGGGCAATGGCCAGCATCTGCTGCTCCCCTCCCGAAAGCGTCACGCCTTCCTGTTTGCGGCGCTCGCCAAGTCGGGGGAACAGATCGTAAATCCGTTCAAGCGACCAGCCGATAGGGGGGGCGATCTGCGCCAGTTTCAGGTTCTCTTCCACCGTCAGGCCCGAGATGATGCGCCGGTCTTCGGGCACCAGTGCGATTCCGGCGGCAGAGGCCTGAAAGGCCTTCATCTTGTGCAGGGGCTGATGGTCGAGCCAGATCTCGCCCGAAGTGACGGCTGGTTGATCCAACCGGGCGATGGCACGCAGGGTTGAGGTTTTGCCCGCCCCGTTGCGGCCCAGAAGGGCCAGAATCTCGCCTTCGTGGATGTTAAAGCTCACGCCCTGGACGATGTAGCTTTCGCCGTAATAGGCCTCGATGTTCCAGACCGACAGAAAGGCCGGAGCGGTGGCCGCATGCTGGGCGTTGGGATTGAAGGCTGTTGTTTCGTTCATCTTGCTTCTCCTCCTGACCGGTCGGGTCAGTGCGCGGCTTCGCCCAGGTAGGCTTCTTTGACCTTGGGATGGCCTTTGATGTTGTCCGGCGTATCCTCGACCAGCGGGGTCCCCTGGGCCAGAACGGTGATCCGTTCGGCCAGTGAGAACACCACATGCATGTCGTGTTCGATGATCGCCATGGTGATGTCGCGCTTGGCCTTGATTTCCTTGAGCAGGTCGATGGTGTTGTTGGTATCGGCCCGCGCCATGCCGGCGGTGGGTTCGTCCAGCAACAGCAATCTGGGTTCCTGGACAAGGCACATGGCCATCTCAAGACGGCGTTTGTCACCGCGGGATAGAGACCCCGCGTGCATGTTGCTTTTCTCAAGCATGTTGACGTCGGCCAGCATCGTTTCGGCCTGGGTCTTGATATCGACCTCATGCCCGACTGATTCAATCGCGTGCATCCGGAACGCGCCGTCCCGCTTGGCAAAGCAGGGGATCATCACGTTTTCCAGCACCGTCAGATCGGTAAAGATCTCGGGTGTCTGGAACACACGGCTGATGCCAAGCTGGTTGATCTCATGCGGTTTGCGCCCCAGCACCGACTGCCCGTCGAACATGACCGAGCCGCTGTCGGGGATCAGTTTGCCGACCAGAACGTTGAGCAGGGTCGATTTGCCTGCCCCGTTCGGGCCGATGATTGCGTGGACCGTGTTCTCGGCGATCGAGAGGTTGACGTTGCCCAGCGCCTGCAGGCCGCCAAACCGCTTGTTGACGCCTTTGACTTCGAGGATTCCCATCTGTTCTCTCCTTATTCGGCCGGTTCGGTCGTGGCGGTCGGGGGCTTTTCTTCAACCTTGCGCCGCTCGAACAGCCGCCCAAGACGCTGTCCGCCTTCGACCAGACCACCCGGCAGGAAGATGACGACGGCCATGAACACCAGGCCAAGGGTCAGGTGCCAGCCCTTGCCGATGAAGGGATGGATAACGGTCACCAGGATATTCTCGATCCCGTCGGGCATGAAGGCGAACCAGCCATGCACGACGTTGTCGTTGATCGTGGAGACGATGTTTTCCATGTACTTGATGACGCCCGCGCCCAGGATCGGGCCGATCAGGGTGCCGACACCGCCGAGGATGGACATGATCACGATTTCGCCCGAGGCGGTCCAGAACATCCGTTCCGCACCAGTCAGCGGGTCCATCGCCGCCAGCAAGCCACCGGCCAGACCGGCATACATGCCCGAGATGACAAAGGCCGCCAAGGCATAGGGACGCGACGAGACGCCGGTGTATGCCAGCCGGTTCTGGTTGGACTTGATTGCCCGCAGCATCAGCCCGAAAGGCGAGCGGAAGATGCGGATAGCCAGGTAGAACGAGGCCAGCATCAGAATGCCCGAAAGATAGTAGCCGTTCTGGAACACAAAGCTCCAACCGCCGACATCCCATGTGAACGAACTGTTCATCTCCCAGCCGAAAAGATGGGGGACGGTGGGATCACCCGGGCTCATCAGGATCTGCGGGTCGTCGTTGTAGACCTGCAGCCCGGTTTCCCCGTTGGTGACGATTCCGCCGAAGAATTTTCCCAGAAGGTCCGAGTAGGCGATGGCATACATCATCTGGGCAAAGGCAAGGGTCAGGATGGAGAAGTAGATGCCCGACCGTCTGAGCGACACATAGCCGATCACGACCGAGAACAACCCCGCCACGATGACCGACAAAAGGACTGCCGGTACAATGTTGTAGGACAAAAGCTTGAACATCCAGACGGCCGCGAAAGAGCCGACACCCAGGAACGCGGCATGTCCAAAGGACAGGTAGCCGGTCAGCCCGAAGAGGATGTTGAACCCGATGACAAGGATGCCAAAGATCACAAATCGTTGCATCAGCGCCGGGTAGCCCGCGTTGAACTGCGCAAAGGCGCTGTCCGACGGGAACGGGTTGAGGAGGATGGGTGCGGCGATAACCAGCACCACCACGACCAGGAAGAGGGTAAAGTCTTTTGAGTTGAGACCGAGCATGTTCTTACTCCTCCATGACGCCCTTGCGGCCCATAAGGCCACGCGGACGGGTCAGTAGAATGAAGATCGCGACAAGATAGATGATGATCTGGTCGATGCCGGGCAGCAGCGATTTGACCTCGTTCATCGAGGCGAAGGATTGCAGGATGCCAAGCAGGAAGCCGGCGAGGACAGCCCCGGGCAAAGAGCCCATGCCACCGACAACGACCACGACAAAGCTCAGGACGAGGAAGTCCATGCCCATGTTATAGTTGGGCGACAGGATCGGGGTGTACATGACCCCCGCCACGCCCGCCACAGCGGCGGCAAGACCGAACATCAGGGTAAACCGCTTGTCGATGTCGATGCCCAGAAGGCCCACCGTTTCGCGGTCCGCCATCCCGGCCCGGACAACCATCCCGAAGGTGGTGAACTGCAGGAAGGCAAATACGCCAGCGATGATGACCATCGAAAACAGGAAGTAGACGAGCCGCCAGTAGGGATAGATGATCGCGTTTTCCGCAAATCCCAGCCAGACCCCAAAGTCGAGCGAGCCGCTGAATGCTGCCGGGGCAGGGGTGGGGATCGGGTTGGCGCCGAAGTTCGCTTTGATAATCTCACCGATCACGATGGCAAGACCGAAGGTGACAAGGATCTGGTCCGCATGTGGCCGCTTGTAGAAATGCTTGATCAGCCCCCGCTCCATCACGAAGCCTAGGATGATCATGACGGGGATGGCAAAAAGGATAGCCAGCGGAACCGACCAGCTGATCAGGGCCTGACCCATCTCTGGCCCAAACCAGCCCTCGACATAGGGCACCTCGATCTTGAGGGGGTTCCCGAGGAAGTCCTTTTGGGATTCGTCGATGATCGTGTGCGACAGGCCCAACAGGCGCTGGACCGTCACGGCGCAGAAGGCACCGACCATGAAAAGGGCGCCGTGGGCAAAGTTCACCACACCGAGCGTCCCGAAGATCAGGGTCAGACCGAGGGCGATCAAGGCATAAGCCGAGCCCTTGTCCAGACCGTTGAGAATTTGAAGGATAATATCGTCCATGGCCCCTGCCTGTTGTTGACCGCGAGGTCTCATCGTTCAGAGTGATCGCCCCGTTCGCCGGGCGTGGTCGGGCCCCGGTATCGACCAGGGCGTGGGGTGATCCGGCGGGCGTGCCGCCGGATCGGTCTCGTCGAAGACGCTATCAGGCGCCCGGGTTGCACTCGCCCAGATCGCCACCGGCGAACATCGGGTGATCTTCTGCGTACTCGACCTGAGCGCGCGGCGTGACTTCCACGATTTCAAGGGTGTCGTACTGGTTGGTCGGGTTCTCGGTACCCTTCATGACCAGGACGTCCTTAAAGCATTGGTGGTCTTCGGCACGATACAGCACGGGGCCGTTGCCCATTCCGTCGAACTCAAAGCCTTCAAGAGCTTCGACCACGGCGCAGGGGTTGAACGAACCGGCGCGGGTAACCGCATCCGCGTAGAGCAGCGTCTGCACGTAGCAGGTGTGTGCTGCACCCGACGGCGGGAAGCCGTACTTTTCGCCGAACGACCGGACGAAGGCTGCGGTGCCTGCGTCGGGCAGCTGCCAGTTCCAGTTCATGGAGCCGTAGACGCCCTGGATGTTGGAGCCTGCACCAGCCGCCATCAACTCGGAGTAAAGCGGCACGATGATCTCAAAGTTCTTGCCGTTCACTTCCTTGTCTTTCAGGCCGAACTGAACAGCCTGGGTCAGCGAGTTGACCATGTCCCCGCCGTAGTGGTTCAGGATCAGCACATCGGCGCCCGAGTTCAGAACCGGAGCGATGTAGGACGAGAAGTCGCCAGCGCCGACGGGTGTCAGAACGTTCTGGACGGTTTCCCAACCCATGGCCTCGGTTACGGCTTGGATCGATTCCTGCTGTGTCCAGCCCCAGGTGTAGTCTGCGGTCAGGTGGTAGGCCCGACGCTCGGTCCCGTATGCACCCTGAAGCACGGGGCCAAGGGCTGCGCCGGACATGTAACCGTTAAAGAAGTGACGGAAACCGTTACGCTTGCGGTCTTTGCCGGTGGTGTCGTTCGAGTGTGTCAGACCTGCCATGAAGATCACGCCAGCTTCCTGACACAGACCCTGCACAGCGATCGCCACGCCCGAGGACGAGCCGCCGTTGATCATGATGCAGCCGTCTTTCTGGATCATCGACTGGGCCGAGGCCCGTGCAACGTCAGATTTCGTCTGGGTGTCGCCGGTCACGAACTCGACCTGCTTGCCAAGGATACCTGTGCCGTCCAGAGCCTTGGACGAGAAGGTGTTCAGCATGCCGCCGTCGCCAATCCCGTTAAGATGCTCGACTGCCAGCTCTTGTGCGCGCAGCTCGTCCAGGCCTTCTTCGGCATAAGGGCCGGTCTGAGGCACGTTAAAGCCGAACTTTACGGAGCTTCCGGTGGGTTCGTTGGTGAACGCGCTGGCGGATGACGCCGTGAAGATGGTTGGCATGGCAAGTCCGGTGGCGGTAAGGCCCCCGGTCTTCAGCACGCCGCGACGCGAATAGTTGGTTCTGGTCATATATAACCTCCCTTACATTTTCCGAAGCCTCGGACATGGTCCAAGGTCAGGCACCTCCCGATGCTGCCCTACTAATGGTCAGGTCAGAAAATTTCTCAACAACGCCTTCACAATGATGAATATTTCTGTAAAGTTATGGACAGGTGTTCGTGTCAAAATGTAAATTTGTTTGCTTGCAGTTGCAGAAAGCCACTGAAAACACAGATGGAATTTCCATGCCGCAACGTCAGCTTACCGGTGCCCGCATCCGCAGCCGCCGTCTGGACCGGCAGATCAGCCAGTCCGACCTAGCCGCACGGGTTGGGATTTCGGCCTCATACCTCAATCTCATCGAACACAACCGTCGCAGAATCGGCGGAAAGATCCTTAACGACATCGCACGCGAACTCGAACTTGAGGTGGCGGTCCTTGCCGACGGGGCCGAGCGCGGCCTTCTCGAGGCGCTGAGGGCCGCCGCCGCCGGTCAGGTGCAAGCGGGCGCAGAGACAGAACAAAGCGAGGATTTCGCGGCCCGGTTTCCCGGCTGGTCCGGTCTTGTAGTCGGTCAAGCCCGCCGGTTGGCCGCACTGGAAGAGCGGGTCGCGGCCATGTCCGACCGTTTGACCCACGACCCGCATCTGGACACTGCCCTGCACGAAGTCCTCTCGGTGGTCACCGCGATCCGCTCGACCGCGTCAATCCTTGTGGGCAGCGACGGGCTGGACCCTGACTGGCAGGGGCGGTTCCATCGCAACATTCACGGCGACAGTCTGCGCCTTGCCGACGCCTCGCAGGCGCTTGCGGCCTATCTTGATGCCCCCAAGGACGAAGGTGGGGCCGCGTTTTCGCCAGTGGAAGAGCTTGAACGGTTCCTGGACCTGCATGGCTATCACGTCCCTGGCCTTGAAGGACCCGACCCGATGCTGTCCCCCCACGAGATCGTCGAAGGGGCTGCGGGCCTTTCGGCCGGAGGGCGGGACCTCGCCCTGGCATGGCTGGGCCAATACCGGGCGGATGCCCTGGCCGTGCCGCTGGATCAGCTTGCACAGGCGGCCCTGGACCTTGATAATGATCCAGCCGCCATCGCAGAGGCGCTTGAGGTGCCTTTGGTGACAGTGCTGCGCCGGTTGGCGGCCCTGCCTGTTGGCGGAGCGCATCCAGAGATAGGACTGGCGGTGTGTGATGGGGCAGGTGCGCTGCTGCACCTCAAACCGATCGAGGGGTTTGCCCTGCCTCGCACTGGGCCGGGCTGCCCGCTCTGGCCGCTTTATCAGGCTTTGTCCCGCCCCGGCCAACCAATCCGGGCCGTGGTCACGATGCCCGGCGCATCCTCGCCGCGCCTGACCTGCTATGCCATTGCCGAGGCGCAGGGACCGGTCAGTTTCGATACGCCCCCAGTCTACGCCGCTACCATGCTTGTCGTCGCCGATGCCCCTGTCACACCTGCCCGGCCGGTCGGGCGAACCTGCCGGATTTGTCCCCAGCCCGCTTGCACCGCACGCCGCGAACCGTCGATCCTGCCCGAGCCGTCGGTAGCCCCTATCGGTGGCCCCTAAAGGTGGGCTTTGACAGGCCTGCCCTTTGCCGCGATAGTCTGCCGAAAGGCGGCCTTCTGGGGAGAGAAGGCCGGGAGGAGACAGCATGGCAAAGAGGGTCCTTCTGATCGAGGATGAGCCCAATATCATCGAGGCGATCAGTTTCATCCTGACCCGCGACGGTTGGACGGTGCATACCCATTCTGATGGGGAAACGGCCGCAGACAGGGTGCGGCAACTGCCACCCGATATGATCATCCTAGATGTGATGTTACCGGGGCGGTCGGGGTTCGACATCCTGCGCGATCTGCGCGCCGACCCGCAGACCGAAACCATCCCCGTCATGATGCTGACCGCGCGCGGCCAGACCAAGGACCGGGAGATGGCGATGCGCCTTGGAGCCAGTCATTTCATGACCAAACCGTTTTCCAATGCCGAGGTGCTGGAGCATGTCCGGTCCCTCGTAGAGGGGTAGGGTTTTGGCGCCGCCCCCCGGACAGCCACTGTTTCTGGCGCGTGCCGGATACCGCCAAAGGCGACTGCGTGATGCCTTGCGTCTTTTGCCCGTCTTCGGCGCGATTCTCTGGATGCTGCCCCTTTTGTGGCCCAAAGGATCAGACGAGGGCTACAGCAACGGCAACGCCCTGATCTACATCTTTGCCGTCTGGGTCCTGCTTATCGGGGCCGCCCTTCTGATGTCCCGCCGACTGCGGCCCGAGGGCGCTATCGAAGAGGCGGAGGACGCGGACCGCTGATGCTGACCTTCAACCTCCTCGTTGCGGTCGCGCTCAGCTATGTCGCTTTCCTGTTCATCGTTGCCTTCGTGGCCGAACGCAGGGCGGCGCAGGGCGATGATGCGTGGCTGAGCGCGCCGGTTATCTACACCTTGTCCCTGTCGATCTACTGCACCGCATGGACCTTTTATGGGGCGGTCGGCTATGCCGCCCGGTCCGGGCTCGAGTATCTGACGATCTACCTGGGCCCCAGCCTTGTCATGCTGGGATGGTGGTGGGTGCTGCGCAAGCTTGTGCGGATCGGTCGGACGCACCGGATCACCTCGATCGCCGACCTGATCTCATCGCGCTTTGGCAAGTCGACCGCGCTGGGCGTGATTGTCACCCTTCTGTGTATCGTCGGCGTTGCCCCCTATATCGCGCTGCAACTGCAGTCGATCACCCTCAGCTTTGCGGTTTTCGCGGGCGAGGGCGGGGCGGTCTGGGAGGCATCGGACCTCAATTCCGTGGCGCTGTGGTCGGCGGCGGGCCTGGCCCTTTTTACTGTCCTCTTCGGGACCCGAAACCTGGATGCCAACGAACGTCACCACGGGGTCGTCATGGCAATCGCGGTCGAGGCGGTGGTGAAACTTGCCGCTTTGCTGGCCGTGGGGATCTTTGTCGTCTGGGGGATTGGCGGCGGCGTAGCGTCAACGCTGGACCGCATCGAAACCTCGGATATCGCACATTGGGAGCAGTCGGGCGGTCGCTGGATGGGGCTTACCTTCCTGTCGGCGGCGGCCTTTTTGTGCCTGCCCCGGATGTTTCACGTCCTTGTCGTTGAAAACGCCAACGAACGGCACCTAGCAACGGCGAGCTGGGCGTTTCCGACCTACGTCATGTTGATGAGTCTTTTCGTGGTTCCTATCGCGGTTGTCGGCCTCGACATCCTGCCGGCGGGGTCCAACCCCGACCTCTTCGTGCTGAGCGTACCGCTGAGTCAGGGACGCGAAGGACTGGCGACCCTATCCTTTCTGGGCGGCTTCTCCTCGGCCACCTCGATGGTCATCGTCGCGACGATTGCCCTCGCTACCATGGTGTCGAACCACATTGTGGTGCCGATCTGGCTGCGCTCGCGCTCGCAGGGGGCGATGATGTCGGGTGATGTTCGGGCCATTGTCCTGATGGCGCGGCGGGTGTCCATCGGTGCAGTCCTGGCGCTGGGCTATGTCTACTACCGGGTGTCGGGCGGGGGTGGGGCGCTTGCGGCGATCGGCCTGATCTCGTTTGCAGGGGTCGCCCAGATCCTGCCGGTCATGCTTGGCGCGATTTTCTGGCGCGGGGCCACCCGGATCGGGGCGGCGGCCGGGCTTTTGACTGGCTTTGCAATCTGGGGCTGGTCGCTGTTCCTGCCCAGCTTTGGCGAGGATGCTGTCATTCCCATGTCTGTCATGTCGCAAGGCCCTTGGGGCATCGGCTGGCTGCGCCCACAGGCCTTGTTCGGGATCGACGGGATTGACCCGCTCTTGCACGCGACCTTCTGGTCGATCCTGCTGAACGCGGCGATGTTCGTCCTTTGCTCTTTGATCAGCTTTCCCAACCCGTTGGAGCGGTTGCAGGGCGCGCAATTCGTGAATGTCTTTGAACATTCGCAAGGCGCACGCGCCTGGGCCCCGAATGCCGCACAGGCCGAGGACCTATTGATAATGGTCCAGCGGATCATCGGACCCGGACAGGCGCAGTCGATATTCCAAAAGGCCGCGGCGGCCCAGGGCAAGGAGGGGTATCTGCCGGACGTGACACCGGAGTTTGTCCAATCCATCGAACGACTACTGTCCGGCTCGGTCGGGGCGGCGACGGCCCATGCCATGGTCAGCCAGGTGACCGAAGGGGCCAGCGTGTCGGTCGAGGACCTGATTGCCGTGGCGGATGAGGCGGCGCAGATTCTGGAATATTCGAGCAAACTCGAAGCAAAGTCAGCCGAACAGGAAAGAACCGCCCGCGCCCTGCGGGATGCCAATGCCAAGCTGACAGCCCTGTCGATCCAGAAAGACGCATTCCTGAGCCAGATCAGCCACGAATTGCGCACGCCAATGACCTCGATCCGGGCGTTTTCCGAGATACTGCAGGACGGGGGCCTCCCCGCCGAGGCGCAGCGCAAATATGCCGGCATCATCCAGGAAGAGGCGACACGCCTGACCAGATTGCTTGATGATCTGCTGGACCTCACCGTTCTGGAAAACGGCCAGGTCGTTTTGCACCCGCAAGAAGGCATGTTGCACGATCTGTTGGACAGGGCGGTGTCGGCGGCGGGCCTGCGCGATGGTGGTATCCGGATCGTGCGGCGCAAGGCCGATGAAGGGGTTTCCCTTTTGACTGATCTTGACCGGCTTGGACAGGTTTTCATCAACCTTATCTCCAACGCACAGAAGTACTGTGACGCCAAGACGCCCGAGCTTCGGATCGTGGTCCATCGTGTTGCGGGCGGGACGGTAGTCGACTTTGTCGACAACGGAACTGGAATTCCACCGGCCCAACAGCAAGTGATCTTTGAAAAGTTTTCGCGCCTTGGCGATCATGCAAGGGCAGGTGGGGCCGGGTTGGGTCTGGCCATCTGCCGTGAGATCATGGAGCGGCTGGGCGGCCGCGTCTCCTATCTGCCCGGGCAGGGCGGTGCTGCGTTTCGGGTCACCCTACCCAAACCCGAGGCTCTGGCCGCCGAGTAGGCACTGTTAGCCCGTTGCTAACTATTCCTGCGCTAACGTTGCCGAGCCAGGGGCGTGGCCAGAGTCCGGATCAGTTGGGGAATATGAGCAATCATCAGATGCTGCGCCGTCTGCTACGTCAGATAGAGCCTCTACCAGAGCCGGCGCACCTTAGCCCTGCGCGGGTCTTGGCCCTTGCGATGGCGCGGGCCGCGGACCGTGGTCTGGGGCTGTCACTAACTGTTCTTGGGGTCGAGGATGTGTGTCTTGGTCTGGACGGAATCGTGGACGGCCTTGGCGGCGATCTTCTGCGGCTGGCCCTGACCCGGCGCGGGGACAATGCAGGCGTTCTGGCCCTTGATCCCCAGCTTCGCGCGGCGGTGGTTGAGATGGTGACCTTGGGCCGGTTGCGTCCGACAGTGGCGGAAGACCGGCCAGCCTCACCCGGTGATATCGCTCTTTGCGTGCCTTTTGCAGAACGGGTCCTGGGCGAGGTGACGAGGGCCAGCGATGGCAACAGCCTGTCCGGCTGGACCGACGAGGCAGAGGTGGCGGGCCCGTTGCCCGATGCCCGGACAGTCGGTCTGATGTTCCGGGAACGGACCTACCGGCTTGTCCGGTTCAGGCTGGACCTGGGTGTGGTCGACCGACAGGGCAGTCTGATCCTGATCCTGCCGGCCGAACAGGAACCCAGCGACGGGATTCTGCCCGACCCTGAGCCGGGCGCTGACGCCGGGGGTGGCTTCAACGAAAGGTTCCGGGATGCCGTACTTGAAGCGCCGGCCATGTTGCATGCAGTCCTTCATCGCTTGCCCTTGCTCCTTTGGGAGGCCGAAAACCTGAAGGTCGGTCAGACGATTCCGCTTCCCGGCGTCACGACCCGGTCCGTCCGCCTTGAGGGGCCGGATGGGGCGGTGCTTGCCCCGGCAAGGCTGGGTCAAGTCTCCGGGTTGCGAGCGGTCCGGGTGGAATGGGTGCCGCCGATGGAAATGACCGATACCCGGTTTGCGCAGGTGGCAAGCGTGCCTGACAGTCTGGCGGCCCCGGACATGCCCGACCCTTCGCTTGGGTTGCTAGGCGGTCAGGCCGTGGACATCGACATGGCCGGGCCGGACATTGGCGACCACACCTCGTGGCAGGGAGAAGAGCCCGATGTCGCTATTGCGCCGTTGGATGATCTGCCGACCGCCTTTGACCCGGCAGAGGAGGGGGATTGGCCGGGGATCGACATGCCCACCCTTGCAGACATGCCGGGGGAGGATGACCCGGCGGGGTCGTCCTAGCCCCGGGCGAGCGCGTCGAGCCTTGGGCGCAGCCCGCTCAATTCATAGCCTGCTTTCGCCGTCGCTTCTATGATGTCGTCCGTTGCCATATGGCCTGCCTGCCCAAGAGACCACACGATCGAAGACCGGGTACCAGAGGCGCAATAGGCCAGAACCGGCCCCTCAGAGGTCACAAGAGTGTCTGTCTGGAGGCGGACCATTTCCTCGTTCAGCCCGTCATGGGTGACGGGGTTCAGGACAAAGGTCAGCCCGGCCGCTTCGGCAGCCCGCCGAATGTCATCGGCCCGCAATCCTGCGGAGACTTCGACATCGGGCCGATTGCACAGGATCGTCGTGTATCCGGCCGCAGCGATCGCGGGGATGTCTTCGGGCGCGATCTGCGGCGATACGGCATAGGCGGGGGTGATTGGTCTGATATCCATGCTTGTGTGGATATCGCGTGCTTCGTGCATCGTCCAGCGATCAAAGCACCTTGGCTTGGTTGTCACTGGACCATCGACTGACTATTCTTGTCACATGACCGAACCAGTTCTCACACCATTGGCGGATATTGCCCGGCAGGACCCTGCGGACCAAGGTCCGGCTGTGCAGAGCATGGCCGATATGGATCCCGCCGAGATGGATCGGGCGGCTGACGCGGCGGCGGATGTCCTCAAGGTGCTGGCAAACCCCGCGCGCCTTCGTCTGCTGTGCGCGCTGGTACCGGGAGAGCAATCGGTCGGTGAACTTGAAGAAAAGCTGGGGGCAAGCCAGTCCTACGTTTCGGGTCAACTGGCCCGAATGCGCACCGAGGGACTTGTGTCCTGCAGCCGTGATGGGCGGACAATCCGGTACCAATTGGCCGACCCCAGGGTGCGCCCCATCCTTGAACGCCTTTACGAAGTGTTTTGTCCCAGAGTATAGCGACGCGTGACAAGCGACGACTTGTGACGGCCCTGATCGAAGGTTCAAAGCACGATTTGGCAAGCAAGAGTGACCCAATACGGCCATTTCGACGCCAAAGTACCACAATTGAACGCTGGACCTTTGCGTCTTTTTGGGCGTTCTTTCAGAGAGTAGATACCCTTGTTGGCATAGTCTTGGCTGGCGGGCCGGGACTTTTGCAGCAAATTGGGACAGGTGCGTGGTGGTTGAGGACGCTGGTCCGCGGCACAGTTCTCGTTGCCGGGTGATGGAAGAGGGACGAAAATGACGACACAATCTCAGGCCTCCCAACCTTTGCAGACGACGGTGGCTCAGCGTGTTGCGATGGTCTCTTTGAACCATGGGCCGGTAAATGCGCTTGGCGGCGCGCTTCGTGCGGCACTGTGGGACAGCATCGATCAATATGATGCCAATCCTGATGTTGACGCCATCGTCATCATGGCCGAAGGGCCGGTTTTCTCGGTCGGTGTGGATCTGGGTGTTTTCGGCAAGGCGCAAAAGCGGGCGCCGACCCTGGCTGTTCTGTGCCAGCGGATCGAAACCTGCAGCAAGCCGGTCGTCGCCCTGTTGCAAGGACCGGCCCATGCCGCGGGGGCGCAACTGGCGCTGTCCGCACACTACCGCCTTGCCGTTTCCGGCAGCGCCATCGCCTTTACCGAGATCAGCATGGGGCTTTTGCCCGGGGGGGGCGGGACCCAGCGGTTGCCCCGGCTTGTCGGGGCCGATGCCGCCCTGCGTATGCTACTGTCGGGCAAACCCGTACCGGCTGAAACCGCCCAGTCCATCGGGCTGATCGACGGGATCGTGCAGGGCGACGCAGGCTCTGCGGCCCATGCATATGCCCTTGGCGTGGTGGGGGAGCCGCTGGGCCCCCGCCGGTCTGAAGGCGGCTATGCCCGCATTGGTCAGGCCAGCGAGGTCATCAAGACGATTGCCGCGACCCGCAAGGCGCTGGGCCCTAAGGCGCTGATGGCCGCAACATCAATCGTGGACTGTGTCGAGGCCGCGCTTTTGCTGCCCTATGAGGCGGCACTGGAATTTGAGCTTGCTGCCTTCGAGGATTGTTTCAGCCATCCCCAAAGCATTGCCCTGCGCCACATTTTCCAGACCGAGCGGCAGGTGGCGAAAGAGCTTCTGGCACTGGATGATACCGGCAAACGACGCCCGACCGAGGCCGGTCAGGCCTTGGTGGCCCGGCTATTCTCGGCGCAGGATCGTGCGATAGCCTGGCTTGTCGAGCAGGGCATATCCGAGGATGCCATCGACCGGGCATTCGTCGACTGGGGCTTTGGCTCTGGCCCGTTTGGCGGCACGCTTGCGGGACCTGTCGATGATCGAGTGCGCCCCAGGGTGCTTGGCGCCTTGCTGGCAGAGGGCGCGCGCCTTCTGGATGCCGGCAAGGTCGCGCGGGCGGGGGATGTGGATGCCCTTGCCATCTATGGCATGGGCTATCCAAGGCGCGATGGTGGGCCGATGCGGGCAGCCCAGACCGCGGGCCTGCCCAGAATGCTGCGCGAGTTGCGCGGCTGGTTGCCTCAGGACCGGGTCTGGGCCCCTTCGACGATCCTTGTCCGGGCAGCGCAGGTTGCCGGCGGCTTTGACGCGGTGTCAGCCGAGGATAACGCCCACAACAACCATCATGAGACCCAGGAAGGATAGGAAAAGGGCCGCGATATTCACCGGCAGCACCTTACCCATCCGCGCCCTGAGACCTTCGTCATCCAGCCCGGCTCTGCGGGCCCGCATCACGGCAAAAATGCTCCAAAGAATGCCGACAAACCCGACAAGGGTCGTCGCTGCGCCGATCCAGACCAGCCATTCCATCGCGTTCTCCTGCCTTTGTCTCGGACCGACCTACCCAAGCGGGCAGCCCAGCGCAAGCCGGGGCACACCGTCGCTTGCGATGCCGCGGACCTCAGGCTAGGGAAGGGGCCGGACCACCAGCAGGAGAGTAGACCGATGAGCGATGTTGTGACCGAAGGTGCGGCCTCAGTTGCGGGCGAGGAGCTTCGGCAGTTCGTCGAACGCTACGAGCGTTTGGAGGCGGAAAAGAAAGACATCGCCGATGCGCAGAAAGAAGTGATGGCCGAGGCCAAGGGCCGGGGCTATGACACCAAGGTCTTGCGCAAGATCGTCGCCATGCGCAAGCGTGACAAGGACGATCTGGCCGAAGAAGAAGCCGTGCTGGAAATGTATATGGCCGCGCTGGGCATGTGATCTTGGGGGCTGGATCTTTCGGGTAGCCTCTCAAGGCTCCAGAAAGGTCACGCCGTCCAAACCTGCGATGTGTTTGACGTCGTCTTCGTAGATGCGGGTCAGGTGGTCGACCAGGTGGGCGTCCCAACCGGGAAGGTCCACCTCTTCTTCCACCTCGTCGTGCAGGGCATATTTGTCGAGAAAGGCCGCGATCACCCGCCGCATCTGCAGGTTTGTCTTGGGCGGGCGGGTTGCGAGATAGGCCTGGAAGCGGCTCATCCCTTCGGGACTCATGATGGTGGAGAGCAGGTCAAACTCTCCGATCGGCGGCTCGGGTGCTGCATCACCGATCATCTGTTGCAGGATATCGCCCCAGATCAGGGGGGTATCCTCGTTGCACCAGACGGTCACCTTGGCGGTCGGGGCGATGGCGCGGATCCGGGTGATGACCTGAGACCAGCGCAGCGAGGTTGGATCGATCCCTTCCATGAAAGCCCCGAAATTTTTTGTCCGTGCTTGTTCGAACACCGCTGGAATAAAGGTTGCCGGATTTCGTAGCGCCAGAAACAATTCAATGTCATCGTTCGGGAACAACAGCTTCAGCGCCCGAAGTTTCATTTCCAGCAAACCGTAGAACTGCCCACCTTCAAATACCCGGGGGGGCAGGCAAATGAAGGTAGAGTTGCTCATAACGAGCCGCTCAGCTTCTGTATCTCCGATGATCTCATCGACCAGAATGTCGCGGGTGTCGGGTGCGGGCGCACTTCCCGCAAGGGTTTGAATTGTTTCGCGAAGCAGCTTTCGGTACCGGGCGTGAGGCGGGATGCTGACCCCTTGCAGGGCAAGGGCGTCGCTGTTCTTGACAAGTGACCGGACGAGTCTGTCCCCATCCGTGCAATTGGCACCAATATGAAAGACGATCTGCATTTCTGGTCCTGCCTGGCCGAACATTCCGGCGCGTTCTCATGGCGCGCTCGTCGTCGGTATAGTATCAGACCCTTTCTGGACAGTGAAACCGCTTTCGGTTACGCCGATGCTATGTCCGACCATTTGCCTCAGAATACTTTTGACCCGCCCGGTCTGTTGCACAGGCTTGGCCTTCGCACGACAAGGGGCTGGCCCGGGGTCTGGTCCGTCGGTTCGGCGCTGATCGCAGCACTTGTGCTGATGCCCGTGGTGGCTGTCCTATGGCTCGCCTTGACGCCAAGCGAGAACGTCTGGCCGCATCTTTTGGCGACCACCTTGCCACGTTATGTCGGCAACACGGTCATTCTGATGTTCGGCGTAGGGCTTCTGACTGCCTGTGTCGGGACAGGGGCGGCGTGGATCGTCTCGATGTACCGGTTTCCCGGACGGGGTTGGCTGCAATGGGCGCTGTTGCTGCCGCTAGCCGTGCCGGCCTATGTTGGCGCCTACGCCCTCGTCGATTTCCTGGAATATGCAGGTCCCCTGCAAACCGCTATGCGGCAGGTCTTTGGCTGGACGAATTCGCAGGATTACTGGTTCCCCCGGGTCAGAACGCGCGGCGCGGCCATCCTGGTGCTGAGTGCGGCCCTTTACCCTTACGTCTATCTTCTGGCCAGGGCGGCGTTCCGCGAACAGTCCGGGGCGGGCTACGAAGTGGCCCGTGCGCTTGGTGTCGGACCCTTGGGCCGCTTCTTCCGGGTTGGGCTTCCGCTGGCCCGGCCCGCGATCGCGGCGGGTGTGGCCGTCGCCATGATGGAGACGGTCAACGACTTTGGCACCGTCGACTACTTTGCCGTACAGACCCTCACAACCGGCATCTTCAGCGTCTGGTTGCAGGCCGGAAACCTTGGCGGAGCCGCCCAGATCGCGACATGTGTGCTGGTCCTGATCGTGTTCCTGGTCACCTTGGAAAAGATCAATCGGCGCAAGATTAGGTTCTTTAGCACGGCACGAGGGCAGCGACCCGTTCAGGCGTACAAATTGTCCGGGTGGCGGTCTGTGGTTGCCTTTGCGGCCTGCTTTGTTCCCTTTGCGGCGGGGTTCGTCCTGCCGGTTTCTGTCCTGCTCAGCCATGCCTTCGACGCGCAGGAATGGGTCCGGCCGGGGTTGGCCCGGGCGCTATTCCACACCCTGTCGGTTGGGTCGGCGGCGGCAATCCTGACCGTTCTGGCTGCGGTTTTCATGGTCTACGGAGTCCGGATGTCCGGGCGGCGGTTGCCGGCTCTTTTGCTGCCCGTCACGGCAATCGGCTATGCCGCGCCGGGGGCCGTGCTTGGCTTGGGCATCCTGATCCCGCTGGCTGCGCTGGATAACCGGGTTGCGGACGCCGTCTTTGCGATGACGGGCAATGATCCGGGCCTGTTGTTGACCGGTACTGCCTTCGCCCTCGTTCTGGCCTATTTCGTGCGGTTCTTTGCGATCGCCCAAGGCACCGCTGACGCCGCCCTTGGGCGCGTCCCGCCCAGCCTGCCGATGGCGGCGCGGTCCTTGGGGCAAACAGCAGGCGGCACCCTGCGCCACGTCCACGCGCCCTTGCTTAGAGCCTCGCTCGGCTCGGCGCTTTTGCTGGTTTTTGTGGACTGCGTGAAAGAGCTTCCGGCGACCTTGCTTTTGCGTCCGTTCAACTATGACACCCTTGCGACCCGTGTCCATTCCAAGGCCAGCCTCGAAAACCTGGCCGAGGCCGCACCCGCCGCGCTTTCCATCACGCTGGTCGGCCTGATCGCCGTCGCATTCCTCGCCCGCGCCAATCGCTGATCAAGGGCTTGCACGTCGCAACATGTCCTAGTAAAGGCATGCCGAAAGGCCCCTATAGCTCAGCTGGTAGAGCAACTGATTTGTAATCAGTAGGTCCGCGGTTCGAGTCCGTGTGGGGGCACCATATTCCGTTTTTGAACTCGCAAGAACCTGTTTTACAACGGTAAAAATTTAGGTGCGGGGTTGCCGGTGGAGGGTGCGGGGTTACTCTGTCCCGCTTTTGTTCCCCCAGCCGCGCAGCGCGAGCCGACGGCGGTCCGCTGTTTTGGTGTACAGCGACGCCATACCACCACCACTCCAGCCGAACATCGCCTCCAGCTCAGCCACCGTGGCACCGGCCTCGGCCGCCCTTGTGGCCGCGATCTTGCGTAGTCCGTGCGCTGACTTCTGCACACCCGCTGCGTTGCACGCTGCGCGGAACATGTTGCCGAAGCTCTCCTTGGTGAGGGGCTTGCCGGTGTTGCCGACTATGAAGTGCATGTCGCCAGTAGGCCCGGCCTCCAGTGTGCGGCGCAGTGGTTCGAGTATCGGGGTTGACCTCCGTGCCGGTCTTCTCGGTTCGGATGGTGGCGATGCCGTCTTTGATGTGTTGGCGTCCAAGCAATGCGGCGTCGCCCCGGCGCAGACCTGTGTAGAGTAGGACGTCGATCCAGACGCGTTCCTTCGTCCCGGTCGGCCAACTCGCATAATACTTGGCGACGTCGTCGTCTGTCCACACCGCGAAGCCTTCGGTCTTGGTGCGCTTGGGGCCTTTCACGCCGTCCGTGGGGTCCACATCAACCAACTGAGACTCCAGTGCCCACTTGAACAGTCCGCGCATGGCCTTCAGGAAGTTGCCAGCCTGCGACGGGGTTTTGGCTCTACGCTCACGGCCGTCTACGATATGCGAACGCTTGATCGCGCTGTATGGTGCGGAGCCGGAGGTCTCGAGCACGTGGGAAAAGATGTTGTCGCGCTGCCTGCGCGTCGCTGGTGACAGCTCCAGGTACGAGCTGGATTTGCGGTACTGGCTCAGCAGCCACTTCAGGCTCCTCGGGTCGTCCTTGGTCTGGTCCTGTGGTTTCTCACCGGCGAGGGCCGCGCGGTATGCGGCCATGAACTCCTCGGAGCCGTACTCGCCTGGCAACCTAGTGCGTGGGCCGTCTTGCACTCGGAAGTACCAGACTGTCTTCCCGTGGCGTGTTTTTTCGCGGAGGATGTAGGGCAAGCGTTTTGTCATGGCCTGTTATAGTCTGATGTCGAAATCTGTGTTCATCTGCAGACTCGTGCGCACATCTGAAGGGGCTATACGAATACGGCCGTCAGGTTCCAGGATGACCTCAGCGTCGATATCGCACTGGTTGACCGCGCGAAGCGCCCTCGAGATGTCGGCCTGGGTGAATTTTGCTGGTGTTCGTGACATAGGATCATCCCCCTTCCAGAATGACTGAAGCGTAGTGAGGTATCAGACAGGCGCGGATCGCGCGGGCCAGCTCTTGGTGTTCCAACTGGGTGCCGTTGCCCTCCCGGACCGACAGGTAGTGGAACCAGTTGCGCATGTTCCCTTTCATGTAGAAGCGGCTCATGGTCAGCCCCTCTGGCAGGAAGACCCTCGCGCACTCTTTTGCTGCACCTCGGTCGCGCCATTTGTCGTACAGGGCCTGAGCCGCTAGGGCTGCGTCGCGGCAGTCGCTTTCGAACTCCGCCTTCTCGCGCGACGTGAAGTCGTCGATACTGGACTGGCGGTTGGTCGGGTGCTCCCGCCTCACGTCCCGCACCGTGAAGGTGAACTGATCACTGTATCGCGGGCTGAACTCTTGGAAGTTGAACGACCTGTGGCGGATAACCTGGCGGGAGATGTCGCGGGGTATCTCCACCTCAACGATGGCTTCGCCCATCTCGAAGACGGACCAGTGCGCGTTACGGCTGCAGTAGGCAAGGAGCTTGTCGGCAGTATCGAACTGCCCTTGGTTGCCTGGGTTTGAGACGCGGGCGCAGTAGGTGATGAGGTCTTCTCCGTCCGGGATGCCAGTGTTCGGCAGCGGCTGCATAACCGCAATAGGACGCACCTTGAAAATCTCGTTCATATCTCGACCACCTCAACTCCGGCTTCGCCAAACTGTGCCAACGTGTAAGCATAATCACCCGCCCATCGAGACAGGAAGTCCTTGCTGGGGCGCGGCCACACGACGTGCTTGATGCCAGCTTGGATCGACTGCGCCGCACGCTGCGCGCAATAGGGGCGTGTGACCGCCATTGTGCAACCGTCCAGTGGAGCTGTGGCGAACAGGATCGCGTTCTTCTCGGCGTGCAGCGTCAGCTTGAGCTTCGTTTCGCGGTCGTGTAGCCGCTTGGGATCGTCCTTTACGCCACGGGCGAAGCCGTTGTAGAAGCTGTTCTTGAACCACTCGTCACCCGTCGTGGCGAACTTGCCGTTTGAACGCACGATCATACATCGAGAGGAACGCCGCCGCCTCTAGCTGCGCCGAGAAAGGTTTGAACCTTCCGGGCCAGTCGTAGTGGTGTCTGATTGGGGCAGGGGCGTTGTACCCCATGGCGCGAAGCACGCGCGTCTCTTCCATCCGGTCAGGCACCGCGATGTACGGTACGCCTTTGACGGTGAAGGACTTGGCGGCGGGGATCGTGTTGATGAGTCGTTCAGGGTTACGCGACTTGAGAACCAGTGCCTTCTTTTGCGGCCATACCAGCATTCTTGATCACCTCCAGTTTGTGCCTGTCGTCTGTCCCGATACCCCGTGCTTGGTAGGAGATGAGAAACGCGATGCAGCAGGCTGCGTGCCAGGTGTGTGGCATGCCGGTCTCCGCGTCTTTATCCTCCCCGGCCCACCACGCGGCCATGTGGCGGCGCATAGCGGCGTAGACGCGGTCCCGGTCGTAAGCACCTTGTCGATGCCGGACGCTAACTCCGGGGGCAGTAAGTCTATTCAGGATTTTCCGCTATCGGGTTTTTTGTACATGTGCCCCGGATCATCTTGCGATCGACACGGACAAGCAGGCAGGCCCGACGGAGCGAGATATCGTGATGCCGCCTTTTTCCGAGCGCTGCCGATCACCATCTGGGCGGCGTTTTCAGTCTATTTCCAGCAGATCCTTCAGGACGACAATGTCGAGCAGCGTAGCGCTAGCAGGCGCTTAAGCCCGGCGTTCTCAGCCTCCAAACCCTTCAGCCAGGCAACCGCGAACACCTTCATGCAAGCCATATTTATCTTGCAGTTTGAATATTGTTGCCTTGCTGTGGCCAGGCCTGCGGTACGCCTCAGTTGTAGCCATCCACGCTACTTGCTCGTCGATTATTCCGACTATCTGCCCTTAGCTGAACAGGCTTTCACCAATGCGGTTGTGTCTTGGCTGCTGAGCGGACTTTACAGGAAGCTAAGCCGAGATCGCCCAGGCCCGGCTCGACGCCGAGGTCCACGCGGCCCAGGCCCTGGAGATCGCCAAGGCCGCTGACCCGGAGTCCACTCGATCTTGGCGATGCCACGGCGCTGCTTGCCCCAAAACTCTGCTGATACTCGACATCCTCATGGAAACGCTTGGTCTTAGTCAGTGAGAGGCGGCTAATTGCTCGGGGCAGCCAATGCGCGAATTTCACGCAAAGGACGTCGATGACGGGCAGTCAGATGGCATAGAAATTGTATCTTTCTCCAGCCGCGCATAGCGCGACTGTTGAATAGCCAATCGAGCCGGTGCCCAGTGTTCTTGCCCCAGCGACGGTCGCACAGCGCAGCCGACGCAAGATCAGACAGCCCAAGCGCGGCATCCAACTCGTGCGTGACAAGGAGCCCCCCGCCAGAACAGAGCAGCGCGCAACGAAACTCCGGCAGCACCTAGCGGTCAAAACCAAGCCGCCAGTAACCGTTTCGCACGCGCCCTCTGATTGATCCAAAATTCGCCACCTCTATTTCGTCTAACGTTCTGAAGTATATGAATTTACGCGAAATCTGAGGTGCAAGACGACAAGTTGCTCAGGAAATGCGGGCTCATAAGCTTTGGGTGCGATGGGCATAGCAGGACAGCACCATGTTTGTCGCACAACAAAAAACATGAGTTATGTTCGTCCAATCCATCGATCCAAAAGTGGACCGACATAGTCCACCCCGAGCATATGGCCCTTTCCTTCGACAACCGCCACCGGAACGGAGGCGCGTTCACCAAACGCACACACCGCATCTGGGTTGCTCTGCCAATCTTCTGAGCCAACGTGAATCTCGGCCTGAACGAGGTGTGGAAACTCGCCGTAAGATGCTGCTTGGCCCAGTTGACCTGCCCTTGGCGGAAAAAAGCCGATACCTGCTGTGTCAGAGAATGCGCTACCAAGCACTGGTGAAAGCAACAACACACGTCCGGGGAACGCAGGCATGCAGAGCTGCGCATGAAGGAACAGGTAGCACCCATAGGATACGGCAACTAACTTGGCGCCCTCATGCCAGAACTCACCTTGAAGGTCGCGGCAAATCGCATCCAGTTGCTGCTGAAAGGTAAGCTTGAGAAACGCACTGCGCGTTTCACGCCCTGTGACAGAAAAACCCCGATCCAGCAGGCCCTGACCCAGACCGGTTGTAATCTCGCCGCCCCTCCCTGGTAGGTAATAAATGGTGTTGTTCATGCGCGTGCTTTCTGGTCACTCGTAGTAGGACGAAATCAACCTTCCATGGATATTGTAAACACGAGTTTCCGCATTAACACTTATCCGCAGCCCACCCGAATTCTTCATTTGCAACGTGCCTGCACACCAGGGGTGGCCAATATTAAGTGAAACTGGTGACTTACTGTTTACACCCTCGGGCCTGTCAATCGGTCGCAGGGCACTCTTTCCACACTCAAGACAAACAGGCCGCCGGTCAAGTGCCAGTACCTTCACCAACACCTCAAACCCAACTTGGCTTGCGAGATACTTTGGGTAATCAGGTTCGAGAGTCCTGAAGAGCGGTTGCCCTGTGTAGGTAGCACGAATAGACTGTGCACGCTCCATCGTTTCGGCATCAGGCAAGTCCTCAATAGCTACTATTTTGTTGCAGTCGAGGCAAAGACCCAGGCGCCGTTCGAACTGAAAGGTTTGCCCTTTGTGGCTCCATAGGAAATGATCGGTCGTGGCAAACGAGCTACCCCGGAAGTCGCATGCAGTGCAGGTGATTGATAAGAACGGGGTGGACAATTGTTTGCATCTTTTAATTGAAATTGCCGTGGATGCATGAAGTCAAACCCGTTAACTCAGCTTGCAAATCGGGATCCTCCATATGAGCCTACTTTCCAACCTTTTTATTCGTCCGAGAAGATTTCTTGCTCTTCTTAGGCGCAGAGAGAGTGGACTTCTGGTGCATGATGTATCGCGCTTTAAATACTAACTTGAAGTCAGGTTGAGCCTGATTCCAGAGGAGAGGTGACCCTGCTTCTTTTACTTCTTCGTGTAGGCGACGCTCCAGCTTAGGCAAAGTCAAAACGCCCTTCTTTTTGATCATCTGATCGACGAAGTGCCGAAGGAGGGCATTTCGGTTATTCTTGTGGATATCTTCCTTCGTCAATTCGGGCTTCGATAGAGGAACGGGCCTGACTGCGGCAACTCCACGCTTTTTACGCTTCACTTCGACCTTTACAGATTTTCTCTGTTGCCTTTGTTCTATCTGACGTGCGTTTTCTTCGCGTTGCCTGCGCTTCTTGGCTTCCAATGCTTCAAATTCTCTTTGAGATGTAGCCCAGTTTATTGGTGACCCAGCTCTCAGAATTGCAGCTTGCAGTTCTGGATGCACTGAACTTGGTATCTTGAACTCGTCCTGTCCCCTCAGTATCTGGTCGATAATCAAATGCAGTAGACTCTTGCGGCCGCTTTCTAGAATTTTTTCAGGACTTTTCGGTTTTTTTACTTTCGGAGCTTTTGATCTTGAGGCTTTGCTATTTTTTCCGCCATTAGACTGCTTATTGCGCGCATGATGACCTTTAGAATCCGCCGGGTCGTTGGACGCGAATTTTCCCCACCTGATAATCGTGCTTCCACCATAATAACTAGCCATCATTCTCCCCTACGAAAAACCTTGGAACGTTATCTCCGTTCGGCTCTCATCCCACGGAATAAAGGTGGCCAAATAACTCAGCCCGGTGTGGGCGCCATGCTTCTCAAAATATTCGATAGTTACATGGTTATCTATCGACATTCGCCAAGTGGCCGACCGTTTGCACATCAAATTCGGCTGAAACTGCCAACGGATCAAGTGGTTTGCTTTCCGAAGAGCGTCACCGGTCGCGAGGACGCCGGAGTTGGGTAGATCAAGCCGCGAATGTGTGTGATCCCGAACCGTTGGTGAAGTTTTTCAGCGCGGTGGCCAGACCTGTCCTGCCGGTTTCGTTCAGTTTGGGGTTGGAGCGCTGTCAGGCGCATAACGACGGCGCTTGCAAGGGTTGGATCGCGACGAGAATGGCGCGCACCATCGGGCCGGTGACCGCGACCTCGGCAAGCTGGAAGGTGATGGCGCGGGCGTGGCGCACGACGCGGGCGCGGATCTTGATCAGCTTGCGCTGGAGGCTGGTCAGAGACCAGTCCGCCATGGCCTCGGGTAGCTTGATGCAGCACAAGAAGGTCGCCAAATTATAGGCCTGCGCATGTAGTTGCAGCCACCTCTTGTTGTCGCGGAGCCGATTTCACGACAGGCGGGGCCAACAGGAGGCGCATTGCACGTATGTACGGCCCGGCGGTGCCGCGTCGATTATAGTAGCGGCTGACCTCGTCCGGCTCCATTGGCAGGTTGGTGACAATGAAGCCCACGCGTGGAAACAGCTCGCCCGGATGCCTTTCGATCTTGGCGATGACGCGGCGCGCCTTGTCCCAGGACGCAGCCTGATACTGGAAGTCCTCGTGAAAGCGCTTGACCTTGGTCTGTGACGGACGACCTATGGGCCGCGTCAGCCGATGGTCGATCTGCTCGTGCAGGCCTTATTGGCGCGCAGCCGGATGGCGTCGAAGTAGCCCGTCTCCTCAAGCCGTTCATAGAGTGCCGGGATCGCATAGGCGGTGTCAGCGCGGAAGAAGCGGCCCCCAAGGTTGCGGCCAGCGTAGCGGGCAATCACTGGATCCAGAACCTCCTGCCAGCCATCGGCACTATGGACGTTTCCGTTGCGCAGGGCGCAGCCTCGTGCATTACCAAGAGACCGCCGTCGGAACTGAGCTGCGTGCCATTGAACTTTAGCCGTACACGACGGTCGAAATCCACCCGATCTGCCCGCTGCAAGTCCGCACCCTCTGGGTCATCCATAAAGTGCTCCCTTCTCAGCCGCCAAAACCCTGATTTATATACGAAATACCAGGATCAGGATAGCAAAATCAGAGATTTACTTGGGGAATGCGGGTTTAACCTTGATCCGCTACCGTTGAAGGTATTTTTAACTCGAAGCGGCGGGGGCATGTTTCGAATGCCGTTAGTTGTTCCATCCCGGATGATCACATAGCCCCTCGTCGGTCCGCGCTTTTCATGGCACGCTGGGTTCTGACCGAGGCGCGGGACGGGAGAGCGACATGCTGATCAAGCTTCACAGT
>JAQWWH010000019.1 GCA_029255105.1 Flavimaricola sp. | reverse complement strand
AGATCACCACTGCCTCCCACGAGGCACGACCGTTCTGTTCGTCGTCGAACGATACTTCGGCGAGTTTGCCTTGTTGGGCCGCCAGGGCCGCGTCGCCCGCCTGCTGAAGTGACAGCGTTGCGCCGTTGAACATCTGCAGTTCGGACTGGCTCATGGTTTCAGCCATCGCCGCGAAGGGCATTGCCGCGACAAGGGCGGCCGGGAAGATGATCATGGTTTTGCGAAGCATTGGGTTCTCCTTTGGTTGCAGGTCCATTCGCCTGCCTTCAACAGTTGGGGGTCAGGAAGTTGGATCGCCTTTCCAAGTACTTACTTTTTGGTAAGAACCGATGCTTTGGCGATTTGGCGGTTTTCAGATAGGGTTTCTAAAGGGTAGTCACGTCCCGATCACCGAGTATTTCAAATGTATCGGAGCGCTGAATGGCCAGGCTGAACTTTCAATCTCTGCGAACCGCCGCGCCCATCATGCTTGGCATCGTGCTTTTCGCACTGGGTCTTTACGCGCTCTACCATCTCTTGAAACCCGTCAACCCTGCCGATGTGGCCGCCCAGATCAGGGCGACGCCGGTGGGGGCTCTGTCTGCCGCCTTGGGGGCTACGGCGGTCGGCTATGTTGCGCTTATCTTTTACGACTGGTTTGGTCTGCGATTTATCGGCAAGCGATTGGATCGCGGGATAGTCGCGCTTGGTGGTTTTCTTGGTTATGCGTTCGGCAATACAATTGGTGTCAGCGTCGTGTCCGGAGGGGCGGTGCGCTACCGGATCTACTCGGCCGTCGGTCTGAACGCGTTCGAGGTGGCGGCCATTTCGGGCTACATCGCTGTCGCCTTGGGGACCGGCCTCACCATCGTTGGCGTAGCCGCACTGGCCGTGCATCCCGGCGCGGTCGGGGCCTATCTGCCCTACGCTGCTGGCACAATTCAGATTGTCGCTGCCGGGATCACGGCGCTTTCGATTTTAACGATTGGCTGGATGTCCGCGACGCAGCGCGCCTTGAGTATCCGCGGTCACGAATTGCGCCTTCCGCCGCCCGGCGACCTTGCTGGGCAGCTTTTGGTCACTCTGATCGACATTGCCGCAGCGTCTTTCGCGCTTTGGGTACTTCTTCCGGCGGGCAAGCCCGATTACGCGACCTTCGTCGCCGTCTATGCCGCCGCCACCATGATCGGTGTGCTCAGCCATGTTCCTGGCGGGATCGGCGTGTTCGAGACGGTTGTCATCAGCACGCTCCCGGCCTCGGTGCCGGTCGGAGATGCCGCCGCAGCACTTCTGCTCTTCCGGCTCGTCTACTATCTTGTGCCCTTTGCGCTCGCGTTTCTTCTGGTCGCACTGAACGAAGTCCGGCTGGCCAGCGGCCTTGGCAGCCGGCTCCTCGCGCGAGCGCCGGCTCTGCAACCGGCCTTTGACACTCTACACGGGATTTCGCCGGGTCTCGTGGCTACCGTCGCTTTTGGGTTCGGGGTCTGGCTACTGCTTATCACGATGTTACCCTCCGTTCGTACCGAAGCCATTGCTGAAGGAGATCTTGTCGGCGTGCTCTTGCTCGAAGGCGGGACGATCGCATCGGCAGTGGCAGGCGTCGCTTTGATTATCGTCTCCAACGGCCTTGCGCGTCGGGTTTCCTCGGCTTGGTGGTTCGCCATCGGCGCGCTGCTGGCCGGGGCGGTCGCGTCGCTCCTCAACGATTTCGGCTTCGAGAATGCGGCGTTCCTCGGTGCGGGCGCACTCTTGCTTCTGCCCTTCCGGAAAGCGTTCGACCGACCCGGCCGACTGACGGCTGGCGTCTTCGATGTGCGTTGGTTTGCCACGGTTATCGGCGTCGGTATGGCCGCGGCCGCGTTCTTCTTCTTCGTCCACAAAGCTGTACCCTATTCGAATGACCTGTGGTCTGAGTTCTCGCGCAACTCGAATACGCCTCGCGCACTTAGAGCGGCGCTGGCGGCAACGGCGCTCTTGTTTTTTTTCGGGATCTATCTTCTGACACGTCCGATCCGGAAAAAGCTGCCCGAGGATACGAGCCCGGACACAATTTCGCTAGCTGCTGGGCTTTGCGCCCAGGCGGAAGATCCGCAAGCGTGGCTGAGCCAGTCCGGCGACAAGCGGTTCCTGTTTTCCGAAACTGGCCGCGCTTTCCTGATGTATGCCGTTCGAGGTTCGTCCTGGATTGCGCTTGGCGACCCGGTTGGTGACCCGACCGAATTCGAGGCGCTCGTATGGTCCTTCGCCGATCAAGCAGCCCGATCCAATGCGCGTCCAGTTTTCTATGAGGTCAGCGCGCGTCACCTGGCGCTCTGGGTCGAGCTCGGCATGACCCTCCACAAGGTTGGCGAGGAAGCCGTGGTCCGGTTGCCCGAGTTCAGCCTAGCCGGAGGTCGGTTCAAGACCATGCGTGCCGCGCTGAACAAGCGTCAACGGGATGGATATGAATGCGTCATGCTGCCTGCGCCACATGACGAGGCGCTGATTGCCCAACTGCGCGAGATCTCGGACGCCTGGCTTGACGGCAAGACCGGACGGGAGAAGGGCTTTTCGGTCGGGCGTTTCGATCCCGACTACCTCGCGCTCTTCGACATCTCCGTCGTGCGGAAAGATGGGCGCATCGTCGCCTTCGCCAACATCCTGGCGTCGTCCGCCGGACAGCATATTGCGATCGACCTGATGCGTTATCTGCCCGAAGAGGCCTCGGGCCTGATGGAGTATATGTTTCTCAGCCTGATTGAACATTACAAGGCGCAGGCGGCTGAGGAATTCAGCCTTGGGACGGCACCACTCTCGGGGCTGTCCGAACGATCGGTCGCAAAGTCGTGGAACCGGTTCGGGCGGCTGATCTATCGCCACGGCGGCGCATTCTACAATTTTGAGGGGCTGCGTGCCTTCAAGCAGAAGTTTCAACCGGAATGGCGCCCGCGCTATCTGGCCCTGCCACCTAATGTGTCGCCAATGCGCCCGATGGGCGACGTCGCTCTGCTTATTGCGGGCTCGGCGCGCGGACTTATAGCGAAGTGACCCCATGAATTTCTCTCTAGATCAAATCCTGCCCTCGCTTCTAGCGCTCGGCGTATTCGGATACTGGCTCATCGGGCTGGGTTCCATGCTCGAGGCATTCTTCCTGACCGGCGTCGTCGTTCCCGGAACGCTGATCGTCGATGCCGGCGGTATCCTCGTCCAACGCGGTCTCCTGGATTTCTTCGACCTCGCCTGGTTCGTCGCGATCGGATCGGTTCTGGGATCGGAACTAAGCTATTGGACCGGAAAGCTGGCCATGAATCGGCTGCCCGGTCGGCAACGAATCGGAGACTCCGCTGCGTTCGTCCGCGCAAAAGGACTGTTCGAAAAGCGCGGCGGAATGGCCCTGGTCATCGGTCGCTTTCTCGGGCCTGTCGCAGGTCTCGTGCCGCTCGCTGCAGGTATGGCAGAGATGGACCGGCGTCAGTTCCTCATCTGGAATATCGTCGGCAGCATCCCATACGCGCTGACGCATGTGGCAATCGGGTATTTCCTCGGCGATGTCATGGGCCGCATCGGCGGATCGCTCACGCGCGCCGCGCTCCTCGCCGGCGTCGTAATTCTGTCGCTGCTTGTGCTCTGGAGCATTCTTTATTCAGCTTTGCGACTTCTGCCACTTGCATGGGCGGTCCTTTCAGCGGCGCTGCGCAACTTTGTGGACATGCCGGCAGTCCAGTCTCGGATCGCGGCCCATCCGGCCGCGGCGCGTTGGGTGTTGGCACGGATTGACCGCACTGCGTTTTCCGGTCTCACACTGAGCCTGCTGGCGATCATATTCATATATATCGGCGCCGTCTGGCTCGATTCTGTTTTCGATTTCCTCGTGGGCGGGACATTGTTCCAACTCGACACACGCCTCGCCGAACTGATCCATCATTTCCAGTTGCCCGGTCCAATTCGGATAGCTTCCCTGATTACATCTGTCGGAGGTTGGCAGGTCGTCCTGCCCGTGGTGTCGGCAACGCTGATCTGGCTCTTAATCGAAGGGCGACGCGCATTGGCCATGGGTCTGGCAGTGTCGGTGATCGGAAACACCTGTTCTGTCGCACTGCTGAAACTCGCTTTTGGTCGCCCCCGCTCTCCACTTGGCTTCTTCGCTGAGTCTTCTGGTAGTTTTCCCTCCGGTCACGCGGCTGCGTCGGTGGCGGCTTTTGGGATGCTTATGTATGTTATCTGGCGGGCGGGCAGGCTGCGCGCCGAGACTGCCGTCCTGCTGGCCGGACTCATGGCCTTTGCCATCGGCGCCAGCCGCATCTACCTGATCGAGCATTACCTCAGCGATGTCCTGAACGGCTGGCTGGTCGGTGCGCTTTGGGTCACGGTCGGCGTCGCGATCGCTGAATGGCGGCTGTCACAAGTGCCGAGATCTGCCGCGCCGATGGCCGACAGGGCCCGGTTCCTTGGTCTTGCCGTAGCCTTGGGCTTGATTGTCCTCGCGGCGGTGAACGTCTGGCGCTACGACCAGCCGCGCAATGCGCCGGTACAAGTTGCCGATCAGGTTCTGCCCGACACCGCTGCTTTGGCGGGCATTGATGATCTGCCCGCACGGAGCGAGTCGTTGATGGGCTCGTCGGCACATCCAATTGCCCTGATCGTCTTCGCGAAGGACGAGGCAGCCCTGTCCGATGCGATGCTCGCATCTGGCTGGTCCGCTTCGCGGCTGCCGACACCCGGCCTTCTCTTCGATGCACTCGCTGCGGCGATTGAAGGCAGCGAGGATCCCACGGTCGAGACTATTTCGCACTTCTGGCGCGGGCAGCCCAACGATCTCGCCTTTGCCCGTCGGGCAGCCGGGTCCAAGCCATCGCTAGCGGATCCGAAAGTCCGCTTTTGGCGCACCGAGTATGTCACTTCCGAGGGCTCGCGGGTCTACGTCGCAACCGCGGGCGTCGACGAGGCCATTGACGCGGGCGGCGGCGGCCACGTTGCCGCGACCGACCTGACGCTGCGAGATGCCGTCGTCCAGGAAATGCAGGCACACGGAGCAACGCTTGCGCCCCCGCTGGAACTGCAGTGGCAAACAGGCGACGGCCAGACCGTGCGAGCAACTCAGGCAATCGTCCTGAGGCTGCCCTGAGGCAACCCCGTTTGCGGTCAAACCGCTGGAGAATCCGATGCAGGCCCTCGATACAAAATTGTTTCATCTGTTGACGGCCGGGGCGGACGCTCCGGGTTGGCTGGTCCTTATCGCGTCAGGACTGGCCAGCGCCATTGTGCCGTTCGTGGCAGCCGGGCTTTTCTTGTTCTGGATCATGGGGCGATCAAGGCCCGCGTTGCTCGACGCCGTGGCGGCTGGTCTTCTTGGGCTGTGCGTCGTGCAGGTCATCGGCGCTATGGCCTATCGGCCAAGACCGTTTGAGATAGGTCTGGGGCTCAACCTCATGAACCACGCGCCCGAAAACTCGTTTCCCTCCGATCACGCGACACTGATGTTCGCCTTGGCGGTCTCGCTCGCCTTGTCGCCACTGAAGAAGTTCGGCCTTCTTCTCTTGCCGCTTGGGTTGGCCGTAGGCTGGGGCCGAGTCTATCTTGGTGCGCATTTTCCCTTCGATATACTGGGCGGTGCCATGCTCGGGGCAGTCTGCGCGCTGGTCGTCAGGGCGGTGCCACAGCGCAAGGCACTTTGGTCCCTGACCGAGCGGGTCTACCTTCGCATGTTGGGATGGGTGTTCTAACCAACTGAATTGCAACTCCCCATCGCCCTGCCGCCTGCTTTTCTCTGGAATATTCGACCGGGTCCCAGACCTGATTGCCGCAAAGTCGCTTCTCTGATTCATTAGAATCCGCTTCTTACCAAAGTGTAAGAAGCGCGCCAGACGCTTCGAGAAACCGCCTGTCATCTATTCGCTCACGGACCTCGTTCGGAGGCCCGTCCCGAATCTGACAGGATCCCTCCCATGAATTCACCTCTAAAGAACCTGCTTTTGTCAGTGGCGTTGATCGCCGTCCCGGCCGGCGGGTTCGCTTTGGCCGAGATGGTCATCTCGCCCTCTGCTCCAACCACCTCCTCCGCAGTTGCTCCCCCTGGACTTGGTGACCTCTCTGCCTACAAGACCATCGTGACCGACACGCAGGCGATTGCCGCGTCCGGCGATCTGACCGCAGCCGAAAGTCGGATCACCGACCTTGAAACGCTGTGGGATCAAAACGCCACCGCATTGCGCCAAGCCGACCGAGCCGCATGGAGCGCCGTCGATGCGGCCGCTGACGACGTCTTCTCGGCGCTGCGTGCGAGTTCACCGAACAAGGCGAGCGTTGATACCGCGCTGGCCACTCTTGTCAGCACGCTCGACGCTCCGATTCCAGCCGCAGCAACCGGGCCGCTTAAATATGTTTCGGGCATCGCTGTTACCGACGAGAGCGGTCGAGCGCTGCCCTGCGAGGACCTGATCGGCCAGCTTCGGGACGCGACAGCAGGCACACCCCCAAGTGCTGCAGTGACCGATCTGCAAACCAAGGCGCTCGAACGCTGCAATGCTGACGATGACGCCCATTCAAACACATTCGCAGCCCAGGCGCTTGCGCAGATCAAAGGATGACATTGCCATGATTGACGCAACTTTCGCGGATTTTGACCGGCCCGCGCCGCAGTCCACAGGCATTAACCGTGTGCCCGAGGTTACCCCCGGTTTTTGGGTGATCAAGCTGATGGCCGTGACCATGGGCGAAACGGCTGCGGATTTTCTCGCCGTCAACCTCGGCTTCGGACTTGGTGCAACAACAATTCTCATGTCCGCGGTCCTCATCGCGGCCATTGTCTGGCAGTTCCGTCAGCGCGCCTATGTCCCGGCCTACTACTGGTTCGCCGTTGTCCTGATCTCGGTCGTGGGAACGCTGATCACCGACAACATGACAGACGCACTCGGTATTCCGCTGATTACGTCTTCGATCGGCTTCACACTCGCCCTGGCGGCCACCTTCGCGGCCTGGTTCGCAGTCGAACGGACGCTTTCGATTCACGAGGTCTTCACCTTCCGCCGAGAGGCCTTCTACTGGCTGGCGATCCTGTTCACCTTTGCCTTGGGAACGGCAGTCGGTGACCTGATCTCCGAAGCTTTCGGGGTCGGCTTTGCCGGAACGGGCGTGCTCTTCGGGTTGATCATCGCATCGCTGGCACTTGGCTACTTCGCACTTGGTCTCGACGGGATGTGGGCGTTTTGGCTCTGCTACATCTTCACACGCCCGCTCGGTGCGTCGTTTGGCGACTTCCTAGCGCAACCAGCCGAATTCGGTGGGCTCGGGCTTGGCACCATCGTGACCAGCTTCGCTTTCCTCGCCGTGATCGCGGCCACGGTTCTGGTGATGACCACCAAGGCCGCGCCGAAACTCGCGGAATGACACTGCACACCTGAACAACAGACGGTCCCGGCTACAACTGGGACCGCACACTTCCCGAAAGGACCTTTTCCATGCCAACGCTCATTCCTGCCGTTTCGGCCAGCGGCCTCAGCAAATCCTATGCCGACGCAACGGTGCTGCATCCGTTGTCGCTCGATGTGCCGAAGGGAGAGGTATTCGGCTTTCTCGGTCACAATGGTGCGGGGAAGACAACCACGATCCGGCTTTTGACGACACTCCTGTCGCCAACCTCCGGAACCGCACGCATCGCCGGCCACGATATTGGTACCGACCCGCTCAAGGTGCGGGCAGCCATCGGGT
>JAQWWH010000018.1 GCA_029255105.1 Flavimaricola sp. | reverse complement strand
GCCCGCAACCGGGAAAAAGCGACGGCGTCAAAGCCGAAAAGCTCGGCCACGCGGGCCAGAAAGGCATCTTCGGCGGGGTGATAATTGCCATCCGCAACCGCGATGTGGAATAGCCCTTCCAGAAGATCGCAAAGCGGGCCTCCCTGGGGGCCACCCTCCTTCTCGAACATCGCGCCAATGCGCGAGGCGTAATCCTCAAAACCCGCAATATCCTGACGGGCAAGGTCGAACACCCGGGCCGCCTGCGGTTCATCGGCCTTGGGAATGTGAAACACCTCACGAAAAGCGGCCACTTCGTCCCGGGTCACAAGGCCATCGGCCTTGGCCATCTTGGCCCCTAGGGCGATGACAGCGATCGTGAAGGCCACCGTCCGCTCCGGGCTTTGGCGCAACCGCTCAAAGACCGCGCTAAGGCCTTCGCCACTGCGCAGAGCCGCCAGGGCTTCGCTGATACGGGTCCAGATCGACATGGCGTTACCTTAACCCCTTGCGGGTTTGTTTGTCAGAGCGTTCTTTGCCCGTCCGGGGTAGAGAATTCCGCAGACATTGTCACCTCTGGACCGGCGATCAGCAGCAGTCGATCGTCCTTGAAGCGCGGCCCAAGCATGGCGCGGATGCGATCCGGCTCAGGGTGGGACACGGTCAAGGCCGTCAGCCTGACCCCGACATCCAGCAGACGGGCCGAGGGGTGGGGCCCTGACGCCCAATAGATGATCGAGGGGAAGGCCCCGCCCTCGCACAGACTGCCGTCTTCTGGCACGGTCAATTCCCACTCCAGGTCACCCCGGCGCAGGGGGACGATAGCCCCAGCTTCTGGCGGCAGACCCGCCATCGTGTCAGACCGAACGATCCAGTTGCCAAGGCGTGGCACCTTTGGCGCGGCGTCAAGGCCGAACCAGCGGGGCCGGGGTGGCCGCGGGACATCCGGGTCGGGGGCGATCACTTCGAGGTAAAGCCCAGGACCCAGGCCCAACAGCCTGTTATGGGTCCCGTAGTGCACATGCTGGCCGCCAAACTGCAGGTCCACGCCCAAGGCAGATTCGACAGAGGCTACCCCGGTTGCAAGATCCGAACAGACAACCGCCAGGTGATCGATTTCCATCAGGTTTCCTCTTTTCGCTGTCGATTTTGGCACCAAAACCGAATATCCGACAACTTCGCTCCGCTTTTGCCTCACGGGTTCTTGATCCGTCGGCACACGATCCTATCTGCCAACCAACATATCTTAATTTTGAGGAGAGACGATGGCATCCCCCGCCCCTTCCGCCCAGGACACGCTCTTTAGTCGCGTCGTCAATCACGAAGCATTTGGGGGCATCCTGCTGATGATGGCCGCTGTTGCCGCATTGCTGGTCGCCAACTCTTCCTTGTCAGGGATCTATGACAGCGCCCTGAAATCCTATTTCGCCGTCACCCTGAACGGAGAAGGCATTGAAAAACCTCTGATCCTTTGGATCAACGATGGTCTTATGGCCGTATTCTTCTTTCTGATTGGTCTCGAGCTGAAGCGCGAGCTGCTGGAAGGCAAGCTAAAGAACCCGCGCGACGTGATCCTGCCGGGCATGGCGGCCGTTGGCGGCATGGCCGTCCCTGCTCTGATCTATGCCTATATCAACTGGGGCAACCCCGAGACGATCGGTGGCTGGGCGATTCCCGCGGCAACCGATATTGCCTTTGCTCTTGGCATTCTGGCCCTTGTAGGCAGCCGGGCCCCGACCTCGCTCAAGGTGTTTCTGCTGACCCTGGCGATCCTCGACGACCTTGGCGCAATCATCATCATCGCCTTGTTCTACACCGCTGAACTCAAGGTAGATTACCTGTTTATGGCGGTCATCCCGCTGATCGGCCTGATCATACTGAACCTGCGTGGGGCGCATCGAATTGCGCCTGCCTTGTTGCTGGGGACGATCATGTGGTTCTTCGTCCTGCGGTCCGGCGTCCATGCGACGCTGGCGGGCGTGGTAACCGCGTTCTGTATTCCGCTTTATGATCGCTGGGGCAAATCCCCGCTGCATTCGCTGGAAAATGGCCTGACGCCATATGTCAACTTTGGCATCATCCCTATCTTCGCCTTTGCCAACGCCGGTGTCGTACTTGCCGGGATGTCGGTCGGCAACTTGCTTGAGCCTGTGCCGATGGGTATCGCAACAGGTCTTGTGGTCGGCAAGATGGTTGGCGTGTTCGGGGTCACCTTCCTGATGGTCAAATTTGGTCTGGCCCGCCTCCCCCATGGCGCAAATTGGGCCCATATCTTTGGGCTGGCCTGTCTGGCTGGTGTTGGCTTTACCATGTCGCTCTTTATCGGTGGGCTCAGCTTCTCTGACCCTGCCATGATGAACGAGGTGCGCCTGGGCGTTCTGTCCGGCTCGGTCGTCGCCGGTGTGATCGGCTATACCGTCCTGATGCTAGCCTCGCAGCGTCAGGAAAAGCCGGCAAAGGCCGATCCGGTCCTCGCAGAATAGACCGGACAACGTCTGCAAAGTCAGGCCCCGCCAAACCGGCGGGGCCTTTTTCGTCAGTCTGCCCGAGCGGCGCGGATCAGGGTCAGGATGTCCTGCGCGGCCTTTGGGATATTTGTGCCGGGCCCAAAGATCGCCTTGACCCCGGCATCATAGAGGAACTGATAGTCCTGCTGGGGGATGACCCCGCCGCAGATGACCAGAATGTCTTCGGCCCCCGCAGCCTTGAGCGCGGCCACCAGTTTTGGCGCGAGGGTCTTGTGTCCCGCCGCCTGGCTGCTGATGCCCACCACGTGAACATCGTTGTCGACCGCGTCTTGTGCAGCCTCTTCCGGTGTCTGGAAGAGCGGTCCCACATCAACGTCAAAACCGATATCGGCAAAGGCGGTTGCGATCACCTTGGCCCCCCGGTCGTGCCCGTCCTGACCCATCTTGACGACCAGCATCCGGGGGCGGCGGCCCTCATCCTCGGCAAATTGTTCGACGGCGGCCTGAATCTCTTCAAAGCCGGCGTCGCCTTCGTAGGCGGCACCATACACTCCGGCGAGGGTCTTGACCTCGGCCCGGTGGCGCCCGAACACCTTTTCCATCGCCATGCTGATCTCTCCTACAGTGGCGCGTGCCCGTGACGCCACGACTGCGGCCTCCAGCAGATTGCCACCCGCCTGTGCCCGGCGGGTCAGTTCATCCAAAGCGGCCTGACAGGCGGCGGCGTCACGGCTGGCCCTAATCCGGGCCAGCCCGGCGATCTGGTCGTCGCGCACCGCCATATTGTCGATATCGCGGAAATCGATTGGGTCCTCGTTGTCCTTGCGGTACTTGTTGACGCCAACGATAACCTCTTCTCCCCGGTCGATCAGGGCCTGCCTGCGGGCAGCGGTCTCTTCGATCCGCAGCTTGGGCATGCCAGAGGCGACGGCGGCGGTCATGCCGCCCAGTTCCTCAACCTCTTCGATCAGTTTCCAGGCTTCTTCCGCCAAGGCATGGGTCAGGCTTTCGACGTAGTAGGACCCGGCAAGGGGGTCGACGACGTTGGTGATCCCGGTTTCCTCTTGCAGGATAAGCTGGGTGTTCCGGGCAATCCGGGCGCTGAACTCGGTCGGCAGGGCAATTGCCTCGTCGAGCGCGTTGGTGTGCAGCGACTGGGTCCCGCCCAGCGCGGCTGCCATCGCCTCATAGGCGGTGCGGATCACGTTGTTGTAGGGGTCCTGCTCTTGCAGCGACACGCCAGAGGTCTGGCAATGGGTGCGCAGCATGGAGGATTGCGGCTTTTTCGGCTCAAACTCGCTCATGATCCGGTGCCATAGCAGGCGGGCCGCCCGCAGCTTGGCCGCTTCCATGAAAAAGTTCATGCCGATGGCGAAAAAGAACGACAGCCGGCCTGCAAAGGCGTCGACATCCATCCCCCGCGCAATCGCCGCCCGGACGTATTCGCGACCGTCGGCAAGGGTATAGGCCAGCTCTTGCACAAGGTTCGCCCCGGCCTCTTGCATGTGGTAGCCCGAGATCGAGATAGAGTTGAACTTGGGCATTTCGGCCGAGGTGTATTCGATGATGTCCGCGATGATCCGCATCGAGGGTTCCGGCGGGTAGACATAGGTGTTTCGGACCATGAACTCCTTGAGAATGTCGTTCTGGATGGTGCCGGACAAAAGCGCCCTGTCATGCCCCTGCTCTTCCCCGGCGACGATGAAGTTGGCAAGGATCGGGATCACCGCCCCGTTCATCGTCATAGAGACCGAAACCTTGTCGAGGGGGATGCCGTCGAACAGCACCTTCATATCCTCGACCGAGTCGATGGCGACGCCAGCCTTGCCCACGTCCCCCTCAACCCTTGGATGATCGCTGTCGTAGCCGCGATGCGTCGCAAGGTCGAAGGCGACCGAGATGCCCTGCTGCCCACCGGCCAAAGCCTTGCGGTAAAAGGCGTTTGATTCCTCGGCAGTCGAAAAACCTGCGTATTGCCGGATCGTCCAGGGGCGGCCTGCGTACATTGTCGCCTTGACCCCCCGGGTATAGGGCGCCTCGCCCGGCAGATCGCCAAGGTGAGACAGCCCTTCAAGGTCGCTGGCGTCATACATCGGCTTGACCGCGATCCCTTCGAGGGTTTTCCAGGTCAGACCGTCCAGCGGCTTGCCCCGCAGTTCAGCGGTTGCGCGCTCTGTCCATGATTTCTTGTCAGCCATTCCAGTATCCTTCTGCAACAAGCAGCCCGACCGATGCAAAAGCCTGCAATCCGGCGCGACCCCTGTGACCTATTGGGTGGGAAAGCGGGCCGGATGCGCGGGCGGCGGTTTGGCACGCTGCGACCATCTGACCAAAAATTGTTGAGGCATCTGCCTCCAGAGCCTTCGCTTTCACATCTGGCCATCCTATATGCATATCTATGGAACGACGTATCACACAGGCTTTGGCCATTGTATTTGCGGGGTTTTCGGCCCTTTCCGGTGCAGTCTCTGCCCAGGAACTGGCGGCGACCGCGACGACGGCAACGGATGCTGTGCCACTTAGTGTGGTCGAACGGTGGCGTCTGGACCCTACAACTGTCTTCGACAGCAACGAAATCGTCATCGAGGATCTGCATTTCATTGCACGGCCGGTCGTCGTTTTTGCCGACAGCCCCGCCGATCCGCAATACGCGGAACAGTTGGAGCTGTTGTTGTCACGGGTGGAAGAGCTGGTGATCCGCGACGTGATCATCATCACTGACACAGACCCGGCAGCACGATCCCCTCTGCGACAAGAACTGCGGCCACGCGGTTTTGCCCTTGTGTTGGTCGGCAAGGATGGGCGTGTCGCCCTTAGAAAACCCGCCCCCTGGGACGTGCGCGAACTGACACGGTCCATCGACAAGATGCCGCTGCGCCAGCAGGAAATCCGCGAACGGACCGAATAGCCGGGCCATCTGGTCCCAAGGGTGTTCGACCGGTCGGTCATTCAAATTCCATAATGACATCGTCAACGGCAAGGCTGCTTCCCGCCACCGCATTGATTTTGACCACGATGCCCGTACGTTCCGCCCGAAGGATATTTTCCATCTTCATCGCCTCCACGGTGCACAGGGCTTGCCCCACCTGCACCTCGTCTCCGACAGCAACATCCAGTTTGACGATCAGACCCGGCATCGGGCACAGCAGCAGACGCGACGTATCCGGCGCCGCCTTGACCGGCATCAGGGACGCAAGCTCCGCCTGACGTTCCGTCCGAACGTAGACCCGAATGTCGGCCCCACGGGTCCGGATGCGGAACCCTCCGGTTGCTTCCTCGACCTTGAGGGTCAGGAGCATTCCCCCGACGTCAAGCCGGGCAAGCCGCATCCCCGGGGTCCATTCACCCTTGACCCGCAGCGTTGAGCCATCAGGAAGGGTGACCGTCGATCCGTCATGGTCGGCCACAAGCGAAACCTTGATGTCCTCGCCTTGCAGACTGACCACCCAGTCGGTGCCGACCTTGCGTTCATGATTGTCCATCCGGCCCGACACCCGGGCGCGGCGAATTTCGGCGACGCGGTACATGGCCACCGCAGCCGCAGCAACCCGATTGGCCTCGGGCGCGCCAAGCGTCACCCCGGCAAAACCTTCAGGCCATTCCTCTTCGATAAACGCGGTGGTGATATTGCCCGCGATGAACTTGGGGTGGTCCATAACGGCCGACAGGAATGGCAGGTTGTGCCCGATGCCTTCAACCTCAAAGGCGTCAAGGGCACCCCGCATCTCGGCAATCGCCGAAGCGCGGTCCGGAGCCCATGTGCAAAGCTTTGCGATCATCGGGTCGTAGAACATGCTGATCTCGCCGCCCTCGTAGACGCCAGTGTCGTTGCGGATGGCATAGCTTGTCTCGGCGACTTCGGTAGGGGGGCGATACCGGCTGAGCCGCCCGATGGAGGGCAGGAAGTTGCGGTAAGGGTCCTCGGCATAAAGGCGGCTTTCCATGGCCCAGCCATTCAGCGCGATGTCCGATTGGGCAAACGGCAGCGGCTCCCCTGCGGCGACGCGGATCATCTGTTCGACCAGGTCGATGCCAGTGATCAGCTCGGTCACCGGATGCTCCACCTGAAGGCGGGTGTTCATCTCAAGGAAAAAGAAGTTGCGGTCGCCATCCACGATGAATTCCACCGTCCCAGCGGAAGTATAGCCTACCGCCGCCGCAAGGGCACAGGCCTGCTCGCCCATCGCCTTGCGGGTTTCGGGATCAAGGAAAGGCGACGGGGCCTCCTCGATCACCTTCTGATTGCGGCGCTGGATCGAACATTCACGCTCGTGCAGATAGACCGTGTTGCCGTGGCTGTCGGCCAGCACCTGAATCTCGATGTGGCGCGGCTGGGTGACGAACTTTTCGATAAAGATGCGGTCGTCGCCGAACGAGCTTGCTGCCTCGTTCTTGGAGGATTGAAAGCCTTCGCGGGCCTCGGCATCGTTCCAGGCGATCCGCATCCCCTTGCCACCGCCGCCAGCGCTGGCCTTGATCATGACAGGATAGCCGATCTGGCCCGAGATTTTGACCGCCTCGTCAGCATCCGCGATCAGCCCCATGTAGCCGGGTACGGTTGACACGCCCGCCTCGGCGGCGAGTTTTTTGGAGGTGATCTTGTCCCCCATCGCCTCAATCGCGCGCACCGGGGGTCCGATGAAGGCCACGCCTTCGGCGGCCAGCGCCTCTGCAAAGCGGCTGTTCTCGGACAGAAAACCATAGCCGGGGTGGACCGCCTCGGCACCTGTCGCCCGGATCGCCTCAAGAATGCGTTCGATGACAATATAGGACTGGTTGGCGGGGGCAGGCCCGATGTGGACCGCTTCATCCGCCATCTTCACATGCAAGGCATTGCGGTCGGCGTCCGAATAAACGGCCACTGTCGCGATCCCCATCTTGCGGGCAGTCTTGATGACCCGGCAGGCAATCTCACCACGGTTTGCGATCAGGATTTTCTTGAACATGGATCAGGCCCCCAGGCATGCAAAAAGGCCGCCCGGAGCTGTGCTCCGGACGGCCCTGAATGGTCCGGTCAGTGACCGGCGATAGACGTTAGTAGCAGTTAGGTGCGCCAGGCACGACCGAGCAGCTGACAGCGCCCACAGCGCCACCGATGAGGGCGGCGTTGACGATGTTTTCGCCGGTGACAGCCGCAGCCGCACCACCGATGAACGCACCGGTTGCCGCACGCTCGCCAGCGGTTTCGCCACAAGCGGAAAGAGTGAATGCCGTTGCGACAACCGCAAGGACCTTGAACGTGTTGACCATGAATTGTCTCCTGTCATGTCTGCCCCAGATGACATGGAATTTGTCACCTTGGCATTCCAAGCGCAACAACTGCTTGTGACGCCTGCCGGACATTCGCCTGTTTGCCGCCGCCGCCGAGGCGCCAAGCGGCGAAAACCTGCGCAGTTTTGAGTGGATTTGGCGGTTTTTTTGGTCAAGCACCAATAGGTTGACCCGGCCCAACCTGAGCCAGGCCAACCCGATGGGGAAGGTTCGAAGTCGTGTCGAACGCGAGCCGGGGTTTTGCAGCAAACCTCGCCCGCTTGCTGAAGATTGACGTGATCGCGGACGTCTGGCAAATCCAATTCTTGGCCATCGTCACAAACGGCAAGAACCTGCCCGGATCGCCCGTGGACCGGCTGCTTTTTGCCATCACATTCCATGTCCGTCCGAAAAGTCATTCAAAAAGGTCCGGAAACGAGGTCATGGCCCGCCGCATATCGACCCGCAACAGGGCATCGTAGCTTTCGGGGTCGAAAGGGTCTTCGGCGGGGACAACCTCGCGCCCGAACAGCCAGCTCAGGCGGCCTGCATCAAGGTTGCCGCGTTCGAACGGCTCTTCGCCGAAATGGGCGATCAGTGCCGCCATGAACCCTTCGTCTGCCCGGCGGTCAGCTGGACGGCGATCCGCATAGCGTTCGCGGGCGGTCAGGCGGGTTGCCCCTTCCTTTGCGGCCCGTCGGATGACAAATTGAAAATCTGTGCCGGGCAAGCGTCCCGGAAATCCGCGGTGTTTTTCCATCAGAATGGCTCCCACTGGCAAGCATCCGCCTGGATGCTGAAGCCCTCAAAGAATTGCGTGGCGTCTGGATCGATCGCCCCGAATGGCACGGATCGGTCTGCAATAGAAACAACGATCTGGCTGGCGTCCCAACCAGACCGTTGAAGGGCCGGCAGGGCCAGGATCGAGCAGAGCCAGGCAAAGTCGCCGGCGACCCTGTCAAAATGGAAACCCTTGGCCCCGACCTCGGGCGCGACAAACCGAAAGCGTGCGAAACCGCTGTCCGGCCCAAGAATGACCTCGTCAAAGGTCATCTCAAGGCCAGAGGGCACTGGCATGGTCTGACCCCATACGGGCCCAGCCAGCAAGGCGGCTATCGCAGCGGTCCGGATCATAGTGGAATGTTGTCGTGCTTTTTCCAAGGGTTCTTCTGCTGCTTGCCGCGCAGCGACGCGAAGGCCCGGCAAACCCGTTTGCGGGTTGACCGAGGCGCGATGACTTCGTCGATAAAGCCCTTTTCGGCGGCCACGAAGGGGTTGGCAAACCGGCTTTCGTAGTCAGCCGTCCGGGCGGCGATCTTTTCAGGATCGCCAAGTTCCGATCGATACAAGATCTCTACAGCGCCCTTGGCCCCCATCACCGCGATTTCGGCGGTGGGCCAGGCATAGTTGAAGTCGCCCCGCAGGTGTTTCGATGACATGACGTCATAGGCGCCGCCATAGGCCTTGCGGGTGATGACCGTCACCTTCGGCACCGTTGCCTCGCCATAGGCGAACAGCAGCTTGGCCCCATGCTTGATCACGCCGCCATATTCCTGACCGGTTCCGGGAAGGAACCCGGGCACATCGACAAGGGTCAGGATCGGGATTTCAAAAGCATCGCAGAACCGCACAAAACGGGCCGCCTTGCGCGAGCTGTCGATATCGAGGCAGCCAGCAAGAACCATCGGCTGGTTGGCCACAACGCCGACAGTCGTTCCTTCAAGCCGGATAAAGCCGGTCAGGATGTTCTTGGCGAACTCTGCCTGTATCTCGAAAAAGTCGCCCTCATCCGCGAGCTTCCGGATCAACTCGTTCATGTCATAGGGCGTGTTGGCATTGTCCGGGATCAACGTGTCGAGGCTGGGCTCGATCCTGTCATGGGCGTCGAAATAGGGGCGGGTTGGCGGCTTTTCGCGGTTGGACAGCGGCAGGAAATCGACAAGCCGCCGGATTTCGGAAAGGGCCTCGACATCGTTCTCGAACGCACCGTCGGCGACCGAGGATTTGCGAGTATGGGTGCTCGCCCCGCCCAGTTCTTCTGCCGTTACGACCTCATTGGTGACCGTCTTGACGACATCCGGCCCGGTGACAAACATGTATGAGCTGTCTTTGACCATGAAGATAAAGTCGGTCATGGCGGGCGAATAGACGGCTCCACCTGCGCAGGGGCCCATGATCACACTGATCTGCGGCACGACGCCCGAGGCCATGACATTGCGCTGGAATACCTCGGCATAGCCGGCAAGACTGGCCACGCCTTCTTGGATACGGGCACCGCCGGAATCGTTGATGCCGATGACGGGTGCACCGTTCTGGATCGCCATGTCCATGATCTTGCAAATCTTTTCGGCATGGGTTTCTGACAGCGATCCGCCAAAGACGGTAAAGTCCTGGCTAAACACATAGACCATACGCCCGTTGACCGTGCCCCAACCGGTGACAACCCCGTCTCCAGACGGGCGGCTTTGCTCCATCCCGAAATCGGTGCAGCGATGGGCCACGAACATGTCGAACTCTTCGAAAGAGCCTTCGTCCAGCAACAGGTCGATCCGCTCACGTGCGGTCAGCTTGCCCTTGGCGTGTTGGGCGGCGATCCGAGCGTCTCCGCCCCCGGCCCGAGCGATGGCGCGCCGGTTTTCAAGTTCCTGCACAATATCCTTCATTTCGGTCCGTCCTTTCCTGAGCTCTTGCCGCAGCATAAGCATCCGCCCACGCGGTATGAAGGACGAAATCGCAAATTTGCAAAACTATTGATTAGCAAACCGCCAGTTTTGCAAACTATCTCACTTTTTCCATTCGCGCGCATCAACTGTGAGAGCGGCCCGATGGACAACGCCGCCGGGTTGGACTAACCGAAGAAAATGACAACCGCCCCGATGGTGCGATTTATGGATCGCACGACACCCCCGCACATCACGACGCTGATCCTGCTTGCTGGCATATCCGCGCTGAACATGTCGATCTTTCTGCCGTCGCTTAACGACATGGCAGCCTATTTCGGCACGGATTACGCGATCATGCAGTTGTCAGTGTCGGCCTACCTTTTGGCGACCGCGATCCTTCAGATCGTCGTCGGGCCGATGTCGGACCGATACGGTCGGCGCAAGATCGTGCTCATTTCTCTCGTCATCTTTATTCTAGCGACGATCGGAGCAGTCCTTGCGCCGAGTGTCGAGATCTTCTTGCTGTTCAGGATGATCCAGGCCGCCGTGGCCACGGGGATCGTGCTAAGCCGGGCCATCGTGCGTGACATGGTCCCGCAGGCCGAGGCGGCCTCGATGATTGGATATGTCACGATGGGCATGGCGCTTGTGCCTATGGTTGGTCCAATGATCGGTGGTGCGTTGGACGTGCTGTTTGACTGGCATGCAATCTTTGTTTTCCTTGCACTGGCAGGAACAGGCGTCCTGTTCCTGTGCTGGCGTGATCTGGGCGAAACTGTCACCGGATCGGGCGTCAGTTTTGCCGAACAATTGGCGGGCTACCCCGAGCTTTTGACCTCGCCCCGGTT
>JAQWWH010000017.1 GCA_029255105.1 Flavimaricola sp. | reverse complement strand
CGTCTCGACCGTGGCCAGTGTGGCGGTGTTCTGCACCGTCACCGACCGTGATCCCCCGGTGCCTCCACCCGTCGGGATGATGTCGCTGTCGCCCTGCACCACCCTGATCCGGTCGGCGGGAATTCCGGTCTGATCGGCCAGGAACTGGGCAAAGACAGTCTCGTGACCCTGCCCGTTTGACTGGGTGCCCACATGGATCTGAACCGACCCGTCGTCGTCGAACACGACCGTGGTCGTTTCGTTCTGGTCGCCCAGAATACTCTCGATGTAATAGCAAAGGCCCTGCCCGCGCAGCTTGCCCGCCTTGGCCGAGGCCGCCTTGCGGGCGGCGAAGCCGGCCTTGTCCGCCTTGCCCTCTGCCACGCCCAGAACCCGGGCGAATTCGCCGACGTCGTAGGTGACGCCGGTGACGGAGGTATAGGGAAACTGATCGGGGCGAATAAAGTTGATCCGCCGCAGGTCCCAGGGATCGATGCCAAGGCTGCGGGCCGCATGATCCATCGCCCGTTCAAGGACAAAGATCGCCTCGGGCCGCCCTGCTCCCCGATAGGCATCGACGGGAGTGGTGTTCGTATAGATGCCCTTGGTCTGCATCCAGGCTGTCTGGATGTGATAGGTCCCTGGCATGACCTTGGCGAAAAGCTCGGTCTGGATCGGCTGGGCATATTGCGAGTTATAGGCCCCCATGTTGGCAATGGTATCGAGCTTGTAGGCCACGATGCGATGGCCGGCATCAAACGCCAGCGTTGCCGTGGTCGAGAGGTCGCGGCCGGCGTTGTCGCTTAGCATGGCTTCGGTCCGTTCGGACATCCAGCGGACCGGCAGGCCCAGAACCCTTGCCGCCTGAGCGGTCAGGATCATCTCGGGATAGACCATCCCCTTCATGCCAAAACCGCCACCGACATCGGGACTTGTCACCCGGACATCGGCCGGGTCCAGCCCGAAATGCCGGACCAGATCGGTCTTGGGGCCCCAGACGCCCTGCCCGTTCACACAGACATGCAGGCGTTCGCCCTCCATTTCTGCGTAGCAGCCACGGGGTTCCATCGAATTGACGATGACCCGGTTGTCGGGAATCTCGACCGTCACCACATGGGCAGCCGCAGCGATAGCAGCCTCGGTCGCGGCCTGGTCACCCAGGCCAAAGTCAAAGGCCAGGTTGTCCGGCGCCTCGTGATGGATCTGCGGACCACCTGTGGCCAGGGCCACGTGGGCGGCTTCGGTCTCCATCTCGACCTCGATCAGCTCTGACGCATCCTTGGCCGCGATCATGCTGTCGGCCACGATAAAGGCCAGCGCCTCGCCCACATGGCGGACCTTGTCCCGGGCAAGGACCGGACGTTCGGGTGCTGCGCCCTTGGTACCGTCGATGTTCTTGACCAGCGTGCCGCGCAATCCCATGACGACGCCCGCCGCAACAAGATCGTCGGCGGTCAGCACAAGACGGACGCCCGGGGCCTCTTTCGCGGCGCTGACATCAAGGCTGGTGATGGTGCCGTGCGCCATGGTCGATCGCAGGACATAGCCGAACAAGGCGCCCTCCGGCGCAATGTCGTCCACATAGCGGCCCTGGCCGGTGAGAAACCGAACATCCTCGACCCGCTTGACCGATTGGCTGCGCCCGAACTTTTCCATCTGTATGCCTCCGTAAAGATACAGGTCAGACCCTAGCGGGGCAGGCCGCACTGTCCAGAGCCGCAGTCCGTTATTCTAGGGTCAGGACAGGAATGGTCTCCCACGCACCATAACCATTGAACCTCGTGCTGACCCCTGTGACATAGGCCCCCATCGCAGAAAAAAGGATCCAGTCGCCTTCAATCAGATCCTCCGGCAGGTCGAGGGTTCCGGGCAATCGGTCAAGGCTATCGCACGTCGGCCCCCAGACAGTCATGGGGCGCCGCCGTGCTGCAGCTGTGCCGCCAGCACGGATGACCCGCAGGGCCGGTACGCCGATCGAAGGAAGCTCGGACAAGCCTCCGTAAATTCCGTCGTTGATATAGACTGCATCGCCCCTCCGGCCCTTGACCCGGACAGCATAGGCGAATGCATCCGCCACAAGGCCCCGACCCGGTTCACAAACCATCGCAGGTGGCACGTCAAATGCAGATGCAGCCTGATCGATCGCATCAAAGACACCCTGATGATCCACAACCGATCCATCCCGACCCGAGGCAAACCCACCCCCGACATTCAGGGAGGCCAGTTGCACCCCCGCTTGGCGGGCTATGTCCGACGCTGTGCGGATATATGTCGCCCAGGCAGAGGGTTGCGCACATTGGGTCCCCACATGAAAGGTCAGCGCAGGCTGTAGCCCTGCCTGTGCCACATGGGTCAGCAGGCGCGCCGCAAGCTCTGGCGATGTGCCGAACTTCTCACCGAAGTTGTAGGAGGCGCCATCCACGGGCAAGGCGAACCGCACCGCGATCTGCCCGGCGGCCCCTCCAGCGACCAGCTTGTCCAGTTCTGCCGGATCATCGACGGACCATGACACAACGCCTGCCGCCACCGCCGCCGCAATCTCGGCCCGGCTGCGGACCGGGTTATGATAATGCAGCGCTGCCTGTGGACACAGACGGGAGACAAGGGTGATCTCGTCCACCGATGCCACATCAAATGCAGTCACCCCCTGCCCCCACAATTGCAGGATCACATGTTCTGCCGGATTGGCCTTGACCGCAAAAGTGACCTGCCCCCGAAAGCCCGCAGCAAAGGCGGCCACCCGGGCGTTCAGGGCCGATGGGCAAAAGAAATGGAAGGGGCCGTCGTGACTGGTCCTTTCAAGAAACTGGCGCGGGCCAGTGGCCATGACCTCTTGGTGCAACATCTGTGCCTCATCTGATTGCCTGTTTTGCAAAGTCTGGCATCGACACGGGCCAGATTGATGCGGCAGTCTGTACAAATCGCATCCATTTTACGGCAAAGTGGCGAAGGGATCAGCAGAATGACGGAACTTGACGAAACCGACCGGGCGCTGATCGCGCATCTGAGCCGAAATGCCCGGCTGCCCGTCGCGCAACTTGCGGCCCGGATGTCCTTGGCCAGAACCACCGTCCAGGCCCGGCTAGACCGGTTGGAGCGCAACAACATCATCGCGGGATACACCCTGCGTCTGTCACCGGAAATCACCCGAAACCAGATCAAGGCGACGGTCCTGATACACATAACACCCGCCGCCCTGAACGCAGTACTGACCCAGCTTCGCAGGCTGACGGCGGTGGAAACGGTTCATACCACCTCAGGGCGCTTTGACCTGTGCTGTCTTCTTCGGACACCAAGCACGTTGGAGCTGGATACCACTCTCGACAAGATCGGCGAGATTGACGGCGTGCAGGCGATGGAATCCCTGATCCACCTCTCCACACGCGTAGACCGCACCGCGTAGGGCTCCAAAGACGTTCCTCAAAGGGCGCCAAACTGCAATGGCCGCTGCCCAAAACCCATGCCCGGGGTTCACTGGAATGATTTTGAAACCGGCCCGCCCTTCCCCTCGGCCCCGGCCCGCGTTAGATGCAACCCAGTCACAGTCGGGGACCCGCGCCATGCCAATGGAAAAGACTTTCGATCCAACCGAAGCCGAAGACCGCCTTTACGCCGCATGGGAGGCCGCAGGCAGTTTCGCCGCAGGCGCCAATGCCTCGCGGTCCGAAACCTTCACGATCATGATCCCGCCCCCCAATGTGACGGGCTCTCTGCACGTAGGCCACGCCTTCAACAATACCCTGCAAGACATCCTGATCCGCTGGCACCGCATGCGCGGCTTTGACACGCTTTGGCAACCCGGTCAGGACCATGCAGGCATCGCCACCCAGCTTGTCGTCGAACGCAAGCTGATGGCCGAAAGCAACCTGCGCCGCACCGACCTCAGCCGGGCAGAATTCCTGTCCAAGGTCTGGGAGTGGAAGGCCCAGTCCGGCGACACCATCATCAACCAGCTCAAGCGGCTGGGATCCTCTTGCGACTGGTCGCGCAACGCCTTCACCATGTCCGGTGCGCCCGGCGCCCCTGAGGGCGAGGACGGCAACTTCCATGACGCGGTCATCCGGGTCTTTGTCGATATGTACGACAAGGGCCTGATCTACCGGGGCAAACGGCTGGTCAATTGGGACCCCCATTTCGAGACCGCCATTTCCGACCTCGAAGTCGAAAATATAGAAGTCGCCGGTCACATGTGGCACTTCAAATATCCGCTCGCCGGTGGGGCGACCTACACCTACGTTGAAAAAGATGAAGACGGCAATGTCGTGCTGTCAGAGGAACGTGACTACATCTCCATCGCGACCACCCGGCCCGAGACGATGCTGGGCGACGGCGCAGTTGCCGTCCACCCCTCTGACGAACGCTATGCCGCCATTGTCGGCAAGCTTTGCGAAATTCCGGTTGGCCCCAAGGAACACCGCCGCCTGATCCCGATCATCACGGATGAGTATCCCGATCCGACCTTCGGCTCCGGGGCGGTCAAGATCACCGGCGCCCATGACTTTAACGACTACGGCGTGGCCAAGCGCAATGGCATCCCCTGCTACCGGCTTATGGATACCCAGGCCGCCCTGCGCGCCGACGGCCTGCCCTATGCCGACGCCGCCGCACTTGCCCAGTCCATCGTCGATGGGGCCACGATGTCAGAGGCCGAGATTGACGCCATCAACCTTGTGCCCGACGAATACCGTGGCCTCGACCGGTTCGACGCCCGCAAGAAGGTGGTCGAGGCGATCACCGCCGAGGGCCTGGCTGTCACGACACTGGTCAAGTCGATCGACCCCGAAACCAACTCCGAACACCTCGAGCGGGTTGCCGTGGTCGAGGACAAGCCGATCATGCAGCCCTTTGGCGACCGGTCGAAGGTGGTGATCGAACCGATGTTGACCGACCAGTGGTTCGTCGACACCGACAAGATCGTCGGACCCGCCCTTGACGCCGTCCGCGAGGGGCGGACAAAGATCATGCCCGAAAGCGGCGAAAAGACCTACTTCCATTGGCTCGAGAATATCGAGCCCTGGTGCATCTCGCGCCAGCTGTGGTGGGGGCATCAGATCCCGGTCTGGTACGGCCTCGACCTTTTGGCGGCAACGGCCGAAGGCCCAACCGGTGAACTTGACGAGGTCGATATCGGCCAGCTCCTCCTTGAGGGCGGTATCGTCCATTCGGGCGAAAAGTACCATTCCGCCGCCGATGTGGACGGACTGTCGGACAAGTTTCACGCCGATATCGCCTCCCTCCCTGCCCCGCTCAACGCGATGACGGTGACTGAGGTGGCTGACAAGCAGGCCGCCATCCATGCGCTTGCCGAAAGCCTCGCTCAATATGCGACGACACAGGACCCGACCCATCTGGCCTACCCGGTCTGGCGCGACCCCGACGTGCTCGACACCTGGTTCTCGTCCGGCCTCTGGCCAATCGGGACGCTGGGCTGGCCCGAAAAGACCGATGCGCTCAAGACCTACTTCCCCACAGATGTTCTGATCACCGGGCAGGACATCCTGTTCTTCTGGGTGGCCCGGATGATGATGATGCAGCAGGCTGTCGTGGGTCAGGACCCCTTCCACACGGTCTACCTCCACCAACTCGTCCGCGACGAGAAGGGCGAGAAGATGTCCAAGACCCGCGGCAACGTCATCGACCCGCTCGAGATCATCGACGAATACGGGGCCGACGCGCTGCGGTTCACCAACACCCAGATGGCCTCCATCGGAGGGGTGCTCAAGCTGTCCGAAGACCGGATCAAGGGCTACCGCAACTTTGGCACCAAACTCTGGAACGCCTGCCGCTTCGCCGAGATGAACGGGGTGTTCGAAGCGCCCCGGCTGGACATCCAGACGGCAAGCGACGTGACAGCGACCCAGACGGTCAACCGCTGGATCATCGGCGAAACCGCCAAGGTCCGCGAAGAGGTTGACGCCGCCCTCGCGGCCTACCGGTTCAACGATGCGGCCAATGCCCTCTACGCCTTTGTCTGGGGCAAGGTCTGCGACTGGTATGTAGAACTGTCCAAACCGCTGCTTCTGGACGGGACAGAGGCGGAAAAGGCAGAGACCCAGGCCATCATGGGCTGGGTGCTCGACCAGTGCCTGATCCTCTTGCATCCCATCATGCCCTTCATCACGGAAGAGCTTTGGGGGCTGTCGCACAGCAGATCCAAGATGCTCGTACACGGTGACTGGCCGAATTACACCGCGGCCGACCTGGTCGACCCGGCGGCGGACGCCGAAATGAACTGGACCATCGCCCTGATCGACGGCATCCGGTCGGCGCGCGCGCAGGTGAACGTACCAGCAGGGCTGAAGGTGCCGGTCCTGCGGCTCGACAGCGATGCCGCCGCCGACAAGGCGCTCGCCCATAACGAGGTGATGATCAAGCGGCTGGCCCGGATCGAGGCGTTCGGCACGGTAGAGACAGCCCCCAAGGGCGCGATCACCATCGCCACGCAAGGCGCGACCTTCTGCATGCCACTGGCCGACATCATCGACGTCAACGCCGAAAAACTGCGGCTGGGCAAGACCTTGGAAAAGCTGGGCAAGGAAATCGGCGGACTGGTCGGACGCTTGAACAACCCCAAGTTCGCCGCCTCCGCCCCTGCAGAGATCGTGGCCGAAGCCCGCGCCAACCTCGCCCTGCGCGAAGAGGAAAAAGGCCAGATCGAGGCCGCCCTCGCCCGCCTGGCCGAGATCGGCTGACCCCTCAGGATCGCGCCCCGCTCCCGCGGCGCGATCAAACCGGGCTTTTTCTTGCTCAAAATATTCCCCCCGGAGGGTCGCCCCGGCCACAGGCGCAACTTGCGGGATGCAGAACTCTGCGCAAGAGTACGGCCATGACCAATGACCCCAGGTTCACCCCTCTTGCCGCGGCCTTGCCGGCTAGTGTGCCCTTTGTCGGACCTGAGACACAGGAACGACGGATGGGGCGTGCCTTCAGCGCGAGGCTCGGCGCGAATGAAAACGCCTTCGGGCCGTCCCCCCAGGCCATCGCGGCCATGCAGGCGGCGGCCAGCGATGCGTGGATGTATGGTGACCCTGAAAACCACGACCTGCGACAGGCTTTGGCACTGCATCACGGCTGCAGCCCGGACCACATCATCGTGGGCGAAGGGATCGACGGGTTGCTGGGCTATATCGTCCGGCTGATCATTGGCGCAGGGGACCGGGTCGTCACATCGGCGGGGGCCTATCCCACCTTCAACTACCATGTCACGGGCTTTGGCGGCGAGATCGTGACCGTGCCATATACCAGCGACTACGAAGACCCTGAAAGGCTGATCGCAAAGGCAAGACAAACCGGCGCAAAGCTCATCTATATCGCCAACCCCGACAACCCCATGGGCACATGGCACGATGCCAACACCATCGGCCGCATGGTGGATGCGGTGCCTGATGGAACGCTCTTGCTGCTCGATGAGGCCTATATTGATCTGGCGCCTGACGGCACCGCCCCCCGGATCGACCCAGAGGATCCCAGAGTTCTGCGGTTCCGGACATTCTCCAAGGCGCATGGGCTGGCCGGGGCTAGGGTAGGCTATGCCATCGGAAACAGCGCGATCATCTCGGCCTTCGATCGGGTCCGAAACCACTTCGGGATGAGCAAAATCGGGCAAGCAGGCGCTCTCGCCGCATTGAACGATCAGGCCTGGCTGGCCCATATCAGAAATGAGGTCGCCAGCGCTCGCGACCGGATTGTGCAAATTGCCGCGCAAAATGGACTGTCGTCAGTCCCCTCCGCGACAAATTTCGTAGCCATTGATTGCGGGCAGGACGGTGATTTTGCCCGCAAGGTTCTGGCGGGGCTTGTCCAGCAGGGGGTTTTCGTCCGGATGCCCTTTGTCAGCCCTCAGGACCGATGCGTCAGGATCAGTGCCGGACGGCCATCCGACTTGGAACTTTTTGAACAGGCGCTTCCCTTGACGCTTGATCAGGCAAAAACCCTCTGGTCTGGATCGACGGGGGCGCGCTAGGCTAAGCCGGAAACATCTATCACGAGGCTTTCATGCAGGACCGCCGTCATCCAAGCCGAGTCGAGGACTACACAGGGGCCTTCCTGGTGACCCTGGGGATCCTTCTGTTCATGACCTTCTGGACGATCGCTGCGGTGGCCGGCTTTATCTGGGTGGTTTTGTCCGCCATTCTCATCGACCGCCTGATCCGGCTTGGGGCAAAGGTGAAGGATCGCCCTTAGCCGCGAAGCGCCCGGTAAGGTGGGTCAGGACCCACCTTACGTCCATGCCTGTCCTAAGAGAGTAAGGTGGGTTTCAACCCACCTTGCCCACTTCGGTAGCGGCGGCATCAAGGGCGCCGCGGCCATGCTCCACACCCAATGATTTCAGACCGGCATCAATGCTGGCCAACACGCCCAGCACCATATGCGCGTTCACATGGCCCATGTGACCGATGCGGAAATAGCCGCTCGACGGCTCGCGTCCCAGGCCGATGCCCAACGTGACGCCCGCCACCCGCTCACACCAGTCCCGCAAGCGGTCGCCGTCCGGCGCCCCGATCGCGGCCGAGGTGACAGCATGGCTGCGCTTGGCCGGATCGGCGATGTTCAGGGCCATCGGACCTTCCTGCGACCAAACGTCGAAAGCGGCCCAGATGGTCCGGGCAAGCCGTTCATGCCGCTCCCAGACCTTTTCCAGACCTTCTTCCGCGATCATGTCAAGGGCGGCACGCAGACCGTAAAGGTGATGGGTCGGGGCCGTGCCGTCAAAATACTGGAAGTATTGGCCCGGATTGACCCTTGGACGCCAATCCCAATAGCTGCTCGCCAGATCAGCGGTATCGCGCGCCTTGTCCGCCTTGGCGTTAAAGAACACAAAGCCAAGACCGGGCGGCGTCATCAACCCCTTTTGGCAGGCTGTCACCATCACGTCCGCCCCCCATGCATCCATCTCGAAACGGTCACAGCCGAACGAGGCGATGCAATCGATCATCAGCAGCGCCGGGTGCCCGGTCCGGTTCAGAACCGCCCGAAGTCCCGGCACATCATTTCGCACGCTGGTCGAGGTATCGACATGTACCGCCAGAACTGCCTTGATCCGGCCGTCAGCATCAGCCCTGAGCGCTGTTTCCACCTGCCCCATCCCGATGTCGGATTGCTGTCCAAAGTCGATCACCTCGACCTTGACGCCCAGCCCGCGCGCCATCTCGCCCCAGCCCAGGCAAAAGCGTCCGGTGGCGAGCACCAGGATCGTGTCGCCCCGCGACAGCACATTGGCCAGGCCGGCCTCCCAGGCCGCATGTCCGTTGCCAATGTAGATCGCGACCTCGCCCTTGGTCCGGGCCATAGCCTTGAGGTCCGGGATCAGACTATCGGTCATCGTATGCAATTCGCCGGTATATATGTTCGGAGCGGCCCTGTGCATCGCGTTCAACACGCGGTCTGGCATGACGGAGGGACCGGGAATGGCAAGGTAAGGGCGACCATGAGCGAGCATGTTTTGGGCCTTTGAAAATTGAGAATGCGATCCGGACCGTAGCCGGATGCCCGGCGACGTCAATCACTGCCGCGCAGCCCATCGCCCTTGCCGCGCTTGCTCCGGGAGGCCATTTACGCGTAGACCCGCCTCGAACGATCAGGACCGCTTGCCGATATGCCCCAAAGCACGACCCCCACACCAGATGCCGCGGAAGCGGCCCGGATCGCCCGGCGGGACCGGTTTCACTACCTTTTCGTCGATCACGCGGTCCTGCGGTACTTGTGGCACAATTTTCACGAGATTGCCCCCGGGGTGTATCGGTCGAACCATCCCAATCACGCCCGATTCGCCAAGTACAAGGCTATGGGAATAAAGACGATTCTGAACTTGCGGGGCGAACCCAAAGCCCCCCACCACCGCTACGAGAAGGCCTCGTGCAAAGAGCTTGGCCTGACTCTCGTCTCGACCTCGATGTGGGCGCGCAAGGCTGCGCCACGGGCTGCGTTGCTGACGCTGCTCGACCATTTCAAGACGATCGAAAAGCCGTTTGTGATGCACTGCAAGTCCGGGGCGGACCGGGCAGGTATCGCATCCGCGTTCTACCTTTTGGCCGAAGAAGGGGCCGATATCGCGACGGCACGACGCATGCTCTCGTTCCGGTATCTACACATAAAAGCATCAGCGACAGGTGTCCTCGACCACACGCTGGACATGTTCGAAGCCCGACAGGCGCAGGGCGCGATCGGCCTGCGTGACTGGATCGCAAACGAGTATGATCCCGAGGTGGTGACCCAAAGCTGGAAGGCCAAACGCGGGAAATCATGACGACCTCTGCCCCTCCTCACCTGTTTCAATGGCTCTGGCGTGGCTATCTGGTCCGCCATTGGCGTTGGCTGGTGGTGGCCCTTTTCTTCATGGCCATCGAAGGCGCCTCGCTCGGTGTTTTCGCCTCAACGATGGAGCCGATGTTCGACAGGGTCTTTGTCGCAGGACAGCGCGACGCGCTCGGTTATGTCGGGATGGTCCTTTTGTCGGTGTTCATTGCCCGCGCCGTGACATCCTGGTCCCAACGGGTGATCATCACCCGGATCAATGCCCTCACCGCAGCCGAACTGCGCGCCGATCTTTTGTCCCACCTGATGCGGCTGGACGGGACGTTCCACCAGAAGAACCCCCCTGGCTACCTGATCGAGAGGGTTCAGGGGGATGTGACAGCGATCAACCAGATCTGGACGACGATCATCACAGGACTTGGCCGCGACCTTGTTTCGGTCATCGCCCTGTTCGGTGTTGCGATCTTTGTCGACTGGCGCTGGACGCTGATCGCGCTGGTCGGCATCCCGGTTCTTATCCTGCCCTCATATTTCGTGCAGGGCTATGTCCGCCGCCGCGCAAGGGCGAACCGGGAGATTGCGGGCCGCATGTCAACCCGCCTGGACGAGGTCTTTCACGGCATCAATCCGATCAAGCTGAACGGGCTTGAGGATTACCAGTCCCGCCGGTACGAGGCCCTCATTGACCAGCGGGTCCGGGCCGAAGTCATGACATCCGCCGGTCAGGCCGGCATTCCCAGCTTGATCGACATCATGACCGGCCTGGGGTTCCTCGGGGTTCTGTATTTTGGCGGGGCCGAGGTCATCGCAGGTGACAAGACCGTTGGGCAGTTCATCGCCTTTTTCACCTCCATGGGCCTGGCGTTCGAGCCCCTTCGGCGGCTTGGCAACATTTCGGGCCTTTGGCAGGCTGCGGCGGCGTCGATCGAGCGCATGAAGGCAATCTTTGACGCAGAACCGCGACTGGTCTCACCGTCCCATCCGGTCCCCCCCCCTGTTGGGGCCCCCCGGATTGAATTGCAGGACGTGCACTTGACCTACGGCGACCTTCCGGTGCTGGATGGCGTGTCCTTTGTCGCCGAAGCGGGGCTGACGACAGCGCTTGTCGGAGCGTCAGGCGCCGGCAAAAGTACGGTGTTCAACCTGCTGGCCCGGCTGGTCGATCCGGGACAGGGAGCCATCACCATTGGCGGCATTCCAAATCAGGACATGACCCTTGCCGATTTACGCGGGTTAATTTCCGTGGTCACCCAAGATGCCCTTCTTTTCGACGAGACCCTTCGCGAGAACATTCTGCTGGGGCGGACAGATATAGACGACACAAGATTGGCCGAAGTATTGGACGCGGCCCACATCAGCGACTTCCTTCCGCAACTGGAAGCGGGTCTGGACAGCCCAGCTGGACCGCGTGGTTCTGCCCTGTCAGGCGGACAACGTCAGCGCGTCGCTATCGCGCGGGCCTTGCTGCGCGACACGCCGGTTTTGTTGCTGGACGAGGCGACAAGCGCCCTCGACACCAGATCCGAAACGATCGTGCAGTCGGCGCTGGATCGGCTTTCGCGGGGCCGGACGACCCTTGTCATCGCCCACAGGCTTTCGACCGTCCGGGCAGCAGACAAGATCGTGGTCATGGATCATGGCAAGGTGGTAGACCAGGGCACTCATGAGGAACTTCTGGCACGAGGGGGGATATACTCCGACCTTCATGCCCTGCAGTTCCGTGATGGAGATCAGGCCTGAGACTGGAACACCACCGATGCGCCGACCTTCAGGTTCACCGAATACCTTATACATAAACTGCGACCTCGACGCGAATGACCCTATATCCCTGTGATGAAAGGACGATCATGACCGACCGAACTGTTTTTGCGCTGACCGGGGCGGATCGCGTCGGTTTTCTTCAGGGCCTTGTGACGAATGATGTGTCCGCCGACCGTCCGGGCCTCACCTACACTGCCCTGCTGACCCCTCAGGGCAAGTATATCGCGGATTTCTTTGTCCTTCCTGAAGCGGACCGGCTTTTGATCGACGTCGCGACCGAACTGGCCGCGCCATTGGCGCAGCGACTGTCGATGTACCGGCTAAGGGCAGACGTGCAGATCGTGGAAACGGACCTTGTGGTGTCCCGCGGCACAGGCCCTTTGCCCGAGGGTGCGATGGCCGACCCCCGGCACCCCGCCCTTGGCTGGCGGCTTTACGGGACCACCGACATCAGCGACGACACTGATTGGAACACCCTCCGCGCCACCCATCTGATCCCCGAAACCGGGATCGAGCTGACGCCCGACACCTACATTCTCGAGGCCGGGTTTGAGGCGTTGCACGGCGTCGATTTCCGCAAGGGGTGCTATGTGGGCCAAGAGGTCACCGCCCGGATGAAGCACAAGACCGAGCTTAAGAAGGGCCTCGCCCGTGTTCGGATCGACGGAGATGCCGTGCCGGGGGCAGAGATCACGGTCGACGGCAAACCGGCAGGCACCCTTCACACTGTCGCGGGCCAGATTGGCATCGCCTATCTGCGGTTCGATCGGGCCACCGGCCCGATGCAGGCGGGCAGCGCCACTGTGACCCGCGCCGACTAGCCGCCGTCGGGATACTCGGCCGGTCCCCTGATCCCAAGATTGTTGCCGAAGGGGTCGAGGACATAGAGCGGTTGGTCGACACCCCGCGCCCCGCCTTGGACCGCCGCGCGCTCGGCTTGCCGTCACGCGATTGGCCAGATGCGGCAGGTCAGTTGCGAGAGGTCAGTCGCCCTGTATCAGGAAGGACAGCCTTTCGGCGACCATATTCCAGACACCTTCGGAGGAGGCCGTCAGAAGGTACCCTTCGCTGACGCAGGCGTCATAGGATCGTCCGTCCAGCATCCGGGAGGTTCCGCCGGCACGGGTCACGATAAGGCTGCCCGCTACATGATCCCAGGGCTGAGGCTTTGGTCCGCTCAGGCAAAAGTCCGCATGACCCTGCGCCAGCATCCGGTATTCGTGACAGGAACAGCCCAGACTGGTCAGCCGCCCCAAATCGCTAAACTGCGCTGCCACTTTGGACCGGGCCGGGCGGGGCAGATGGCTCATCGGGACATAGCCGACCATAAGGTCCGTCCGGGTTGCCCGGGATGTCTGCAGATCGACAGAGCGTCCGTCATGGCGGACCAATCGTGCCGGTCCGTCGGATGTCGCTATGATCCAGTCGTCCAGCAAGGGATCAAGCAAAACGCCCGCGACGGGCAGACCCTTTTCGGTCACTGCTGCGATCATCCCGAACAGGGACAGCCCCTTGGCAAAGTTCCAGGTCCCATCCACCGGATCAAGAATGACGGCGCAGTCGGCATCGCCCACACCGTCCAGAAGATGTGGATCAGCGGCGACAGCCTCTTCTCCAACAACGAGGGCGCCGGGCATCGCAAGCCGAAGGGCCGCCGTCATATCGGCCTCGGCCTCAACATCGGCGAGGGTGACCAGGTCCGCCGGGCCCGACTTCGTCGAGACAGCGTCCGTTTCAAGATTACGAAACCGGGGCAGGATGCGCGCGGTCGCAGCCGCACGCATGATCGTTGTGAGGCTCGCAAGGTCCAAGGGGGTCACAGGCATCTGGTGTCCTTTTTCCTGCCCAAAGTGTCAGGCCTTTGTAAAAGCCTCACAACCAGCAGGCCCCGCCCAGTTATGCGCGTTCGGAATACTCCATCGATTCCGTGTTCACCATGATCTCCTCGCCGCCCGAAATGAAGGGCGGCACCATGATGCGCAGCCCGTTGTCGAGGATCGCGGGTTTAAAGCTGTTGGCTGCCGTCTGCCCTTTGACCACCGGGTCGGTTTCGGCGACGACGCATTTGACCTTGGCGGGCAGGGTCAGGTTCAGCGCCTCATCCCCAAAGTACTGGATCGCGACTGTCATCCCGTCCTGCAGGAATGGGCGACGATCCCCTAGCAGGTCTGCCGAGAGTTCGATCTGCTCGTAGGACAGCGTGTCCATGAACGTCAGTCGACCATCGCTTTCATACAGAAACTGCTGATCTCGCATTTCCAGGCGGACGACCTCGACCTTGTCGTTTGACCGGAACCGTTCGTTCAGTTTCGACCCCGAGCGCAGGTTGCGCAACTCGACCTGTGCAAAGGCGCCGCCCTTGCCGGGCTTCACCGTGTCTACCTTGACCGCAGCCCACAGGCCCCCGTCATGCTCCAGAATGTTCCCGGGGCGGATCTCGTTACCGTTTATTTTTGGCATGGCAGCCTATGTGTCCAAATTGTGTCAAAAGGTTGAAGGGAGTGCGGCAAAGGCTATATCTTGCGTGGTAACCTGCAAATTGTGGACTAAATACGGCCACACAACGGCCATAGCTATGCGTTTTATGCATGGCAGATATGCTAAATAAGGTATCCCGAATCGCCTGTAGTGATGCATACCGGTCGGGCTGAAAGCCGCAAGAGCAAAAAGAACAAAGGACGCCCAATGAGAGACTTCGTAGACGGCACCGCCTACAATAACGAGCAAGGAAACCGCGCACGCAAGCTGTTTGCCGCCGTGGTCCTTGCTGCGCTGGACGATGCCATCGCTGATGACAAGAAGTACGGCAATGGCCCCGAGCAGATCGCCCGTTGGGCACGCTCGCGGGATGGCCGCGAAGTACTGTCTTGCGCCGGTATCGACCCTAACGAACGTGTTGTTCAAGGCCTTATGGATTTTGTTGGCAAAGGTGTGCGCACCTCTGTCGCGCTGTCGCGCGAAGAGAGCGAGCGTCGTCACGCTGCCGAGCAAGAGGCTCAGGCCGCCTAGGCCTTTCCACCTTTTGCAGTTTGAACTTGCGCGGTCCTTCGGGGCCGCGCTTTTTCGTTCTGCCGTCGCCTCAGGCGAACATGATCCCAAAGACGATACCGGGCACAGCCTCGGTCAGCGCGAGGAGCACGATTAGCCCCCGCATCGCCCACCCCTTGAACCTGCGCCACAGAAACACCGCGCAGATCAGGGCTGCGACCACTTCAGCAGGCCCCAAGATCCCGCCATAGTGCCGGTTGTCCCAATAGCTGAACGGACTTTGAAAGATCCAGTTGGTGACCGGCCAGAAATGCGCCCGACCGTCATCATGGTGAAACCCAAAGTCGAGGGTCAGGTGCAGCAGGGCCGCCCCGGTCAACGCGACGGCCCAGGGCGCTTTGGCCATCAGCGCGAGGGCAAGTCCGATCCCCCACAAGATGAAAGAGTTGTCGACTTGGAAGATCGATTGCCAGGCCTGTGAAAAATACAGCTCGCCAAAAACCACCCGCGGCTCTGTCCCCAGAACCAAAAGATGCGTCCCCGCCAAAATGTAAAGCGACAGGTCCGGGATCAGACCGCCCGCGAGGGCTGCCCCTGTCACGCCGGGTCGACCGGATCGGCCAAAGGCGGTCAGGCCAAAAATCAGATGGGCTGGCGTGTTCATACTCTTTCCCCGCACCGCGTGTACCCGTAAGCACCTAGAGCGGAGGAATGACATGGCCAAGGCAATCATGATCCAGGGCGCCGGCTCTAATGTCGGCAAATCGATGCTTGTTGCGGGTATCGCACGGGCTGCCCGTTTGCGCGGCCTGTCTGTTGCGCCGTTCAAGCCGCAAAACATGTCCAACAACGCCGCTGTCACCGTCGACGGGGGTGAGATCGGCCGTGCGCAGGCCCTTCAAGCCATGGCCGCAGGCCTTGATCCGATCACGGATATGAACCCCGTTCTGCTTAAGCCAGAGACCGACACGGGCGCCCAGATCATCGTTCAGGGCAAGCGGGTCGGAACGCTGCGCGCCCGCGACTACGGTAAGATGAAGGCGACCCTGATGCCTGCCGTCCTCGACAGTTTTGGCCGACTTGCCGCGCAGCATGACCTGATCCTTGTCGAAGGGGCCGGCAGTCCGGCGGAAGTGAACCTGAGGGCCGGCGATATCGCAAACATGGGCTTTGCCAGTGCCGCAGGGGTGCCGGTCGTCCTGATCGGGGACATCGACCGGGGCGGCGTGATTGCGCAACTGGTTGGCACCCATGCGGTCCTGCCAGATGACGACCGGGCGCTGATCCGGGCCTTTGCCATCAACAAGTTTCGGGGGGATACCTCCCTGTTCGACGATGGCATGACCTTTATTGCCGAGCGGACGGGCTGGACCCCGTTGGGCATTGTGCCGTGGTTTGATCAGGCCTGGCGATTGCCAGCCGAGGACGTGATGGACATCGTGGGCCGACCGGGTGGTCCCATCAAGATCGCAGTGCCCCGCCTGAACCGCATTGCCAACTTCGATGACCTTGATCCCCTGTCAGCTGAACCCGCCGTCACGGTCGAGATTATCGAGGCCGGGCGCCCCCTGCCCCCGGACGCGGACCTTGTTCTGATCCCCGGTTCCAAATCGACCATCGCCGACCTTGCCCATTTCCGCACTCAGGGCTGGGACATCGACCTGATGGCCCATGTGCGGCGGGGTGGCAGGGTGTTGGGCATCTGTGGCGGCTACCAGATGCTGGGACAGCGCATCATTGATGCGGACGGCATCGAAGGGCCACCCGGTGAGGTGCCGGGCCTTGGCCTTCTGGACGTGGTGACGGAGATGGGGCCGCACAAGCGACTGACCTTCTCAAACGCCAAGCACAAGGCAACGGGCGAGGACGTCGTCGGCTACGAGATCCACATCGGTCAGACCGAGGGCCCCGACCGGGCCCGGGCCTGGCTCGAGGTGGACGGGCGCGACGAAGGGGCATGTTCAGACAATGGGCTGGTGCGGGGGTGCTACCTGCACGGGTTGTTCTCGTCCGACGGGTTCCGGGCAGCGTTCCTCAAAGAGCTTGGGCACGACGTACCCGTCCAAAGCTATGGCAGTTCAGTCGAAGCGGCGCTGGACGCCCTTGCTGCGCATTTGGAGCGGCATCTTGATCTGGACACGCTTCTGGCACTCGCCCAAGACGTCTAGTCAAAGTCCTGACTTGCCAGAATGCGATAGATCTCGCGGCGCACGAGTTTGCGCACATTCCGGGTGATCCGCTCGCCCAGGGTGCCTTGGAGTTCCTGACGCACAATCTCGATCACCAGGTTGCGCAGGGTTTCTTCGTCAAGGATCTGGTCCCGCTCAAGATAAGCAGCAAGATCTTCGTCAAGATCGGCATCGTATGAGCCGTCCTCTGAACGCAGAAGGTCATCGGCCAAATCATCGTCGGCCTCCTCCCGCGACAGCTCGGGGGCGATGACCTCTTGCACCGGTTCAGCCGCCGCCTCTGGTTGAAGCGAAAATCGGGATCTCGGAGCATCCTTGGACACATCATCACGCTCGGCGCTGCTGGGTGTCAGGACCACGGCATCTGACGCGGCTTCGGTTGGGAGGGTTCGGGCGCTGGTAAACAAACCTTCGGCCCGTTCGTTCGACCAATCCACCACCGGCGTCTCTTCGCTTCCGTCAGGCTCCCAATCGTCTGTCCCGCCAATTATTGCGGCCTCAAGCTCTGCGATCGTGGCTTCAAGGCGGGACCGGCCGGGTGATGTGATATCCTCAACCTCGGCGATGGAGTCCTCTGCCGCGACATCCTGCTCGACGTCATCCGGAGCGATGGCTTCGGGGGCAGTGGCAAAATGGGCGGTGGCAAAATGGGCGGTGGCATCGTCAGCAATGAACGTGTCGGGACTGGACGTCGCAGCGACAAAAGACTCGGCGATGAGAGATTCGGCCGCGGACGCTTGATCATCCTCGTTTGGCGCGCTGTCATCCGGTGACGCTTCGGAACCTTCAAGGACCAACGGCGCTTCATCGACACGCAGCGCGGGCGTCAGAACAAACCGCGGGGGCAAACTGGCACGCTCTGCCAGAGGTTCGGCCGCTGGTGCCTCATTGGGCTGGGTGGCCGATTCGTGGGACATGCTTGCGCCTGGACGCAACTTGTCCCCTTCAGAGACAAGCCTGCGAATAGAGGACAGAACATCCTCAATTTCGATGTTGGTTACCGGGTCGGACATCTTGGATCCTGCTTCGCCTCGACCCGGATGCTACGCGGTTTTGGGCTCTGCCACAACCGATAGAGAGGCTTTGGTTCAGTTCCCGCCGATCGCTTCCAGCACCCGGTCCAAAGCCCGACCCTGTGCAGAGATCGCACTCGGGGCGCCTTGAACCAGATTGTAGTAGGCGGTCGGATCGTAGATCTGAACGCGAAGCCGCAGATTCTCTGCGGTCAGCTGGCCCATCGCGGACATCACTGTATATGATGCAACCACCTCATCGACCTGAGCCGAGATGAGGTTTGCCCGGGCATCCAGCAGCTCTTGTTCGGCATTCAGGACGTCCAACGTCGTGCGCGCCCCAAGGGTTGCCTCTTCGCGGACGCCTTCAAAGGCGATTGTCGCCGCACTCACCTGACGCTCGGACGCTTCGCGGCTGGCGCGGGCGACTTGCAGGAAGGAATAGGCGTTGGACACGTTCTGCTCGACCTGTTGGACGGCAAGCAAGAGACCTGCCCGGGATGCATCACGACGCGCCATCGATTCGCGGACTGCGCTGCTTAAGCGACCGCCCTGATAGATGGGGCCGCCAACGCTGATCCCGACACTGGCCGAATCGTCAAAGTCCTGATTGACGCGGACAGAACCATTCAAGGTGACGGACGGCAGCATGGCGGCTTGTGCACGAGCGATGTTCAGTTCGGCAACCGTCACATTGTGCTGGGCCTGAACAATTGCGGGATGGCTCGTTCGGGCCAACGCTCGGGCAGACTCGATGGATTGGGGAATCGACACCCGCGTAGCGGTTCGGAGGGACGAGGGGTTGCGGCCAACGGCGGCAATAAATTCGGCACGGGCGCGGACCAGACCGCCTTCTTCGGCGGCAAGCTGGCTGCGCGCGGCGGCAAGGCGGGCTTCAGCCGAGGCCACATCGGTGCGGGTCACTTCACCCACTTCGAAACGATCACGAGCCGCACGAAGTTCCTGGGTGATCAGGCGCACGTTGTTTTGGCGCAGGGCGACAAACTCACTCGACCGGTTCATCTCCATATAGGCATCCACAACCCTCAGCAGGACCTGCTGTTCAAGATCGAGAAGACCCTGACGGGTGGCAAGCACGGCTTCTTTCTGACCTTCGATCGCAAGCTGGGTGCGGCCACCATCATACAATGTCAGCTCGGCCGCGATTTGCAGGTTTGCGGTCACGTCGTTTGACCCGATTGGAACGGGACGCTGGGCCGATGCATTTGCAGACCAGGTCACAACAGGAAGCAGCGCCCCGACAGCAGTCGCAACCCCTTCGTCTGCGGCGCGCAGCAAGGCGCGGTTCTGCTCAAGCAAACCGCTGTTCTCGTAGGCAGAGGACATCGCGTCAGCCAGTGTTTCTGCCCGGGCAGTCCCAGCGATGGTTGCGGCGACGGCAAAAATACCCGCCAGCAACGTTTTACCAATCTGCATTCCCACCATCTCCAAAGTCGTCCCTTGTCCTTGCTCCGGACATTCCGCGCACCGTCTGATTCACCCGTCAACGCCGGGCCATTCGGGCTACAAAACGAAAGCAGCAGCCTTTTCAAATCCTGTCAGCACCGGCGCACCGGCATTAAACGCAAAACGCCACGCAATACGACCATCTGACTTGTGGCCGATCCGTGCAACACCCAAAGCACCCTCTGCAAATACACAGCCAATCCGGCCACCATCTTTGAGCTGGTCGATAATCACGTCCGGAACTTCTTCGACCGCGCCTTGGATCAATATTATATCATATGGACCATTCTTGGGAGCTCCAGTGTTCAAGGGCCCCTCAATCACGGCAGCGTTGTCAACGCCATTCTCGGAAAGATTGGTCTGCGCTTCCTCAACCCGCGCCGCGTCATCTTCGACGGCGACAACGAAATCGACCATATGGGCGAGGACGGCGGAGGAGTATCCAAGGCCGCAGCCAATGTCCAAAGCGACGTCGCCGGGCTGAACGTCAAGTGCATCAAGCAGCTTTGCCAGGGTCCGGGGTTCAAGCATCACGCGGCCGCCACCGATCGACAGGTTCTCGCCCACATAGGCGGCTTCCCGTTGGCCTTGCGGCACGTAAAGTTCGCGCGGTGTGGCAAGCATCGCGTCAATGATCGGGAACTTCGTCACGTCCGACGGGCGAACCTGCGTATCCACCATCATCGTTCTGCGGGCAGCGTAGTCTGGCACGGTCTAAACTCTTTCGTTCAGTTGACGAATACCGTGATGCCATATCCCTGCCCACACGGCAACGTCTCAGTACGCTTTGACCGATGACTTGCACAGGGTTTGCCACTGGTATATCGCAGTCCGAGCGAGGCGAGTTGGCGGAGAGGTTACGCAGCGGATTGCAAATCCGTGTAGATCGGTTCGATTCCGGTACTCGCCTCCACTACTTAGCGAAAAATAGTGAGAGCATGACAACATTCTCTGTTTGAGCGCCCAATGTTCCTTCGGTATCCGCTGGACATTAACCCGCAGCAGAGAGAAAATAGCAGCGAATTTGGCTGTACCTGCGATCTGTCAATCCGGCCCTGTCCAGTTGCTGTTAAAGAGCAGCGCTATGTGGCAGTGACAAAAACGCATCAGGTGCCCCTTAATTGGCTGCGTCAGAGCCCACTTTCTTGCCTTGAGACGCGTAAAGCGAGAAGTAATGAGTATCTTGGGTGGGAAAGATTCCCGGTCAAGTAACTGAGATAAAACGAGGGAAACCGAGATGAAAAAGCTCCTTATCGCTTCGACCGCCCTGACGCTGGTCGCTGGCGCCGCTTCCGCAGACGTGACTTTCAGCGGCTACGGCCGTTTTGGTCTGGCCTATGACAGCTCCGCGAGCACAGCCGACAACGAAGCCAAGACCGAGATCTCCGAGCGTCTGCAGCTCGACATTGACGTCAGCAAGACTACCGACTCGGGCATCACCTTTGGTGGCCGTACCCGTATAGGTTGGAACGCCAACGACCCCTACGCTAGCTTCTCGCCGGCTGACCTCTACGTCAAGTCGGGCGGTCTGAAGGTCGAAGTTGGTAACGCCAACGAAGCCATCGGATCGATGAACACCTACTACAAAGGTGAAATCGGTCTGACAGCCAACGGCAACGCCGACCCGCTGAACGACGCTCCGAGCGGCTTCTTCCAATTCTCCAGCCAGGGCTATCCGAACAACCCTAACTCCGGGATTCCGGTCGGGATCATGGCAACCTATTCGGTTGGCGATTTCGTCGGTCGTGTGAGCTACTACAACCCGAACCAAACCGTGAAGAAGTTGTCGGAGCGGCGTGATCGCACCGGTGG
>JAQWWH010000016.1 GCA_029255105.1 Flavimaricola sp. | reverse complement strand
GTTCTTGGCGGTTTGGACGGTTCGAGCACATTCCCGAAGCATGAGTCATTTTGCTTCTCAAAGAGTTGACGGCAGGCCTTCCTGCACACGATTACCTCTCGAATTTTGTCGATTTCCCGCTTAAGAGCACTGGAACGGACCGAAATGACCGGAGACCCACGATGACACATGCGCGTCCGCTGCCAGAATATCTGATCCGACGCTATCTGGGCTGGAAAGCGACGACATATGCCGAGAACCAGGGCTGGTACCGCCGCCTAGCCGAAGAAGGACAGCGCCCGCGGGCCATGGTGGTTTCCTGTTGTGACAGCCGGGTTCATGTGACCTCGATCTTTGGTGCCGATCAGGGTGAGTTCTTTATTCACCGCAACATCGCCAATCTTGTGCCCCCCTATGCCCCGGACAGTGACCATCACGGGACGTCGGCGGCAGTTGAATATGCGGTCAGCACCTTGCACGTGTCGCACCTGATCGTCCTTGGGCATTCGGGATGCGGCGGGGTGGAAGGCTGTTATGATATGTGTTCGGGCGATGCGCCCGAGTTGGAAAAGACGACCAGTTTTATTGGCCGCTGGATGGATATCCTGCGCCCGGGATATGATCGCCTGCCGCAAGGCGACCGGAGCGAGCGTTTGAGGGCGCTGGAACAGGAATCGGTCGTGATCTCGCTCGACAACCTGATGGGATTTCCGTTTGTACGCGAAGCGGTCGAGGATGGCAGGCTGACCCTGCACGGTCTTTGGAACCATATCGGCGACGGATCGCTGCGCTATTGGGACGAGACACGCCACAGCTTTGAACCCCTGAACTAGAGGTTTTTGGTGAACGATATTCTTTCTCTTGCGGCCGACAACCTGCTGTCGCCGATCATCCTGAGCTTTGTCCTCGGTCTCGCCGCTGCCCTTGGCCGGTCGGACCTGATGGTGCCAGAGGCTGCCGCCAAGGCCATGTCCATCTATCTTCTCTTTGCTATCGGCTTCAAAGGCGGGGCGAGCGTCGCGGACCACGGCCTTGACGCAAAATTGGCGCTGGCCATCCTGGCGGGCGTGATCCTGTCGTTTGGCCTGCCCTTCATTGCCTTTGCCATGTTGCGCGTGATGACCGGGCTTAGTCGCACGGATGCGGCCGCGGTTGCTGCACATTACGGCTCGATCTCGATCGTAACGTTTGTCACCGCCACGTCAGTTCTAGGCGGTCGCGGGATTGAGGCGGAGGGCTATATGGTGGCCGTCGCTGCAGCGATGGAAGCCCCCGCCATTCTGTCCGCCCTATGGATCATGGCCCGCGGAGGATCTGGCAAGATGGAGCCCGGGTTGCTTCGGGAAATCCTTTTGAACGGGTCTATCGTCCTTCTTGTCGGGTCCTTCTTTATCGGGGGCCTGACAGGGGCAGAAGGTTTGGCCAAGATCGAAAGCTTTATCGTCTCGCCGTTCCAAGGGGTGCTGTGCCTGTTTCTGCTGGACATGGGCCTTGTGGCCGGGCGCGGCCTGCGCGGTGCGCGCAGCGCGGGACTGGGCATTGGCGCCATCGGCTTTGGCGTGGCGATGCCGGTCGTCGGTTCGCTTGCCGGTCTTGCCCTTGGGATGTTGATCGGCTTGTCCACTGGCGGGGTTGCCCTGATGATGGTTCTAAGTGCGTCGGCCAGCTACATCGCGGTGCCTGCCGCCATGCGCGTAGCCCTGCCAGAGGCTAACCCCTCAGTCTATCTGACCCTGTCACTTGGGGTGACGTTTCCGTTTAACCTTGTGGTGGGTATCCCGCTTTATGTCGCGGTGGCCCAAATGATGGCAGGAGGCTGACGATGCAGACCCATACCGCGAAACGTGTTGAGATCGTCATCGAGGCCCCTTTGGAACGCCGATTGACTGACGCCCTTGTCAAAGCCGGGGTGACCGGTTTCACAATTCTCCCCGTCCTTGGCGGCTCTGGCCGGTCCGGACAGTGGAGCCGCGAAGGCCAGATTGGCCGGGCCAGCGGAATGGTCGCCGTGATCTGTCTGATCCGACCAGAGCGGCTGGACGACCTCCTGGCCTCGGCCTTTGAGGTTGTTGAACGCCATATCGGCGTGGTCAGCATTACCGATTGCAAAGTTCTGAGGGCCGAGCGTTTTTGACGGGCCGGCTATCGCCGCCAGTTCGTCACCCGAACTTTTCCCTGACTGGCAAGGTTGTTCTCAAACCGAATGATGATGTGCGCCCTCCTCACGCGAGAGAGGCTCCATTTGGTTGCCATGCCATTGGCTCATTGCCAATCGGGGGGACGTGGACGGAACAGGAATTTCGCAGAAAAATGGTGAGCAGGTTCATGGCATTCGCAATACTTGCCGTATGGGACCGACGGCCCGCGCCGAAAAACCGGCCTTTGACTGCGGTTTACCTGACGATGAAAGGCGTCTGTTTTGATCATGCGTAACCCGCACCGGACACCGCCCACTGCAATCTGTCGGGTTCCACAAAAAGGATCGGGTCGACGCAAAATGCCGCCGACCCGCCCACTTGCCATTCGAAATGCCGCCAGGGCGCACCCTGTAGCAGCTTTAAAAATCCCGCCGAATGGAGCGGGCACCGCTAAAAAAGGTCTGCATCAATGGGTGCTGTTATTTTAGCTGCGCTTAAACGCCATAGGGTGCGCCCCATTTTTTGCCGCCGCACATCTGGAGTTGCGCAACAGCGGCCACACCACAAAAAGTATTACTTCATAGGGTGGCCCCCAAAACATTGGGCAACCACCCCCTGAGGAAGTGAGGCCGAGGTCTGCATTAAATTGGCTAAGGCCAACCCTCTGCTTTCCCCTTTCAAATCATTAGCAAATTTGGGGCCAAACCCGCTACTGGACTAGAGAATACAGAGTGCGGACGAATGCGCCAAAATATACCCGAACGGGTATAATAACCCGTTCAGGGCAAGACGCGAATTACCGGCTATGGCCTGGGTTCAGCGCCTTTGTCGTCAGGAGGCTGAGTATGATGAGAGGAAGCCCGATCCCAAACGACGTTCTGATTCCCCAATGCTCTGCGATAAAACCCAAGAGCGGCGGGGCCAACAAAAAGGTCATGAAAGAGAACTGGGCAAGGGCGGCCACGTTGACCGCGGCAGGCCGGTCGGTCCGCTGAGCAGCGGCTGACATAGCAAGAGGGAACATGGTCGCCGAACCGATCCCCATCAGCGCAAACCCGGTCATGGCAATCGCGGGATGGGGAGCGAATGTCACGGCAAGACAGCCAGCAAGAAGGATGTAGAGCTGGACCCGTGCGACCAGTGTCGGGGACGTTCGTTCCACCAGCCCGTCCGCAAAGAACCGGGACAGGGCGTGAAAGAACGAAAAGCAGGCCACTGTCAGGCCCGCCACAAAAGGCGGCATGGCAAAAACGTCGCGCATGTAGATGGCCGACCAGTCAATCGAAGCACCCTCCATCAGCATGGCACTAAGGGTGAACGCCACAAGGATGACGATCGGCCAGGAGGGGGCTGCGAAATGGGGGGTCGCCTCTGCGCTATTGCCCGGCCGATGGGGGGCAGGCTGAAAACGGCCCAGAAACAGGACGACCAGAACCAAGGTGACCGGCACGACAATGGCAAGGTGCGCCTGTGGCGACAGCCCGATACCCGCCATCGTGGCCCCAAAACTGCCAGCTCCGAAAAAGCCGATGGACCAGAAGGCGTGGGCGCGGTTCATGATTCTGCGGCCAACCGCATGTTCAACCCGATCCGCCTCGAGGTTGAGGATGATCTCAAGACAGCCGATGGTCAGACCGGCGGGGACAAGAAGCAGAAACAGTATGCCGGGTGACGACGCATGGACCGCGATGGCGTAGAAGACCGCCAGCAGCGGCGTGCCAATCAAAAGCGCCCATCGAAAGCCCAACCTGTCCAGAAACGGAGAGGCAAAGGTAAGGGCGATCAACGTGCCCGCAGGTGCCCCGATCAAAGCAAGGCCAAGCAGCCCTTCTTCGACGCCCATGGCTATCTGAACCTGGCCGATCCTGGGAAATATGTTGCCAAGCGCAAAGGCATAAAGGGCAAAGCCCGCAAAGACCTGGCGCGCAGGGGTCATGAATCGAAACACGTCAGGGCACCCCTGGAGGAAATTGGTGCCTCTGCGTTAGCGCCAACTCAGATCAAGAGCAATCGTGGCGTTTGATCAGCGCGCGCCTTTCCCAAGATGCCGACCGCCACAAGGGCGGTCGGCCTGTTCGTCAAGGCTTAGCCCTTCTTGAGACACTTCTGTCCAAGAACCTCGGCGATCTGAACGGCATTCAGGGCCGCACCCTTGCGCAGGTTGTCAGAGACGACCCACATGTTCAGCCCGTTATCCAGCGTCGAATCCTGCCGGATGCGGCTGATGAAGGTTGCGAAATCACCGACGCATTCGATCGGGGTGACGTAGCCGCCGTCTTCACGCTTGTCGATGACCATGCAGCCCGGGGCTTCGCGCAGGATGTCGCGGGCCTCATCCTCGTCCAGATGTTCCTCAAACTCGATGTTGATCGCTTCGGAATGGCCGACAAACACCGGCACACGAACACAGGTGGCAGTCACCTTGATCTTTTTGTCGAGGATCTTCTTGGTCTCGGCGACCATCTTCCACTCTTCCTTGGTCGAGCCGTCTTCCATGAAGACGTCGATATGCGGGATGACGTTGAAGGCGATCTGCTTGGTGAACTTGGTCGGCGGCTTGTTGTCGGTGGGGTTGTAGATGCTTTTGGTCTGATCCCAAAGCTCGTCCATCCCTTCCTTGCCTGCGCCGGACACGGATTGGTAGGTGCTGACCACGACCCGCTTGATCACGGCCCGGTCATGCAACGGCTTCAACGCGACAACCATCTGCGCGGTCGAGCAGTTGGGATTGGCGATGATCATCTTCTTTTGATAGCCAAGGACGGCATCGGCGTTCACTTCTGGCACGACCAGCGGCACATCAGGGTCCATCCGATAGAGCGAAGAGTTGTCGATGACGACACAACCCTGCGACGCAGCCTTGGGCGCATAGATCTTGGTGGCATCCGACCCGATCGCAAAAAGGGCAATGTCCCAACCGGTGAAGTCGAAGGTATCGAGGTCCTTGGTCTTGAGCGTCTTGTCGCCAAAGCTCACCTCTGACCCCAGCGACCGGCGACTGGCGAGGGCGACGATCTCGTCCACGGGAAACTCCCGTTCAGCGAGGATGTTGAGCATTTCCCGGCCCACGTTACCCGTGGCACCCACAACGGCGATCTTGTAGCCCATCTGGCGGCTCCCTTTGATGACGAAGGGGTCATATACAGCATCGAGGGCAATGAAAATGGCCCATTCGCCCAAGATTTGCGGGGCCATCGGCAAAATGCGATCCGTCCGATAGAACAAGAGCCGGGTCGAGTCGAAAATCTTGGCCAGAAAAGTGTCAACTAAACTGGACAGTCACGCAGGACTGGGCATAGTCAGGGCCATGCCCGCCCCCATGATCCCCGACCGCTTTGCCGACCCCGCGCCCCGCCGCCTGTGCACGGACTGCGGGCTGTCGCGCATGAAGAACGCCAATGACTGCGGCAAGGCCTGCCAGTTCATTGCCCCCAATTATCCCGAAACCGAAAAGGCCGTGCACGGCCGCGCCGCCGGTTTGGGGGACGAGGGCTTTTTCGGCGTGTCGACTGTCATGTATAAGGCCGCGCTCAAGCCTGCCCGCGAAGGGGCCCAATGGACCGGCCTGACAACCCGTCTGGCCGAAGGCCTGCTGGAAACCGGGGCAGTCGAGGCGGTCATCTGCATGGTGCCCGACCCCGATGACCGCTGGCGCCCCCGCCCGGCCCTGATCACGCGGGCTGCCGATATGGCACAGGCACGCGGGATGCGAATGGGCTACGCTCCACTTCTGGCGATGCTGGAGCCTGCCCAAGAGGCGGGCTACAAGCGCCTCGCCGTGATTGGGATTCCCTGCCAGGTCCACGCCTTGCGCAAGATCGAGGCCGACATGGGCTTTGACCGGCTTTACGTGATCGGCACACCCTGTTCGGACAATACGACGACCGAAAACTTTCACGAGTTTCTGGGCCTGCTGACCGACGCCCCCGATACCGTCACCTATCTGGAGTTCCGGGCCGACTATCATGTTGAGATGCGGTTCAACGATGGCCGCAAGAAAGAGATCCCCTTTCTGCGCCTTCCCCTGTCAGACCTACGCCGCGACTTCTTTCCGCTGACCTGCAAGACCTGCGTCGACTATACCAACCGGCTGTCGGACATCACCGTCGGCTATATGGCGGGTGAGGGCGAACAATGGCTGATCGTGCGCAATGAGCGCGGACAAGAGATGCTTGACGGTCTGGGGTCAGAGGTCAGCCTGTCCACTCCGGGGTCCAAGGGAAAGCGGGCGGCGGCCGTCAAGGGCTTTGCCCAGAACGTCCGCCTTGCCGCCGGTGGCCTGCCCCTGCGCCGGATGCCCAACTGGCTGCGCGGCATTGTCGGCTGGCTGCAGCCCCGCACCGGGCCACGCGGGCTGGAGTTCGCGCGCACGCGGGTCGAGATGAAGGCAATCGAAACCGTCCTGCACCTGCGCCGGGAAGAGCCTTCAAAGATGAAGAACATGGTGCCCGGTCACGTCTGGGACCTGACTGCCCCCTACGACATCCTACCCGAACCGGGCGAGCGTCAGTCCCCGGACTGAAACAGCCCGGCGTGATCGGCTCTTAGAGCAGCCTTTTGCACCTTGCCCATGGCATTTCGAGGCAACGCATCGATCAGGGCGATGTGGCGGGGCTGTTTGAAGCGGGCCAGTTTGTCGGCCAAAGCGGCCAACAGCGCGTCCGATGTCAAATGTGCGCCCGGCTCTGGCACCACCACGGCGACAACGGCCTCACCCAGATCGGGATGCGGAACACCGATTACCGCGCTTTCCAGAACACCGGGCAGATCGTCCAGCGCCTCTTCCACCTCTTTGGGATAGATGTTGAGGCCGCCTGCAATGATCAGGTCCTTTGCCCGACCGACAATGGTCAGGTAGCCGTCCTGCGACATCTGCCCCAGATCTCCGGTGATGAAGAAGCCATCGGGACGCATCTCTGCGGCTGTCTTTTCGGGCATCTGCCAATAGCCCGCAAAGACGTTTGGTCCGCGGACCTCGACTGTCCCGATCTCACCCCTTGGCAGTTCCGCCCCGCTGTCGTCGCAAACCCTGACCTCTACCCCGGCAAGCGCCGGGCCAACGGTTCCGGGCCGTCTGTCCCCGTCAAATGGGTTGGAGGTGTTCATGTTGGTCTCGGTCATTCCGTACCGCTCAAGGATACGGTGGCCGGTGCGGCCTTCGAACTGGCGGTGGGTTTCGGCAAGGAGGGGGGCAGACCCTGACACGAACAGACGCATATGTGCGGTCAGGGCGGCATCAAACCGGGCATCGTCCAAGAGCCGGGTATAGAATGTCGGCACGCCCATCAGGGTAGTTGCCTGCGGCATATGCGTGATGAGCGCGTCCGGATCGAACCGAGGCAGCAAGATCATCGCACCACCGGCCACCAATGTGGTGTTGGTCGCCACGAACAGCCCATGGGTGTGAAAGATGGGCAGGGCATGCAGGAGGACATCGTTTGCTGTGAACTCCCACGCAGCCGCGAGGGTCCGGGCGTTCGATAACAGGTTGGCCTGGGTCAACATCGCGCCCTTCGACCGCCCCGTTGTCCCAGATGTATAAAGAATCGCCGCAAGGTCGTCGTCAGATCGCGGGTTCGTCGCAAAATGGGCGGGCTGGCCTTCTGCCAGATCAGCAAGGGTTCCGTCCCCACCCGTCCCCAACGTTTGCAACTGCGCCCCATGCCGGGCGGCGACCTCGGCCAGGGCCAGCGCCTTGTCAGGTGAGGACAGGACAAGCGCCGCGCCGGAGTTCTGGACGAAGTAGTCGACCTCGGCCGGCACATATGCGGTGTTAAGGGGCAGGAACACGATCCCCGCCTGAACGCAGGCCGCATAGACAGCGAGTGCATCGACACTCTTGTCAATCTGGACGGCAAGCCGGTCGCCGGGCTGCACGCCTAAACCAGTCAGGGCATGGGCAAAGGCGGCCGCGCGCGCCAGAAACCGGGCATGGGTCAGCATCGACCCATCGTTCATATATATAAACGGTGTCTCGGCGCCGGCGTGGCGACCGAACAGGGCATCATAAAGCGGATTGGTCATCATCCTGCCGGGCCTCTCTTCCGCGCGATCACGTTGGAACCCGCTCGCCAAAGATGGCGGAACCGACGCGGACGTGGGTTGCGCCGTGGGCAATGGCGGTCGCGTAGTCGCTGCTCATCCCCATCGAAAGGCCGGACAGACCGTTGCGGGCAGCCATGTCGGCAAGCATTTGAAAGTGCGGGGCGGGGTCTTCATCCACCGGCGGGATACACATCAGGCCCACCACAGGCAGGTCCATTGACCGGCATTCCTGCACGAAATCATCGGCGGCATCTGGAAGAATGCCGGCCTTCTGCGCCTCGGCCCCAGTGTTGACCTGTATATAAAGGTCAGGGCAGGCACCCCGTTCCTGGGCCAGCCGCGCCAATGTCTGGGCAAGCTTGGGACGATCAAGGGAATGGATGGCATGGGCCAGCTCCATCGCCTGCCGGGCCTTGTTGGTCTGCAAGGGTCCGATGATATGCAAGGCCACACCTGCATAGCGCTCCATCAGTTCCGGCCACTTCTGGGCAGCCTCCTGAACCCTGTTCTCACCAAATACGCGGTGGCCCTGTTCGAGAATCGCCACGACTCTCTCAAGTGGCTGAACCTTGGACACGGCGATCAGAGTAACATCGGCGGCATCCCGGTTTGCTGCCCTCGCTGCATCGGCGACACCGGACAGAATCGACTCTAGCGACATTTGCAGACCCCTGTTTTCGCTGGGTTAACCCAATTTACACAAGGAATAGAGGATTTTGGCCGCCCCGCAATGGCCCAAGGCCCGAACCTATCTGTGTGACCATGTTGCATCATTTATGGGGCGGACGCCGTGCCCTTGCCCAAATTGCTTGAGTGTCCGGGGCGTAGGGCGCAAAGACATCCCAATGCTAGTTGGACTGGCATTCTTGGGAATGCAAAAACGAGGGGATCTCTTATGAAACGCATCCTTCTTGCCTCGGCTTCGATCTTCGCCTTTGCTGGCGTTGCTTCTGCCGAAGTGACCTTTGGTGGCGACGCCACTCTGGGATACAACGAAGCCGTCGAAGGTGGCTTCTTCTACGGTGCCGACCTGACCGTTACGATGACTCAGGAACTGGACAACGGTCTGACCGCGTCCGCCACCGGCGACATCAACTTTGCTGACGACGACGGCGACACCACCCGCGGTTCGGACCAGCTGAACACCAGCTACGTTCTGTCGCTGTCGACCGACATGGCGACCCTGTCGTTCGGTGACGTGGACCCGGTTGGCGACGCAATCTGGTCCGGCGTGTCCGGTTCGGCAGTTGCCGGCTTCAACGACGGCGACGTGCACTTCGACACCGCGCTGTTCGACGGCATCCTGCGCGGCGACGTTATGTACGCTGGCGTGAATGCTTACGTGTCGTTCGGTGTTGACACCAATGGCGACGCAATCGGTGGCAATGATCTGGACGCAATGCAGTTGGCCGCAACCGGTTCGTTCGGCATGTTCGGCTTCATCGCAGCCTACCAGGAAGCCTTTGGCCCGACCCCGGAAATCATTGCTATTGCTGGTACTGCCTCCCTCATGGGCGCAGACGTCAAAGTGGCATACGAAACCGACGGCACCGAGACTTCGATCGGCGCTGGCGTGTCCTACCCCGTTGGCCCCGTCACCCTGGGTGGCTACTTCACATCCAACGACATTGCTGACGACAGCTACGGCGTGTCGGCTGACTACGCTTCCGGCCCGATTGCGGTTTCGGCAGCTTACGACAGCGACGCAGGCACCGACAGCGTTGAAGTCGACGTGTCCTACGACGTTGGCAACGGCATCACCGCTCTGGTCGGTGCTGGTTCCGACCTGACCAACTCGACCGTCTACTACTACGTGGCTGGTGAAGTTGATCTGGGCGGCGGCGCATCGTTCCTGATGTCCTACGCTGACGACGAAAGTGCAGCAGCCAACGACGAAATCGGTGGCCCCGAGTACAACCAGGGCATCACTGCCCAACTGTCCTTCAAGTTCTAATTTAGAACCTGATAGACTCAAGTTTGAGCGGCCCTTCGGGGCCGCTCTTTCTTTTTGGGCAATGCTCAGTCGAAGCAATTGCCATCGCTCTTGTGACACCCCCTCCCGTTCGCTACACATCTGGCCAACGTGACTACCCCGGGGGGATGAACCTTGACGGCACATATTCCATTTTCAAAGCTGCCTGCCCTGCCACTGGCTGTCGCACTGTGCCTTGGCCTGTCAGCGTGCGGAATGTTCGGCGGCGGCGCCGGGCCAGATGCAACCCGCGAGGCCTCTCGGGCACGCGGGGTCGAGAATGTCGCGGTCAATCGCTATCTTTGGTCTGCCACCTTCGACACCCTCAGCTTTCTGCCTGTCGAAAGCGTCGATCCCTTTACCGGGGTCATCGTGTTTGGCTATGGCACACCGCCGGGCGGCAGCACCTCGTACCGCGCGACTGTCCTGATTAGCGATCCGGCCCTTGATGCCCGCTCGCTAAACGTGGCGATCGCAACGCGCGGCGGACCAGTTGCCACCGAAACCCAAAGGGCTGTCGAGGATGCGATCCTTGGCCGGGCTCGGGAACTTCGCATTGCAGACGGCCTTCTCTAGGCACACGCATCACTAAACCCAGACATCAGGGCCTTTCGGCCCTTTGACCCTTGTTTGAGAGACCTGTTCCAATGTCCCGCTACGCCCCCGCCGAGATCGAACCGAAATGGCAGGCTGCCTGGGATGAGGCGCAGACCTTTGCCGCCACCCGCAGCGAAGACAAACCAAAGTACTACGTGCTTGAGATGTTCCCCTATCCTTCGGGACGGATCCACATCGGCCATGTGCGCAACTACACGATGGGCGATGTGATCGCCCGCTACAAGTTGGCCACAGGCCATGCCGTGTTGCATCCAATGGGCTGGGACGCCTTCGGGATGCCGGCGGAAAATGCCGCCATGGCCTCGGGCGGCCATCCAAAGGACTGGACCTACAACAACATCGCCGACATGCGCGGCCAGATGAAGCCGTTGGGCCTGTCCATCGACTGGACCCGCGAATTCGCCACCTGCGATCCTGAATACTACGGCCAGCAACAGGCTTTGTTCCTCGACATGCTGAAATCAGGCCTGGTCTACCGCAAGAACGCCGTGGTGAACTGGGACCCGGTCGACATGACCGTTCTGGCCAACGAACAGGTGATTGACGGCAAAGGCTGGCGCTCTGGTGCCGATGTGGAACGGCGCGAGCTGACACAGTGGTTTTTCAAGATTTCCGACATGGCAGGTGAACTGCTGGACGCGCTGGACGGGTTGGAAAATTGGCCCGCCAAGGTGCGGCTGATGCAGTCCAACTGGATCGGCAAATCGCGCGGTCTGCAATTTTCGTTCGAGCGCAGCGACGGTCAAGGCACGGTCGAGGTCTATACGACCCGCCCCGATACGCTCAATGGTGCCTCCTTTGTCGGCATTTCGCCCGATCACCCGCTGGCCAAGCAGCTGGAGGCCGAAAACCCCGAGGTCGCGGCCTTCTGTGTCGATGTCCGCAAAGGCGGCACGACCGAAGAGGCCCTGGAGAAGGCCGAAAAGCGCGGCTTTGATACTGGCTTGACGGTCCGTCACCCTCTGCACCCGGATCGGGAGCTTCCGATCTGGATCGCGAACTTTATCCTGATGGACTACGGCACCGGCGCGATCTTTGGCTGCCCGGCCCATGACCAGCGCGATCTGGATTTCTGCCGCAAATACGATCTGCCCGTCATCGACACCTTCTTTGCCCTCGACGATCCAACGCCGGTCACCGACACCGCTTTTGTCCCGCCCAAGTCGGACAAGGTTCGTTGGGTCGATCATTTTGCCGGTCTGGACGTGGCCACCGGGCAAGAGGCCATCGACGCCACCATCGATCTGGCCGAAAAACAGGGCTGGGGCGAAGGCGTGACGAAGTTCCGCCTGCGCGACTGGGGGCTTAGCCGCCAGCGCTACTGGGGCTGTCCGATCCCGGTCGTCCATTGTGACGCTTGCGGCGTGGTGCCGGAAAAGAAAGAGAACCTGCCGATCGAACTGCCCTACGATGTCAGCTTTGACATCCCCGGCAACCCGCTTGACCGCCATCCGACCTGGCGCGACTGCGCCTGCCCGAACTGTGGTGCAGCCGCACGGCGCGAGACGGACACGATGGACACCTTCGTCGATTCTTCCTGGTACTATGCCCGCTTTACCGCGCCACGGGCGACGACGCCGACGAACATGGCGGATGCTGAGTACTGGATGAACGTCGACCAGTACATCGGCGGAATCGAACATGCGATCCTGCACCTTCTCTACTCCCGCTTCTTTGCGCGGGCGATGCAGATCACCGGCCACCTGCCCGAAAAGGCGATTGAGCCGTTCAATGCCCTGTTCACCCAAGGCATGGTCACGCATGAGATCTACATGACCCGCGACGCCGCAGCCCGCCCGGTCTACCATCTGCCCGAAGAGGTAGAGCGGACGTCCGACGGCGTTGTAGTCAAGGCCAGCGGCGAGGCGGTTGAGGTTATCCCGTCGGCCAAGATGTCAAAGTCCAAGAAGAACGTCGTGGACCCTATGAACATCATTGCGTCCTACGGGGCCGACACCGCCCGCTGGTTCGTTCTTTCGGACAGCCCGCCCGAACGCGACGTGGAATGGACCGCCTCTGGTGCGGATGCCGCGGCCAAGCACCTTGCCCGTGTGTACAGGATTGCCACAGAGGCCGCTGACGCCCCTGAGGGCGCAGAGGCGGGTCAGGACGACGATCTGCGCAAGGCGCTTCACAAGACCATTCACGACGTCACGCTGGGCATCGAATCCTTCGGCTTTAACGCGGCGATTGCCCGGCTGTATGCCTTTACCAACACTCTGGCCAAATCGAAGGCTGGCCGCGCGACGCGAGTCGAGGCGGCCAAGGTTCTGGCGCAGCTGATGTCGCCGATGACCCCGCACCTGGCGGAAGAGGTCTGGTCAATGCTGGGCGGCAAAGGTTTGGTGACCACAGCCACCTGGCCACAGGCCGACCCGGCCCTGTTGGTTGACGACACGGTGACCCTGCCCATCCAGATCAATGGCAAGCGGCGGTCCGAGATCACCGTGGCCCAGGATGCCGACAAGGCCGCGATCGAGGCCCTTGTCATGGCGGACGAGGCTGTGATTCGCGTTTTAGACGGCGCGCCGGTCAAAAAGCTGATCGTCGTGCCCGGTCGTATCGTCAATGTGGTTATGTAGGCGACTATCTCTGTCGCGCCGTACCCTGCTGGTCGGGGGACTTTCGCTGGCCTATCTGCTGTCGGCCTGCGGGTTCGTTCCCGTCTACGGATCGGACGGGACTGCTGCAGGGCTGCGCGGTGGGGTTGCGATCGAAGGTCCCGAGACGGTTGAGGGCTACAGGTTGCGGACCCGAATCGAGGACCGGCTCGGCTCGGCCCCGTCTTCGGCGGCTTATGTCCTGACGGTGGGACTTAGCTTGCGAGAATCTGGTGTCGCCGTGACGCCGGAAGGCGCTATTACGCGTTTCACCATTCCAGGCGTCGGAAGCTATGCACTTCGGGCCGCTGGATCGGAGGAGGTCCTGCTCAGTGGCACTGTAGAAAGCTTTACCGGCTACTCCACGACCGGCAGCACCGTAGCCACGCAAGCCGCGAGTGAAGATGCCAGAGCCCGTCTGGCCGTCATCCTGGCTGATCTGATCGTGACCCGGCTGATCGCCGGTACGCCGGGGCTTTAGGCCCATGAAGCTTTTCAGCAAAGATGCCCCAAGCTACTTTCGCAAGCCTGATCCAGCGGCCGCAGGGCTGTTGATCTACGGTGAGGATGGCATGCAGGTCGCCATGCGCCGCAAGCAGGTCATTGACGCTCTGATCGGCCCTAATGGCGAGACTGAGATGCGCCTGACCCGTATGCAGGGCGCAGACCTGCGTAAGGATGGCGCGTTGTTGTCCGATGCAATGCGAGCGCAAAGCTTTTTCCCCGGGCCAAGGGTCGCATTTGTCGAAGATGCGACGGACGGCCTTGCCCCCATTTTTGCGGCAGCTCTTGCGGAATGGCAAACAGGCGATGCGCAGGTGATCGTGACGGCCGGGCAACTGGCGTCGAAGTCAGCTTTGCGCAAAATCTTTGAAGGCCACCGCACGGCGCGATCCGTTGGCCTGTACGACAATCCGCCGGAACCGCAGGAAATCGACGAGATGATCGCCCGCGCCGGTCTGACCCGGATGAGCAGGGATGCAAGGAGTGCACTGGCTGCCCTGTCGCGCAGCATCGACCCCGGCGACTTTCGCCAGACCATTGAAAAACTTGGCCTTTATATGGTGAGTGAGTCGACAGAAGTCAGTGTTGAAGATGTCGCCGCATGCGCCCCCCAGTCCGCCGAGGCTGAGTTGGACACGCTTCTCGCCATCGTGGCAGAGGGTCAAACCCCACAAATCGCCGACATTCTTCGGCGCCTCTATGCGCAGGGGACCAACCCCGTAACCCTTTGTATCGGCGCGATGCGCCATTTCCGCACCTTGCACAAAGTTGCCAGCGACCCAGGAGGTGCTGCGGCCGGAATAGAGCGATTGCGGCCCCCCATATACGGAGATCGCCGTGATGCTATGGTGCGTCAGGCTGGCAGCTGGGGGCGCGACCGGTTGGAAAAGGCGCTGAGCCTCTTGATCGAGACGGATCTGCAATTGCGGTCCGCGTCAACCGCGCCCCAGCACGCCTTGGTGGAACGGGCGCTTATCCGGCTTGCCATGATCGGTCGACAGGGACGGGGCTAGCCAGGCGAACGCCGAAAGCCCTGGTCCTTAAAACGAAGAAAGCGAACCCGAAGGTTCGCTTTTTCGGTTCAGCACGGTCGTTGGACCGTCCGAACAAATCCTGAGAAGGATTTACTGGTTCGAGATCGCCAGAGCAGCCAGAGCGGCCAGAGCAACAACGGGGATCAGGAAGCCATAGGAGGAGCCAGCAGGTGCGGGCTCAACCACCACAACGGGGGGTTCGACGATTTCGACGGCGAAGCCGCCAGCAATGGCGGATCCGGCAACGGTGGTGGCAATGGCGGCAGCCATGAGGGTCTTGGTCAGGCGCATGTCTCTACTCCAGTTGATAAACAAAGCGTTAAATGGGCTATATCGGCTTTGTAGGCGCGACTCAAGGTGCTTGTCTCATTGGAACCGACTCGCAATCAGAAACGGCCTAATTGCCAGCGCAAAAATGCAACAGTGTGGCAATCCTGTGGCCGTCGCAAAACCGCCACTATACATAGGCGTATCCGTAGGGGCTGCTTGGCCCTCTAGATGCTGCCATGTAAGGACCGGCACACCGCTGTTTCTAATTAAAAAAACATCGATGCACCGGCCCTGAAAAAGAAGCTTTACTGGTTCGAAATCGCCAGGGCAGCCAAGGCGGCCAGAGCAACAACGGGGATCAGAAAGCCATAGGAGGAACCGGCGGGCTCGGGCTCGATCATGACAACCGGTGCGATCGGGGGCTCAACCACGGCAACGTCATAGCCGCCGGCAAAAGCCTGGCTGGCAACGACAGTGGCAAGAACGGCGGAAAGGGCGATGAATTTTGTAGCGCGCATTGGAAAATTCCTGTGTTTGCGGTAAGATATGAGGTGTTCTTAAACCTTTCACTCACAAATCTCCAAGCGCAGAGTTTCCGATAGGCGATCAATCGCCAAATTTAGAGGATATTGTTGCTCAAATATCCGACGACATCCGAGACCAATTGACGGGAAGCGATGATTCCCCCTGATTCTCCAATAAAGTACATGTTCTCAAACTGAACCCGTGTACCACGGCAGGTCTCGGCGAAGGCTTCTGCCTCAACCTGGCGCAAACCCAGGTCGACAGGCTGGGGCCCTGCAGAAGCGATTACGCAGGCGTAGCGCTCCTGTACGATCTGGTCTCGGCTATCAAGGTAGTCGTGCAATCGGACAGCTTCGCCGCCGCCAGCGTCGATCGCGGCCCGGACACTTGCCACGTCGGCTGCCATGAGATCCTTTCCGAAGCCACGGGTGGCCACAACTAGCCCGTTCTCAAAGCTGACAGAGTAGCCCGAATCCCCAAGCCAGGTACGCAGGTTGTCATGTTCGGACACCACACGACCAAGTCCAGCGATCCCAAGCCCGCCTACCTGAAACAGCATGTAGTTTTCAGGATTGGCGGCGATGGCGTCTGGCCCGAATCCCATGGCGGCCGCCTGGGCAGCGGCCTCTTCCGCTGATGGCCCGGACCCGGCCAAAGCCGGGACAAGGCGGGTCCCGACCTGACCCACAAGACTTGACCGCAACTGATCACCGCAGCCGGTCAGAAACAACAGGGCGGCACTGGCGGCGACGACGCCCCGACGTCCCCTCATCTCCAGAACCGGCCCCAGCCGTCCTCCAGATCGCTTAGGTGGCCATTGCGGACGGTGTCGAATAGCCGACCATCTACATCGAGCCGTTGCCCATCATCCCGTGTCGGGGCACCCAGCGTCGTCGACAGGCCCCTTTGACTTGGCCGGCCCAGAACGAAGTCGACGGGGATCGTTACCCTGATTCCATAGTCGACCCCTTCGGACATGCCCGAATCGAACGACACCTCGGTCACAGTCGCGGATGCGCCGACCCGCCAGCCGTTTTCAAACGTGCGGTCGAGGGTCATGGTTGCCCCCCAATCGCCGGCAAGATACCGGCCCACGTCCAGTTGGGCATAAAATCCGCTGTCAAAGTCGTAGTAGAGCGAACCATGTCCCGTAACGACGTCGTAGTCCCGAAAGGTGAACTGCTGATCAAAGTCGCGTTGCTGGACATAATTGACCTCTGCCCCGAAACCCCACGCGCTATCGACCGGCTTGAACAATAGCTCGGTCGAAACACCGCCATACATCGGCTCAAGAAGGCCCGCGGTAACGCGGCTATAAAGATTGGGACCGGGTCGGGCGAAGTGAGCCAGCGTCAGCGTCGGTATCGTTGTCGTCCCTTCCAACGCGTAAAGCGGCGCGTTCCGCCGCACAGGGTGCACACCCGGGACGTCGTTGTCCGGCACGAATGGCGCTGTGTCCGATGTGTTGAAAAGCTGTTGCCGTACTGCGCCGCCCAGAATGAAGTTTGGGCTGAAGGCGTAGGACGCTGTCACCTCCACCCCACCGTTCAAAGCAAGTCCATCGTCGTCCTCGGGCCCGAAGACTAACCCCAGGTAGGGGCCCAGCGACCAGCTGAACGGACCCTCTGCCGGGGCTACAGACAGCAAGCCCGCTGACGAACCCGCGTCGGCAAACCTTGCCCTGTCGAACATTGCCTCTGACCCGCCCGCCGAGGTTTCAAGCGCCTCAAGATCGGACCGCCGCAATGTAACGGCAGACACCGGAATGCCCGACTTCATCGGTTCCAAAGTGATCAGTTCAATTGATGGAGGAAGGCCTTGGGTCAGCATCCGCGCCAACCGCCCCATCGCCTGCGCCTCGCTGCGGTAGCGGGTGTTGGTGTAGCGCAGCCTGGCAGTCGTATCGGTGACTTCGATCCCTGAAAGGATCAGGCCCTCGCTTGCCATCGCCTGTGCCAGCCCTGCCGCCAGCGCTTCGTCGGGCAAGGCAGAGCGGTTCCAGCTGGTCATGGCCCGCAGATCTGCCGGGCGAACCGAGACCGGGACCGGCGCGGAGTCAAATCCCCCGTCCATGGGCCGGTCATTCGGGTTCATCAGGATGGTGGCGGTCAGTCCGAATGTATTGCCATAAAGGTATGACGCCCCCACCTGCACGCCGTCCAGCGGCTCCCACGTCAGGCCAAAGTTGAGCGGCGAGTCGATGGTGATCAGGCCCAAATCGGCCTCCCGGACATATGCATCAGACGAATATTCGGCCTTGATCGTCCAGTTGTCGGCAAATGCCCATTCGACCCCGCCAAAGAGGGCGGCATCGCCCTGGAACATCTCTTCGGGCTCCATCGCGCTGGTCGAGGGCGACCTGGTATCAAAGCTGTCCCCCAGGATCCCGAACGGGTTGCTAAACCCGTTGTTCGACCCAAGCCGACCCCAGCCCAAACCAGCCGTGACGCGGATCGAGTCAGACACCGCTTTGGTCGCAACGATATATTCCGCCCCAGAATGGCCACTGCCCAGAAAATCTTGGAGGCCAATCGCGAGGGCGGGCAAACGCGCACTTTCGTCGAGGATCTGATAGCGCAGGTCAAAACCGCGATCGATGAATATGCCATCAAAGGCCGGATCGCCCGGATAGGAATAATCCTTGGTGCCGGAAATCCGGAAGGTGCCCGACAGGCGTGGCGTGATCTGAAAGGTTAGTGCCGTGCGCTGTTGCCCGTCCATGAGGCTGAGCGTTGCCGCCAATTCTCCGTCCATCGCGCTAAGGGCGGTTGGCATCTCAAGAAGGCCCGGCGTGCCATAGTGGGTATAGGTAATCCCCCGGTCCTGACCAAAGGCCGGGACCGCCACTATCAGCAGTCCGATCGCCGTGCCGGTCCGCATTGCCCATCGTGCCATTGTGCCACCCCAAACTTCGTCACTTGCGGGGCAAATTAACCGCAATGACGCCAAGATGGAAACCCGGTCCACAGCAGACCGCCACATTCAGCGGCCTCTTGATGTTTTGTGTCACATTCGGTCATGCTCAATCATACAGTCAGGAGAATTCTCTGGTGTATCATCTTCACGGATCCTTCCGGTCGAGAGCCTTTCGCGTGATGTGGGCGCTGGAGGAAATGGGCGAGGTATATGAGCACAGCAACACCCAGCCTCGCACCCCCGAAATTATCGCGCTGAACCCGAATGGAAAGGTCCCGGTCCTGGTGGTCGAAGGTGCTCCCTTGACCGATTCAACCGCCATCCTGACCTACTTAGCCGACAAGCATGGCCAGTTGACATACCCGCCCGGCACGATCGAACGCGCCCGGCAAGACGGTTGGACCCAGATGGTCCTGGACGAGTTGGACGGGACCCTCTGGACAAGCGCCCGCCACAGCTTTGGCCTGCCCGAAGAATTGCGGATGCCCGAAATCAAGACCTCCCTACGGTGGGAATTCGCCCAAACCTGCAAACGGATCGCCACCTTGCTGGAGGGTCCGTTCATCATGGGCGACCGGATCACGCTGCCCGACATTGTCCTGGGCCATTGCCTTGGATGGGCCGCTGTTGCCAAGTTTCCCTGTGACGAACCGGTTCTTGCCGACTATTCCGCCAGGCTTCGGGCCCGCCCTGCCTACAAGGCCGCGCAGGCCCGCTAGGTGGCAAGAAAACGGGCCGCCCCTTCGCCTGCAAGCCGCCCAGTGGCGAGGCACGCGGTAATCAGATAGCCGCCAGTTGGGGCTTCCCAATCCAGCATCTCGCCACAGGCAAAGACACCGGGGCGGTTGCGGAACATCAGGTGTTCGTCCAACACGTCCAGCCGCAAACCGCCCGCGACCGAGATCGCCTCATCCATTGGCCTCGGACCAGCGTGCATTATTGGCAGGGCCTTGATCAGGGTGGCGAGATCCTTGGGAAACGGCCTGCCGAATTCATTGAGCAGGGCCAGACGAACCCCATCAAGCTTCAACCTTTTGCGGAGGTGGTTTGACAGGCTCGCCTTGCCTTGTGGTTGGGCAAGACGCCGTCGCAAGTCCTCCAACGTCAGATCAGGGCAAAGGTCGATCGTCAGCCCCGATCCACCCCGGACAGCGCGACTGACGGCATAGATCCCGCCTCCCTCGACACCCCGGGCCGAGACGACGAACTCTCCACGCGTCGTTTGTTGCCCTGCCATCAAGGCGCAGCCTTTGACAGGCTGACCGAAGTAGGGCGTCATATGCGCGGACCAGTCGACGCGGAATCCCATATTTGCGGGCTGAAACTCTGCCACCTCGTCTGGCAGAAGGGCGGCCCAGGCCCCGTCCGATCCAAGGCGCTTCCAACTCGCTCCGCCCAGCGCAAGAATTGTCAAGACGGGATGCAGCACCCGCGGCCCGTCCGGCGTCTCGAAAAGGAGCCCGTCGCCCTGCCAGCCTTGCCAGCGCCACCTGGTCCTGAGGGTAACGCCCGCATCCCCCAGGCGCGCCAACCAGGCCCGCAAGAGGGGTGAGGCCTTCATCAGCTTGGGAAAGACCCGGCCCGAAGTCCCCGCGAAGACCTCCTGCCCCAAGCCTTCGGCCCATGCCATAACCTCGGCAGGTCCAAAGGCGGCCACGGCGCCGGCGACAGTATCCGACACCCCTCCGTAGCCTCGCGCAAAGGCCTCGGGCGGCAGGTCCATCGTCAGGTTCAGCCCTGATTTACCCGCCATAAGGAATTTCCGCCCCGGCGAGGGCATGGCCTCAACGATCATCACCGAATGCCCCGAAGCGGCGAGCGTCTCGGCCGCCATCAACCCGGCCGGTCCGGCCCCGATGACCAATGCCGTTGCGGCTGCGGTATGGGGGGCTGGTGCGTCGGGCATGGGGTCCTTGGATCTTACTGGGGTATTCTCCCCTCATGTCGGGTCGAACCAGGCAAGACAAGCCCCGGTTCCAGGCCCTCGCTTTAGATAAGTCCGACCGAGCGGCGGATCTCGTCTTCGCGCAGATTGACGTCTTCGCCCAGCCAGGGATCGGCCTCAGCCCCGCACATCCACATCAAGGCCCGAGCGGGCCATTCGGGGGGGATATGGTCGGACCAGTCAAGCTGGCTGACCGGGTTGATGCCCGATGCCTTGATCTCGCGCTGCATCTCGGTGGCGACGGTGCCCGGGCTCAGGCCCATGGCCCTGATCCCCAGATCGCCATACTCCTTGTGCAGGCTCCGGGTCAGCATTGCGGCCCCGGCCTTGGAGGAACAGTAGTGCGACCAGGCCTCGACCGGAGCATAAGCTGCCCCTGAGGACACGGTCAGGACCGTTCCGCCCCCTTGCTCCAACATCACGGGAAGAGCCGCGCGCATACCGTAAAAGACACCCTTGAGATTGATATCGATGACCTTGCCCCAATCATCCGGATCCGCCTCGGCCATGCGGGAAATCGGCTCTATCGCGCCTGCGTTCCCAATAAGAACGTCCAGCCGGCCAAACTCGGCCAAGGTGGCGCCCACGGCGGCCTCAATCTCCCAAAACCGGCTGACGTCGCAAGGAATGGCCATGGCGCTTGACCCGATCTCGCCGGCGATGGATGCGATGCGGTCCTTACCCCGCGCGGCCAGAGCGACCTTCGCCCCGGCGGCGGCAAAACCGCGGGCGGCCGCCTCTCCAATCCCACGGCTTGCACCGGTGATCAGGACAACCTTGTCTGTCATATCCATGTCGCGAAACTCCCTCTGCATCCCTTGGCACTGCCGAACCTGTGACAAAGGTCAAGTTTTCCTGACCTTGACCGAATGGCGGCGGCAAACGAAGGTACGATAGGATATTCACATGGGAAGGCAATTCGGATGACCGCATTGAGATTTCAAGCTATGGCATGCTCAGCTGCCGCCCTGTTGGCTGCTTCTCCTTCACAGGCAGACGTTACTGCACAGCAGGTTTGGGACAACTGGAAAGAAAGCCTGAACGTCTATGGCGACGGCGGCGTTTCGATCGGGTCTGAAACAATGGCGGGCAACAGCCTGACCGTGTCAGATATTGTCCTTTCAATGGACGACGGCGACGTCAGCGTCGAATCGTTGATCGGCACAATCGTGTTTACCGAACAGGGCGATGGTACTGTCTCGGTCCTCATGTCCGAGACCAACCCGATTACCATCGATGCCGGTCCTGGCGACATTGCCAAGATCACACTCACACAGGCCGGCGTGCAGATGGTCGTTTCGGGCACGCCCGAGGAAATGACCTACGACGTCAGTGCAGATCGCATAAGTATTAGCCTGGACGAAATCACCGACAGCGGCGATGCCATGCCTGTCGAGGCGATCGTGACGACGAATGGTCTGGCCGGCGCATACACAAGCATCACCGGTCCGGATTTGACCCAGATCGCCTACGACGTGGCTGCCTCTTCCATCGACATCTTCTTCGATACCGACCAGCCTGATGAAGAAGTCCTCGTCAACTTCTCAGGCAAAATAATGGACTTTGGCTTTGCAGGGTCCGTCGCGACACCGACCGATATGGACATGGACGCCCCCGAGACAATGTTCATCGACGGGTTTGCTGTTGACGCAGGATACTCATTCGGAAACTCGACGTATATTTTCGCCTTTCAGGACGGGACGGATACCGCCAACGGGACGGCGACGGCCACCGGTGGGTCGCTGGGCGTGATGATGGACTATGACGGGGCGGAGTATTCCAACTCGCTCACCGATCTGGCCGTGTCTTTTACCGGGTCAGCTATTCCCCTTCCCGTCGATTTCAGCATGGGGGAATACGGGCTTTCAGTCAGCTTACCGCTTAGCCAAAGCGACGTCCCGTCCGAATTCGGGGCCGAGTTCCGGTTGGTCGACCTTGCCGTCAGCGACATGATCTGGTCGATGGCTGATCCAGGTGGCGTTTTGCCCCATGACCCTGCAACCGCGATCATCAAAGTCTCGGGTCTGGGAAGCCTGTTCTTTGACCTGCTTGATCCCGCTCAAGCGATGCAGATCGCAGATGCAGAACTGCCAGGTACGCTTGAGTCCTTGTCACTCGACGATCTGACCGTCCGGCTGGCAGGGGCAGAGGTTCTTGGCTCTGGTGCGTTCGTTTTCGACAACACCGACATGATGACCTTTCCCGGCTTTCCCCGCCCGGAAGGAAAACTAGACATCGCCGTCAATGGTGCCAATGGCCTGATCGACAAGCTGGTTCAGATGGGCCTCCTGCCGCAGGATCAGGTGATGGGTGCCCGTATGATGATGGGCGTGTTCACCACCCCGGTTGGTGACGATATGCTGACCTCGACCATCGAGGTGAACGATCAAGGTCACGTCATCGCCAACGGTCAACGCCTGCAATAGGGCCTAGAAGGACCTCAGGAGCAAAACGCCGCGCGGGGTCCTCTCGCGCGGCGGTTGCTATCAAGGGAGTATGCGGGATGCGTCGTTTCATAGCAGCAAGCCTTGCATTGCCCGTGACCATGGCGGGACTGCCCGCCGGGGCCGAGATTACGGCCGATGATGTCTGGGCAAATGGACAGGCGCTGGCCGAGGCAAGCGGTGGCCGTCAGGTTGCGACCCTGAACCGGTCAGGCGACACAGTTACCGTCCGTGACGATATCACGACCTGGTCCCTGCCGATGGGGGCTGGGTCGATCTCTTATGCGCTGTCATCCTACACAATGACCGAGGCGGCGGACGGCACGGTCAGGATCACCTATGCCTTGCCGTTTTTCCTTGCCCTGTCGGCAACGATTCCCGGCGAAGGAACCGCCAGCATCACCTTTTCGATCAGCGGTGACGAACTGGTAACCATCGCCGCAGGCGTTCCCGGCGCGATCAGCTATGATACCGAAACCGGCCCTCTCGAAATCCGGTTGGACACTCTGGACGTACCTGGCGGGTTTGACGCTACGGTGGAAATGGTTCTTGAGACAGACCGAACCCTGACCCAGACCCGCATCGTCGAGGATACTTTGACGGTGGTCTATTCTAGGATGGAGACTGGGCACACTACCGCCCGGTTCTACCTGGAAGACGGCACGGGGCTGGTGTCAGAGACCGAAATTATGGGCGCACCCAGTGTGACAACGGTCAACCTTGGGCTGGAGCCCGGCGGCTCGGACCTTCTCAACCTTGCTCCTGCCTTGCGAAATGGCCTTTATGTATCCGTCGAGTCCGAAACAGGCGGCAGCGATACGCAATCGCTGACCACCGTCGATCAACAGGTCATCGACCGGCAATCCACATTCTCGGGTCCGGCAACAACACGCCTTGCCCTGAATGACGCAGGCCTCATGGTGGAAGCAGATATCGATGGCCTTGCCGTCAACCTTGAGCAGCCGGACGTCCTCCCCTTTCCGATTGGCTTTGATCTTTCCAAAATATCGGCAGGCTTTCTGATCCCACTTCTTGCCTCAACAGAGGCACAGCCTTTCACCTACGCGCTTGATCTGGCCGATCTGCGGCTGGGGCCGTCGATTTGGACCCTGTTCGACCCTGACAAGTCCTTGCCCCGTACGCCGGGACGGCTTGCGATCGATCTCGAGGGGCAGGTGATCAACGGTGTCGACTGGCTGAATTTTCTGGCGCTTGAGGACCTCGATTATGTTGGCCCCCTCCCCTTCAGCCTTGAAGCCTTCACGCTGAACGAACTGACAGTCTCAGCCCTTGATGCCATCGTGACGGGATCAGCAGCGTTTCGGTTCGACAATGCCGACACGACGACCTACCCCGATTTTCCCAAGCCAATCGGGATAGCCGACTTTACCCTGCAGGGGATCAACGGAGTGCTTGAGATGATGTCGGATGCAGGGTTCATCCCGTCAGATGCGCTTTTTGGGGCGCGGATGGGGCTGGGAATGGTGACGAAAGCAGCACCCGGTGACGACAACCTGACCTCTGCGATCGAACTGACTGAAGACGGCCAGATCATCGCGAACGGCCAAAGGCTGCGTTAAGGGTTTGGTGGCCTTGTCCCTTTAGGTCGAAGGGGCTACCTCCGTGTCACCGCGCCACGTTCGCCGCACACCGATACAAGGACCCTCCGATGTCGCATGACCTGCCTGCCTTGACCGCTCGCCTGCTGGATGCCGCCCGCGCTGCGGGTGCCGAAAGCGCCGATGCGATTGCCGTGGCAGGAACCTCGATTTCCATCGATGTCCGTGACGGGGTGCTGGAACAGGCAGAGCGGTCGGAAGGTATCGACATTGGTCTGCGGGTCTTTGTCGGCAAGCAGCAGGCGAATGTGTCTGTCTCGGATGCCCGCGAGGCCAGCCTTTTGCGCATGGCAGAACGGGCCGTTGCGATGGCCCGTGAGGCGCCCGCCGATCCGCACGCGGGATTGGCAGACCCCGACCAGCTGGCCCGCGACACGGATACCGCGTCCCTCGACCTCTACGATCCAACGGAAGAGCCTTCTGCACAGGCCCTCGAAGAGGATGCCCGCACCGCCGAGGCCGCAGCCCGGGCCGTGAGTGGTGTAACCATGATCGACAGCGCCTCGGCCGGGTATGGCCGGCGCGAGGTCTATATGGCGGCCTCGAACGGCTTTGCAGGGGGATACCAGCGCAGCGACAGGGCAATCTCTTGTGTCGCTATCAGCGGTGAAGGCACCGGGATGGAGCGTGACTACGACCACGATAGTCGGATCTTCCAGGCCGATCTACGTGACCCGACCGAAATTGGCCGCATCGCAGGGGAACGCGCCGTGGCCCGGCACGCGCCGCGCAAACCCAAGACCGGGACCTACCCGGTTCTCTTTGATGAACGGATCGCCTCCTCGCTGATCGGTCACCTGCTTCAGGCCACCAACGGGATGATGATCGCCCGAGGCTCGAGCTGGCTGCGCGATGCCTTGGGCAAACATGTCCTGCCCTCGCATCTGAGCGTGATCGAGGATCCGCATCGCCCCCGGACCTCTGGATCCAAGCTGTTTGATGCCGAAGGACTGCCCACTCAGCGGCGCGCGATTGTCGAGGATGGGGTGCTGACTGGCTGGACCCTTGACCTTGCGACGGGTCGCAAGCTTGGGATGCCGTCGACGGCAAATGCCGCGCGGGGCACTGGTGGGCCACCCTCACCGTCCGTTTCGAACATCGCACTTACACAGGGCAACTCCAGCCGGGCGGATCTGATTGCCCAGATGGGCACCGGCCTGCTTGTCACCTCAATGATCGGATCGACAATCAATCCCAACACCGGCGACTATTCCCGGGGGGCTTCCGGGTTCTGGATCCAGAACGGTGAGATCAGCCACCCTATCAGCGAATGCACGGTCGCTGGCAATCTGCGCGAGATGCTGATGCGGATCATACCGGGCAATGACGCCCAACCGCACCTGTCGCGGGTTGTTCCTTCTATTCTGATCGACGGGCTGACCCTTGCAGGCGACTGACCTTGGCCTTCTCAAGGATGCGGCGAAAGAGGCGGGGGCATTGGCCCTTCGTCACGCTGCAGGGACGCTGGACATCACCCACAAACCTGATGGAGCTGGTCCGGTAACCGATGCCGATCTGGCCGTAGACGCCCTTTTGCGCGAACGGCTCATGGCGGCCCGGCCCGACTTTGGCTGGCTGTCAGAAGAAACACCCGACACGCGGAAACGGTTGACCCCGCGCCACACTTTCATTGTCGACCCGATTGACGGGACCCGGGCCTTTATCGAAGGGTCGCGGGACTGGGCCCATTCCATTGCAGTCGCGCTGGACGGTGAAATTACCGCAGCCGTGGTTTACCTGCCTGCACGAGACGCCTTATTCACCGCCGAACTGGGCGGCGGCGCGTCCTTGAACGGTGCGCCCATCCGGGTCAGCGCCTGCAACGACCTGGCGCAAGGCACGGTCCTGACAACGAAGCCCACTCTTGATCCCGACCTTTGGCAAGGCGGCCTCCTGCCAGAGTTCAAACGCGCCTTCCGCTCCTCCCTTGCCTGGAGGTTGTGCCTTGTTGCCGAAGGGGCGTTTGATGCCATGATGACCCTACGCCCAGCCTGGGAATGGGACATCGCCGCCGGCGCGCTGATCGTGTCCGAGGCAGGGGGCCGTGTGACGGACCGGCAAGGACGGCCCCTGCGGTTCAACAACCCCCATCCGCAGACGAACGGTGTTCTAGCGGGGGGGGAGCAGATGCATACCGCGCTGTTCTCGGCCCTTGCCTGACGGGGATGCGCCGCCCTTGACCACCCTTTCCAATTGCCTAACCTGCCGGTAATCCGGCCCTGTTCCTAGGATCTTGTGATGACCCAACGCCTGCACCTCGTCTATGGTGGAGAACTGACCGACCCAAGCGGGACCACCTTCCGCAATGTTGACGACATCCATGTAGTCGGCATGTTCCCGGACTATGCATCAGCCCACGCCGCCTGGAAGGCAGAAGCCCAACGCACTGTGGACAATGCGCATATGCGCTATTTCATCGCCCATGTTCATCGCCTGTTCGACGAGACCGACGAAGGTTCGGCCACAGAAACACCGGCCAGCTGATGGTACCCGCGAAGGAGGGCAGATGACGAACCGCTCCTTCCCGCTGGCGGCCTTTCTGACGCTCCGCCGTTCAGCGCCAGAACCAGGTTCGACCGAGGCGCCACCACCCCGCCCCGATGGCAACCTGATCTGGGCCCATGTGCACGATCCGGCAGACCTTGTCCCCTTTTCAGCCCTCGCGGCGCGATTGGGGACAGATGGTGACCAGCTGACCGTTTTGGTCACCGTTCCACTGTTGAATGAAGTGTCGATACCTTCTATTTCGGGCCTTGTTGTCCAGCGTGCTCCTGCCGAAAACCGGACCGCAGCCCGCGCATTCCTGAAGTACTGGCGGCCCGCAGTGCTGCTCTGGCATGGCGGCAATCTGCGCCCGGTCCTGCTGCACGAAACGGCGCAGATGCCTATGGCACGGTTCCTGTTGGATGTCAGCGACGACGATACCCTGATCAGGGGGGGTAGCTGGGTTCCGGGCATAACCCGTGGCACGATAACCCTGTTCCACGAAGCGATGGCCAAGGATGGGGCAACCGTTGCCCGACTTCGGCGGGCCGGGCTGCCAGACGACCGGATTAGGGTGACCGGCACATTCGACCCTGGCGCCATCGTCCTGCCCTGCATCGAGAGTGACCGCCAGGATCTTGCTCGCGCCGTGGGGACACGCCCGGTCTGGCTGGCAGCCAAGGCCCCTGTTGAAGAACTTGCCGACGTGATCGAGGCCCATCGGGTCGCCAGCCGCAGGGCCCACCGCTTGCTTCTGATCCTGTCGACCCCGCATCAGGCAGAGGCTTCGGCCATGTTGAAGGCGGCCGGGCTTGAAACAGCCAGCAGGCTGGATGGGCAGGATCCGACAGACAACACTCAGGTCCTTTTGACCGACACCGTCGAAATGGGCCTTTGGTATCGGCTTGCACCGGTCTCGTTTCTTGGTGGTACCTTGTCAGGACAAGGGGGCAGCGATCCGTTCGAAGCCGCGACCCTGGGCTCTGCCGTGGTGCACGGCCACCGGATCGAAACTCATAAAGCTCACTTTGATCGCCTCTCCCAGGCCGGTGCGACCCGCACAGTCGCAAATGCCGGCCAACTGGGTCGGGTGATCGAGGCGCTGCTTGCGCCCGACAAGACGGCCGAAATGGCCCATGCCGCCTGGGACGTGACCTCGGCCGGGGCCGAGTCCAGCAACAAGCTGGTCGGTCTGATCCGAGAGGCCCTGGACCGGGCAGAGGGTTGATAGGATGACTGCGCCTGCCTTCTGGTTCACACCCCCCGACGCCCCTGCACTAAGGGCACGCGTGCTTGCGCCGCTTGGGCTTGCCTACGGCGCGGCGACTGCCCGACGGCTTGCAAAGGGACGTCCCTATCGGGCCGGGGTGCCGGTCATCTGCGTTGGCAATATCAACGTCGGTGGAACAGGCAAAACGCCGACGGCCATCGCCCTGATCCAACGACTTGCAGAATGGGGGATCGGGGCCCATGCCGTCACCCGGGGGTATGGTGGACGCCTGACCGGGCCGGTGCAGGTGACAGAGGGGCGGCATACGGCCGCTGATACCGGCGATGAGTCCCTGTTGCTCGCGGCGTTTGCCCCGACCTGGGTGTCACGCGACCGCGCGGCAGGTGTCCGGGCCGCAGAGGCGGCCGGGGCAGAGGTCATCCTGTTGGACGACGGGTTCCAGAATCCGGTCGTGTCCAAGGACCTGAGCATTGTGGTCGTGGATGCTGTCCGTGGCTTTGGCAACGGTCGCTGTCTGCCCGCCGGCCCTCTGCGGGAGCCTGTTGCGACTGGGCTGGGCCGGGCCGACATTGTGTTGTCGATCGGCCCCGCTGCGGCGCAACGCATTTTCCTCGATCAGTGGAAAGGGGCCCTTGCCACCCAACCACATCTGCGCGGGCAATTGACCCCGCTTGCCATGGGCCTGCCGTGGAAGGGCCAGAGGGTCCTCGCCTTTGCCGGTATCGGCCACCCGGAAAAGTTCTTTGCAACCCTGCGCGCCGAGGGGGCCGAGGTTCTCGGTGGCGAAGCTCTCGAAGATCACCAACCGCTTACCGACGCACTGATGGCACGTCTAGAGCGCGAGGCGCTGGGTCTGGGCGCCCAGCTTGTCACCACCGAAAAGGATGCCGTCCGCCTGCCCCCGGCATTCCGGGCCAAAGTCCTGACCCTGCCCGTGCGATTGACGCTGGAGGATTGGTCCCCGCTTGACCAGGCTTTCGCCGGACTTGGCCTTAGTCGCCGATAGGGCCCAGGGCTGGGGCTGGTCGGTCGAGGGCCAGTTCGTCATCCGAAAATACAATCGGGCTGCGGACGCCCGGAATGCCACCCGGTGCAATCTGCATACCCCGGGAGATGATTTGCGGATCAGCGAAAACTTCGGCCAGATCATTGATCGGGCCTGCCGGGACCCCTGCCCTTTCGCAGTCCGCCAGCAGGTCGGCCTTGCTTCGGGTCCGGGTCACGGCCGTCAGCGCCTCGATCAAGGCGATCCGATTTGCCAGGCGATCTGCGTTGGTGCGGTAGGCGGCATCGATGGCGAGGTCAGGCATACCAAGCAAGGCGCAAAGCCGGGCATACTGTCCGTCATTGCCGCTGGCGATGATGATATGGCCATCTGCGCAATCGAACACCTGATAAGGCACGATATTGGGATGCGCGTTGCCCAGCCGCCTGGGGGCTGTACCGGTGGTCAGGTAGTTCATCGCCTGATTGGCGGTGATGGCGGTCGCCACGTCCAGAAGGGCCATGTCGATATGTTGACCCCGCCCGGTTTCATGCCGCTTGTGCAGGGCAGCAAGGATCGCGGTGACCGAGTACACCCCGGTAAAGATATCGGTTACAGCAACGCCTACTTTCTGGGGTTGGCCGTCAGGCTCACCAGTCACAGACATCAGGCCGGACATGCCTTGGATGATGAAGTCATACCCCGCCCGATGGGCATAGGGGCCAGTTTGCCCAAAGCCGGTGATCGAACAGTAAATGAGGCGGGGCGACAGCTGGGCAAGGCTTGCGTAGTCGAGCCCGTATTTGACCAGTCCGCCAACCTTGAAGTTCTCGATCAGGATATCGGCGTTTTGCACCAGACGCCGCACCTCAGACTGGCCTTCGGGTGTGCGAAAGTCGATGACGACCGATTGCTTGCCCCGGTTACAGCCGTGGAAGTAGGCGGCCGATCCTTCGGGGGTCACAAAGGGCGGCCCCCATTGCCGGGTGTCGTCGCCCTCGGGGGATTCGACCTTGATGACCTCGGCCCCAAGGTCCGCAAGAAGCTGGCCAGCCCAAGGGCCGGCCAGGATACGCGCCAATTCTATAACCTTGATCCCGGCCAGAGGCCCGGTCGGGACCGCCTTACGGTCGTCGATCACTTGGCGGCCAAACGCTCGTCCAGAACAGCGGCAAAGTCTGAATAGGACATGTTCGAGAATTTTTCGCCGTCGATGACAAAGCTGGGGGTGGACGTGATCTCGTCCCGCGCCGAGTTCTCTTCAAACCAGGCCACCAGGGTCTGCGCCGTGGTGGGGTCCGACAGGCAGGCATCAACCTGTTCACCATCAAGTCCTGCCGTCAGACCAATCCGGCGCAGGTTCCCGGCAATAAGAGCGGGATCTTGACCGCCAGCGATCCATTCGCGCTGCTGGTCGTACAGCATGTCAGAAATGCCAAAGAACCGCATCTCACCGCCACAACGGGCCACCATCGAGGCCCAGAGGCCAAACCGGTCAAAGTAGATCTCACGGTAGACGAACTTGATCAGGCCGGTGTCGATGTAGTTGGCCTTCAACTCTTGAAACTGGTTGGCGTGAAAGGCGGCGCAATGCGGGCAGGTGAACGAAGCGTATTCGATCACTTCGACAGCCGCGTCCGGATTGCCAAGAATCATTTCGGCCACGGTGGAGGTATCAATTTCCCCGGCTTCCTGCGCCAGGGCTGATCCCAGGATGGGATCACTGGGGTTAGACGACTGGGTCAGGAACCAGGTCCCTCCCAAAACGGCAAAAATAGCGAGGGCAATGACCGGCAATAGCTTTTTCATGATCTTTCTGATCCTTCAGGATGACTGCTTGCGCAGCACATTGTTGGCAAGGGCCTCGAGCGCAAGGCGCAAATCGGCGTTTTTGACATTGCATGTTGCCGCAGCGGCGGCATCGGCGATTTTCGGGTCAGGGCGAAGCTCCATTTTCGGCGGTGCATTGCCGAAAACAGCTTGCCCTTCGGCAAACCCGGTGGGGGCGGTCTGGGTGATCCGGACCCGGCTTATCGCCCGGTAGCCATAGCAGGCATTCACCTTTTCGCGGATCTGCTCTTTCTGCATTTCCAGCATTGGGGCCTGTGAGCCTGTCGTGAGGATGGTCAGGGTCGCCCCCATCCCTTCGCGTCCATAGCTGACATTCACGGGTCGGGCGATCTGGGCGGTTGCTTGCCCCACAATTTCGTCCCAATGGGTGAGAAGGCGGGTCACCGCAAACCCACGCGCCTCTGACGCCGTGCGGATACGCACCTGCAACAGACGCGAGGTCTGGGAGAAACCATAAGTGGTGGACTGGTGGCGGGGCTGTTTCATCTTAGGTATGCATACTAAGGATTGGTCGGGATGAGGCCAGCGAAACCAGAACGGACCCGACATAAACTATGCGTGACGAAGAAAAGAGCGCTGCCCTGCTGGACTGGTATGACCGCCACGCACGTGACATGCCCTGGCGGGTCGGACCAGCGGACCGGCGCCAAGGCGTGCTGCCGGATCCCTACAGGGTCTGGCTGTCCGAGGTGATGCTGCAACAAACGACCGTCGCCGCCGTTCGCGCGTATTTCCTCAAATTCACGGCCCTTTGGCCGCGCGTCACAGACCTGGCCGCCGCCGAGGATCCCGATGTCATGGCGGCCTGGGCGGGGCTTGGCTACTACGCCCGGGCGCGGAACCTTCTCAAATGCGCCCGGGCGGTGACGGCGAATCATGGTGGGGTCTTTCCTCGGACGCGCGAGGGCCTTCTGACCCTGCCCGGGATCGGGCCCTATACGGCAAGTGCCATCGCCTCGATCGCCTATGATGAACGGGCGACAGTGGTGGACGGCAATGTTGAGCGGGTGATGGCCCGGCTCTTTGACATCCACACGCCGCTGCCGACCGCCAAGCCCGAACTAACCGAACGGGCAGAGGCGCTGACCCCTGCCAGCCGGCCCGGCGACCATGCCCAGGCGGTGATGGACCTTGGCGCGACCATCTGCACCCCGCGCAACCCGGCCTGCGGCATCTGCCCCCTACGCGAGCCTTGTCTGGCCCGCGCCCGTGGCACCCAGGGCGAGCTGCCGCGCAAGCTGCCCAAGGCGGTGAAGCCCACCCGGCTTGGCATTGCCTATGTGGCCCGCCGTGCCGATGGCGCCTGGCTGTTGGAAACCCGGCCAGACAAGGGCCTTTTGGGCGGCATGCTGGGCTGGCCCGGCTCTGACTGGAACGACGATCCCCAGCCGAACCCGCCAATTAACGCCGACTGGACCCTGCTTGAGGCCGAAGCCCGGCACACCTTCACACATTTTCATCTCAGGCTTGCCATAATGACAGCCGATGTGGCGGTGCAGGATGTCCCTGACAGGGGGCAATTTGTCCCGGCATCAAGGTTTCGGCCCGCTGACCTGCCGACCGTCATGCGCAAGGTCTATGATCTGGCCGCCGCGACGCTACGGCCTGTTTGAGCGCGAGGGTCGACCGGGGTAGACTTAGGAAAATCAGATCAGGCCAAAGAATGACCACCGTCCCAATCACTCGTGACTTTGCTCGGCTTAGCCGCGCCTTGCCGTTCTGGATCTCGCTGCTGCTGATCCCGATCGTGTGGCAGGGCGCCGTATGGGGTGGTTGGACCCTTCTTTTGATGCCGTTCTGCACCTGGTACCTGTTTTCAGCCCTGGATTTCGTTGTCGGCCTGAACACGGAAAACCCGGACCCGGCAGCGGCCGAAAAAAACTGCCTGAAATGGTACCGTCTGATCACGCTGATCTGGGCCCCCCTCCAATTTGCGACCGTCTTTGGCGTTCTGTGGTTTGTCAGTGCGACAGACCACCTGAGCAGGTTCGAGGAATGGGCCCTGTTCTTTGGTGTTGGCATCCTGACAGGGACCATCGGCATCAACTATTCGCATGAGCTGATGCACCAGAAGCCCAAGGGCGAGCGCTGGATGGCGGATATCCTGCTGGCAATGGTGATGTATTCGCACTTCCGCTCGGAACACCTGCTGGTCCATCACCGCTACATCGGCACACCACGGGACCCGGTGACAGCCCGCTACAACGAAGGTTTCCACCGGTTCTTTCCCAGGGTCCTCAGGCAATGCCTGATCTCGGCCTTCCGGGCAGAAAAGGCCATGCTTGCCCGCAAGGGTCGCCCCTGGACGGACCTGTCAAATCCGTTCTGGCGCTACTGGGGACTACAGGGGGCGATGCTGCTGCTTTCGGTCCTGATTGGTGGCGGCTGGGGGGTGTTCCTGTTTCTTACTCAGGCCTTCGTCGCCGTCTGGCAGCTTGAACTGGTCGACTATGTCGAACACTACGGGCTGACCCGGAGGCATCTGGGCGATGGCAAGTATGAACATACCCTGCCCCGACATTCGTGGAACGCCTGCCACAAGGTGTCGAACTGGTTGCTGATCAACCTCCAGCGGCATTCCGACCACCATTACAAGCCCGACCGGCGGTTTCCCCTGTTGCAGACCTATGGCGAAGCAGATGCCCCCCAGTTGCCATATGGCTATCCCGTCATGACCGTTGCTGCGATGATCCCCCCGCTATGGCGCAGAGTGATGAACCCAAGGGTCCGGGCCTGGCGTCAGACCCATTATCCCGACATCACCGACTGGACGGCCTACAACAAGGCGAGCAACCCAATGCCGCGCTGACAGATGCCCTGGGGGGGGTGGGTCAGGACCCACCTTACGGATCAGGACCAACCCGGACGAGGGTCTTGCCAAAGTTGCCACCCTCAAGCATGCGCAAGAAGGCTACCGGGGCGTTCTCGATCCCGTCGGTCACATCCTCGCGCACGACAATGCGGCCGTCTGCAACCATCGGGCCTACCTCTTTCAGAAAATCGGGAAACCGGTGGAAGTGGTCAAAGATGATGAACCCCTGAACCCCCAGCCTTCGGGTCAGCACCGTCCGCCAAACGAGTGGCAACGGCAGCGCCTCGTCCAGGTTCTGACCACCGTACCAGGCGATCATGCCGCAGAGGGCGACCCGGCCATGAACATTCATCCGGGGCAGAACGGCTGACAGGGACTTGCCCCCGACGTTCTCGAAATAGACGTCGACACCCTGCGGCGCGACCTCTGCAATCCGGGCCCCAAGGGTGCGGGCATCGGGTGCTGCGCGGTGATCCAGACAATGATCATAGCCCAGCACCTCGCAGGCATAGGCACATTTGTCCGCCCCCCCGGCAAGGCCCATCACGGTCATACCCTTGGCCTTGGCCAGCTGCCCGACCAGCCCGCCAACCGCCCCGGTAGCCGCCGAAACCACGATTGTCTCGCCCGGTTTGGCTGCGGCAATGTCGTTAAGCCCCACCCAGGCCGTGATCCCAGGCATCCCCAGAACACCCAATGCCGTCGAGACAGGGGCAAGACGGGGATCAAGCTTGCGCACACCCTCCCCATCCGACACGGCATGGGTCGTCCAGCCAAAGGCCCCCGTCACGATCTCTCCGCGCGCGTAGTGCGGATGATGCGAGGCCAGGACCTCGCCCACGCAGCCGCCCTGCATGATGTCGCCAATGTCCACGGGCTTGGCATAGGACTTTGCATCATCCATCCGGCCGCGCATATAGGGGTCCAGAGACAGCCAGATGACCCGGACCAGGAACTGGCCAGGACCGGGAACAGGGATGGGATCCTCTGTCAGCGACAGGTCCTTGAGAGTAGCCAGCCCCTTCGGACGGGCGGCAAGACGAATTGAGCGGGCGGTCGTCATTTTGTCATCCTCTTTCGGGTCAAAGCGACCCCCGCACATTACAACATAAAAACGCCCCGCACGTCATCAAAGACGGCGGGGCAAGGTGAGCGCCCCTGGGTGAAGCCACAGGCACCGGCGGTAAATCGTGAATTCAGTGTTCGACCATCTCGGCCCGGATTTGCTGGCGCAAAAGGTCGATAGGGACCGTCTTGCCATCCCGCTTGAAGTGCCAGTAGGTCCAGCCGTTGCAGCTTGGCGCGCCTTCCAGATGGGCCCCTACCTGGTGGATAGAGCCCCGGACATCGTCACCGATCAAGGTGCCGTCAGCCCGGACCTTGGCCGTCTTGCCACGTGGGGACACCAGCATTTCGCCGGGACGCAGCATCCCGCGTTCGACCAGCACACCAAAGGCCACCCGCGGTTCGGCGCGCTTGGAGCCGGTGACGGCAATGGCATCGCTGTCGAACTTGCGGACATTGGCGATGCGCTTTTCCGCAACTGCACGATAGGCAGGCTCACGCTCGATCCCGATGTATTCCCGGCCCAGCATCTTGGCGACAGCACCCGTCGTGCCGGTGCCAAAGAACGGGTCAAGAACCACGTCGCCGGCATTGGTGGTGCCTAGAATGACACGGTGCAAAAGGCCCTCGGGTTTCTGGGTCGGATGGGCCTTGTCGCCCTTGTCATCCTTGATGCGCTCATGGCCGGTACAGATCGGCAGGACCCAGTCCGACCGCATCTGCACACCTTCGTTAAGGGCCTTGAGGGCTTCGTAGTTGAAAGTGTACTTGCTGCCCTCGTCCTTGGAAGCCCAGATCAGCGTCTCATGGGCATTCGTCAGACGCTTGCCACGAAAGTTTGGCATCGGGTTGGACTTGCGCCAGACCACATCATTCAGGATCCAGAAGCCCTGGTTCTGAAGCTCGGCCCCCATGCGGAAAACGTTGTGATAGGATCCGATGACCCAGATCGCGCCGTTCGGTTTCAACAGACGACGGGCGGCGGCAAGCCAATCCCTGGTGAAACGATCATAGGCGGCAAAACTGGAAAACTGGTCCCAATGATCGTCCACCGCATCGACAAGCGAATTGTCCGGGCGATGCAGGTCGCCGCGCAGTTGCAGATTGTAGGGCGGGTCCGCAAAGATAAGGTCAACTGAGGCCTCGGGCAGGCTCCGCATCACCTCGATGCACTCGCCATCCAGGATCGTGTTCAGGGGAAGCGCCTGAGCGCTCCGGTCTTTAATCTTCGTCATCAGTCTGCCTCTGTCCCGGCGAATGGTTCGCTCTTGGTTGACTGCAGGATGAGTCAGGAGCGAATCGCTGTCAAAACCTTTATTGAATCAAGGAGTTACGATTTTTCCTTGATACAAGATATTGTGGACCGGCTTGAAGCTGCGTCTATGGTGTGGGGTAACCCCAAGATTTTGAAGGGCCAGTTTGTGGCTTTTCGACGGATAGCCAGCATTGCGCTCCCAGCCGTAGCCAGGATGCTGTTGCGCCAAATCCACCATGATCGCATCGCGCCTCGTTTTTGCCACAATTGAGGCCGCCGCGATGCTCTGACTTCGGGCATCGCCCTTCACGATCGCCTCGGCGGACAACAGCAGTCCCCGGGGGATCAGATTGCCATCGATCAGGACATGGGCGGGCGGCACCGGCAAGGCCTCGATCGCACGACACATGGCCAGATGAGAGGCGCGAAGGATGTTGATCTCGTCAATCTCCTCGACGGTGGCGATCCCGACACCAACCTGGGCCACCTCGAACAAGGCCGCACAAAGCACTTCACGCCGCTTGGCGCTCAGGACCTTGCTGTCATCCAGACCGCCCGGGATACAGGCCGGGTCGAGGATGACGGCGGCAGCCACGACAGGACCCGCCAAAGGGCCCCGACCGGCCTCATCCACCCCGGCAACCGGGGTCTGGCCACGATCCATTGCCATCCGCTCAAAAGAATAATCCGCCATCGACTATCTGCCCCAAAGCCCTCTGCGCTTCTTCGGTTCATAAGTATCCTGGGGTCTGGGGCAAAGCCCCAGTCGCACGAAGTGCCAGAAGGCTTGCGCCGCAGGCGCACCGCAGGAAACCTGACAAACCGAAAAAAGGGCGGGAAGTCATGTCCGACCTTCCCGCCCTCCTCCGACACGACGCAACTGGGGCAATGTGCGCCGGGCCTCTGCTCGGTCGGCGTTAGTCGCCGGCCAACCTGTAGCCTGCAGTGCGCAGGCAAACCGTGTCGTACCCGTCGACCCTGTCCCCTCGGGTCTGGACCCGGACCGCGCATGCGGCCGGCAAGGTCCGAAGATTGATCTGGCGTTCCCTCATGCAGGCCGCGTCAAAAACAAAGATGTCCGCCGATCCAACCGAGATGCTGTCGATACACGACAGTGGCAGATAGCGGACGCGGGCTGATGGCAGCGGCTGGGCAGGTATTGGCCGTACTGTCGGGGGGTGGAACTGCCCTTGATGTTGAGGCTGGTGGCGCTGCTGGTAACGCGGCGCCTGTCGCTGCTCTTCGAAACCTCGCTGCCAGGCTGGGCGCTGGTTCCAGAACCCACCGTGGGTCCATTGTCCCGATGACCTGACGTCGGATTGATTGATGTAGGGCCGGGAAAGGTATCCATGGGATGCATCGTGGCCCTCTTCGGCAAAAGCGGCCGTGGTCCCGGCAAGAAGGCAGGTTCCGGTGATCAAGGCGATCAATATCCGTATGGACCTGTGTTTTGGCGTCATGGGTGCGGTTCCTTCCCTTTGGTCGCTGCAGGGCGCTTGCAGGGCGGGCCCCAATTGCGCCGTTCGATTGGGAAGAGGAATGTGGTCAGGGCGAAAGACAGGCAATAACACCGCCATGTTATCGGCTAGCAACGGTCCGGGCTGCGAAGGCTATTGTGTATCAGACGTCTCACAAGGCATGGTTGGCGTATCATGAAGATTATCATCGCCAGCCTCCTTGCCCTGGGTTTCGCCGCCTCCTCAGCCGAGGCCGCGTGCTACGCGGACTACAAGGCCAAACAGGACGATCCCTTGCGCCTGCAGTACGGTGTCGTGCAGGTTAACGGGGAATGCTCCATCGAAACCGCGACGGCTGAATTGACCCCAAAGCTGGCGGCCGATGGTTGGCAGCTTTTGAATGTGCTCGGCGTATTTGACGATGCCGGCCTTGCCGAAAGGAGAGAGAGTGCAGGCGAGTTCTATCTCCGCTATTGAGGCGCGCCAGACCGGCAACCGTATCGTCATTGCGGGCATAGCCGCCATCGTCCTGATTTTGCTGGTGGCGGCGATCCTGCTGTTCATCAATCTGCCCGACGCGAATGCCTTCAACGCGCGGGTCGAGCAGCTCTTTGTCGAGAATGACGACCTCACCACCCGTGCCGAAATCAAACTACTCGAGATTCTCGCTCAGTCCGGCACCGCGTTTTCGGCGACCCTCGACAGCTATCGTTTTGTGATCTTCGTCCTGCTGGTCTTTTCGACTTCGCTGCTGATCGCAGCGGTCGCTTTTCTCGTGATGCTGATCGCGATGAACCGGCGCATGGGCCAGATCGAGCGGAAGGGGATCGAGGTGAACTCTCTCCTCATCGCCCGCGAGCAGAACACGGTGCTTCTGAACAACATCGAATTCAAACTGACCGAGTCCGCGATCGAGACCCTTGCCGTTCTGGCCGAGGCTCGCATGGACGACGAAGTGCTCAGCGGGGCTGAAATCGAAGGCGTCATTTCAGGCCGTGATTCCAGCGACTGCGACGAGGCTGCCGGCGCAACACGGATTAAGCGGCTACGCGACACACTGGGCAACCAGATGGTCAGCGAGCTTTTGATAAAGAACATCGCCAGACGTGGCTATGTTCTGGCGATCGACAAGGACGTCATCCGCATGGTCTGACACGCGGACCTTCTGCAGCGAACGTCGAGGGGCATTCTATTGCAGCCGCAGGAACAGCGGATCGACCCGGCGCCAGAAATGCAGCAGGTCGCCCGCCATGGATGGAACCTGCCCCATCGATTGCACCGCATGGACATCAGCCGAAATCAGGGCCGACAATCGATACCCGAGTGGAATGACAGGGTCCTGGATCGACGGATCGAACGTGTCCTCGATCGTCCCAGTTGCCGATGTAACGGCATAGACCAGGGCCAGGGCCGGCTCTCCCGGCCACCGCTCTGCCATTCGTCTGACCATCGCTCTTTTTCGTTGGTTGTTCCCCGAAAGGAGTTCTTCCATCGCGAATTCTATCATCTCATCAAGGGCGGCTGTTCTCGATTGCGCCACGGCACACCTCGTCACTCAAAACCAAAACACGCGCTGCCCAACCCTGCCGGCAGCAACTCACTTCTTTTGTTCAACCAGGGTTCAATACCACTTTTCAGCTCTTGTCCTCACGGAACAGTGCGGTTGTCGGCAACCACCCTGACCCGAACCGGTCACAGCGTCTTACAACCCTGAATAGCGGACAATCGGAAAGGATTCATATCCAGTTTGCATTTCTTCGCTACTGCTACGCATTTTTTTGGCCATCGTCTGCGCGTCGGGGCAGCCGTTTCGCTGCCAAAGCACGCAAACCGGCCAGCAAGTCGATCCAATCAATGATCCAACCCCGCTGCACCACGCAGCTTTGCCCAGCTTGTATTTCACCATCAAAGAGAATGGTGGCCCCGTCAGGATTCGAACCTGAGACCTACCGCTTAGGAGGCGGTTGCTCTATCCCCTGAGCTACGGAGCCGTTAATCACTCATGGCCCAACGCAGCCCCCCACGTCAACGGCAGGCTGAAGACGCAGCGCATTTGCTTGGACAATTGATCGCGCACAGGTATCAATAAAGGAGATGGCAAATCTCGAAAGACCGCGCACTTGACCCCTCCGCCCAGACGGCCCCTCACCCTCCGAGATGTATCCGAAGCGTCGGGTGTAAGCGAAATGACAGTCAGCCGCGTCCTGCGCAACAAAGGCGACGTGAGCGAGGCGACACGGCGCAAGGTCCAAGACGCCGCCAAACGGCTCGGCTACGTTCCGAACAAGATCGCGGGCGCACTGGCCTCAAGCCATGTCAACCTTGTCGCAGTGATCATCCCTTCGCTCAGCAACATGGTCTTCCCAGAGGTGCTGTCCGGCATTTCCGAGGCACTGGAAGACACAGACCTGCAGCCGGTCGTCGGGGTGACCGATTACATGAGCGAAAAGGAAGAAAAGGTCCTTTTCGAGATGCTATCCTGGCGGCCTGCCGGGGTGATCATTGCAGGTCTGGAACATTCCGAAGCCTCCCGTGCGATGTTGGCGCAGGCCGCCGTGCCGGTGGTCGAGATCATGGATGTGGATGGTGAGCCGATCGACGCTTGTGTCGGCATCTCGCACCGGCGAGCGGGCCGGGTCATGGCTGAGGCCATCATAGAGGCGGGCTACCGGAATATCGGCTTTCTGGGCACCAAGATGCCGCTTGATCACCGAGCCAGAAAGCGGTTCGAAGGCTTCACGAGGACCCTTGGAAAGGCCGGACTCGAGATCGTGGATCGCGAGTTCTACTCAGGCGGGTCGGCCCTGGCCAAAGGCCGCGAGATGACACAATCCATCCTGGAGCGCAGTCCAAAGATCGATTTTCTCTATTATTCGAACGACATGATCGGTGCAGGCGGGCTTCTGTACCTGCTCGAAAAGGGGATCGACATCCCCGGACGCATCGGCCTGGCCGGTTTCAACGGGGTCGAACTGCTCGAAGGGTTGCCCCGGCAGCTCGCAACCATGGACGCCTGCCGGCGCGAGGTCGGTGTAAAGGCCGCCAGGATCATCGCGGCCAGAACGGCGGATCCTACCGCGGATGTCGATCAGATTGTCGAACTGACGCCAAGACTGGCTTACGGCGATACCTTGTTGCGGCGGTAGGCTTCAGAACTCGACTTCCATGGCGATGCCCGTCGCAATGGCAAGGTCAAGAACTGCGGCCGCGACCGCCAGATCCTGCAGGCCGACACCTGTTCCATCAAACAGGGTCACTTCCGCGTCCGACGTACGACCCGGGTGCGTGCCATTGATGACCGCGCCCATTTCGGCGATGTCGGCCTCTGCTTTCAGCCCTGCGGCGACTGCATGTTGCGCTTCGCCCAGGGTAACGGATTGCGCCACTTCGTCGGTAAAGACAGTGGCGCGGGCCACAAGGGCGGCATCCACTTCCTGCTTTCCCTTGGTATCGGTGCCCATGCAAGCCAGGTGAGTACCCGGGGTGATCTGGGCATCCATCAGGATCGGATCGAATGACGAAGTGATCGTGATGATCACTTCCGCCTCAGCCGCCAGCCGATCAAGGGTGACAGCCTCGAACGGCAAACCCAGTTCCGCCGCGGTATCGGCCAGGCGGCTCAGCATCTCGGGATGCAGGTTCCAGCCGATCACCCTTTCAAAGTCGCGCTGCGCAACCGCCGCCCGCATTTGAAAGGCCGACTGGTGACCCGCACCGACAATGCCAAGGACCTTGGCATCTGGCCGTGCCAGATGCTTGATCGACACGGCCGAGGCCGCGGCGGTCCGCAGGGCCGTCAACAGATTGCCCCCGACCAGCGCCTTGGCCCTGCCGGTATCGGCGTCAAACAGGATCACGGTCGACTGGTGGTTCGTCAGGCCCTTGTCGGCATTGCCAGGCCAGTAGCCGCCCGATTTCAGGCCAAGGTTCAGACCGGCCCGGTCAAAGCCGGACTTGAACCCGTAGAGGGCGTCGGCATGACCGATTGCCTCACGGATGACCGGAAAATTGTAGGCATCCCCTCGCGACATCGCGGCGAACACCTGCTCAACCGCCGCGAATGCCGCATCCGGCGTCATCAGACCGCCGATGGTCCCTTCGGGCACAATCCACATCTCAGCTATTCTCCCTGCGAGGAACGGCGCACCGTCCCCTGCTTCTTCGGATCAAAAATATCCCCGCCGGAGGCTCCTCCGGCGGGGCCAGGTGCGTCAGTAGGCTTTGCCGCGGGCCGACACGGGCCAGAGGGTTTCGACCTTGCCGTTTCGCACACCAACATACCAGTCGTGTACGTTGCAGGTCGGATCACAGTGGCCGGGCACCAGGCGCAACTTGTCATTCACCTTCAGCACACCATCAGGATCAGCCACCACACCATGCTCGTCCGAGCATTTGACATAGGTGACATCCGTGCGGCCAAAGATCACCGGCAGACCGCTGTCGACGGACTGGGCCTTCAGGCCCGCATCAACGATGGCCTTTTCGGCCTTGGCATGGCTCATGACCGAGGTCAGGATGAACAGCGCATTCTCCCACTCGCCCTGGTCGATCCGGTTGCCGTCCTTGTCCAGTATGCGGCCATAGTCAGCGTCCATGAACGCGTAGGACCCGCACTGAAGCTCGTTATAGACGCCCGAGGTCCCCTCAAAGTAGTAGGAACCTGTCCCACCACCGCCGACGATATCGCACTCCAGTCCTTCGGACTTTAGGGTGTCGACCGCGTCCTTGACCTGGGCCACGGCAATCTCGATCTTGGCCTTGCGGTCCTCATAGCTGTCGAGGTGCTGCATCGCGCCCTGGTAGGCCTGAAGGCCTGCGAACTTCAGACCGGGGGCTGCGTCGATTGCCTTTGCGATTTCGACCACAGCCGGGGTCGTCGTCACACCGCAGCGACCGGCGCCGCAGTCAATCTCGACCAAGCATTCGATCTGGGTGCCATGACGCACCGCCGCATCAGACAGATCGGCCACGTTGGCCAGATCGTCGACGCAGCAGATGGCGCGGGCGCCCAGCTTGGGCAGGCGGGCAAGGCGGTCGATCTTTTCGGGCTGACGCACCTGGTTGGACACCAGAACGTCCTTGATCCCGCCACGGGCAAAGACCTCGGCCTCGCTGACCTTTTGGCAGCACACACCGACGGAACCGCCCAGAGTTTCCTGCAAGAGGGCCACGTCGACCGACTTGTGCATCTTGCCGTGAACCCGGTGGCGAACGCCCATCTCCTTGGCGAAATCACCCATCTTCTTGATGTTGCGCTCTAGCGCATCCAGGTCAAGAACCAGGCAAGGTGTCTGGATATCGGCCTCGTCCATGCCCGGAAGGGCCGGAACATCATAGCCAACCTCAAGTCCTTCGAACGATGTTTGCTTGTTCATTGCAGTCTCCTCAGCCCTTGAACCAGGGCAGCGTGTCAAGATCGACATTGCCGCCGGTGATGATGACGCCCACGCGTTTGCCCGCGAAGGCGTCCTTGTTCTTCAGAATGATCGCAAGCGGCACAGCACAGCTGGCCTCGATGATGATCTTCATCCGCTTCCACGTCAGTTTCATCGCCTCGACGATCTCGTCCTCGGAGGCGGTGTAGATGTCGTTCACATAGGTCGAGACAAAGTGCCAGGTGAGGTCCTTCAGCGGCACCTTCAGCCCGTCGGCGACGGTCTCGGGCGCGTCATCGGCGATGATGTGACCTGCCTTGAAGCTGCGAAAAGCGTCGTCGGCATTCTCTGGTTCTGCTGCGATCACCTTCACCTCGGGGGCCAGCGTCGACAGGGTCAGGCAGGTGCCCGAGATCATACCACCGCCGCCGATGGGCGCGACTACCATATCCAGACCGTCGGTCTGCTCCATCAACTCGCGCGAGCAGGTGCCTTGACCAGCGATCACGCGGGGATCGTTGTACGGGTGGACGAATTCGGCACCGGTGCGGGCCTGCACTTCGGCAAACACCGCCTCGCGGCTGGTGGTCGAAGGCTCGCACTCGGTGATGATCCCGCCGTATCCCCGCACCGCGTCCTTCTTGGCCTGGGGGGCGGTACGCGGCATGACGACGTTGCAGGGGATGCCCCGGCGCCCGGCCGCATAGCTCAGCGACAAGGCATGGTTACCGGATGAGTGGGTCGCAACACCCTTTTCAAGCATGTCATCGGACAGGCCAAAGACCGCGTTAGAGGCACCACGAACCTTGAACGCCCCTGCCTTTTGGAAGTTCTCGCATTTGAAAAACAACTGCGCGCCGGTGAGGTCGTTCAGGTAGGACGATGTCAGAACCGGCGTGCGGTGGATGTAGGGTTTGATCCGCTCATGCGCCGCCAGCATGTCGTCATATGTGGGGATATACATGGTGTCCTTCATCACGCTGCGTCCTTCTTGGCCATGACCTTCTTGTCCATGACCTGAGGGGCCATGTAGACGGCCTGCGCAGCGGCAACGCCGGAGCCGAGTTTCACGTCGAGGCCGAGGTCGACCATGCACATCTCGACCGTGGCCAGCCCCGAAAGCATCATGGCGTCGGTCAGACTGCCAAGGTGGCCGATGCGGAAAACCTTGCCCGCTACTTCGCCCAGGCCAACACCAAAGGCCATGCCGTATTTGGTGGCTGCATGCTGCACGATAGATGTCGCATCGAAACCAGCCGGGGTCCGAACCGCGCTGACGCTGTCTGAATAGAACTCGGGGCGGGCGGCGCACATTTCAAGCCCCCAACCGCCAACAGCGGCGCGCACGCCTTCGGCGATCCGATGGTGACGGGCAAAGACGTTCTCGAGCCCTTCTTTGAGCAGCATGTCACAGGCCAGGCTCAACCCGTTGATCAGGCCGACGGCCGGTGTGTAGGGATAGGCGTTGTTGGCATAGGCCTTTTCCATGTCACGAATGTCAAAGAAAGTGCGCGGCAGCTTCGCCCCTTCGGTCATGTCCATCGCTTTGGCGCTGAAGCCGACGATTGCCAGACCGGGCGGCAACATAAAGCCCTTTTGCGAACCCGTCACGGCAACGTCCACGCCCCAGGCGTCGAATTCAAAGTTCATCGACCCGATGGAGGACACGCCATCCACAAACAAAAGGGCAGGATGGTTTGCCGCGTCCATTGCTCGGCGGACCGCAGCAATATCCGATAGGACCCCTGTCGCAGTTTCGTTGTGGGTGGCAAGGACCGCCTTGATCTGATGCCCGGTGTCGGCGGTCAGAGCCGCCTCATACTCGGCCGCGTCAATGCCGTGACCCCAGGGTGTTTCGATAATCTGGACGTCCAGACCGTGACGCTGGCACATATCGATCCAGCGGTGCGAGAACATGCCGTTGCGGGCCATCAGTACCTTGTCGCCGGGGGACAGGGTGTTGGTCAGGGCCGTCTCCCAGCCGCCGGTGCCGGTGGACGGGAATATGAAAATCTCGGCAGAGGATGACTTCATGACCTTGCGCACACCCTCGATTGCCGGGTGCAGCATCTGCCCGAACAGGGGCGAGCGGTGGTCGATGGTCGGCATATCGCAGGCTTTGCGGATCGCCTCCGGCATGTTGGTCGGGCCGGGAATAAAGACGGGGTTCTGAAAGCTCATGCGAATTCCTCCTCTGGATGGTCCTTCATAGGGGCCCTCTGCCCACACCGCAATTTTTTTGAAATGTTTTTTCGTTTTCACACATCACAGATTTAGTACTATTTATCAGATGGTTGATTTTTTCATATAGCGGTTTACTTTTTCATATGCATGAAAATCACCTTGCAGGCAGGCCTGACCACGCGATAGCGATGGTCAACCGGCATCAAACCTCGAGGGCAATATGACCGAACGCAAGGCCCGCGGCCGTCCCCGCGACTGGGAGGACAAGACCGAACAGAACACCATCAAGTCGCTGGATCGCGCGATGGAAGTTCTTGAACGGCTAAGCGAGATGGGAGGGTCTACCTTGTCGGGCCTCGCGTCGGACCTCGACCAATCTCCGGCCACTGTCTACCGGGTGCTTGTCACCCTTCAGGGACGCGGCATCGTCGACTTTGAGGCTGATCAGCAGCTTTGGCATATCGGTGCGGGGGCGTTTCTGATCGGCTCACGCTTTCTGCGGCGGACCTCGCTTGTAGATCGCGCCCGTCCCATCCTGCGCGACCTTATGGAGGCGACGGGCGAAACGGCGAACCTTGGGGTGCAACAGGGCGGATCGGTCCTGTTCGTCAGCCAGGTCGAAACCCACGCCTCGATCCGCGCGTTCTTTCCGCCGGGCACCATGTCGCCCCTGCATGCCTCTGGCATCGGCAAGGCATTGTTGGCGCAGATGCCCCCTGACCGGCTGGACCGGTTCCTTGAGGGCAATGTGTTGACCTCATTCACCCAGCACACCCTGACGGCCCCCGACGACCTGCGCCGGGACCTCGTTGCGATACAGGGGCGCGGTTACTCTATCGATGCAGAAGAGAAGAACCTTGGCATGCGCTGCATCGCCGCTGCCATCTATGACGTGCATGGCGAGGCTGTGGCAGGGGTTTCCGTGTCAGGCCCCACCAGCCGGATCGAGGATCAGTCGATCGCCAGATTGGGTGAACGGGTGATCAGGGCAGCTGATGCCCTGACCCTCGCTATCGGCGGCCGCCCGCGTCAGGACGAGGCTGACAGCGCAATATCCATCAGCGCCTGAATATCGCGCTGTGCGGTTCCGGCCACGATACGTCCAAGCTCTTGATCGCCGCGCAGAACCACCAGCGTCGACCGTCGCGGGATGTTCAGGCTGTTGGCCAAATCGCCGTTGCCATGGGTATCCCAATCGACGTCTATAAAGGTGATGTTCGCCTCGTACGCCGGATTGGCGGCCTTCAGGCTGTCGAGCACACGCGACTGCGCAGCGCAGGTGGAACACCAACTGGCCTTGAAATCCACGAAAACCGTCTCGCCCGCGGCAAGCCTCTCGGTCACAAGCCCCGGAGTATAGTCCAGTGGTGCAGCATGGGCCGTCAGCGGCGCAATTGTGGCGGCCCCGGTGAGGGTGAGGAAGGTGCGACGGTGCATGAGCATTCTCCTTGTCAAAAGCGGACCGACAGGTCCTGAAGCCAGAAGGGCAAGGTCTGGATCAGCCAGATCTCGGCGTATTTGTGTAGTTCCAGGAACAGGGCGAGGCCGGTCAGGACAAATATGATGCCCATTGCAGGCCGTGCTTTCTCCGCAATCCTGCGCAGCAGGTCGCGGCGACTTCGGATGGCGTTTTGGGCGCCATAGCCCAGCGCAATAATGATGGTTGAGATACCTAGGGCAAAAGAGACCATGATCGCCCCGGCCCAAAGCAGGCTTTCCCCCTGAGAGGCAAGCGCAGAGGCCCCGCCCAGGGTTGGCCCGACGCAAGGCACCCAGACCGCCCCCAGCAGCAGGCCCCCCAGAAACTGGCCTTGGACCCCGCTTTGGTCGATCCTGTCGATCCCCGCATCCGCCCGGGCCGAGACGCCAGCCGTCGCAAGGGCAAAGCGGTCCGAAAAGCGGGGGACGAGCAACACCGCCCCAAAGCCTATCATGAACAGGGCACCTACTTGCGCCACAGTTTCCGGCATAAGGCCGATGGCCCGACCAAAGACCACTAAACCCAGACCAAAGGTGACAAAGGACAGGCTCATCCCTGCCGCCAGCGCCACCGGCCCCCAGCGCGTCGCCTGAAGGGCCGTCGCCAGAACAATCGGCAACACCGGCAGGACGCAGGGGTTGATCAGGGTCAGCAGACCGGCCAGATATCCGAACAAAAGCTCCATGCGCCCGACCATGGTCAAAGGTCGTAGTGCTGTCAGCCCCTTGTCGGGTTACAAAGGGTCAACTCATCGTGGGCTGCGGCCTGACGCTTTGCCGTGACAGCTGAACGGCAAGGATGCCACCAGCGATAATGACAACCCCCAGAATATCCAGAAGGTCGAGGCTTTCCCCCAACAAGACCGCCGCGATGGCCACCCCGAAGAACGGGTTGAGAAAGTGGAACGTTGCCGCCTTGACTGCGCCGATCCGCTGCACCAGCAGAAACCAGACAACGGTTGCAACGAGGCCGGGGAAGAGCGTGGTGTAACCGAATGCGACGCCAAGCTGCCAGTTCCAGGTGACGTCAAATGTTTCAAACAGGGCCGCCGGAATCGCCAGCAGGGCCGCCCCGACCAGCATCTGCAGCCCAACGATCATCAGGACGTTGCCGCCCGACGACGCGCCCCGCACGGCCAGGGTCGCCACTGTCAGGGACACGACCCCTAGCACGCACAAGATGGTGCCAAGCGGATCGACATGGCCCTGCAGCCGCGATCCCATGATGATGGCCACGCCAACAACACCGGCAAGAAGTCCGCCGATTGCCAGCGGACGGGGCCGATCCCCAAGAAAGGCCCAGCCGACAAGCGCAACAAGAAGCGGCATGGTCGAGGCGATGATGGCCGCAAAAGACGCCTCGACCGTCTGCATCGCGACAAAGTTCATGCCAAGGTAAAGGGCGTTCTGGCAGATGCCAAAGACGACGACTCCGGTCCATTGCCGCCGGCTCAGCCAGGCGCTTTGGCCAAGGGCTGCGGCAATAAGGATGCCGATAAGGCCGGATACCAGAAAGCGCAGGGCGAGCGCCGTCAGGGGCGGCGCATACTCGACGATGACACGTGCCGAGGTAAAGGCCGAGGACCAGATGATCGCAAAGACCAGCCCCATTGCAATCGCACGAACGTCCATGATGTCCCCTTTCGCGGATTTGCTAGACCCCGCAGCAGGAAATGACCATAGCCCTTGCCACAAACAAAAGGGTCGCCCGATGGGCGACCCTTGAAACCGTCAGACTGGTGAAGCGGCTTAGCCGTTCACGCTGTCTTTGAGTGCCTTGGCGATGGTCATCTTGACCACCTTGTCGGACTCTTTCTTGATCTGCTCGCCCGTCGCGGGGTTGCGGACCATACGCTCGGGGCGCTCACGGCAATAAATCTTGCCAACACCCGGAAGCGTAACTGCACCGCCACCGGACACTTCGTCGGTGATGATCGCCACCATGGCGTCCAGCGCTGCTGCAGCGGATTTCTTGTCGGTCTCAGTCTTCTCGGCCAGGGCAGCGATAAGCTGCGCCTTTGTCATTGGTGCTTTTGCCATTTCTGGTCTCCCTGCTCGCAGCCCGCAATTGGGGCCAATTTCGTGCCTACACACGCGATGTTGTATAGGTCCACAAGAAATTGAGGCACAATGCAAGGGAAAACAGCGCGGATTGTAGGCATTTTGGCGATTTCAGAGGAAAGCCGTCTCTTCAAAGCTACGCAACTTGCGGCTGTGTATCCGTTCGAGTGGCATGTCGCGCAAACGTTCCATCGCCCGGATGCCGATCATCAAGTGCCTTGAAACCTGAGTCTTATAGAAATCCGATGCCATTCCGGGCAGTTTCAGCTCACCGTGAAGGGGCTTGTCACTGACGCACAAAAGCGTCCCGTAAGGAACGCGAAACCGGAAACCGTTGGCCGCGATCGTGGCACTTTCCATATCGAGCGCGATAGCGCGGGACTGGGACAGTCGCTGGACAGGTCCGGTCTGATCGCGCAACTCCCAATTGCGGTTATCAAGGCTGGCAACCGTCCCCGTCCGCATGATCCGCTTGAGTTCGTACCCCTCAAGCTCGGTTACAGCGGCCACAGCATTCTCTAGGGCAATTTGGATCTCGGCCAGGGGTGGAATCGGCACCCAGACCGGAAGGTCATCGTCGAGGACCTTGTCCTCTCGCAGATAGGCGTGGGCCAGGACAAAATCGCCCAGCCGCTGCGAGTTGCGAAGGCCGGCGCAATGGCCGACCATCAGCCAGGCATGTGGTCGCAGAACTGCAATATGATCCGTCGCTGTCTTGGCATTCGACGGCCCGACCCCGATGTTCACAAGTGTGATGCCCGCCCCATTCTCACGCTTGAGGTGATAACTCGGCATTTGCGGCAGCTTGGCCGGCACGGGCAGATCACCATCCGCCGTGGTCAGGATCGTGTTCCCCGGACCGACAAAGGCGGTATAGCCGCTGTCGGGATCGGCCAGCATTTTGCGGGCGTAGGCCTCAAACTCTTCGACATAGAACTGGTAGTTTGTGAACAGGACGTGGTTCTGGAAATGGTCAGGCGCAGTCGCTGTGTAATGCGACAGCCGGGCCAGTGAATAGTCTACTCGCTGGGCCGTGAACGGAGCCAGCGGGGCAGAGCCGTCCGGATAATGAAAGCCAGCCCCATTGACGATGTCATCGTTGGTTGTCGACAGGTCCGGCACATCAAAGACGTCGCGCAGGTGAAAGTCCGCCGCCCCCTCTTGCGGGACGGATATGGCCGCATCATTCGCCATCGCAAAATGCAGCGGCATCGGCGTATCAGACACCCCGATAAGAACCGGCACATTGTGGTTCTGGATCAAAAGCTTGATCTGCTGTTCAAGGTAGTTCCCAAAGAGGACCGGGCGGGTGATCGTGGTCGAGTAGACGCCAGGTTGGGCGACATGACCAAAGCTTAGACGGCTGTCAGCCAATTCAAAGGTAGAGGTCGCAAACCGGATCTCGGGGTAGAACGCGCGGACACGTCCTGCGGGACGACCCTCGGTCATCGCTTTGGCAAAGTTTTCACCCAGAAAGGCGACAGCCTCTGCGTAAAGCTTGGTCAACCTTTGAACAGCGCGGGCCGGATCGGTGAACGCCTCGGGTGCGGTCATCGGTGGGGTATGGATTTCGGTCGGCTCTGACAGGGTCATGCGTTGTCCTCGAACAGGTCGGTAATCTCAAAGGTCCTGACGTCGACCAATCCCAGGTCGGATATCCTGAGTTCCGGGATCACCACAAGCGCCAGCAAGGAATGCTGCATATAGGCGTTGTTGAGTACGCAGCCGCAGGAGGCCATCGCCGCGACCATTGCATCGGCCTTGGCCGCGACTTGTGCCGCAGGGCTGTCGGACATCAATCCGGCGATGGGTAATTCGACAAGGGCGATTTCTGCCCCGTCCTTCCAGACCGTGATCCCGCCGCCCACTTCGCCTAGCCGGTTGGCCGCCTTGGCCATCATCTCGCGGCTGGTGCCGACGACGATCATATGGTGGCTGTCGTGTGCCACGGTAGAGGCGATGGCCATCTCGCCCTCGTAGCCAAAGCCCGAGACAAAGCCATTGGTGACACCGCCCGTCGCCCTGTGGCGTTCCAAAAGCGCAATTTGCGCGACGCCGCCCTCCGCCTCGACGAGGCCTTCGACGACCGGCAGCTCTGCGGTGAGCGCCTTTGTCGGTGCCTGATTTTCGACAACCCCAATCACCTTGGCCTTGACGGCATTGGCCCCTTCGGGAGCAGCAATCTCAAAGTCCGCGGCGGCCAGCGTCTTGCCCAGCCGGACAGTCTGGCGGGCGCTGTCGGGCCAGTCATAATGTGGGCAGTCTACGGTGATCTTGCCATCACGGGCGACAGTCACACCGCGCGCGATTACCACATCAATCGGGATCAAATTTAGATCCGACGTCAAAATAACATCTGCACGACGACCGGGAGCGATGCTCCCCAACTCGCGTTCCAGCCCAAAATGGGCGGCAGTATTCACCGTTGCCATCTGCAAGGCGATCAAGGGATCACAGCCGCAGGCGATGGCATGGCGGACCACACGGTTCATATGGCCCTCATTGACCAGCGTCCCCGAATGGCAATCATCGGTGCAAAGGATAAAGTTCCGGGGGTCGAGCCCCTTTTGCGTGATCGCCGTGATCTGGCTTTCGACATCGTACCACGCCGATCCCAGCCGCAGCATCGAGCGCATGCCCTGGCGGGCGCGGGCCACGGCATCACCCTCAGCAGTGCCTTCGTGATCGTCAGCCGGACCACCTGCGACATAGGCGTGAAACGGGATGCCCCGGTCGGGCGAGGCGTAGTGCCCCCCGACCGTCTTGCCCGCCACCATCGTCGCCGCCATCTCGGCCAGCATCTGTGGGTCGCCGTTGATGACACCGGGGTAATTCATCATCTCACCCAGCCCGATTATGCCCGGCCATGTCATCGCCTCGGCGACGTCATCTGGGCCAATCTCATAGCCAGTCGTCTCAAGACCCGGGGCAGAGGGGGCGCAGGAGGGCATCTGGGTAAAGATGTTGACCGGCTGCATAAGGGCCTCGTCATGCATCATGCGCACACCCGCCAGCCCCAGAACGTTGGCAATTTCATGCGGGTCGGTGAACATGGTCGTTGTGCCATGCGGGATGACGGCTGCCGCAAACTCGGCCGGGGTCAGCATACCGCTTTCGATATGCATGTGGCCGTCGCACAGGCCGGGGATCATGTAGCGGCCCTCGGCCTCGATCACCTCGGTATCGGGACCGATGCAATGGGACGCGTCAGGCCCGACATAGGAAAAGCGGCCGTCGGCGACAGCAACCTGCCATCCATCGAGAACTTCGCGACTTTGAACATTGACCAGTTTGCCGCCACGAATGACCATATCGGCGGGCGAGCGACCTGCAGCAACTGCGACAAGACGGGGGGCACTCTCGGCCCAAGTTTTTATGTGATGTACCATTTCCAAATCTGACACCAATCATGCAACGTCTGCAAGACGGTCCCGACGGCAATCCGACCCGCCCTGTCGCTTTCTGGCTTGAAGGCGCAAAGCGGCCCTGTCAGCGTCTTGCCAAGGCTTGAGGAGACTTTTGACCATGAAACAGGACCGACCAAACCTTGACCACTGGGAGGCGCGCGTCGACCTGGCTGCCGCTTTCCGCTGGACCGCACGGCTTAACCTGCACGAAGCAGTCGCAAATCATTTTTCCCTCGCGATCAACGATAGCGGCACAAAGTTCCTGATGAACCCCAATCAGATGCATTTTTCCCGCATCCGGGCCTCCGACCTTATTGTCGTTGATGCGGATGACCCGGATGCGCTGACCGGACCCAACGCGCCCGACCCTACGGCCTGGGGTCTGCACGGGGCGATCCACCGGCATGTTCCTCATGCCCGCTGTGCGATGCACTGCCATTCGATCTTTGCCACGGTGCTTGCCAGCCTTGCGGACTCGCGGCTGCCGGCCATCGACCAGAACTCGGCCATGTTCTACGACAGGGTCGTCATCGACGAGGACTATGGCGGGCTGGCCTTCGAGGAAGAGGGGGAACGCTGTGCAGCACTGTTCACCGATCCAAAGAGGAAGGTGATGGTGATGGGCAACCACGGCGTGCTTGTGATCGGGGCGACCGTGGCCGAGACGTTCAACAGACTGTTCTATTTCGAACGGTCGGCCGAAACATACATCCGCGCCCTCCAGACCGGCCAGCCACTTCGGGTTCTGCCCGATGACGTAGCCGAAAAAACGGCTGCGGAAATCGAAGCCTACCCCGAACAAGACATCCGCCACCTTGCCGAACTCAAGGCGATCCTTGACGAAGAAGGCTCCAATTACTCCAACTAGGGTGCAAAATGCTCTACGGGCTGAATGACGACCACGAAATGATTGCCCAAACCGTGCGCCGGTTTGTGGAACATGAGATCTATCCGCACGAGAACCTCGTCGAACAAACGGGTGAAGTCCCCGCAGAGATCGCCCAGGAGATAAAGCGCAAGACCATCGAACTGGGCTTCTACGCCTGCAACTTTCCCGAAAGCGTCGGAGGGGCAGGTCTGAACCACACGGAATTCGCCCTCGTTGAACGAGAACTTGGGCGGGGCTCCATGGCGCTCACCCACTTTTTTGGACGGCCACAAAACATCCTGATGGCCTGCGAGGGCGACCAGATCGAACGCTATCTGACCCCAGCCGTCAAAGGCGAACGGATGGACGCGCTCGCTATGACGGAACCGGGGGCCGGGTCCGATGTGAGGGGCATGAAGTGCACCGCCCGACGCGATGGCGGTGACTGGATTGCCAATGGAACCAAGCATTTCATCTCGGGCGCTGAACATGCAGACTTCGTGATCGTTTTCATGGCCACGGGCGAGGACATGACCCCAAGGGGGCCCAAAAAGCGGATCACCACCTTCCTTGTTGATCGCGGGACACCAGGTTTCACGATCCGGGACGGCTACAAGTCCGTCAGCCACCGCGGCTACAAGAACATGATCCTGGAGTTTGACGATTGCAGACTGCCCCAGTCGCAAGTCTTGGGCGAAGTCGACCAGGGCTTTGAGGTGATGAACACCTGGCTTTATGCAACCCGGATCACCGTGGCCGCGATGTCGGTCGGGCGGGCGCGTCGGGTCTTTGACCTTGCGCTGGAGTATGCGGCCAGTCGGGAACAGTTTGGGCAGCCGATCGGCAAGTTCCAGGGCGTCAGCTTCCAACTTGCTGACATGATCACAGAAATCGATGCGGCGGACCTGCTGACCCTTGCGGCGGCCGACCGGCTGGACCGGAAACTGCAGGCGAACCGCGAAATCGCCTCTGCCAAACTCTATGCGAGTGAAATGCTGGGGCGTGTGACGGATGCGGCCATCCAGCTGCACGGTGGCATGGGCCTCATGGATGATTACCCGATCGAGCGCTTCTGGCGCGACGCCCGGGTTGAGAGGATCTGGGACGGGACGAGCGAAATCCAGCGCCACATCATAAGCCGCGATTTGCTACGCGCCCTGGGTGCATAGGCCCAGCGCAACCATGGCAACGCCAAAGGCAGGACAATATTCGGCTTCAGCCGCCAAGGGGGGCCAGCCCCCCCAGGGCCTGCGGCCCTGTCCCCTCGGGATACTTCTAATCCGAAGACGCAATCGGCCGTGCCACCCCCCGCAAGACAGTGATTGCGGGGGGCTTCTTCGGATGCGGTCATCGGCGTCCCCGCCTGTACCGCTCTTGCACCATGGCAAATCAAAACTAACGGATCCTTACTTCTTCGGATCTAAAATATCCCCCCCGGAGGGTCTTCGGCCTCCACCAACACCGGACCACTGACATGCAGCGCGACCTGTCTCGTTTGCTTCGCCCGACCTCTATCGCTGTGATCGGTGGCGGTGCGTGGTGCGTTGCAGTTATTTCTCAACTTCGCAAAGCCGGGTTTCCAGGACCCGTTTGGCCGGTACATCCAAGCCGGGCAGAGATAGCAGGACAGCCAGCCTTCGCATCACTGGAGGCTTTGCCGTCGCCGCCTGATGCCAGTTTCATCGGCATAAACCGTGAAGCGACGGTAGAGGCCGTGGCCGCCCTTTCGATCAGCGGCGCTGGGGGGGCCGTCTGCTTTGCAAGCGGATTTGCAGAGGTCGAAGATGGCACGGCCTTGCACCATTTGCTTCTGCAGGGCGCGGGTGAAATGCCTATCCTTGGTCCAAACTGCTATGGGATGATCAATGCCCTCGATGGCGCGTTGCTCTGGCCTGATCAGCATGGTTGTGTCCCGGTCAGCAGCGGAGTGGCGATCCTTACGCAATCGTCGAACATCGCCATCAACCTGACCATGCAGAACCGGGGTCTGCCCCTGGCCTATGTTTTGACCTGCGGCAACCAGGCTCAGATCTCGCAGGCTGAGGCAGCCCTGGGCCTGCTGGACGACCCGCGGGTCACGGCGATCGGGTTGCATGTCGAGGGCTTTGGCGACCTCGATCAATGGCAGACACTCGCCCGCAAGGCGCGGGAGAAGTCGGTGCCCCTGGTGGCCCTCAAAGTCGGTCGCAGCGCTGAGGCGCAGGCTGCCACAATCTCGCATACCGCTTCCCTTGCCGGAGGCGATGCCGGAGCCGGGGCTCTTCTGCACCGGCTTGGTATTCCACGGGTCGATGACCTTGCCACACTGATCGAGACCCTCAAGTTCCTGCATGTGGTTGGCCCCCTGCCATCCCCCGACATCGCCTCCATCAGCTGTTCTGGGGGGGAGGCCAGTCTGGCGGCGGATCTTGGGGGCCAGAAGGGTCTGCGCTTTCCCACCCTGAACCAAAGCCAGCGCGATGCCCTGTTCGCAGCTTTGGGGCCCAAAGTGACTTTGGCGAATCCATTGGACTATCACACTTACATCTGGCGAGATGAAGCGGCCATGACGGACGCCTTTTCGGCCATGGCCGACCCAGCCATCAAGCTGACCTGTCTCATCGTCGACTTTCCCCGCGCCGACCGTTGTGATCCGGCCGACTGGGATCACGTCGTGGCCGCGGCTCTCGCCACCCGCAAGCGGACTGGTCGCCCGACTGCCATGGTGGCGAGCCTTCCCGAACTGATGCCAGAATCCGTGGCCGCGACCCTGATTGCAGGAGGCGTCGTCCCGATGAACGGATTGTCAGAGAGTTTTGCAGCAATCGCCGCCGCGGTGGCCAAGAACCCCACGGATCTGGGCGACGATTTGCTTCTGCCGGGTCACGAGCGTCAGACGACCACCCTGACAGAGGCCGAGGCCAAGTCTGCCCTTGCGGCCTTTGGCATGCCTGTCCCGACCAGCCGGCGCGCCCTGTCTGTCGCAGCCGTCGCTTTGGCGGCCGGGGCTTTGCCCACTCCGTTTGTGCTCAAGGGAGAAGGGCTGGCCCACAAGTCCGAAGCGGGGGCCGTCGTTCTGGGTCTGACCGACACCCAGTCGGCAATCGATGCGGCGCAAGGCATAGAGGCACAATCATTCCTTCTGGAAGAGATGGTTACCGGGGCCGTGGCCGAGCTTCTGGTCGGAGTCGTCCGCGATCCTGCCCATGGTTTTGTCCTGACCCTCGCAGCAGGCGGAACCCTGACCGAGATCCTGCAGGACAGCGCTTCGGTTCTGGTCCCCGCCAGCCGTCCCGCCCTGACAGAGGCCCTCGGCCGCCTGCGGATCGCGCCCTTGTTTGCCGGGTTCCGGGGCAAGCCGGCCGCCAACATGGAGGCCGTTTTGACCGCGATAGACGCCATTCAGTCCTATGTCCTTGCCAATGCAGACCGACTGGCCGAAGTTGAGGTGAACCCGCTTCTGTGTACCCCCACCCGCGCCGTTGCTGTCGACGCCCTGATCCGGATTGCCCCATGACCTTACCCATCCGAACCCGCACCGAAGGTCCGATCCTTGAGGTGACGCTTGACCGTCCCAAGGCGAACGCCATCGACCTGGCAACCTCGCGGATCATGGGAGAGACCTTCCGGGCGTTTCGCGATGACAGCGACCTGAGGCTCTGCATTCTGCGCGCTGAGGGTGACAAGTTCTTTTGCCCCGGGTGGGACCTGAAGGCCGCCGCCGGGGGCGACGCCGTTGATGGCGACTACGGCATCGGCGGCTTTGGCGGCTTGCAGGAGCTGCCCCAGATGAACAAGCCGGTCATCTGCGCCGTTAATGGCATCTGTTGTGGCGGCGGGCTTGAGCTGGCCTTGTCCTGCGATCTGATCCTGGCATCCGACAACGCGACCTTTGCCCTGCCCGAAATCCGTTCGGGCACCGTGGCCGATGCCGCCTCGATCAAATTGCCCAAACGCATTCCCTACCACGTCGCGATGGACCTTTTGCTGACCGGTCGCTGGTTCGATGCGCAAGAGGCCCTGCACTGGGGCCTTCTCAAAGAGATCACCACGCCCGAGGACCTTCTGCCAAAGGCATGGGATCTCGCCCGCCTTCTCGCTTCTGGCCCTCCCCTCGTCTATGCCGCGATCAAGGAGGTCGTTCGCGAGGCCGAGGACATGCGGTTTCAGGACGCCCTCAACCGCATCACCAAGCGCCAGTTTGCTACCGTTGACCTGCTCTATTCGAGCGAGGACCAGAAAGAGGGCGCCAAGGCCTTTGCCGAAAAGCGGGATCCGGTTTGGAAGGGTCGCTAGGAACCACGCCCTTCTACCGATCTGATGCTTGCGCAAAGCCCCTTCGCAGCCAAGTATCTTTGGGCATAGTGTCACACAGGGCCACCCGATTTCCGGTGGTCTGATCCGGAGCATTCCATGCCATGAGTCGCTGGACCATCCTTGCCGTGTTGTTCACAGCACGCCTGACAATGGCGTTTCAGTTCCAGTCCGTTGGAGCGGTATCACCCCTGATCGCCGAGACCTACGGCGTCAGCCTGGCCGATATGGGCTGGCTGATCGGTCTTTACCTTGCCCCGGGCATCGTGGTCGCCATCCCCGGCGGGGCCATCGCTGCGCGGTTTGGTGACAAGCGGATTGTGATGCTGAGCATGGTTCTGATGCTGATCGGGGTCGTCATGATCGCTCTGGCCCCGACATGGGGCTGGTTGATGGCAGGCCGGGTCATCGGGGGTGTCGGTGGCGTCATCATAAACGTCATCATGACCAAGATGCTGGTGGACTGGTTTGCCGGGCGCGAAATCTCGACCGCGATGGGGATCTTCATCAACTCATGGCCGGTCGGCATCGCGCTGGCCCTTCTGGTCTTGCCAAGCGTGGCCACTACCGGGGGTCTTACCGGGGTCTGGGCTTTTGTCATCGGGATCATCGGCATTGCACTGGTGGCGTTTGCCCTGCTCTACCAGACCCCGCCTACCACCTCGCAACCGGCGGCTGTCATGGGTGGAGCAGGGTTCCCGATCATCACCCTGACCCTCGCCAGCACGATCTGGGCGCTTTACAACGTCGGTCTGGCGATGGTGTTTGCCTTTGGACCGTCGGTCCTGAGCGAGCGGGGATGGTCCCTGACGGCGGCAAGTTCGACGACCAGCATCTTTGTCATCGCCACCGCGATTGCCCTGCCCCTTGGCGGGATCATCGCTGACCGGACCGGACGCCGCGACACCGTCATCCTGATCAGCCTGATTGGCTATTCAGCCCTATTACCCGTCGCCCTTTACGCGCCGGCATGGGGCATCACGATCGCGCTGAGTGTGGCCGGGTTCTTCTTTGGACTGGGGGCCGGCCCGATCATGACCCTGCCTGCCGTGATCCTGCGGCCAGAAACCCGCGCCCTTGGCATGGGTGTGTTCTTTTCAATCTACTATGCTTTGATGATGGCTGGACCCGCTATTGCCGGAGCCCTTGCGGACCGGGCCGGAGAGGCCGGGGTCACCTTCCTCTTTGGCTCGGCCTTGCTGATCGCCTGTATCCCGGCGCTGGGCGTCTTTCGCCTGATGACCCGGATCAAAGGGGCCGCCGTCAGCCCTTAGGCTGACAGCGAGCGGGCCTGGGCAAAGGACAAAAGCCGTTTGCTTTTCTCGTCCCACAGATGAAGCCGGGCGCAGGCCAGGCTTTCGCGCACGGTCATGCGGTTGCCGGTTGCCAGTTCCTTGTGGTCTCGCAACACCTCGGTCAACCGGTAAAACGGGATGCGGCTGTAAAGGTGGTGGACGTGGTGGATGCCGATGTTGGCGCTGAACCACTGCAACACGGGCGGCAAGACATAATGTGAGCTGCCATGCAGGGCAGCGTCATGTAGCTGCCAGTCTTCATCCTTATCCCAGATCGTCTCTTCGAACTGATGCTGGACATAAAACAGCCAGACGCCAGCGGTCGCCGCAATCAAGGTCGAAGGCAGGAAGATGAGAAGAACCGGCATCAGGCCGCCAAAGTACCAGATCGCAGTCAGGGCCGTGACGATCGCAAGGTTCGTCGCCATCGCGCTGACCCAGTATTTGACGGTCGACATCAGGCCAAGCGGGATCCGGTTCTGCAAGAAGAACAGGTAGCCCGGGCCAAGCACAAAAAGGGTGAATGGATGCCGATACAAGCGATACCGCATGCGGTGGATCCAAGACCGGCTTTTGTATTCCGCAACTGTGAGGGTGTGAACATCACCCATCCCACGTTTGGCAAGGTTGCCCGCAGCGCTGTGGTGCACCGAATGGGTCCGCCGCCAGACATCATAGGGTGTCAGGGTAAAGACCCCGATGACTCGCCCGATCCAGTCGCTTAGCACCCGGTTGCGAAACAGCGAACCATGGCCGCAATCGTGCTGAATGGTGAACATGCGCAACAGGAACGCAGCGTTTACGACAGAAATGGCCAAGGTAAGTAGGTAGCTATATGACAACGCCCACCATGCCAGGCCCCAAAGAAGAAAGAACGGGACGATGCTTACCCCAAGTTCAAAAAAGCTGCGCCATTCGTTGGGTTCGCGGTAGTGAGCCAATACCGAGACCCAGTCGCGCGCTGATTTGGGTCCAGTCGCGGACTGGGTGGTCTGAGTTGTCTGGGTCATTTGCCTGCATGTGTTATGTTTATGCCCATTGCGATAAACAAACCTCACAGTAAGGCAAGCGCAAACTGCGGCCGGCGCTGGCCCCCGCCTGACTGGCGTATCCAGTCAAACAGGCGGTTTTGGCCGGCTAAGCCTTTCGAAACACCGCAACCCGTCCAAGATCATTGGCATGAGGGCCCTTCGCCTGCTGCCCATAAATCTTGACCTCCGGCAAACGCAAATCAGTGATCTGACCTTCGAGATCCCGAAAGGCGGGGCCAAAGCCCTTGGCCTCGTAATGCTCGGCATTGATGGAAAGGGCAAAGACCGCACCGGGCAAGGCCACCCGCAAAAGCTCTGGCAAGGCCTCCGGGCCGACGTGGCCGTGGGTAAAGGTCCCCGCGCTGACGACCCCACCATAGGCGTCGTCCGGACAGTCCAGCCGCCCCATCACATCCCCATGAAACACCCGCTGGTAAAGCTCTTTCCGGCGGGCCACCTCCAGCATCTCTTCGGAAAAATCGGTACCGTCCACCAGTCCGAACCCCAGTTCCACCAGTCTCTCGGCCACAAGGCCGGTTCCCGCCCCCACGTCCAGTACTGGCCCCCGGCCACCCGCGCGGTCAAACGCCTCTGCCACGCGGGCTGGCAACTGGTAGTCCATCGCGGCAGCAAAGGTTCCGTCATAGCTTTCGGCCCAGGCCTCGTAGAGGCGGATAACCCTTTCGGGACTGTCCAGGTCATAGGCTGCCTGAAGGCTCGGATCCGGTTGAGGGTCGGATTTGGGGTCTGGTCCGGTCATACACCATTCTTCTCCAAACGCCCCATCTTGCCAACCGGGCAGAGACGGGCGAGACAGGGGCATGACGACGCTGCTTTCCTTTGGACACGGATACTCCGCCCGGGCGCTGACCCAGCTCCTGCCCAATGACTGGCGGGTGATCGGGACAACCCGGTCGCAGGACAAGGCGGCCGAGCTTCTGGCCGCAGGGACAGAGCCCCGGGTTTGGCCCGGCGCGGACATGCTGCCGGCATTGAACGCGGCAACCCACCTCCTGATATCCGCCGCCCCAGACGCGGATGGGGACCCGGTCCTGAGAGAGCTTGAGGAGGCGATTGCAGAGCGGGCTGAACAGTTCAAATGGGTGGGTTACCTGTCCACGACCGGCGTCTACGGAGACCATGCAGGCGGCTGGGTGGATGAGAACAGCCCCCTGACGCCTGCTACCGTGCGCGGCAAGGCCCGCGTGGCCGCAGAGGCCGCCTGGGGCGCCATACCGGGGCTGCCCCTGCACATTTTCCGGTTGGCCGGGATCTACGGCCCCGGACGCGGACCCTTTGCAAAGGTGCGCGACGGCACGGCGCGGCGGATCCTCAAATCCGGTCAGGTCTTTTCGCGCACCCATGTAGAGGACATAGCACAGGTTCTCTGGGCCTCGATCCGGCGGCCCAATCCGGGTGCTGCCTACAACGTCTGCGACGACGATCCTGCCCCGCCCGAGGACGTGATCGGCCACGCGGCCGAACTTCTTGGCCTGCCCATTCCCCCCGCCGAAGACTTTGATACTGCCGAGATGACGCCCATGGCCCGAAGCTTTTATGCCGAAAGCAAAAAGGTCTCGAACAGGCGGATCAAGGAAGAGCTTGGCGTGACGCTGCTTTATCCCGACTATCGGGCCGGCCTCGCGGCACTTCTCGCCTTGGAACAAGACGGCGAATGACCCAGGCCAGGACACAAAACGCCGCCAGAACCCCAAGGCCGACACCGACATTCGTGATATAGAACTGCGCCCTTTCGGGCCAGTCCATGCTGTTGAGGAAACGGTATGGCAAGCCGCTTGTGACAGAGCCCTGCGGGCTATCGTTCAAGGGCGCGACGGCCAGCTCGATCCAGGCAAAATAGACGGCCACCAGCCCCACGATCCAACCGACCGAGGCCAAAGGGCGGCGGAACGACCGATGGAAGAACAGGGCATCGATCCATTGCAGCAAGGGGCCAAGGGCATGAAGGTAGTACTCCAGCCACCATTCCCCCAATTCACCATCTTTGGTGACCGAGGTCGGGTCGCCAAAATAAAGACGCCAGTACAGGAACACGACCATCAGGTTGATAACCGCCGTCATCCCCACGAAACCATCCCAGCGGCAGGTCGACCGGCCCTCCTCTAGGGCGATCATGCGACTTGCAGCAAAGAATGAGGCGAAAAGGGCCCAGACCGTCAGAAAGCGAAAAGGTCCGCCAAATCCGTCATACCCCCCAAAGACGATCATGCGCAGGCTGTAACCCGCGGCCAGCAGGAACACGATCCAACGAAAGACTAGAACAGGCCGCATAATAGTCCTCCATCAACAGTGACATGACATTGCACGGCGCGGGCAACTTGGTGCAACCCACAGATCCGGCTTGCCAGTGACCGCTTGCAGCCGGGCCACAGCACCCCATATTCAAACGAAGTGGGACAAACACCGAGGGATCATGACGCTTCGCGCCAAAACCGCCCGCATCCTTAACCGGGACATCGTGAAGAATGCGATTATCGGGGTCATCGTTTTCAACGCGATCATCCTTGGGCTTGAAACATCCGCTGTGGTCATGGATGGCGCGGGTGGCGTTATTGTCCTGCTCGACCGGTTGTGCCTTACGGTCTTCGTCGTCGAAATCCTCGCCAAGCTATTTGCCTATGGTCCCCGCTTTTTCCGCAATCCATGGAACCTGTTCGATTTCGTCATCGTCGGCATTTCGCTGGTTCCGGCGACACAGGGGCTATCAGTCTTGCGGGCGCTCCGGATCCTTCGGGTACTTCGCGTCATCTCCGTCGCGCCCCGACTGCGACGGGTGGTTGAAGGGTTCATAACGGCACTACCAGGCATGGGCTCCGTCTTTCTGCTGATGGGGATCATCTTCTACATCGGGGCCGTCATGGCGACCAAACTTTTCGGGCAAACCTTTCCGGAATGGTTCGGCACCTTGGGCGGCTCAGCCTATTCCCTGTTCCAGATCATGACCCTGGAAAGCTGGTCGATGGGGATCGTGCGCCCGGTGATGGAGACCTATTCATGGGCCTGGGCCTTCTTCATCCCCTTTATCATGGTAACCACTTTCGCCGTGGTGAACCTGCTGGTCGGCCTGATCGTCAATTCAATGCAGGACGCCCATGCAGAAGAATCGAATGCCGCAACCGACGAATACCGGGACAAAGTACTGTCACGTCTCGAAGCGATCGAGGCCCGGCTGTCTGAGCGTGAACGCGACTAGGTGCTGACTTGCGGGCTTTTTCTTGCCCTAAATATTCCCGCCGGAGGCTACTGCCCTAGCCGTTCGCTTTGAATGTGTCGTATCGCGCCTTGGTCTCAGCATTCATCGGATAAAGACCGGGCAAGGACACGCCGCGTCCGACCTCTTCCATGATCCAGGCTTCCATCCGCTCCTGCTCGGGCGCTTCTTCCAGGACAGCGGCAAGTTTGGCCTGCGGGATCAATACCGCCCCGTCCGCATCTGCGACGATCCAGTCACCGGGCATGACGGCGACACCGCCGCATGCAATGGGCTCTTCCCAACCCACGAACGTCAGGCCCGCGACCGAGGGTGGGGCCGCCACTCCGTCGCACCAGACGGGCAGTTCGGTGGACAGAACGCCCGCCGCATCGCGCATCACCCCATCTGTCACCAGGGCCGCCACGCCCCGCTTTTGCATACGCGCCGCCAGGATATCGCCAAAGATGCCCGCGTCGGTGACCCCCATCGCATCGGCCACGGCAATGCAGCCTTCCGGCATCGCCTCGATCGCAGCGCGGGTCGAGATGGGCGACGACCAGCTTTCCGGTGTGGCAAGGTCCTCGCGGGCCGGAACAAAGCGAAGGGTAAAGACAGGGCCCGCGACCCTGACCTGTCCGGGGTTCAGTGGCCGGGTGCCGCGCAGCCAGACGTTGCGCAGCCCTTTCTTCAGAAGGACAGTGGTCAATGTCGCCGTCGTCACCCCTTCAAGGATCTCTACGATCTCGGCATGGGTCAGTTCTGTATCCGCCATTTCATCCTCATCAATGATCCACCGGAGGGTCCTCCGGACAGCATGTCTTGTCAGGCCCGCCGGGTCATGACGCCTACACCCATCACCTCAAGCACTTTGCGCTCGATGTCCTCGGCGTTGAGGGCGGCAACGGCATACATCTCCTTGGGTCCGGCCTGATCAATGAAGATGTCGGGCAAGACCATGGACCGGAATTTCAGCCCTGCGTCAAAAACCCCTTCGTCGGACAGCAGTTGGGCGACGTGACTGCCAAAACCACCAACGGCCCCTTCCTCGATGGTAATCAAGGCCTCGTGCCGGGACGCAAGGTCCAGGATCATCTCCCGATCCAGCGGCTTGGCAAAGCGGGCGTCGGCAATTGTGGGGGTGATCCCTTTTGCGGCAAGGCTTTCGCTTGCTTTCATCACCTCTGACAGTCGGGTGCCGAAGGACAGGATTGCAATACCTTTGCCTTCCTGCACCATACGACCCTTGCCGATCTCAAGAGGTTGCGGATCTGCCGGCATCTCGACGCCGACCCCCTCACCGCGGGGAAAGCGGAAGGCGATCGGGCCTGTATCATGCTGGGCAGCGGTGGCCACCATGCGGACAAGCTCGGCCTCGTCTGCTGCGGCCATCACGACAAAGCCGGGTAGATTGGCCAGAAACGCGATGTCATAGCTGCCTGCGTGGGTCGCCCCGTCGGCCCCGACCAGTCCAGCCCGGTCAATGGCAAAGCGGACCGGCAGGCGTTGAATGGCCACGTCATGGACCACCTGATCATACCCCCGTTGCAGGAACGTAGAGTACAGCGCGCAGAAGGGGCGCATCCCCCCAGCAGCAAGCCCGGCCGAAAAGGTGACGGCGTGCTGTTCTGCGATGCCCACATCGAAACACCGGCTGGCGTAACGCTCCATGAACTTGGACAGTCCCGTCCCGTCGGGCATGGCTGCGGTGACCGCACAAATCCGGCTGTCCTTGGCAGCATGGGCCAAAAGCGCATCGGCAAAGACCGAAGTATAGGAGGGCGCGTTTGACTTGGCCTTGGCCTGTTTGCCGGTCAGCACGTCAAAACGGGCGGTTGCGTGGCCACCGTCACGGGCGCTTTCGGCCGGGGCGTAGCCCTTGCCCTTCTTGGTGATCGCGTGGATCAGGATCGGGCCGGTTGCACGCGCCTTGACGGTCCGCAGGACGGACAACAACTGCTCCATATCATGCCCGTCGATCGGCCCGAGGTACGAGAACCCAAGTTCTTCGAACAGGGTCCCGCCCACGGTCATATGCTTGAGCATTTCCTTGGCGCGTTGCGCCCCTTCACGGAAGGGCGGTGGCAGGAAGGACACCGCCCCTTTTGCCGCTGCCTTCAGCTCCTGAAACGGCTCGCCTGCGTAAAGGCGCGACAGATAGGTCGACATCGCCCCGACGGGAGGGGCAATCGACATCTCGTTGTCGTTCAGGATGACGATCAACCGCTTCTTGAGGTGGCCCGCGTTGTTCATCGCCTCATAGGCCATGCCGCCACTCATCGCTCCGTCGCCAATAATGGCAATGGCGTCGCCGATCCCGGTTTCGGGGGTGCCCCCCAGATCGCGGGCAACGGCAAAACCAAGTGCGGCGGAAATGGAGGTAGAGCTATGGGCCGCCCCGAACGGATCATAAGGGCTTTCGGACCGCTTGGTGAAACCGGACAGACCATTCTCCATCCGCAACGTGCGCATGCGGTCGCGGCGGCCTGTCAGGATCTTGTGCGGATAGCACTGGTGGGACACGTCCCAGATGATCTTGTCCTTGGGCGCGTCAAAGACGGCGTGCAAGGCAACCGTCAATTCGACCACACCAAGCCCCGCCCCCAGATGGCCGCCGGTTTCGCTGACGACGGCCACGGTTTCTATCCGCAACTCATCCGCCAGACGCTTCAGGTCACTATCGCTTAGCCGTTTAAGGTCGGCGGGAACCTGCACCTGATCCAGCAGGGGTGTGACAGGACGGTCAGACATTGGCTTGGCCTTTGATCAATTCCGGCGGGCGATAACAAAGCGGGCCGCCGCCCGCAAGTTGTGGGCCTCTGCCCCATAGCACTCGAGCGCTGCGCAGGCCTCATCGACAAGGGCAGCCGCTCGGGCCTTGGCCCCGTCCAACCCCAGCAAGGACACGAAGGTTGCCTTGCCTGCCTCTGCGTCCTTGCGCAGGGCTTTGCCCACGGCGTCAGCGTCGCCCTCGACGTCAAGGATGTCGTCGGCGATCTGGAAGGCAAGGCCAAGGGCCGTGGCGTAGTGGCGCAGGGGGCCTGTGTCGGCACCGGCCAGCCGGGCACCGGCCTCTGCCGACCAAACGATCAGGGCCCCGGTCTTACCGGCCTGAAGGGCGGTGATTTCGTCCAACGACAAAGGGGTGGCCGCCGTTTCGGCTGCAATATCAAGGGCCTGCCCCAGAACCATACCTTCGGCGCCCGCGGCCTTGGCAAGGCTTGCGATCAGATCGACACGAACCTCGGCAGGCCCGACGCTATCGTCGGCACACAGGGTAAAGGCCAGTGTCTGCAAAGCGTCTCCGGCAAGGACGGCTGTCGCCTCGTCCCATTTGCGGTGGACGGTTGGCTGGCCCCGACGCAGGTCATCATCATCCATGCAGGGCAGGTCATCGTGCACGAGGGAATAGGCGTGCAACGCCTCGATCGCGGCGGCAGGACCGATGGCCCGGGATTGGTCAACGCCATGCAAGCGCGCCGATTCCAGCACCAAGAATCCGCGCAGGCCTTTGCCACCCTGTACGGCGTAGGACATGGCCCGGGTTACGGGAAGGTCAGGCAAGTGTCCCACGGCCTCTGCCAACCGGGCCTGCGTCGCCTTCGCCGCCGCTGCAAGCGCCGCCGAAAACGTCTCAGTCATCGAGGGGGACAGTACCTGAAGGTTGGCCATCCTCACCCAGAGTGATCTTGGCGACCTTTTCTTCGGCCTCTTTCAGCTTGGTCTCGCAGCGCTTCTTCAAAGCGGCTCCGCGTTCGTAAAGCGAGATCGACTCTTCCAGCGCGACATCGCCACGCTCCAACTTGCCGACCACCTGCTCCAACTCTCGGATCGCATCCTCGAAGCTCATTTCATTTACCGGCACTTCGGTCATGCGCCCCGCTCCCTCAGTATTCCAACATGCGCCGCGGCACGTTCGCCCAGCGCCTCAAGATCATAACCCCCTTCCAGGGCAGAGACCACGCGCCCGGCACAATGTTTGTCGGCCAGATCGCAAATTTTGGCTGTCACCCAGGCAAAGTCCTCGGTCGTCAGGTTCAGTTCCGCCAATGGATCATCCCGATGTGCATCGAACCCGGCGGATATAAGCAGGAGTTGCGGAGAAAATGCATCAATCCCAGGCAGGACGATCCGGTCCATCGCCGCGCGAAACTCCTTGGACCCTGTGCCCGAGGCAAGTCCGACGTTGATGATCGTATCATGGGGGCCGGTATCCGAAGGACGTCCGGTTCCAGGGTAGAACGGCATTTGGTGGGTCGAGCAATACAGGATGCGAGGATCATCCTCGACCAGTGCCTGTGTTCCGTTTCCGTGATGAACGTCAAAGTCGACGATGGCGACCCGAGACAGGCCATGATGCTCAAGCGCATAGTGCGCGGCAATCGCGACATTTCCAAACAGGCAAAATCCCATGGCCGTTTCACGTTCGGCATGATGACCAGGGGGACGAACGGCCGCAAAGGCATTTGCCGCATCACCCGCCAAGACAAGGTCAACACCCCGAATGACGGCACCAACAGCGCGGTGTGCAGCGGTCAGGGTGCCCTGGGACATGTAGGTATCTGGGTCTAGCGCCCACCAACCGCTGGTCGGGGACGCTCGCTTAAGATCATTCAGATATGACTGGGGATGGCAGCGCAAAAGATCATCCTCTGCCACAAGTGGGGCCTTTACCCGGATCAGGTCCATCCCGTCCAAAGCCGAAAGAACCGCCTCAAGGCGGGCAACTTGCTCGGGGTGACCAGGAGGGGTGACATGGCCAAGGCAGTCCGGATGGGTGATAAGGGCGGTCGCCATAAGCATGACAAAACCGGATTATCCGGCACGATACAAGAACTTGTCGGACTGAAATTGCTTTGGGCTGTCAGTCCGGGGCCAGCATATAGCCTTCGCCGCGCACGGTTTGAAGGTAGCGCGGCTGCTTTGGGTCAGCCTCGATTTTGCGGCGCAAGCGGGTAATCTGCACATCGACGGCCCGTTCCTGGGCCTGTCCGCCACCCCGGCCGAGTTCTTCGACAAGGCGAGTACGGGTGACGGCCTGACCTGGACACCCGGAAAATATCCGCATCAGCTGGCTTTCTGTCGCAGTCAATCGGACAGGTGCCTCGCCCTGCCACATCTCGCCCCGCTCGATGTCGTATCGAATGGGCCCCAGGGTAAGCACTTTGGGCAGAACCGCGATCGGTTCCGCGGCTGGAACCCGGCGCAGGATCGCGTTGATCCTCAACAGAAGTTCTTTCGGCTCGAACGGCTTGGACATGTAGTCGTCAGCCCCCGCCTCAAGTCCGTTGATCCGCTCGTTCGTCTCGGACTTGGCAGTCAGGAGCAGGATGGGGGTCCCAAGCCTTGACCGAAGATCACGGCAGAGGCTGACGCCATCTTCGCCAGGCATCATGACATCCAGGACGATCATGTCGAACTCCAGCCCCGACAGGATCCGCCGGGCGTGGGCGGCATCGCGTGCGGCTGTCACCAGAAAACCAGATCGCACAAGGAACTTTTGCAACAGAACCCGAATACGTTCGTCATCATCGACAATCAGAAGGTGCGCGGCCTCCATCAGCTCCGTCCCCGCGTGTCACGCAGCGCGTCAAACTGTCGGCGCATATCGTCGTCCATCATCGCCTCAAGCACTTGTCGAAAACCCGTCACGGCAGCAGGCCCCGCCGCACGGTAAGCGGCCCGCATCCGGTCGCGCTGTGCGTCTGACAATTCCCGCTCAAGAGCCGCTCCTTCTTCTGTAAGGTACAGGTTCCGTTCGCGTTTATCGGTCGCACCTACATTGCTTTCGACCAAGCCATCCTCGACCAAAGTGCGCAAGACACGATTCAGGGATTGCTTTGTAACACCCAGGATCGACAGAAGGTTGTTGACCGTCGTTCCGGGACTGCGGTGGATGAAGTGGATGGCCCGATGATGCGCCCGCCCGTAGGACTTTTCGGACAGGATCCGATCGGGGTCTGCGGTAAAGCCCCGATAGGCGAAAAACATCGCCTCTATCCCTTTGCGCAGCTGCTCGTCAGTCAGAAAAAGCAGAGCCTGACCGCTCTGCGGCGCATTACTCTGATCCATGTTCTCACTCCCTCGTGCTGGTTCGAAGATACGTCAGCCTTGTTGACATTCCAAGATGCAACTGTTAGCGAATCTCAGATTTCACGCAACATTATGTCCGAAGCGGACCTATATGCGTAACAAACGTAAAAGGATGGGTTTGGAATGGCTGGATCTTACAGTGACCGCGATGGCAAAATCTGGATGGACGGAACGCTTGTGGACTGGCGCGATGCCAATGTGCACATCCTGACCCACGCCATGCATTATGCGTCGAGCGTCTTTGAGGGCGAGCGGTGCTACAACGGCAAGATCTTCAAGAGCCGGCAGCATTCAGAGCGTCTGCGCTATTCCGCCTCCTGCCTGGATTTTGAAATCCCCTACACTGTGGACGAGATCGAGGCCGCCAAGCAGGCCGTCCTGACCGCGAACGGCTTTACCGATGCATATGTCCGGGCCGTCGCCTGGCGCGGCGCTGGCGAAGACATGGGTGTCGCGGCCAAGCGCAACCCGGTCCGGATGGCTGTCGCTGCCTGGGAATGGGGCAACTACTACGGCGACGCCAAGATGAAGGGTGCCAAGCTGGATATCGCCAAATGGAAGCGGCCCAGCCCCGAGACCATTCCGTCCCACGCAAAGGCAGCCGGTCTGTACATGATCTGCACGATGTCCAAACACTCTGCCGAAGCTAAAGGTTGCTCTGACGCGATGATGTTCGACTATCGCGGCTATGTCGCCGAGGCGACCGGAGCGAACATCTTTTTCGTCAAGGACGGCGAGGTTCACACGCCCAAGCCCGACTGCTTCCTGAACGGCCTGACCCGCCAGACCGTCATCGGCATGCTTGGCGACCGCCAGATCAAGGTCCACGAGCGGCACATCATGCCCGAAGAGTTGGAAGGGTTTGAACAGTGCTGGCTGACCGGCACCGCCGCCGAAGTGACGCCCGTCGGACAGATCGGCGACTACAACTTTGAGGTCGGCGCGCTGACACGCGAAATCTCGGAAAGCTACGAAAAGCTCGTTCGGGCCTAAAATCCGGGGGCGAAATAGCCCCAATGGAAGCGTCACAGCAAAAAGCCCGGGCCAATTGGTCCGGGCTTTTCGTTTGGGTCAACCGGTCAAGACTGGATCAGAAATCCAGGTTCTCGACGTTCAAGGCATTCTGCTGAATGAACTCGCGCCGGGGTTCGACCACGTCGCCCATCAGTTTGGTGAACAGGTCGTCGGCCTCGGCCACATCGTCGATCTTGACCTGCAACAGGGTCCGGGCCTCGGGGTCCAATGTTGTTTCCCACAGCTGTTCGGGGTTCATCTCGCCCAGCCCTTTGTAGCGCTGCAGCGACAGACCCTTTTCGCCCTCCTGCAAGATCGCTTTTAACAGATCAAGCGGGCCGTGGATCATGACTGTCCGGTCTTTGCGAACAAGGGTGGCGGGCAGGTCGTAGACCTCTTGCAGGCTTTTGGTGAAACTCCCTGCCCTACGGCTTTCGCCCGAGCGTAGCATTGGGCCGTCCAGCGTCCGGACCTCTTCGACACCACGAAGGATACGGGCCAGTCGGATGCCGTGGTCTTGGGTGATCCGGCCTTGCCAGCCACGCTCCCATTCAAGCGCGATCAGGTCGAGGCGGCGGGCCACCTTGTCGGCCGTACCCTGAAGGTCGGCGTCGACGACACCGGGCACAAAGGCCCCGGCAATCGCGGCCTGTTCCAGGATGTGGCGCGGATAGTGGGTCGGGAAGGCATCTAGCACCCGCTTTAGCTGCCGGGCCTCTTCGACCACACGCAGCAGGTCGCCACCGGCCATCTCGGCGCCAGACCCAAGGCGCAGAACCGCGCCGTCGATGCCCTGTTGGGTCAGGTATTCTTCAAGCGCGGGCTGGTCCTTGAGGTAAACCTCGGACTTGCCCCGGGCCACTTTGTAAAGCGGCGGCTGCGCGATGTAGAGGAAGCCACCTTCGATCAGCTTTGGCATTTGACGGAAGAAGAAGGTCAACAGAAGGGTGCGGATATGCGCCCCGTCCACGTCAGCGTCCGTCATGATGACGATCTTGTGGTAGCGCAGCTTGTCGATGTTGAATTCATCGCGGCCAATGCCCGTGCCCAGCGCCATGACAAGGTTGCCAATCTCCTGGCTGCCCAGCATCCGGTCAAACCGCGCCCGCTCAACGTTCAGGATTTTGCCGCGCAGGGGCAGAACGGCCTGGGTCCGCCGGTCGCGGCCCGTCTGGGCCGATCCTCCGGCGCTGTCACCCTCGACCAGAAAGACTTCGGTCTTGGACGGATCTTTTTCCGAACAGTCCTTCAGCTTGCCCGCCAGAAAGTTCACATCCATCGCGGTCTTGCGCCGGGTCAACTCGCGCGCCTTGCGGGCGGCCTCACGTGCCAATGCCGCTTCGACGATCTTGCCCACGATGACCTTGGCAAGCGCCGGGTTCTCTTCGAACCATTCGGCAAGCTTTTCGCCAACCAGCCCTTCGACAGCTGGCCGAACCTCGGACGAGACAAGCTTGTCCTTGGTCTGGCTGGAGAATTTGGGATCAGGCACCTTGACCGAAAGCACACAGGTCAGGCCTTCGCGGGCATCGTCACCGGTAAAGTCCACCTTTTCCTTCTTGGCGATGCCAGAGGATTGGGCATAGGCGTTGATGGTCCGCGTCAGAGCCGAGCGAAAGGCCGACAGATGGGTGCCACCATCCCGCTGAGGGATGTTGTTGGTAAAGGGCAGAACCATCTCGTTGTAGCTGTCGTTCCACCACATGGCGACTTCGACCCCGATGTCGTCCTTCTCGCCAGTGATGAAAATGGGTTCGGCCATGATCGAGCTCTTGTGGCGATCAAGGTACTTCACGAACTCCTTGACGCCGCCGTCGTAGTACAGCTCGGTCGTCAGCGGCACCGCGGGGCGCAGATCCTCGATCAGGATACGCACACCCGAATTCAGGAAGGCCAGTTCACGCAGGCGCTTTTCCAAAGTGTCGAACGAATAGTCGAGGTTCGAGAATGTCTCGGTCGAGGCAAGGAAGCGAACTTCGGTACCCTTCTTGCCGTTGGCATCGCCAACAACGCGCAAAGGTTCCACCGTATAGCCGCCTTCAAAGCGGGCGTAGTGTTCCTTGCCATCTCGCCAGATGCGCAGCTCCAGCCAGACGGACAGGGCGTTGACAACCGACACGCCAACGCCGTGCAAACCGCCCGATACCTTGTAGGAATTCTGGTCGAATTTCCCGCCCGCATGCAGTTGTGTCATGATGACCTCAGCCGCTGACACACCTTCGCCCTCGTGGATGCCCACGGGGATGCCCCGGCCATTGTCACTTACCGACACACTGGAATCGGCGTGAATTCGGACAATCACCCGGTCCGCATGACCGGCCAGAGCCTCGTCGATCCCATTGTCGACCACCTCATAGACCATATGGTGCAGACCAGAACCGTCGTCGGTGTCGCCAATGTACATCCCGGGACGCTTGCGAACAGCATCCAAGCCTTTGAGAACCTTGATAGAATCGGCACCATATTCAGCCGGGATCGAGGCGGGATCGGACATAGGTAATTTCCTTGCAGTTCAGACCCGAAATATAGGCCCAAACGCCGGGGATGTCACGGCGAAACCCCCATATTTTGTGTTACAAAACAGGGATAACGAGGCCGACAAAGATCAGCAGGACCCCCGCCACCTGATTGGTGCGCTTCAGGGCTGTGGGCGATGTCAAAAGCTGCCGGGCGCGGCCGATGAAAAATGCCAGACACAGGTTTCCGACAAGGGGGATCGCCATCGATACAGCGCAGACCGCAGCAATGTCAGGCGGCGTCAGCTGACCGATGTCAAAGAAACCCGGCAGGATGCCCATGTAGAACAGGATCGCCTTGGGATTGCCCACGATCACGGCGACACCGGCGGCAAACCCGGCCCACATGCCCGGCCGGGTCAATCGACCGTCGGTCGAGATCGGCTTGCCTGCCGACCGATAGATCAGTAGCCCCATGACGATAAAGGTCGCACATGCCACCCAGCGCAAGAACAGCAAGAAGCCTTCAAAGACTGACACAATCCAGGACACGCCCAGGATCGCCAGCAGTGGCCACATCAGGTCACCCAGAGTGACGCCCAGCGCCAGCGGCCAGGCTCCTCGAAATCCGCCGGACAAGGCCCGCGCAGCCAGCGCGACCCAGACCGGTCCCGGTGTCAGGAACAGCAGAAAGATGGCGATGGCATAAAGGCCCAGATCAACAGCGGTCACGGTCATGCGCCACCCATCCTCCAGTTCTTGGGCAGGTTCAAGAGGCCGGAACCGCTGTCACCCCCGAGACGCCAGCCTCTTCGCGGACTTCCAGCACCGCCGCGCGATCGCCCAGGTCGGCAAACAACTCCGCACCCGTCCCGGTCATAAAGGCCTGCGCACCCAGCAGGCAAATCTCGTCATACAAGGCCGCCCGGCGGCCAGCATCCAGATGGGCGGCCACCTCATCCAGCAGCAGGATTGGCGGCCCCTCGGCGGCAAGGGCCCGGGCATTGGCAAGGATCAGCGATATCAGGAGCGCCTTCTGCTCTCCGGTGGAACAGTCGCGGGCAGAGACGCCCTTGGCCTGCCAGATCGCCTCCAGATCGCTGCGATGGGGGCCGACAAGGGCGCGGCCTGCGGCAAGGTCGCGATTGCGACCCAGCGCCAACGCCTCGCGCAATGCGTCTTCGGTCTCCGGCAGAGGTCCGTCCGGATGGCTTAGCGATAGTGCCGCGGCGGGAAACGCTGTCTCGGCCCCCGCCTGCGCCGCCATAAGGGCGGCGATCGTATCCTTGCGACCGGCATCAATGGCAGCGCCAGCGCGGGCCATCTGGGCCTCAAGAGCTGCGTACCAATGCCCGTCGCGGACCATGTCCTTCAACAACCGGTTGCGTTCGCGCATCGCCTTTTCATAGTCGAGGACAGCCTCGGCGTGACCAGGGTCAAAGCTCAGGACGGCGCGATCCAGAAACCGGCGGCGGCCATCCGCCCCTTCGATCCAAAGGCGGTCCATCGCCGGGATCAGCCACAGGATCCGGGCAATCCGACCCAGGGCCACCTGGCTGGTGACTTTCCCGTCGATACGCACCTGACGCGAGCCTGCCGGCTCTGCCCAGGTCTCCACCTCGTGCAAAACCCCTGCTACGTCGATTTCCGCCTGGACCTTCCATCCCAACGCCTCGGGACGGCGAACAAGGTCATCGGCAGAGGCCCGGCGCAACCCTCGACCCGGCGACAGCAAGGACACGGCTTCGATCAGGTTCGTCTTGCCCGCACCATTGGGTCCATGAATCGCCACAGGGCGACCGTCAAAGACCAGTTCGGCGCGGCGATGCGAGCGAAAGTGCGACAGCCGCAATGAGGTCAGCCTGACCCCGCCCCCTTCGCTTCGTCGCTCAAATACTCCCGCCGGAGGCATACCGCCCGCGTCACACGCGCATCGGCATCACGACATAAACCGCACTCATGTCATCGCCCTCACGCATCAGCGTAGGGTCCCCGGAGGAGTTGAACAGGAACACCGCGTTCTCGCGGTCCACCTGGCTGGCGATCTCGAGCAGATACTTGGCATTGAACCCGATATCCAGGTGCTCGTCCGAATAGGCCACAGCAAGCTCTTCTTCGGCGGCACCGGAATCCGGCGCGTTCACCGACAGGACCAGGCGATCATCGTCAAGGCTCAGTTTGACGGCGCGGGACCGCTCGGACGAAACGGTGGCCACACGGTCGACCGCCTTGGCAAACTCGCTCGCGTCGACTTCTAGGCGGCGGGTGTTGCCCTGCGGGATAACGCGGGTGTAGTCCGGGAAGGTACCGTCGATGACCTTGGACGTTAGGGTGATGTCGGGGGTGGCAAAGCGGATCTTGGTCTCGCTGACCGACACCGCAATCTGCATCTCGTCGTCATCCAGCAGCTTGCGCATTTCTCCCACGGTCTTGCGGGGGACGATCACGCCAGCCATGCCATCTGCTCCTTCGGGGAGCGGGGCATCGATCCGGGCCAACCTATGGCCATCGGTTGCAACACAGCGCAACACCTTGCCCCCGTCACCGTCGGCCACATGCATGTAGACGCCGTTCAGGTAGTATCGGGTCTCTTCCGTCGAGATCGCGAATTTTGACTTGTCGAACAGACGGCGCAGCACGGCCGCTGGTGCAGCAAAGTTTGCCGCATACTCCGACGTGGCCATGACCGGAAAATCTTCGCGTGGCAGGGTCGCCAGCGAAAAGTTGGACCGACCGGCCTCGATCGTCATGCGTCCTGCCTGGGAATTGTCGGTCAGCGTCACAAGGGCGCCATCGGGCAGCTTGCGAACGATCTCGTTCAGGGTCACGGCCGAAACCGTCGTGGCCCCTGCCCGCTCGACCTTGGCCGGGGCGCGATCAACAACCTCGATATCGAGGTCCGTCGCGCGAAACTGAACGCTGTCCCCCTCGGCCTCGATCAGGACATTGGCGAGGATCGGAATAGTGTTGCGACGCTCAACAACTGACTGAGCCTGCGCAACCGCCTTGAGTAGCGCACTGCGCTCGATACTGAATTTCATGTCCCTCGCTCCGCTTTGACCGGATGATGTTGCCGGGAGGGGAAAACTACCTGTTTTCCAGACCGGCTCAAGTCAATTGATGCGGGTCTTGGGTCACCGCGTCAACGGTGTCACGCTTCAAGCCTCAAGTGAACGACGCAGAAGCTCCACATCATCGGCAATCTGGCTATCAGTGTTGATCAATTCCTCGATCCGGCGGACACCATGCATGACCGTGGTATGATCGCGGCCCCCAAATTTCCGACCGATTTCCGGCAACGACCGGCTGGTGTGCTGCTTGGCCAGGAACATCGCCACCTGACGGGGGCGGGCATAGACCCGAAGCCGCTTGGGTCCGATCAGGTCCGAGAAACGGATGTTGTAGTGGTCACTGACCTTGCGCTGGATCTCTTCGATAGTGATCTTGCGATCGCTTGTCTTGATGACATCCGACAGGCAGTCCTGCACCAGATCCATATCGATCTCACGCCCGACCAGGCTGGCAAAAGCGAAAAGCCGGGTCAGGGCGCCTTCCAGGACGCGGACGTTGGTAGAGATTCTGTGTGCCAGGAACTCGAGTACACCGGAATGAATGACAAGCCCGGGATACTGGCTGCGATAGTAAAGCTCTTTGGATTGAAGAACGCCGAGGCGCAATTCGTAGTCCGTGGGATGCAAATCGACGACGAGGCCACACTGCAGCCTTGAGCGGATACGATCTTCGAGGTCCTTGATCTCGCCCGGTGCGCGGTCAGCGGAAATGATGATCTGCTTTTGCCCGTCAACCAGAGCGTTGAAGGTATGAAAGAATTCTTCCTGGGTCGAATCCTTGCCCGCAAGGAATTGGACATCATCGACCATCAGCACGTCTACGGATCGGAACAGCTGTTTGAAATCCATCATCCGCTTGTCTCGCAACGAGGTGATGAAGCGGTACATAAACTGTTCGGCCGATAGATACAGCACGTTGACCTGTGGATTGGCGTGGCGCAGCTCGTGGGCAATTGCGTGCATAAGGTGGGTCTTACCCAAACCGACGCCGCCATAAAGGAACAGCGGATTGAAGGTAACCGGCCCGCCCTCGGCCACACGACGGGCCGCCGCATGTGCCAGTTCGTTGGGTTTGCCCACGACAAAGGTGTCGAAGGTAAAGCGGGCATCAAGACTGGCACCACGTTCCACCTCTGTCACGTTCGGTGCAGGCGCCGGCTGAGGCTTAACACGAGATGCCTGGCTGACCGTCGAGAATTGCAACCGTTGAACCGGCTGCCCGGCATTCTTGATATGGAAAAGGATCTGGTCGCCAAAATTCTGCGCAACATAATTCCCGATAAAGCCAGTCGGAACATTGAAGGTCGCGACACCGTCCGTCAGAGCCTCAAAGTCGAGCGGCTCAATCCAGTTGGTATAGTTGTTTGCCCCGACCGCTCCGCGAAGAGTTTCCCGAACTTGGCCCCACAGTTCATTCGTCATTTATTATGTCCCAGACCCATCCCAGTCGCCCGCAACAAGTGCGTCGCTCGTTATTTGTTTGTCTTGCACCCACGCACACGAAAGTCGCGCTGCCTTTTCACTGGCAACCTAACACCCTACTCAAAATCGCCGCCCCACGACGAAACACCGGTCACAACCTCATCGGATCGCCTAAGTCCCAGGCAAACAGTCGAGATCGTTTTATAAACTGGGGGGCAGCAGGGACAAACGAACCGAGACAATCGGTCGTCTGGCCTTGAAGTCGCGGACAGGCCCTCAAACGGGTCCATCGCAGCTCCGTAGATTAAAGAAGTCGGCTACCCCAAGCACAAGGGTTGTCCGCAGAGCGGACCCCTCAAGCTGACGCTTTCGAGCATCTTTTCCCACGTTCCCCCAGGAACGACATGAATCGCTCAGTCAACGTAGCAAGGGCTTGAGGGCAGCTTCAACAGAACAACTCGCTTGACAGAGGCAATCACCAAAATCGAATCTGGCGCCATGTGAGTTTTGGCTAACTTAGAGAAATGGTCGTGTTACGAAGCCACAGTTCTTGGGGCAACAACGGCATCTGTCCGGCATTTCCTTGACACCTTATGCGCAACGGCGACTCACCCATCGTCAGGCCCGCAACGAAAAAGGGCGCGCCAACAGGCACGCCCTTTCGTCAATCGATCAGATGACCAAGGGTCAGGCGATGGCCTTAACCCGGCTGCTCAGCCGCGACATCTTGCGGGCTGCAGTATTCTTGTGGACGACGCCTTTGGTGACACCGCGCATCAGCTCGGGCTGGGCTGCGCGAAGGGCGGCGACGGCCGCGTCCTTGTTACCAGAGGCGATTGCCTCTTCGACTTTGCGAAGGTGGGTACGGATGCGCGAACGGCGGGCCTTGTTGATCGCAAAACGGGCTTCATTCTGACGGGCGCGCTTCGCGGCTTGGGGTGAGTTTGCCATGCTAGTTTCCCTTTGTCGGGTCAATTGAAATTAGGTAGCGCAATCGGCCCGACCGGGTTCATAACCGGCTGATTCTGGCCAAAGCGGGCCTCTCGCGCATGTGAGGATGGTCTGTAGCGATGTTTGGCCAGGATGCAAACCCAAAAATCGAGGCCTTGGGTCAACGGTCGCGGAACTGGGCCTCGCGCTTTTCACGGAATGCGGCCATCCCTTCCTTCTGATCTTCGGTAGCGAACAACGAATGGAACATGCGCCGCTCATAGAGCACGCCTTCGGAAAGTGATGTCTCATAGCTGCGGTTCACGGCGTCTTTGACGGCGATCGAGGCCACCAGCGACTTTTCCGAGATCTTGGTCGCCGCTGCCCGGGCCTCTTCCATCAGCTTTTTGGCAGGCACAACGCGGCTGACTAGGCCGGACCGTTCCGCCTCGGCTGCATCCATGAAACGTCCTGTAAGATGCATGTCCATCGCCTTGGACTTGCCCACCAGTCGGGTCAGACGTTGGGTCCCACCGATCCCAGCCATGACACCCAGATTGATCTCGGGTTGGCCAAACTTGGCCGTTTCTGATGCGATGATGAAATCGCAGATCATCGCCAATTCGCATCCGCCCCCAAGGGCATAGCCAGACACAGCCGCAATCATCGGTTTGCGAAGACGCGTCATCCGGTCGGCGGGTCCGCGGAAAGGGTCATTGAAGAACATGTCGACAAAAGTGCGCTCCGCCATGTCCTTGATGTCCGCGCCGGCGGCAAAGGCCTTTTCCGACCCGGTCAGAATGATGCAGCGCACCTTGTCGCTTGAATCAGCTTCTTCCATTGCCTGGATCAGTTCGCCCATCATCTGGGCATTCAGCGCATTCAGCGCGTCGGGCCGATTCAGGGTGATGACGGCGACGTAGTCTGTCACGTCAACAATGATGGTCTCATAGGCCATTCGATCCGGTCCTTTTAGCTGATCCGCCTGCTAGGACTAACAAAGGCGGCGGAACGTTCAAGCTATCTTTGGCAGGTCGGGCAGAAGAAGGAAGACCTGCCCGACTGCACGATGCGTCCGATCGTACTGGCACAGCCCTCTGTCAGGCAGGGCTGACCTTCGCGATCATAGACCCGAAAGCCGTGCTGGAAATAGCCCAACTCTCCATCCGCCTGCCGGTAATCGCGAAGCGAAGACCCGCCCGCCTCGATCGCTTCTTCCAGCACTGCCCGAATTATGGGCACCAGACCGGCCACCCGGGCTGCGGCGATACGTCCGGCTTTGCGACTGGGGCTGATCCCGGCGCGATACAGCACCTCGCAAACGTAGATGTTGCCCAGGCCCGCCACCAGCCGCTGATCCAGCAGGGCAGATTTCACCGGCGTGTTCCGGCCCTTGAACCGTTGCACCAGATAGGCCTCGTTGAAGGCGTTGCCCAAGGGCTCTGGCCCAATGTCGCGGATCAGCCAGTGATCTTCGACCCCTTCGGTCGGAGTCAGATCCATCGCCCCAAAGCGGCGGGCATCGTTAAAGGTCACGCGGGCCCCGTTTTCCATGTCCAGAACCACGTGATCATGCTTGGCCGGGGCGGGGTGGTCGTGATGAAACTGGCCAAGTTGCGCGCCCGAGATCAGCATGCGCCCGGACATCCCAAGATGGATGATCAGGGTCTCTCCACTGCTCAGGTCGGCAAGGATGTACTTTGATCGACGGCGCAGCGCCTGCACCTTTTTGCCTGCCAACCGCTCGGCCATCCGTTCGGGAAACGGCCACCGCAGGTCGGGGCGGTTGACTTGGGCGCTGGCAATCACATGTCCCTCCATAACGGGGGCGAGCCCGCGACGGACTGTCTCGACCTCTGGCAATTCTGGCATCGCGGACTTCCTAAGCAAGGGCGCAGGGTGTAAGCCCGCGCAAGCGCCCTATAAAAGGGCCAGGCGCAAGGAACGGCAAGAGCGGATGACGGAAAACCCGAAAGACACCAGCCCGCATGTGGCCCCGCAGGATACCACCCATTTCGGTTTCGAAACCGTGCCCGAGTCCGAGAAGGCTGGGCGGGTACAGGGCGTGTTTTCCAGCGTCGCCAGCCGCTATGACATCATGAACGACGTTATGTCCGGCGGCGTCCACCGCTTGTGGAAAGACGCCATGATGGACTGGCTGGCGCCGCGTGCAGGACAAGAGTTGTTGGATGTGGCAGGCGGCACCGGCGATATCTCGTTCCGGTTTCTGAAGCGGGCGGGCTACGGCAAGGCCACGGTCCTTGACCTGACCGAGCCGATGCTGATCGAGGGGCGCAAGCGGGCCGAGGCGGAAAAGATGGCCTCCAGCCTTGATTGGGTGGTCGGCGACGCGATGGCCCTGCCCTTCCCTGATGCGAGCTTTGACGTCTACACGATCAGTTTCGGCATCCGGAACGTCACCCGCCCGCAAGAGGCGCTGAACGAAGCCTATCGGGTCCTGCGCCCCGGCGGCCGACTGATGGTGCTGGAATTCAGCCAATTGCCAAACGCGATGATGCAAAAGGCCTACGACCTCTACTCCTTCAACGTCATCCCGCGGATGGGACAGGTGATTGCCGGGGACCGGGACAGCTACCAGTATCTGGTCGAATCGATCCGCAATTTTCCGGATCAGGAAACCTTTCTGGGCATGGTCCGACAGGCAGGCTTTGGCAATGCCAAGTACCGTAACCTGACGATGGGCGTCGCGGCCCTGCATTCCGGCTGGAAGTTGTAGGGTCGGGCCAGATGAGAGGGCCACACAACATCTGGCGTTTGATCCGAACCGGCGCCACGCTGGAACGGGCCGGGGCGATGAATGTCGTTCTGGATGCCTTTGAGGCAGGGCCACTGCTGCGGGTAACCGCGCGGACCCTCGCCCTCCCCTTCAAATGGCTGGGCTATCGGGGCGACCCGTCGATGCCGCCCGCAACGCGCGCACTGACCGCCTTGGGCCCGGCCTATATCAAGTTTGGCCAGATCCTGTCGACGCGCCCTGATGTGGTCGGGGACGAACTGGCCGTCCAGTTGAAGGTGCTGCAGGACAAGCTGCCTCCATTTTCCATCGCCGAGGCCAAGGCCGAAGTTGCCCGGGAAATCGGTCGCCCGGTTGATGAGTTATTTTCCGCGTTTTCGGAACCCGTCGCCGCGGCCTCACTTGCCCAGGTTCACAAGGCGACCATCGCCGAAACTGGCGAAGAGGTGGCGGTCAAAGTCCTGCGGCCCGGCATCGAAAGGGCCTTTCGCAAGGACATCGACGCCTTCTACTTTGCCGCCCGCGCCATCGAAGTGCTGTCTCCGGCCTCGCGCCGCCTGCGCCCGATGGATGTCATCACCCATTTCGAAGGGGTGGTCATGGGCGAGCTTGACCTGAGGCTGGAAAGTTCTGCCGCATCTGAGTTTGCGGCCAATACGGTCGAGGACAAGGGCTTTGCCCTGCCGGCTGTCAAATGGCATTTGTCCGGCCGTCGGGTCATGACGATGGAATGGGCCGAAGGGATCGGGGCAGCAGACGTCGACGCTCTGGACGCCGCTGGCCACGATCGCAAGGAACTGGCAACCAGGGTGCTGCAACTGTTCCTGCAGCATGCGTTGCGCGACGGTTTCTTTCATGGCGACATGCATCAGGGCAACCTGAAGGTCGCTGCCAATGGCGATATCATCGCTTATGACTTTGGCATCATGGGCCGGATCGATTCCTACACTCGCCGCGTCTATGCAGAGATCCTCTTCGGCTTTATCCGCAAGGACTACAAACGCGTCGCCGAGGTTCACTTTGAGGCCGGCTACGTCCCACCTGACCGGGATGTCGACGAATTTGCCCGCGCCCTGCGCGCGGTCGGAGAGCCGATTTTCGGCATGGATGCCAGCCGCATTTCCATGGCCCGACTTCTGGCCTATCTGTTTGAAGTGACAGAGCGTTTCGGGATGGAGACCCGGACCGAGCTGATCCTGCTGCAACGCACTATGGTTGTGGTCGAAGGCGTCGCAAGGACGCTTGACCCCCGCATGAACATCTGGGACGTGGCCCGCCCCGTGGTCGAGGATTACATCAAGGAAAGCATTGGGCCAAAGGCGCTTTTGCGCGATCTTGCAAAAACCATGCAGGTCATCGCACGCTTTGGTCCGCGCTTGCCGCAGTTGGCGGAAGACGCGCTGATCAGAACGACCAACCCGGCGCCAGAACCACGCCCGGCCTCTGTTCGGCCGGCTCTCCTCTGGATGGGATTGGGGGCGTTGATCGCGCTGGCCGGCATAGCAGTTGGCGTCGGTCTGGTGGAGTGGTTGGCCTAGCCGTCGCCCCGAATGGCCGTGACGGATTTGGCCGGAACGACGATGCTGCCCTCCATCACCAGCACAAGGTCCCCATTGTCGTTGCGGACCTCCTGCACCCGCCCGTAAACCTCGGCTGGTTCTTGCATGATGACGGCGCCATTGGCGTAACTCACGACCTCGAACGAGTACGCGCCTTTGGGAAGTGCATTCCCTGTGCTGTCGACCCCTGCCCAGTCCAAAGGCGAGGCTGAAACCGGGATCGGTCTCGTATCAACAATTTGTCCAGACTCGTTTCGCACGACCACCTCCACACTGTCTGCAAGGGCGGAAGGATTGGGTACAAGAGTAACAGGGGCGCCATCGAAGTAGGCGGGCATCATGGAACGCACCTCCTTGCCCACCCAGGTGGCCATTTCCGCGACATTACCCAATGTCAGTTGCTCACCCAACGCTGATAGAAGATCGTTTGTGAGAACCTGCTGTTCAACGAAAGAGAATGTCGCCAATTGAACGGCGAAATCCGAGGATTCGATCGGGTTCAGAGGATCCTGATTTTGCATTTGCACGGACAACATCTGAAGAAAGGTGTTAAAGTCCGAGCTGATCCCAGAAGCGCCTGAAGAAGGTGCGGTCGGCAATGTGGTCCTGCCTGAAGTAGACTGAATTTCCATAAATTCTCCTTAAAGCCTGATGTCTAGGTGGCCATCGGACACCTGCAGCGACGCGGTTGGGCTGTCATTCAGCGCGAGCTCCTCCGATGCGTCATCGATAGGGTCCGGCGCGCCGTCCCATTCCCTGCTTTGGCCGCCTTGTTCACGAAACGCGAATGAGACGTCCTGATATCCCATTTGACGAAATTCCTGGCCAAGCATCTCGATATTGCGCCGCATCAGATCAAGCGTTTCAGCCCGTTCCGTCGCGATAAGAACCGTGATAGCCCGGTCGCTTGTGATCAGGTTCAACGTCACCTTTCCCAATTCTTCAGGATCAAGCTTGACCTCTGCCCGGCCCGTCTTGGACGTCTCGGCCGCTGTAGCAATCTGGGCGACAACCGATTGGGCATGGGTATGGCTGGCCAACAAAGCGGTGGATTTTTGAGGTGTCACGGGCCAAATCTGTCTGCGGTGGGGCAACGGTTCGAACATCGTGCCGCTGTCATGCCCAAGAAGTCCGTCAAGCGAATCCCTTGGCATTTCGCGTTTTCCGGTCCCGGGTCCCTGGAATTCAATCGCGTAGGCGATCCTGGCTTTCGCCTCGGTCGCTCCGTCCGGGATGAACGTTGTCCGGCCTGAAACCACCTCAACCACCGGATCAGCTCCAGCAGCCTCCGGGGGCAATTGGAGCGGCGGCGTTGCTATTGGATTTAACGACATCGCACCCATCGCGACGGAATTTACGGACGGCGGAGGCGACGACGCAAGTAGCGTGGGTAAAACCGTCGATCCTGCGGGCGATGAGGTCGGTCGCGCCTCTTCCGGAACCCTTGCCCGGACCCTCGGAGCAGTCTGACCAGCATCGACCGGCTCTGCCCTAAGGCCCAGATTTGGCACAATGTTTGTTTTCGTTGCCATCAATGCCCCCTGACGCGGGCCATGACTGCCACTTGTACCAGTGGCATCGGTGGGGGATTGATGCCGCCCCTCGATGCTCCATTCGTTGCTGCGGCGGAAAGAAACAGAGTCTGAACCCAACCCTGGTTCATTATCTTGCTCCACCCCCTCCGGCGACAACGTCGCAGCCAGAGGGACCGTGGGATCGGAGGGCGCAGCCTTGCCAACCTGCAAAGGTTCTGTGCTGACACCCGATACTTTCGGCTGGCTGTGCTCGTTGGCCCGGGGCAGCACCAACGCATCACCTGGCCGACTTGGCCACCCTTCGATTGGCGCCGCGCTGTCGGTTTCCACAGCATCGAAAGCAACGGTTTCGATCGGGATTTGGGTTCTTGAACGACACCAAACACTCTCCGCCAAGGTCGGCTCTTTTGTAGGGCCGAACTGCAGCGGCCCATCAGGTTCGCCAACCATTTCGCGGTATCCGGTTGCGGTCAGGGTTGTAATATCGACAGGCCCTTGAACCCCTTTTCTGTTTGTATCCTGCGCCGATGTCTGGCCTTCGTGCCGCGCAGTGGCCTCGCCGGCGGGGTCGGTCAGTATTGGTTGCCCCAAGGCAGTCGGTACTGTGCCAGGTCGATCGGGGAAATCGTGCGGCCAACCAGCAGTCATATCGCCTTCCGGTTCACCAGCTGCTTCGATATCGGTGAATACCGGAGGTGACTGGCTCGCTAAATTCGGCGTCGCGCCGGTGACGAGATGTTCTGTACTACGACCCTCTGTCTCGCTCGTTGCGTCGACGGGGATCGAGACCGGGTTTCGCATGGCCATCGGGGCACCGAAGAGCTCCATCTCTTGTTCCGAGGGCTCGCTGGCGTCAGAAACATGGCTCAAAGTTGTGGCCTTCGGATCGTCAGCCTCAAACCCGATAGCTGGCAAAGCCAGCCTCTGCGCCGCCAGACGCGGATCCATGGCAGATGACTGAATGTTTTCGTCAAAGACCTTGCCAAAGGTCGCCCTAGCCAGCTTGGCATGGACTTCTTGTGGACCTTGTTTGACTTCAGCCATGCCCAGTTTGGACGCAGAGCTGGAGCCATCCGGGGAATGGGCAGAGTCATGGAAAGGTGCAGGAAACATCAGTTCTCCGATGCGGATGAATTTCCTGAACATTATCGGCAGAGACTTACCGAAATCTTTACTGCTTCGGGTGCAACCTGCGGAAACTAGATCGAATTGGAGGTTTCCATGATTACAAACAACAACCTGTCAGCTGCGCCCTCAATTGGACTGGTTGCTCTTTCTCAGGACGACGGCCGCTTGCGCGAGGCGGCAATGAAACTTGAAGCAGGATTCCTTTCCGAAATGCTCAAATCGGCTGGGCTTGACGGGGCCGCACAAGGCTTTGCCGGCGGACCCGGAGAGGAGCACTTTACCTCCTTTTTGCGCGACGCTCAGGCCAGAGAAATGGTCGCGGCCGGGGGCATCGGTCTGGCAGAATCGCTTTTCGAGATCATGAAGGCACGCCGCGATGCCTAGCACATCAACGCGTCCACTACTGACACTTCTTGACCGTGAGCGCTCGGCTCTGATTGCCGGGGACTACGTCCTTTTGGATCAGCTTGGCCCCGTGAAATGGGATCTCCTGACACAGTTGCCTTCGCTGGCGTTGCAGGCGCACGACCTGCGCCCAATCGCCGAACGGATTGACAGAAATCAAAGGTTACTGAGCGCGGCAATTTTGGGTGCCCGCGCGGGCCATAATAGGATAGACGTCCTGCGCAATCTTTCGCAAGCCTCTGAAACTTATGACAAATCAGGACAGCGCGCTAAGATCGGAGAAAGGCCTAATATCATCGAGAGAAAGGCATAAATACCAGAATGTGTTGATTAAAATCCGCGCAAGCCGAACCGGGCACGTTAGGGCTTCGTTAGGAGCATGGTATCAGAATGGCATTGCATCGTCTTGGATGGCGCAGTCGTCCCAACGTTCGGGGGACCGCATTGGTCAGAATGACAGTTCAGGCCGCTTATGGCGGCGACCCGAAACGCATGGCGCTAAAGGCGCCCTAAAATGGAAGGACGGGACGAATGTCCAGCATTCTGACGAACAATGGCGCCATGGTGGCGCTGCAAACCCTCAAGGCAATCAACTCCAACATGGCCGATACCCAATCGATCATATCGACGGGCAAGGCTGTCGGCTCGGCCAAGGACAACGCCACGGTCTGGATGACCTTGGCATTCGACGAATAGGCCCGTTGGGTTTCGATCAGATTCGTCAGTTCGGTCGCAACATCGGTCGCGGATTCCTCACGGGCGTAAGATTCAATGGTACCTGTCGGACCGTCGCCGGCATCCCAAAGGTAGTACCCCCCGCTTTGAAGCGAGATGCCGTAGGTATCATTGCCCATCGACATCAAGCCGTTGGGATTTGCCACGTTGACCAGTGGAACCTGGTAAAGCAACTTTGCCAAGCCACTGTCATAGACGCCGTAGAGAAGGCCGCCTTCATCTACTTCGACCGTGGTCAGGATGCCTGCGGGAAAGCCGTTCTTGGTGACATTTCCAGGTGAATAGGCGTCAGAAAGCTGGGACATGCCGGTCGTTGCGCCAAGCTGCCCGATCTCGACCAAAAAGTCCCCACCGGCGACAGTGATGCCGACCATACCGGTCGCGGCATCATAGGCCCCGCCTGTTACGCTGGTTACGCTAAGAAGGGTCCCAGCGGTATCTCGATCGTCGTCGAAGGTCAGGACATATTCGCCAACGATGGCCCCGGCCGAGGCCGAATCCGCAATTGTCATGGTCCATTCATTGGATGCCGCCGCAGCCGGAACAGTTGGCGTGAAGGTCACGGTCAGGGATTCAGTCATCCCAAGATTGTCATAGTAGTCGATGGCCAGGGACTCTGCGGTTCCAGAAGCGCCAGCCAGGGTCGACGTTGCCGGCAGATTGACCCGAAGATCGATACCGGTTGTCGCCTCCCCCGCAATGTGACCCAACTGGATCTCAACTGGTTCCAGCCCGGACATCGCGTCGCGTGCAAAGTCGGGTACCGTCCCGTCAGGACTGGCCGGCCAGCCGAGCAAGGTTTGACCGCTGGTGGTTTCAAGCAGCCCGTTCTCGTTCACCCGGAAAGACCCGGTGGTCGTCAGCTGCAAGGTCAGATCGTTGGATCCGGCATCGACTGCAGCCGTCGAAACGACAGGCAGGAACCCAACGCCCGAAATCGCAAGGTCAGTCGGGTTCGTGGTCGTGATCAGCGGCCCCCGTTCGTCAATCAGTTTTTGGGTGGTGACGCTGACACCGCCTGCGGCATAGGTATTCATCGACCCGCTGGCATTAACCATCGAGTGGAAGTCGGTGGTCGCCCTTTTGTATCCGTATGTTGACGAGTTTGCGATGTTGTCTGAGATGGAGGACAGTTGGCTGGCATTGGCCTGTAGCCCGGCTACACTGGCATTCAGCGAGGAAGAGATGGTCATCTAGAGCCTTTCTGCGTCTGTTCGAACATGTCGTTGACACAGCCCTAAACCATCCCGCTTAACGCCCGCCTAACCCCTAAAATGCAATGGAATTGCCTCGTCACTTCACCTCGCGCAGCAGGGTAATCTCGATGCGGTTGTTGCGCACGTCAGGCGGGACAACCGACGAGGGCACGCGATCGCCAAATCCGGTCACGCGCCTGACCCTTGCGGGATCGAGTTCCGCTTCGATCATCGTCCGGCGAACTGCCTCTGCCCTGGCCGCCGTCATGTCCCATATCGGGTCATGGCGCAGGACGATGGGTTGCGCGGCCACATGCGCGCCGATGGCGACAGGGTTGGGGACGATCCCGGAAACACGGGCAATCACGGCCAGCATCTGGCGCGTGATCGGGAGGGGTTCAGCGGATCGCCGGTCAAACAGCGGCGCACCAGGCAATGCAAATAGTTCGATCGTTAGCCCTTCATCGGTCAATCGCGTCACGACGTGGCGCATCTCCTGTTCGGACAGGACGCTTTCTCCACCGATGCCAAGCAGGATTTCTTCGACCTGCTGCAACGCTGCAACCTCGGCCGCCGCAGAGGCGTCGCCAGCCTCGTCTTCGTTGGGCGGACTGCCTGTGTCGGCGCCCGCTTCAGTGCCCAGGGTCTCAAGTATGACCATGTCTTCCGAAAAGAAGTCCTGCCCCCCAAATACGCCGTCTCCACCGCCCGATATCCGGCTGATAGCCACGGTGGGGGCAAAGTAATCGGCCAGGCCCTTGCGCTGGGTTTCCGTGGTGGCGTTCAGCATCCAAAGCAGCATGAAGAATGCCATCATCGCGGTGACAAAGTCGGCATAGGCAACCTTCCATGCCCCGCCGTGGTGCCCACCGCCGACCACAACCTTCTTGCGCTTGATTATGATGGGCGCATTAACCTTTGCACTCATATCACCACCTTTCCACTCACCTGAGGCAACAGATAGCGGATGCAGCAATAGCGGGCTGTTAACGTTTCAAAAGCAAATCAAAGGTCTCGTCGACGCCACAATTCGTCCGGTCCGCAGAACTCAACCAGATCATAGCCGGCCGCTTGCATGATCGTCCTGATCTCTGGCGTGCCCGTGTTGTTTTCGATCGCCCAAATACCGACGCGATGCCTTTCAAATGGGAAAGCGGACAGGACAGCAACCTCGCCGCCCTCGATATCAAGGGACACGAAATCGGGGTGGTCCAGTCCTGCCTCGGTCAAAATACGGCTAAGCGTCCGGGTTTCGACCCTGATCAGATTCTCCTGATGCCGAACGTCTTCGCGGACGCGATCCTTTAGGGCGGGGTCATAGCTTTCGACCAGACCGCTCATCTGGGTGAACCCTGCCGTAATCTCAAGAAACTCTGCCTCGCCGTCACAGGCGGCGACAGCATAACCCAGGCAGAGGCATTGCCGCCGGGCCGCAGCGCGATCCCGTTGGGCTGGGACAGGCTCTACCAAGACCCCGGTCCACCCGCGCCATTGTTCGAAGAATAGGGTGTTAGAGCCTGAAACGCCGTCGTATCCACCGATGTCGACAAAGGTTCCAGACCGCTTGGCCTTGAAGAGTTGGTCGACGACTGTGTCCTGTCCCGCCTGCGAGGCGTAGGGATACTCTGTCCCACCGCGCATCCGGCGAACTTCGTGCAGTTGGCGCACAAGGTTGCCACGGCGGCGGCTTCGCTCTGACTTGAGCATGGCAAGTATTTGCCCCTCGGCCTCGGCCAAGTCCTGCTGCGCCCTCTTTATCCTTTCTGATGGCGTCATCGCGACATCCAGACCGGGGCATCCCAAAGACTTGACGACATCGCTAGCGCAGGATCGGCATGGTCTTTGACCCTATGTCGCATTCACCTCTCCCCATCGTGCAATCGACTCGGCCAACTTGCTTCTCACCCGGACAAAGACATTCGCCCAGTCCCTTGGGGCATTCTGCCGGATCAGGCGCATCGACGGGTACCAAGGGGTCGTGACACCTTCATGGCCCCACATCCAGAACGGATCCCAATGCAACAGCACCCAGACCGGCACACCAAGCGACCCGGCCAGATGGGCGGTCGCTGTATCAGAGGTGATGACGAGGTCCATCCGCTGCATCATCGCAGCACAATCGGCGAAGTCGCGGTCAAGGCTGCCGACGTCCATGATCAGATTAGCGGTACCGTCCGCATGAAGCAACTTTGTCTCTGGCCCCTTGTAGAGCGAGAAAAGCTGCAGCTCGGGCAGGTCGAGGAGGCTATGAAACTCTGTATGCGAAAATGAGCGGTATCGGTTGCCCCGGTAGGTCAGGGACCCCGTCCAGACGACACCGACGCGAAACCGGTCCTCAAATGGGCGGGTGACAGCCCGCGCCCTGGCCTGCGAATCCTCGGGCACGGTCAGAACGGTTGGCTTGGGCACCGCCGACTCAACATCAAAGTGCAGCGGAGGAAGGTCCATGATGTTGGTCCAGACATCATAGTCATCGGGTTCCGGCATCTGAGGACCGACCCAGTCGGCACCAGCGACCCCGTCAAACAGCCGTGCCACAGGCCTTTCTGAGAGCATCATCACCTTGGCAGGGTTGAACCGCTGTAAGGCTGGCAGGAAACGGGCAAAGGCAATCCCATCGCCATAACCCTGTTCGGGCATGACCAGGATGCGCTTGCCATCAAGCAGGCTGCCATCCCACTTGGGCTTGGTCATGTTGCGAGGGGTCAGTTCGTTTGTCTGCCAGCGAACGTCAAAGTTTCGAAATCCAGTGGCATAGTCCCCTGCCGCAAGCTGTGACATGGCCAGCTGAATCCCAAGTTCGGGATAATCGGGATGGTCTGCCCAGGCCTTGCCCAGATAGGCAACGGCGTCGTCATAGCGGCCAAGGCTGCGAAGGGATTTGCCGTTCATGGCCTTCGTCTCGGCGTGGTCGGGGCGGTTCGCACTAACCATTTGCCGTAATTCCAACGCTTCTTCCGCGTCGCCAAGATCGGCGAGGATGTTGGCCAGGTTGGCGCGAACGGCCTCAAGCTCGGGGCTCAGCTCGTAGGCGCGGCGCTGGGCAGCGCGCGCGAGGATATGTGCGCCTTCCTTGCGCAGCAGGGCACCAAGATTGGACCAGACCAGTGCATCGCCCGGCTCAGTCGCAAGGTATCTTCTGTAGAGCTCTTTCGCTTCGTCGAGCTTATCTTGCCGATGCGCGGCAAGGGCCTTGGCTCGAAGGGCCGCGAGCGTGTCCTGCCGCGCGGCCTTTGCCACCTTCTTACTCATGAACCGTTCGTACTCTTCCTTTTCACAGGGGATAAAAGCGTCTCTGGACGCCGGGCCTCTGCTGCCTCGAACAATGAGAAGGTCTGGTTAACGTAGTTGACCGCGCCTGCGATCATCTCGAGATAGGCTTCAAGCTCGGGGGTTACTTCGGTTTCGACCACTGCCACGCTGCGCTCTTGTGGAAGGGTCTCGAAGCCTGCGTAAAACAGGGGGTCGCCCCTGCTGATTTTGATCGGGCGCGACGGGTCATGCCACTCAAACGCCCACATGAGGGGGCGGGGCCAAACGTTGATCGGAAAGCGCCCACCAAAGATCGTGCCTGGCAGTGGGTCCTTGGAATAGTGCATGAAGGGCGAAACCTGGGTCATGTAGACGGGTTCGTCCGCAACAAAGACATAGGGCAAAGCCAGCTGGATCGTCGGCACCTCGGGATGGCGCCATTCGACCTCGCTTGTCAGGTGCAGTTTCTCACTCAACTTCGAGCCTCGGATCGTGCTCGCCTCGCCACTCAGGTTGCGCAGGGCGGGCTTGCCCTTGTCGTCACGAAAAAAGCCGATGTTGATATCGAACGGGCAGCGGATCAGAAAGTAGCGGCTTTCCATATTGATGACCGCCGGGCAGCGCGAGGCGGACTTGGCGTGCCTGCGGTTAAGATCGACAGAGCGGACCCGCTCGGGCGGCAGATATACGATGCTGGCCTTGCGCTCGTTCAGGAACCATCCAACCGTTACCGGGCCGCTGGTTTTTCCGCTGCCTTCACGGGTATCTTCAAAACTCACCGAAAGCTTCATGTTGCTTTTCTCCCTAGCTCCACATCGGGCGGGGTACGTCCAGTGGCGGCAGACGAACCATATCCGACTTGGCCAGTATCAGCACGATTATCATGGAACGGTTAACCGAAACGTTTAGACCTGTGGCCAGTTCGGCAACGCGGGAAGGGCCATTCTTTTCAAGCCAGTCGCAGGCCCGCAACACCTCTTCCAACGGAACGGCGTGGCGATTGAAAAGCTGACGGGCGCTAAGCCTGTCGTGAAGATCGATGCTGGCCGCATCCGGCCGTCCAACCAGTGTCACAAGGTCATCTGGCCGGATCGTCGTTGTGGGGTACTGCCGGTAGGCCACGAACGGATCGGTTTCCATTGGGTTTAGGCCTGGTTCCGGAGGAACCTCTTCACGAACCTTCCGCAATTCTTCCGCAAGGGCGAGATATTGGGGAATGACGGCCTTCCAATCCAAACACTGTGCAACGTGCGCCGAGGCCTGGGCCCCCATTCGTTGCCTTAGCTCGAGATCGCGGATCAGGGTCTCAAAGGCCTCTGCATAGCATGGCACGTCAATCTGGACCTGAGACTGGACCAGCGAAAGGTACTGGAGATAACCGTCCCGCCCATCCGCAAAACGGCGGGCGATCTCGGTACCTGTCCCAGGCGGCGCCATACGGGTCGGCACGAGAAATCCCGTCTCGCCATGCAGGACGGTGTCGCGGAACCCGTCCCAGTCGGGCATCACAACCGGTAGGCCAGCCGCCATCGCCTCGACCGGGACAAGGCCAAAGGTCTCCTGAATGCTGTCCGATGGCAGGGTAAAGATATCGGCACCCGCCCAGATGTCGCGACGGATATCCGGATCACGGCCATCCAGCATCCGGACAGTCACCCTTTTGCCCAGCGCCTCGGCAGCCTCGCGGTAAAGGGCCTCTTCCTCTTGTCGGCTCGCCCAGCCGGCCATCCACAGTTGGATGTCGCGACCGGTACGTTCAGCGGCCTGATTCAGGGCCAGAAGCATCGGGATAGGATTGGCCTTTTCGATCACGCTGGTTCGGCCCATCGTCATCACGACAACGGCCTCGTCAGGCGTCCCTTGCGCCTTGCGCATCGCTTCCCGGCCGCCGGGGCGGGGGGCAAAGTCGGCCTGGTGGACCCCCAAGGGTATCACCGGCAAACGGGGCTGGGGCATGTGGACCGCGCCAAAGCGATCGCGGAAATAGGCGGCCTCCTGTTCGAACTGTCCCATCAGGACAGACTGAACGGCCTGCGACGTGCAGATGATCGCATCCCAACTCTCAACCGGTTCGGCCAGCAGCTGGTGCAGACCCTCGATAATGCGACGGGTCGAAACTGTATGCGTGATCCCGACAAGAGAACAACTGGACGCCCCTTGGCGCAGTCTTTGCCAAGTGGCCCTATGGAAACCGGGGGTCGGAAAGAAGATGGTGCCAAGCTTGCCAAGCTCTGCACCCGACTTCAGCACTGTGACATAGATCGGGCGGGTTTCGCCCAGGGCGCGAGCGACCTTGTCAAAGGCGGCACCATCTGCCTTTCCTTCGACCACGACCTGAAGAGAGTCGCCACCGGCATAGGCCAACCAGCCGCGCAAAAAGCTTTGGCCCGCAGAGCGGCGACCGACAAGGTCACGCCCCTCTCCCTCGATTGCATCGGGGTGGAAGAAGATGGCAGAAGGCCCGTCTTTGGTCATAACCGCTCACTTCACCCAGTAACAACTCATACTGCCCAACAGTGGCGCGATTTGGCAAGGGTCAGTCGTTCCTGACCTGCAGACTGACACACCCTTTCGCGTCGGATTCGACTGCGAGGTCCAGCACCCGTTGCAAAGTCGCCCCCCGCGCAAAATCCGGACGCACTTCATCACCAGACCGGATCGCCGCGATAAAGCGTTCGTAATTCGTCAGAACGGCAGGCGTCGGAACATCATGCCAGATCCCCGACTGAAGGTCAGGCTCCAGACAGGCGCGCAGCTTGCTTTGTCCGTTTTCGAACCTGACATCGAGGCCACCTTTGGTGCCGAAAAGACGCAGCGACAGGTCGTTGATGTGACCCGATGCCATCCGGCTGGCATGCACAACGCCGGTCGCCCCATTCTCGAGCGACAGGTGCATGGCGAAACTGTCATTGGCGTCCAGAACATAGTCGCCAATCCGGTCTCCTGGCGCTTTGTGAAACGTCGTCAGACGGCAAGAAACGTCCGTGACATCAAGACCGGCGGCAAAGGTGGCAAAGTCCAGGATATGCACACCCACATCCCCCAACACGCCCAGAGATCCATGCTGTGTGGACAATCGCCAAAGCCATTTGGCCTCCTCCGACCATTCGCCCCAGGCGGGCTGGGTCAGCCAGCTTTGCAGATAGGCTGCCTCAAAATGCCGGATTTCGCCCAGATCGCCTGCAGCCACCATCGCCGCGGCCTGACCAAGGGCGGGCACATTTCGATAAGATAGGTTCACCATATTCACGACACCGGCAGCCTTGGCCGCGAGTGTCATTTCATCCGCATCCGCCGCATTCACGGCCAAAGGCTTTTCACACAGGACATGCTTGCCCGCCTGTAGCAACGGAAGAGTGGTGGGGAAGTGAACAGGATCAGGGGTCACGTTGGAGACGGCATCGAACGCGCCCCATTCCAGCGCCTCCGCAACAGAGGCAAACCCGCGTTCAACATCATGCCGGACCTGAAACTCGGCAAGCCGATCAGGATCGGTGTCGACCCCGGCAACGACAGTAACACCAGGTATGGCGGCGTAAGCCTCGGCATGGGAATTGGCCATGCCGCCGGTTCCTAGGATCAGGACACGGACCGGCATCATCTGAAGCCGTCCTCACCATCGGCGTGCAGCTTTGGACCGCGCGCCTCTATCGGCTCTAGCGCTACTTCAACCGGGACGTTGGGCGCATCGGTCACCCCCGTCAGACGGGGTGCAGGGTTGTGGGCCCAATGGACCGCATTGCGCAGGATCAACTGGATGTTGGGATCGTAGTAGGTTGGGTAGGTTTCGTGACCGGGGCGGAAGTAAAACACATTTCCGGCCCCCCGCCGCCAGGTCAGACCGGAGCGGAACGCCTCGCCCCCCTGGAACCAACTGAGAAAGACCGTTTCAAGCGGGTCCGGCACGCCAAAAGGCTCACCATACATCTCTTCGTTTTCCAGTTCGAAGTGATCGGGCAGACCACGGGTGATCGGATGATTGCGGGAGGTGACCCAAAGCCGCTCCCGCTCACCCGCTTCGCGCCAGGTGAGGTTACAGGGGGTGCCCATCAGGCGTTTGAAGACCTTGGCGAAATGCGAAGAGTGCAGGCAGATCAGGCCCATGCCGGACCAGACATGCTCGACCACGCGCTCAACCACTGCGTCATCTACCGCGCCGTGGGCGGCATGCGCCCACCAAAGCAGAACATCGGTCTGCGCAAGCCGGGATTCGGGCAGCCCGTGATCAGGCTCTTGCAGAGTGGCGGTGGTGGCCGTGATGCCGGGGTCGACATTCAGACCGGCGGCAATCGCATGGTGCATTCCGTCGGGATAGGCCGCGGCAACAACCTTGTTTTCGCGTTCATGGATGTTTTCACCCCAAACAACTGCACGCACTGTCATGGCCGACCTCCCGAACTGGATTCTGGGAGGCACCATAGCCTGCATTCAAGACGGCGCAACGAAAACCGATAGCGCAAACATGCCAGATCAAAGGGCCCAGATGCCATCCCAGATCAGCTTGAGAGAGACGACAAGGATCATCGCGTACATGATAGGATAGAACACCTCTGCCTTGATCCGGCGGACGATGGCCGCCCCGATGAGGGTCGACACGGCGGCCAAGGGCATCAGCACGGCAGAGGTCACAAGGTTGCCGGTATCAAATTGGCCCAGAGCGGCATAAGGGACGAGCTTGACGACGTTGACGATGGCGAAGACCGCCACGCTGGTCGATGTGAAGACGACCGGAGCCATGCGAAGCGGCATGGTGTAGATCTGGTAGGGCGGGCCACCCGCATGGGCGACAAAACTGGTATAGCCCGAAATCGTGCTCCAAAATAGGGCAAGGCCAGGTCGGTGAGGGTGCGCCACGTTGCGGCTGGCCGACGAACTAAGCGCCCAGCGCGCGACGAAAACCAGCGCAATCACACCGACGATCAGGCGGACGGCACCGTCCGATACCATCGCGGCGGTCAGCCAGCCGATCCCGATCCCCAGAAGAGCACCGGGTAACATGATGCGCATGGTGCGCAGATCCCATTTGCCCCACCACGACCACAGGCTGACGACATCCATGATGATCAGAATGGGCAGCAGAATGCCGGCGGCCTGCACCGGCGAAATGACAAGTGACATCACCCCCATCCCCAAAAGGGACATCGCCCCGCCAAGTCCACCTTTGGACAGACCAACAAGCGTGACCGCCAGAACAGCGGCCAGAAGCGATCCGGGGTCGGAGAATACAAAGCCGCTCAATTCGTTATCCTATGTTCGCCGTTTCACTGCGCCGCCCGGCTGGGGCTGTCAAGATAGGGTCTGGGACGGCGGCCTAACTCAAAACGGCCAGCCTTAACGAGGACTGTCTCAAAACGGACAGGGTGCCGTGACCCGGGTCCCCTTGCCCCCGTCGGGGTGCCGAAACTGGAGTGTTTCGGAATGCAGCATGAGGCGGGGGAACTCCCGAGCCGGGCCCGTCGCGTAGAACGGGTCCCCCAGAATGGGGTGGCCGATCTCCAGCATGTGTACACGCAACTGGTGGGACCGCCCGGTCCGGGGCATCAGACGGACCCGGCTTTCCGTATCGCTTGCCCGGACAAGGCGCCAGTCGGTGATGGCCTGACGCCCGTTCTCATGGTCAACCATCTGACGGGGGCGGTTCGGCCAGTCCACGTTAAGGGGCAAATCGACGGTACCCGTATTTTCCGCCAGCCTGCCCCAGACCCGGGCGATATAGGTCTTCTTGGTGTAGCGTTTCTCGAACTGCAGACCCAGGTGGCGCTGGGCATGAGGGGTCAGGGCAAAGATCATGACGCCCGACGTGTCCCGGTCCAGCCGGTGCACCAGAAGAGCATCGGGAAACACCGCTTGCAGCCGGGATATGAGGCAATCGGCCAGCTCAGGCCCCTTGCCCGGCACTGACAACAGGCCCGCCGGCTTGTCGACCAAGATCACTTCGTGATCATGGTGCAGGATGACAAGCGGGTCCTGAGGCGGGGCGTAGACGGCGTCCAAGGGAGGCTCCTGGAAAGGGCGGTGGGTCGGGGACCCACCTTACCGCCCCTCACACCACAGGGTAAGGTGGGTTTCAACCCACCCCCCGGGACTGCTGGCGGGTCAGGACCCGCCTTACATGCGCACGCGGTCGCCCTTGGGATCGTAGAGCGGCTTTAGCGACGCAGTCGCCTTCACCCGCCGACCAGCAACGTCGATCTCGTAGTCGCTGGCCAGAACATCTGTCGCAGACTGCCCTTTGCATGGGACATAGCCCAAGCCAACAGCGCCCCCAAGGTGATGACCGTAGGCCCCCGAGGTCAGATGGCCGACGATCTGGCCATCCCGCAGGATGGGTTCGTTGTGATACAGCAACGGCTCGGGATCCTGCAGCATGAACTGCACCAACCTGCGGTCCAGTCCGGCCTCGCGCTTGCGCTCGACCGCGTCGCGCCCGATGTAATCCGCCTTGGTCTTTGACACTGCAAATCCCAGACCCGCCTCTAGGACATGGTCTTCGCTGGTAATATCGTGGCCAAAATGGCGAAACGCCTTCTCGCTTCGGGCGCAATCCATCATGTGCATGCCGCAAAGGGTTAGCCCATGGGCCTGACCCGCCTCCCAAAGCGTGTCAAAGGCGTGAACCGCCATATCGGCACTGACATAGACCTCCCAGCCCAGCTCGCCGACGTAACTGACCCGGTGGACTCGGGCAAGGCCGTAGCCCAGTTCGATGTCTTGGGCAGTACCAAAGGGATTGGCCGCGTTTGAAAAGTCATTTGGCGACACAGCCTGCAACACGTCCCGCGCCTTCGGTCCCATGATTGCCAGCACGCCTTCGCCCGCTGTCACATCGGTGATGACCACATGGGCTTCGCCCAGGTGGCGACGCATCCATGTCTCATCCGCCAGCCGGGTCGCAGCAGGTGTGACGACAAGATAGGCGGTCTCGGACAGGCGGGTCACGGTGACGTCGGCTTCGATGCCCCCGGTTCGGTTCAGGAACTGGGCATAGACAATCTTGCCCACCGGAACCGACAGATCCGCCCCGCAGACCCGGTTGAGGAAAGCCTCTGCATCGCGACCCTCAACACGCAACTTGCCAAACGAGGACATATCGTAAAGGCCAACGCCCGACCGGACAGCGGCAAGCTCTGCCGCAACATTGTCAAAGAAGGTCTGGCGCTTCCAGGAATAGCGATAGACCCGCTCCTGATCGGGTCTGGCGAACCAGTTCGCCCTCTCCCAGCCCGCAATCTCGCCGAAGACGGCGCCCCGTGCATCAAGCTGGGCATGGAAAGGCGTGCGGCGGACGCCCCGGGCCGTCGCCTTCTGGCGATAGGGAAAGTGATCCGCATAAAGCAGGCCCAGCGCCTCGGTCGCCCTATCCTTGAGGTACCGGCGGTTGCCCTGGAAAGGTTGCATACGGGCGACATTGACGTCCCCCAGATCAAAGGGCTTCTCGCCCGTGTCCATCCAGGCGGCCAGGGCCATCCCCGCCCCCCCTGCGGACTGGATGCCGATAGAGTTGAAGCCAGCGGCCACCCAGACGTTGTCCATCTGCGGGGCAAGTCCCAGATGGTAGGCGTTGTCCGGGGTAAAACTCTCCGGACCGTTAAAGAAGGTATGGATGCCAGCTTCAGCCAGCATCGGCATGCGGGACACGGCCGCCTCCAGCACCGGTTCAAAGTGGTCGAAATCCTCCGGAAGCTGGTCGAACTCGAAATCCTCCGAAATGCCCGACAGGCCCCAGGGCTTGGCCACAGGTTCAAAGGCACCCAGCATCATCTTTCCCGCCTCGACCTTGTAGTAGGCACATTCGTCGGGCACCCGAAGAACGGGCAGCTGCTCCAGCCCGGCAACCGGCTCGGACACGATGTAGAAATGCTCGCAGGCCTGCAGGGGGACATTGACGCCCGCCATCAAACCGACCTCGCGGCCCCACATACCTGCACAGTTGACGACCATATCGCAGGCAATCTCGCCCTGCTCGGTGCCGGTGTCCCAGCGGACGCCGGTCACACGGCGGCCGGTCTTCAGGACTTCGGTGACCCGGGTTCGTTCCGCAATGACCGCGCCGCGCATGCGGGCGCCCTTGGCAAGGGCGAGGGCGATGTTGCCAGGATCGCCTTGACCGTCTTTGGGCAGATAGACCCCGCCCGTGACACCCTGAAGGTTCAGATGCGGATAGCGCTCTCCCACTTCGCGGGTCGTGATCTCGTCAACCTCTACGCCAAAGGCTCGGGCCATGGCAGCAAGGCGGGTGATCTCCTCCAACCGTTCCGCCGTCAGGGCCACGGTGATAGAACCGACGCGGCGGAACCCCGTGGCGAGGCCGGTCTCGGCCTCAAGGCCGCCGTACAACTCCTGAGAATACTTTGCCAGACGGGTCATGTTGGCCGTGCTGCGCAACTGCGCAATCAGTCCAGCCGCATGCCAGGTGGTGCCCGATGTCAGGGCCTTGCGTTCCAGAAGGACGACATCGCTCCAGCCTTGCCGGGCCAGATGATAGGCAACCGAACAACCGACGATCCCGCCACCGATGATGACGACACGGGCATGAGTGGGCAGTGTCATGGATTTCTCTCTCCGGATTCGGGCGGGTGAACGGCGATAATCACAGCCGCCCCGGGACGGGTTTCAAGGAACGGAAGGGCCTGCACAGGGCACGGCGGCATCCCGAAGATCGTTTTTTCTTGCCATAAATATTCTGGGGGAGGCCGAAGGCCGGGGGCAAAGCCCCCTAAGCCCGAAGCCGGTCATTCTGCGGATCCCATAGCGGCGCGTCGCCCTGGACCGTGGCCAGGAAACGTTCCCCGAATATCTCCACCTCTACCTTGGTTCCCTTGGCGCAAAGATCCGGGCGCAACATCGCCAGGGCAACCGATTGCCCGGTCCGGTACCCCCAGGCCCCACTCGTCGTCTCGCCGACGAGCGCGCCATCCTGCCAAACCGTGGACATATAGGGGGCATCGGCGGCACCCGGGGTGTCCAGGGTCAACAGGGTGAACCGCTTCTTCACGCCCTGCTGTTTTTCGGCCTCAAGGGCAGCCTTTCCCACAAAGGGCTTCGACCAGTCGACAAAGCGGTCCAGCCCGCCTTCCAACAGGGTGTAATCCGTCGACAGATCGCCTTTCCAGGCGCGGTACCCCTTCTCGACCCGCAGGGAATTAAGCGCGAACATACCAAAGGGCGTCGCCCCGGCTTGGGTGACCGCGTCCCAGATCGCAGGGGCGTCACCGATCGGGCAATGCACCTCCCAGCCCAGTTCCCCGGCAAAGGAGACCCGCAACAGGGTGCAGGGACGGTCGGCCAGAGTGCAGCCGGTCTGGACCGACAACCAGGGCAGGCTCAGATCAGCATCCGCCAGGGGGCCAAGGATATCACGTGCTTTCGGCCCCGTTACCAAAAGGCACTCCATCTCGTCGGAATGGTCGGTGACGGTGATCCCCTCCGGGGCCTGACGCCACAGGTGCTCGCTGTCGTGCCACTGCGCCGTCCCGGCGGTGATCAATCCAACATGATCGTCACCTTTCACGATCACCGACATCTCGGTCACGATGCGGCCCCGGGCGTCTGGGAAATACCCAAGGCCCACCCGGCCCTCCTTTGGTAACCTGCCCGAGGTCAGGCTATCGACAAAGGCCCGCGCGCCCGGCCCCTCAACTTCGAACCGGGAAAAGCCCGAGATCGCCAGGACACCGCAGTGCTCGCGCACCGCCTCGGCCTCGGCACGGATACGAGGCTCCCACGGGCCCGCCCGCTCCCAGGTCTGGGTGGTCGTTTCGGACGTATCGTCGCCGGGCTTTGCAAACCAGTTCGCCCGTTCCCAACCATTGTAAGCGCCAAACTGCGCTCCAGCTGCCTCAAGTCGGTCGTGCAACGAAGACTTCCTGCGGTTCGGCGCAGCGGGCCAGCGGTGCCAGGGGAAATGCATGGCGTATTCGTGGCCATAGACCTCTATCGCCTTGGCCACGCAGTATTCCGGATCGGTATAATCGGTAAAGCGGCGGGGGTCGCAGGACCACATATCCCATTCGGTCTGACCCTCGGTGACCCACTCGGCCAGCACCTTGCCCGCGCCACCCGCCTGAGTGATGCCAAAGGTAAACACGCAGGCTTCATAGGCATTGCGAACACCCGGCATCGGGCCAAGCAGGGGCAGGCCGTCCGGGGCATAGGGAATGGGGCCGTTGATCACCCGGCTGACGCCAGAGGTGCCCAGCAAGGGCACCCGGGCCATGGCGTCCTCGATATACCACTCCAACCGCTCCAGATCATCTGGATACAGCTGAAAGGAAAAGTCCTCAGGCATCGGGTCCGACGGATCAACCCAATGGGCCTTGCAGTTGCGCTCATAGGGACCAAGGTTGAAGCCGGTCTTTTCCTGGCGCAGGTAGTAGGAACTGTCGACGTCACGCAGCAGGGGCAACTTGCCGTTCTCGGCTGTCCATGCCTCCAGCTCTGCAATCGGTTCGGTCAGAAAGAACTGATGGCTCATCACGGCCATGGGGACCGTGCGACCGCCGTAGGGCTTGAACCATTCTCCAACACGCTGGGCGTAGTAGCCGGCCGCGTTGACGACCTTTTCACAGCGGATATCGCCCTTTTCGGTATGAACGATCCAGTCCTCACCAGCCTTGCTCACACCTGTCGCAGGGGTAAAGCGGAGGATCTGCGCCCCCATCTGGCGGGCACCCTTGGCCAGGGCCTGTGTCAGCTGGGCGGGATCGATGTCTCCATCATCCGGATCATAGAGCGCGCCGGCAAGGTCGTGGGTCTCGATAAACGGATAGCGGCCCTTGATGTCCTCGACCTGCATCATCTCAAGGGACATGCCCTGCGACAGACCCATCCCCCGGGCGCGCTCGAATTCCTGCATGCGTTCCTTGGAATGGCCCAGCCGGATGGATCCACTGACGTGGTAGTTCATGGGATAATCGACCTCTTTGGCCAGCCCACGATAAAGCGACAGGGAATAGCGCTGCATATTCATGACCGCCCAGGAGGTCGAGAATGAGGGACAATTGCCCGCCGCATGCCAGGTACTGCCCGCGGTCAGTTCATTCTTTTCCAGCAGGACACAATCGGTCCAACCGGCCTTGGCCAGATGATACAGGGCCGACACGCCGACAGCGCCACCTCCGATGATCACCACACGCGCCTGCGTCGGAAAGTCCGCCATTATTGTCTCCCTTTATCGGTGGGCGGCAGGTCGCATAGGCGACGACGACCACCATCATCATGTTTGTTGTTCAGAACCGCGCAACGGACAGCCAGGATCATTCCTGCACCTCCTGGGGCAAACCGTCGGTCAGGTCGTAATAGTCACCCTTGTCCTCGACAAAGATGTGTCGCTGCAGGCGGAGGCCGGTCGGGCCATCGAGGGCACCCATTGCAACCCCTATTTCGCCCTCGTCATGACCCTTCCAGAACAGAAAGGATCCGCAGGCAGGACAAAAGCCGCGCTTGGCCACCGGGCTTGCCTCGTACCAGCTGGGGGCGCCCGTGATGGTCAGATCGGCCAGATCGACGCTCACGGCGGCCCAATAGTGACCGGATTGCTTGCGGCACTGGCTACAATGACAGGCCGCCGGATCACGGATCGGGCCCTTCGCCTCGAACCGGATGGCACCACACAGGCAGGATCCCCTGAGCATCGGCGCTCTCCTCAATAAACCGGGGGGGCGATGACCCAGATCACCACGCAAGGGACATCATGGGGATTCACCCAGCGAAACGGCTCGCCTCGAATGCGAAAGCTGTCGCCCGGGCCAAGGTGAAACAGACAATCCGAAATCCAAAGGTCAAGCTTGCCCGAAACGATGTAGCCCACCTCCTGGGTGGGACGGCAGACCGGGTCCGCAATCTCGGCAAGCGGTGCAAAGGTTGAATGAACCATCTCGAAGTCGTCGGTCAGATCAGGCGACAGCAACTCCTCAACCAGCCCGGCCTCGCGGGACCCGATGGGGCGCCGCGCGGCCTGACGAACGATCAACCCGTCCTCGCCCGGGGCCGCATTGACACGAAACAGGCTCGAGACCGATACATCGAGGGCCTTGGCCATCTGGCGCAGATCGGTAATCCCCGGAGTCGACAGGTCCCTCTCAACCTGGCTCAACCATCCCACGGAACGGCCCAGCCTATCTGCCAGATCCTGCAGTGTGATCCCCCGGGCCCGGCGAAGGGCACGAAGATCAGCACCAAGGGTGCGGCTTTCCTGGGGAAGATCGTGGCGCATGGCATCCGTGAAATCAGCAGGTCAGATTTCACGCTGACACGGCGTCATGAAATTGCCAACACAAATTTCACGTTGCTGCTTCGCTTCGTCCCAAATACTCAAAAACAGACAACGATTTCGGCGAATGCACCCGCAAGAATGCATTGAAGACGGTCGGCATCTTCCTGATCGAAAGCGTCTGGCTGATCACTGTCGATATCAAAGACCGCCAGGAGCTGACCGTCCTTTCCCCGGACCGGCAGGACGATTTCGGACCGGGTGCTGCTGGCACAGGCAATGTGGCCGGGGAAGGCATCCACGTCCGGGACAAGCTGGACTTGCCCCGTGCGTGCGGCCGCACCGCAGACCCCCCGGGAGAAGGGAATCACGAGGCAACCATGCCCGCCCTGATAGGGCCCGATCTTGAGCAGGTCGGGCCCGACCACGCGATAAAAACCGGTCCAGTCAAACCTTTCGTCCGAGTGATGAACCTCGCAGACGATCGTTGCCATCAGTGAAATGGCGTCGTCTTCCCCTTCTGTGAGGGCCGCGATGGTCGCGGCGAGAGTGGCATAGTCCACGCGCATTCAAGCGTTCCTTTCCGAAAAAGGGGGCCTTCTGCCCCCTCTTGGCCTTTGGCCAATTCACCCCCGAGGATATTTTGGATCCGAAGACCCGGGTCAATCCCGCTCGATAGCAACGGCGGTCCCCTCGCCTCCTCCGATGCAGATTGCAGCGATGCCCTTCTTAACGCTGTGCGCTTCCATAGCGTGGAGGAGTGTCACAAGAATGCGCGCACCTGACGCCCCGATCGGATGCCCCAGGGCACAGGCCCCCCCGTTCACGTTGAGCCTTTCATGCGGTACACCAAGTTCGGCCATGTATGCCATGGGAACGACGGCAAAGGCTTCGTTGACCTCCCAAAGGTCGACATCTTCGACAGCCCAGCCAAGTTTTCGCAAAAGCTTTTGCGTCGCGGGCACCGGGGCAGTTGTAAAGAGGCCAGGCGTCTGGGCATGGCTGGCATGCCCCATGACCCTCGCCCGGATTGGTAAGCCGCGGGCCCGCGCGACCTGTTCCGCCGCGATTACAAGTGCCGCCGCACCGTCCGAGATGGACGAGGCATTCGCCGCCGTGACGGTGCCGCCCTCCCGAAAGGCGGGCCGCAGTGTCGGAATCCTGTCCGGCCGGGCACGACGGGGCTGTTCGTCGAACAGGACTGTGTCGGTCTGTCGCCCTTCCAGTGGAACGCCTGCGATTTCGGCTTCAAAGGCGCCGCTTTGTTGCGCGGCGAGCGCACGCGACAGCGACGTGAGAGCAAAGTCGTCCTGGGCCTCCCGACTGAACCCGTAGCTATCTGCACAGTCCTCGGCAAAGCTGCCCATCAGTCGACCTGTATCATAGGCGTCCTCGAGCCCGTCCAGAAACATCGAATCGACCACCTGCCCGTGCCCGAGCCGCGCGCCCTGTCGCATTTTGGGGAGGAGGTAGGGGGCATTGCTCATGCTTTCCATTCCGCCCGCAACCGCGATGCCAGCCCGTCCCAGCGCAATCTGGTCGGCGGCCATCATCACAGCCTTCATCCCCGACCCGCACATCTTGTTCAGCGTCGTTGCCGGGACCGTATCGTCAAGCCCCGCTGCAAATCCCGCCTGACGCGCCGGGGCCTGACCCTGCCCTGCCGGCAGGACACAGCCCATCAGCACCTCGTCGACCGTCCTGAACCCAGCCCCATTCAACGAGGCCCCATTTAGCGCAGCCCGAATCGCAACACCGCCAAGAACCGGGGCCTCAAGCCCTGACAGGACCCCCTGAAAGCTTCCAATCGGTGTTCTTGCCGCCCCTGCGATAACAACTGTTCGCATTTTATCGATTTCTTTCATGCATTTGTAGTTGGCGGCTGCCACCGAACAACAATACCGTATTTCCGCCCTTATCTGATCACGGTCCCGCCCCGGTTGTCACGCATCAAGGGGGGGTAGCTGCATGGCTTCCCTCGGCGTCACGTGACAAAGCCCCCACCCAGTAGCGTGGCGTCGAGGTACTACACTGCAGTGCATTGCATCCCCACCGTCTGAAGCTAGGTTACGCCCACCAGTCGAAAGGGACCAAGATGCGTGATTTCCAGTTGCCCGGCCGTTCAATGGCGCTTGCCACCAATGGCATGTGCGCCACCTCTCATCCTCTGGCCGCGAAAGTGGCCGTCCAGATGCTAGAAGCCGGTGGCAATGCCGTCGACGCCGCCATTGCAGGTGCGGTCGTTCTGGGCCTGTGCGAACCAGCGATGACGGGGATCGGTGGCGATTGCTTTGCCCTCGTCTCACCGGCCGGGACCGATGAGGTCATCGCCATCAACGGATCAGGACGCGCGCCCGCCGGCCTGAACCCGGACCACATCCGTGATGCCGGTCATACATCAATTCCTATCGACGGGCCCGAGGCGATCACGATCCCGGGCGCTGTCGATGCCTTTTGCCAAATGTCCGCCGACTATGGAAAGATGGGCCTTGCCGCCAGCCTGGCACCGGCCATTTACTATGCCGAAGCCGGCGTTCCAGTCGCCCCACGCGCCGCCTCTGATTGGGCGTTGCACCACGTCCGGCTGAAGGGTGTGGCACGCCAACACTACCTGATTGACGGGGCCGCCCCTACCACTGGCCAGCTCTTCCGGGCACCCGGACAGGCCGACGTCCTGCGCCGCATCGCGATGGACGGCCCGCAGGCCTTTTACGAAGGCGAGGTGGCCGAGGACATGGTCAAGGCCGTGACCGCCATTGGCGGCACGCATACCCCTGCCGACTTTGCCGGCAACAAGTCTGATTATGGCACCCCCGTCTCCGGCACTTATGGCGGGCTGGAATTGCTGGAGCATCCGCCAAACGGGTCAGGCGCCATGGCGATCCTGCTTCTGAACATCCTCAAGCATTTCGACCTCGGCGCGATGGACCCCGCTGGAGTAGAACGGGCCCATCTTGAGACCGAGGCCGCCAAGCTAGGCTATGATGCAAGGGACCGGATCATTGCCGATCCCGATCACACCACCCGGCTCGAGCATATGCTGGCGCCCGAAACGGCGGCCAAGCTTGCTGCCTTGATCGACCCCAAGACGGCCCTGCCCTTTCCGGCCCCAATGGCCGAGGAAGTCCACAAAGAGACGATCTACATCACGGTCGTCGACAAGGACCGTATGTCGGTGTCGCTGATCTATTCGGTTTTCAAGGATTTCGGCAGCGGGGTTGCGTCTGACAAATTCGGAATTCTGCTGCATAATCGGGGCGGCGGGTTCAACCTGATCCCGGGCCATCCCAATGAGGCCGGGCCGGGCAAACGGCCGATGCACACGATCATTCCGGCCATGCTTAGGGACAAAGGTCGGGTGTGCGGGTCCTTTGGGGTGATGGGGGGCGGCTATCAGCCAACAGGCCATGCCCATGTGCTGACCAATATGATCGACTTCGGCATGGACGCTCAGGCCGCCATCGACAGTCCACGCTGCTTCTTCGAGAAAGGCAAACTGAAGGTTGAGCGGGGGTATACCGATGCCGTCCGGCAGGGCCTGACTGACCTGGGGCACGATGTGATTGTACCGCCTCAGGCGATTGGTGGGGCTCAGATGATCCTGATCAGCGAGGACGGGATCTTGCGCGGCGGATCCGATCCGCGAAAGGACGGCATTGCTTTAGGCTACTAAGGCGTTCGCCTCAGTTCAGCTGCAGTTGCAAGGGGTATTGTCCGTCTTCAAACGGCCCGAAGATGTCTTCGAGGTCGGGGTGCTGCACAGGCTGGCCGGAGTAGTCGGCAATCAGGTTCTGCTCGGACACATAGGCCACGTAGTAGCTTTGGTCATTTTCGGCGAGCAGGTGGTAAAAGGGCTGGTCCCTTTCGGGCCGGCTCTCTTCGGGGATGGCCTGATACCACTCCTCGGTGTTGTTGAACATCGCATCAACGTCGAAAACGACGCCCCGGAACGGGTGCTTTCGATGCCGCACCACTTGTCCCAAATGATATTTCGCTCGTGTCTTTAGCATGGTCTATGAACCCCCGAGTTCGTGATACGCCTTTCGATGTCCAAATGTCTACGCTTAGGCCCGATTCTGCATCGAAACAGTCTGTGCCGCCAAGAACCACAGTCCGTTATCCCGCACCGGGCCGCGTTTTGGAGTTAGGGGAGGCAAAACGGCGATTGCTTGCCTTTTGTGACCTCTTGACCGTTTTCAGAGCGATCAAGATCGGCTAGTCTTTCAAAAAATGAACAAGACAAAGCGAGAGGCCGATGAGCAGACTCTTTCGCGCTTTGATCCTGACGGCCTTGTTGGCCGGGTGTGGCAATCGGGAATATGCCGCCCCGCGCGAGTTGGACAATGCATGCAGCATCGTTGCGCAGCACCCGAACTACCTGCGCGCCTTTCGGGCGACTGAGCGGAAATGGGGCGTGCCGATCCACGTTCAGATGGCCATCATCTACCAAGAAAGCAAATTCATCGCGAATGCGCGGCCGCCGCATCGGTATGCCCTTGGGGTCATTCCGGTGGGGCGCCAATCGTCAGCCTTTGGTTATAGCCAGGCCCTCGACGGAACCTGGGCCGAATACCAGGGCGACGAAGGCGGCCGCCGGTCGCGGCGGGACGACATCCGCGATGCGACCGACTTTATGGGTTGGTACATGACGGCCAGCAACCGAGAGCTTGGCATCCCTTTGTCAGACACCCGCAACCAATACCTTGCCTATCATGAGGGGCGCACTGGATATCGCCGCGGGTCCTACAACAGCAAATCCTGGCTGCTTCGAATTGCGGGCGAACTCGAAGCACGAGCCGCGCTCTACGACGCCCAACTGGCCGCTTGCGGCAGGGCATAAGGCGCGCACCCCGCCGGGGCGTGTCCAAGAATGTCAGTTTCCGAAGGCCAGTTCGGCGGCCTGAATGTTGAACAAGATGTCGCCGATCTGCCCGCCCGATTGCAGGTCGTTTAGAATGACGACGGTCTGCTGACCGCTGCTGTCAATGACAACCCATTGCCGAAGCTCGACGGGATTGGACGTGAAGACCATCGTGATGCTCCCGTATTCGGGGTTTTCTGGGTCTTGGGCCGTGACGCTTGTCGTGGTCCCGTCCGAGGTGTGCCCTGTTACCATACGCGCGCGCGTCAGGTCCACATTGCGGGCCAGGATGATCGATAGCGGTGTCTGGTTCAGGGGGTAGCGGTCCGGACCTGCGTTTGATCTTGGATCAAAGATCGCGACGGATCCCCCGCCCGCAATGACAAGGCTGGCGTCCGGCGGGGCATATTCGAACCGCATCCGCCCCGGCCGTTTGATATAGATGGTCCCGGTCGAGATCGTCCCGTCCCAATTGATCTGGGTGAACCCGCCCTGCGCCGTCTGAAGTCGGTTCAGGTAGCCCGAGATTTCCTGCAGGGACAATTGCTGAGCATGGGCCGGTAAGGCCGCCAGCGCGAGAAAGACAGAGATCAGGGCATGTTTCATACGCATCCACTTAGTCCTTGGTCGGAATCGGGGCTAGCCCCCGCCGGGTTGATTCCCATCACGAACTGGATGGATAGTCGATAACGGGGCATTGTCGTCGGCTATCCATTGCCAAAAGGCACCCCAAGGTGCCCAAACAAATGGGCCAGGACATTGTCCCGGCCCGGCCTGTTCAATCTGGTTTCCCGCCTAGTGAGTTTCAGGAATGAGGATCTCGCGCTTGCCAACATGGTTGGCCGCGGTCACCACCCCCTGGTCCTCCATCTGTTCAACAAGACGCGCGGCCTTGTTGTAGCCGATGGCCAGTTTGCGCTGGATATAGCTGGTGGAACACTTGCGATCTTTGGCTACGATCTGAACGGCCATGTCATAGAGCGCGTCCTCGCCGTCAGTATTTCCGCCAAGGCCAAGCACAGCATCAATGCTCGATTCCGCATCCTCGTCCGGACCGTCAACAACCCCAGACATGTATTCCGGCGGACCAAAGCCCTTGAGGTAGTTCACGATCTCTTCGACCTCTTCATCCGAACAGAAGGGGCCATGGACGCGGGTGATCCGGCTACCACCGGCCATATAAAGCATGTCGCCCATGCCCAGCAGCTGTTCAGCACCCTGTTCCCCCAGGATCGTGCGGCTGTCGATCTTGGACGTCACCTGGAAGCTGATCCTGGTGGGGAAGTTCGCCTTGATCGTACCGGTGATCACATCGACAGAGGGGCGCTGGGTCGCCATAATCAGGTGGATACCGGACGCACGCGCCATCTGTGCCAGGCGCTGGATGCAGGCCTCGATCTCTTTGCCGGCGACCATCATCAGGTCTGCCATCTCGTCCACGATAACGACGATATAGGGCAGAACCTCTGGCACGATCTCGTCGGTCTCAAAGATCGGATCGCCGGTCTCTTCGTCAAACCCGGTCTGGATCGTCCGGCTGAAGGTCTCGTTGCGCGAAAGGGCATCACGAACGCGGCCGTTGTAGCCTTCAATGTTGCGGACACCCATCTTCGACATCTTGCGGTAGCGTTCTTCCATCTCGCCCACCACCCACTTCAGTGCGACGACCGCCTTCTTGGGGTCGGTCACAACGGGAGAGAGCAAATGGGGAATGCCGTCATAGACGCTAAGTTCCAGCATCTTGGGGTCGATCATGATCAGGCGGCATTCCTCGGGCGTCAGCTTGTAAAGGAGGCTGAGAATCATGGTGTTGATCGCCACCGACTTACCCGACCCGGTGGTCCCGGCAATCAGCAGGTGTGGCATCTTGGCCAGGTTGGCGATGATCGGCTGGCCGCCGATATCCTTGCCCAGCGCCAGCGGCAAACGCATCTGGCTGTCGCCAAAGTCGCGGGCCGAAATGATTTCGCGCAGCACCACCTTCTCGCGGTTGGCGTTTGGCAACTCGATCCCGATAACGCTGCGGCCGGGAACGGTCGAGACGCGGGCAGACAAGGCCGACATGGACCGGGCAATGTCGTCGGCCAGACCGATGACACGGCTGGCCTTGAGACCCGGTGCTGGCTCAAGCTCGTACATCGTGACAACCGGTCCGGGCCGCACGCTAACGATCTCGCCCTTGACGCCATAATCGTCGAGGACGCTTTCCAACATACGGGCGTTTTCTTCCAGGGCGTCGTCGCTCAGGTGGTGCCGCTCAACCTCGACCGGGTTGGTCAGTAGGTTAAGGGGCGGATACTCATAGGCCGCGTACTTGTCCTCAAGCGGCAGGGCAGGTTGTGCCTCGGCACGTGCCCGGGTCGATGGTTGTGTGGGGCGGCGAGGCGTGTGTTGAACGACAGCCTTGCGCGGCTCTGCCACGGGAAGGGGACTTGCGACATAGGGTGACGATTCGATCCAGGGATCGTCATCAAAGACATTGTCGTCCAGTTCGATTTCTTCGAGGGCCGCGACGTTTTGCGCAGGCTCTTCCACGATGGGCTCGACAGGTACGGCTGGCCGATTAAGGTCAAGGATCAATGGCATCGGACCGCGCGGACGGGTGACCTCGGGTTCGATCCGGGGCGCTGCCGTTTCGGGTGAGCGCACCCGGTTGCGAATGGCATCCGAAATGCGGGCCTTGATCCGGTCATCGTCATGCGCGGGGGCGGCCCCGGACCAGGTCCCGGGGTCAACCAGCTCCGGCTCTGGCATGGCGTTCTCGCGGGGGTCCTGACGTTTCAGGATCGACGGCATGCGGGACAGAAACCCTGATGCGGCGGGCGCGGGCGCCGCGGGCCGCGAAGGCGCGACAAGTGGGGCGGCAGCTAAAGGTGCTGAAGCTTCATGCGTTGCAGTAAGCGGAGGGGGCATACGGTGGCCGGTTGGTGCGGGCGCGGGCGACCGACTTGTCGGCATGATCGGATTTGCACGGACCACTGCGGCAACGCGCTGAACCTCGCTTTGCCGCGCATCGGCGGGCATTTTCAGGGCAGCGGGGCGCGCCGCGTCTGCCTCGGCGCGGGCGCGACGGTCGGCCAGGAATGTCCCAAGACGGGTCTGCATTCCCTGTGCCCCACGCAACGAGACTTTTGCACCAAGCCCGAGGGCCTTCAGAAGGTATTCGTAGGAAATGATCAGCCCAACCAGAAACAGGCGCCAGCCTGTCGCCAGTTCAGACTTTGTAAAGCCCAGCACATAGGCCCCAAGCAGCAGCATCAGGACACCGGTCAGCAAAGACATCAGCTTGACCGTCACAATAGGGCCTAGGGGGACAATGGTCAGAAGGACGCTCAGGACCGTGTCGCCAAACAGGCCACCGACCCCAAAGCTGTGAGGCCAGCCGGCCGGAGGCGCGAGTGTCGCGGCGTAGACAGCGGCCAGGGCAACTGCGATGGGCGCAAACACGATGCGGGCCATTGCGCGGTCGGCACCACGATGGGCCGCAAGGCGGATACCCCATACCAAAAGGATCAGGGCGATGCCCCAGGTCGAGGCCCCTCCGATCATGAACAATGGCTGCGCCAGAGACGCGCCCAACCGGCCCAACCAATTCTGAACGGGTGCATCAGAGGCCAGCATCCAGTTCGGATCATCAGGCGTGTAGCTGCCGATCATCATCGCCACCAGCACGCCCAAGACAACCAGGCCAAGACCTAGAAGCTCTTTGCCACGCTTCTCGATGGCGGCCTGCATGGTGCTGTCCAAAAGGGGATCGCGGTCACGGGTCTGATATGCCATCTGCTCTTTCGCCTCTCAGTCGTACAAACAGTCGCGGATCAAACTTAGACCGCGCTGCATTTCTTGTGTTGGGGCCACCAGGGCGACCCTTATGTATCCGGCACCGGGATTTCCCTCGGCCGTATCGCGGCTAAGATAGGAGCCGGGCAAAACCCGGACCCCTGTCTCTTGCCAAAGCTTTAACGCCGCGCCTTCGCCATCGGCGACGGGCAGCCACAGAAAAAATCCGGCCGGTGGGCCGACATAGCCCGGCACCCCCTCCAGTACCTGATCCGCGATCTGGTACTTGCGCTGATAAAGGGCACGGCTTTCCTCGACATGGCTTTCCTCGGCCCAGACCCTTTCGGCCACCCGTTGCAACGGCAGGGGCAAGGGCGCACCGGCATAAGCCCGAAGCTGGCGGATACGGGCAATGGACCCGGGACCACCGGCCACAAACCCAGAGCGAAGGCCCGGCAGGTTCGACCGTTTGGACAGCGAATGGAACACCACAACCCGCTCAGGGTCCGCCCCCATCTCGGCGGCGATTTGAAGAGCCCCGACAGGTGCAGTGTCCCGCCAAATCTCAGAATAGCATTCATCGGCGAAAATCTGGAAGTCATGCGCCTCTGCCAGACCGATCAGGGTGCGCCAGTAGGCGGCATCGGCCACAGCACCCTGCGGATTGGCGGGCGAACAGATGTAGGCGATGGCGGTCCGGTCAAGGATATCCTTGGGCAGACTGGCAAAATCGGGAAGGTGCCCGGTTTCAGCCATAGCGTTCACATAAACAGGCTCTGCCCCGACGGACAGGGCGGCGACGGCATAGACCTGATAGAAGGGGTTCGGCGTCAGGATGACGGGCCTCCCCCCACCCTTGGTTTCAGGGCAAAGCGCCATGGCCGCATTGTATAGCCCTTCGCGGGTACCATTCAGCGCCATGATACGGTCGGGGGCGACGTCAACGTCGTAGCGCCGTCCGATCCAGCCAGAGATCGCAGCAAGCAATTCGGGCGTGCCCTCATTGGGCGGATACTTGGCAAATTCGCCTACATAGGCGGCCAGAACTTCGCCCACCCAATCGGGAAACGCGTGGCGCGGCTCGCCGATGGTCATGGCAATAGGGTCGCCGCCCGGCCCATGAACGTCGAGGAGTTTCCGCAGACGCGGGAATGCATAGTCCGGTAGGTCCGAAAACCGCTCGGGGAAAACCATTGCTGCCTCAGTCTCGGGGTCATTGACGCCCCGTTCACCTCAAACTAGCCGCCCCGCACCCCCTCTGTCCAGAAAAACGACGCAATTCCAGAGGGTCACCCAAGCCGTTTGTGGCATTTAGGCCAAGGCAGCCTCTGCCGCCGCACCCAACCGCAAAAGCCGGCCTTCGGCACCGGAAGGAGCAGACAGCATAATCCCGCAGGACGGCACCCCGGTCGGCAGGCTAAGCGAGGCCAGGCCCATGAGGTTGGCGATGCGGGTATTGCGCAGGGTCTTGAGGTTGGCTGCCTTGTAGTAGGCATCCTCGGCGATCAACCGGTCAAGCTTGGGCGGCATGAGCGCAACGGTGGGGCAGATCACAGCGTCATAGGCCGATGTCTCGGCAAGCCATTGCTGACGCAGCGCGCGCAGCCGGGCCCAGCCGGCGATAAAGTCGATTGCCAGAACACTTCCACCCGCCTGAACCCGTTCAAGGATCTGGTGGAACATCTTGTCCGGGGCGGCCTCTACATAGGGTTTCCAATAGGCGTAGGCCTCGGACGGATAGAGTGTCGCGGTCAGGTCAAAGGCGTCGCGCAGGCAAGGAACCTCGCCTCGGGTTACAGTGGCACCCGCGTCGGTCAGCGCCCCAACCGCCCCTTCAAAGGCAGCGGCGGGAATGTCGTCGACATCCTCCATCCCGATCGTCTCGATCACCAAAAGCCGGGCGCCTTTCAGCGACGCACCGCCCAATGCCGGTGCTGATCCACCAAGGGCGGCATAGGTCAGCGCAGCGTCCTCGACCGTGCGGCAGAGCGGGCCAACCGTATCGAACGAGGCGCACAGCGGGACGACACCTTCGGTCGACAATGCCCCATGAGCAGGTTTGAACCCGACCAGATCGTTCCAGGCAGAGGGCACCCGAACGGACCCGCCCGTATCCGAGCCGATCCCGATCGGAGCAAAGTCGAAGGCAACAGAAGCCGCCGCCCCGGACGAGGACCCGCCCGGCACTGCATCGGGATCATTCACGCAAGGGGGGGTCGCGGCAACCGGGTTATAACCCAGCCCGGAAAAGGCGATCTCGGACATATGGGTCTTGCCCAGACAGACCAGCCCCATGGCCGTCGCATGGGTCAGGACGGCGGCATCTGCTGTAGGCACCCGGCCCGCCATAAGGGCCGTCCCGGCCTCGGTCGCGACACCAGCCGTGTCAAAAAGATCCTTCCAGCTGGCAGGCACACCATCCAGCGGGCTGCGCCGTTGACCGGCGCGGGCGCGGTCTGCAGCGGCTGTCGCCTCGGCCAGCGCACGATCTTCGGTCACCCGCGCATAGATGCGGTCCTTGAGGGGGTGGGAGGCAATGGCCTCAAGATAGGTTTTCGTCAGCGCCACCGGATCAATCTGACCCTCTCCGATGCCCCGCCCCAGGTCCGCCGCCGATGCCTTCAGCCAATCTTCCATTATTCGCCCTCCGATGTGTGCCGAATTGGTAGCGGCCTGCCGTCGCAGGGACAATCCCTGCATGGACAATCGAGAGCAACGAGCCATAGTCCCGCACATGAAGAATGACAGTGACATACTGATCGTCGGCGGCGGGCTGAACGGGCCAGTGCTGGCCCTTGCTCTGGCCCGGTCCGGGTTTACCGTGACCGTGATTGACGCCCTACCCCGCGACACCCGCGCCGATCCGGACTTTGACGGGCGGGCCTACGCCCTTGCGCTTGCCTCGCGACGGATGCTGACGGCGTTGGGGCTTTGGGACGACCTCGCCCTGTATGCCCAGCCAATGCTTGAGATCAAGGTAACAGACGGCAGGGCTGGCGAAGGGCCAAGCCCCTGGATGCTCCACTTTGATCATGCCGAGATCGAAGAAGGGCCAATGGGCCATATGGTCGAGGATCGGCACCTGCGGCTGGCTCTGCTAGGCGCGATGGATGCAACAGATGGCATCACCCATCTGGCCGGTGAAGAGGTTGTCGCCCAGTCGACAGACGCGAGGGGTGTTCAGGTAACGCTGCGCTCTGGCAGGGTGCTGACCGGGTCGCTTCTGGTTGGGGCCGATGGTCGGTCAAGCGGGACAGCAGCGCGTGCGGGCATCGGGCGGATGGGCTGGGGCTATGACCAGACAGCGATCGTCTGTGCCGTAAGCCATGAAAAGCCACATGGCGGAATAGCCCACCAGTTCTTCATGCCTTCCGGCCCTCTTGCCATCCTGCCGCTGACCGAAAATCGCAGCGCCATCGTCTGGAGTGAGGAAAAGGACCGCGCGGCCGAGATCATGGAGTTTGATGACGCGGGCTTTCTTGACGCGCTGCGCCCGGCCTTTGGCAGCTTTCTGGGCCAGATCACCCTTACGGGACGGCGCTACACCTATCCGTTGGGGCTGACCCTTGCCGACAGCTTTGTCGGGCAAAGGGTGGTCTTGGTGGGCGACGCGGCGCATGGGGTGCACCCAATTGCGGGGCAGGGTCTAAATGCCGGACTACGCGATGTCGCCGCCCTTGCCGACGTTCTGGCGGCAGCGCGGAAGCGGGGCGAAGACCCCGGTGGCGCAGCCGCACTGGGGCGTTATCAGCAGTGGCGGCGATTTGATACGGCAAGCCTGGCGCTGGCGACGGACGTGTTCAACAGGGTGTTCTCGAATGACAACCCTGTCCTGCGCGGACTGCGAGACTTTGGCATGGGGGCGGTGAACGCCATGCCAGCCGTGCGACGGAAATTCATCCGCGAGGCTGCAGGCCTTACAGGGGACTTGCCCAGCCTGATGAAGGGCTAGATTCCCGACTAGTCGAGTTGCCGCGCTTCGTCGGCCAGCATCACCGGGATGCCACCCCGGATCGGATAGGCAAGGCCCGCACTCTTGCTGATAAGCTCTTGCCGCTCTGCATCATAGGTCAGCAGGCCATGGGTCTGCGGGCACACCAGCGCCTCTACCATGCGGGGGTCGAACCGATCTTCATCACTCATTGCATCACCTCATCATTGGTGCCGCCGCGCAGGGCGTACTCGATAAGGGTTACCAGGGTCTCACGCCGGGTGGACAGAGATGGCGCCTCAAGCAAAGCCTGCTTGTCCTCAGGGTCGAAGGGGCAAAGCATCGAAAGTGAATTGATCAGCAGTTCGTCTTCGGCCTCCTGAAGGGATTCCCAATCGGTGGACAGGCCCCGGTCGTCAAAAAACCGGCCAAGCAGGTTCATGAATTCTGCCCGATCGAACTGGGTATCTGTTTCAGTCGGACCCAGATCACGCTCAAACCCATTCCAGGCCACTTCGCAACGGCGGTAGGGGGTGAACCCTTCAACCTCTTTGACGATGCGAAAACGGGACATGCCAGAGAGGGTGATCATGTAGCGGCCATCCTCAGTTTCGGAAAACGCAGTCAACCGGCCCGAGCAGCCGATGCTGTGCAGTTTTCCGTTCTGGCCGGGTGCATCATAGGGCTGGATCATCCCGATCAGGCGATGGGAGGTTTTCATCACGTCTTCGAGCATTTGCAGATAGCGCGGCTCGAACAGGTGCAGCGGCAACCGGGAACGCGGCAGCAGCAGCGCCCCGGGCAAGGGAAAGACCGGAACGATATCGGGAAGGTCGATGGGTTTTGTCATGTTCGGGGACCTAGCCCACTCCTTGCCTCAGGCAAATATAAGGGACGAGAGTTTACGCCGACCATTCAGGGCAATCGGATCCTTTGCCGACAAAGCGTCAAAAATCTTGAACAATTGGGTCTTGGCCGCCCCTTCGTTCCACTCGCGATCCTTGCGGAAGATGGTCAGCAGCTCATCCACCGCGGCCTCAACCTCGCCGCTGGCATGCAAAGCCGTAGCCAGATCGAAGCGGGCTGCATGATCGTCAGGATTGGCCTCTACCAATGCCCTGAGGTCAGCCACAGGTCCAGCATTCGCCGCCTGACGTGACAGTTCCAGCAAAGCGTGAGCGGTTTCAAGTTCAGGTGCGGTCGCGATTTCGGCGGGCGCACCGTTCAGGATGGCCTCGGCCTGATCAAGTTCGCCCAAAGTGATGTGGGCGCGGACCAGTCCACCATAGGCCGGGGCATTATGAGGCTCTTCCGACAGGACCGCGGCAAAGGTTTCGACCGCGCCGGTCACATCGCCCTCTTCCAACATCGCCTCGGCGGCGGCGACAGCCTCGGCCAGACCTTCATCCTCGCCCCCCGCAAGGGCGACCATCTTGTTGACGAACTCATCAACCTGGCTGGGCGGCAGGGCCCCCTGGAAGCCATCCACCGGTTGCCCCTGCCAAAAGGCGTAGACCGTCGGGATTGACTGAACCTTCAGCTGAGAAGCGTAGGCCTGGTTCTGGTCGACATCGATCTTGACCAGCTTGACCTTGCCCTTGGCCTTGGTCACCGCGGCCTCAAGAGCCGGTCCGAGGGTCTTGCACGGGCCGCACCAAGTGGCCCAGAAATCCACGATCACCGGTACTGTTTTGGATGCTTCCACCACATCAGCCATGAAGCTGGCGTCTGATCCGTCAATAATATCTGTGGTCGCGGCGGTGGGGGTTTCTCCGAGCCCGAGCATGATCCGTCTCCTTAATCGCGTTTCGACTTATATGTGCTTCCTTGGGCCCAGCGCCAAGGGTCATCTGCCCGTTTGGTCGAACGCGCCGTCGTTAGCAAGGGATTGCACCGAGATCAGGACCGTCTAGGCTTGCCATCGGAACACCCGTCGCCGAAGGAGCGCCGCCCGATGACCAAGACCCTGCTTTGCTTTGGAGACAGCAATACCCACGGAAGCCCCCCGATCATCGAAAGGGGCAGAGCCTACGAGCGCTTTGATGACCGGACGCGTTGGCCGTGCATCGCAGCGGCGGCCCTTGCCCCCGACTGGACGATCATCGAAGAAGGGCTTCCCGGTCGGAGCGCACAATTCGATGATCCGATAATGGGCGCTCATATGAACGGGCAACCCGGCCTTCGGATCGCGCTGTGCAGCCACGGCCCCATCGACGCCATGACGGTGATGTTGGGCACCAACGACGTAAAGACCCGGTTCGGAGCGACGCCCGCCATGGTCACCGCCGGTATTGCCAGCCTGCTGGACATTGCCCTGGGCGACGAAATGCAGACCCGGCACGGAGGGTTCAAAGTCCTTGTCATCTGCCCGCCACCGGTTCTGGAACAGGGGCCAATCGCTGGTGAGTTCTATGGCGCGAGGGCAACCTCGCTCGAGCTTCCGGCACTTTTTGCCGATCTCGCCAAAGCAAGGGGCTGCGGGTTTCTGGATGCTGGGCAACATATTTTCGTAAGCCCAGTGGACGGCATCCACTACGATCCCCCGGCCCACGAGGTCTTGGGTAAAGCCGTGGCCGAGGCGATCAGGGCGCTCTAAGGTGACGGCAAAGTAAGGTGGGTCATGACCCACCTTACCTCAAAGATCGAAGGTCGCGAAAACCGGGGCGTGATCGCTGGGTTGTTCCCAGCCACGCGCGGCCCGGACGACCTTGCTGCCATGTCCCGCGGCCGCAATATCGGACGTTGCCCAGACGTGATCCAGTCGACGCCCCTTGTCGGCCGTATCCCAATCGGCGGCCCGGTATGACCACCAGCTGAACAATGGCCCCTCGGGGATATCCTGCCGGGTCACATCGACCCATGCTCCCGCGTCCTGCACCTCGGCCAGATGCTCTACCTCGATCGGGGTGTGACTCACGATCTTGAGCAGTTTCTTGTGATCCCAGACGTCATCCTCGCGCGGGGCAATGTTCAGGTCCCCGACAAGAATCGACCGGGCCGGAGCCTCTGCCCGAAAGTGATCGCGCATCTGGGTCAGGTAATCGAGTTTCTGGCCGAACTTCTCGTTGACGGAACGGTCCGGAACATCGCCACCGGCAGGGACGTAGAAATTGTGGATGATCACGCCGTTGTCCAACTGTCCCGCTACATGGCGGGCGTGGCCCAGATCGGCAAAGTCATGCGCGGCCACTTCAACGATGGGGCGCTTGGAGAGGATTGCTACCCCGTTGTAGCCCTTCTGACCGCGGGCAACCATGTGGCTGTAGCCAAGGGCCTCAAAGACTTCGACGGGGATCTTGTCGACCGGGCTTTTGCACTCTTGCAGGCACAGCACATCGGGCGACTCAGCAGTCAGGAGGCGTGCGACCAGACCGGCGCGCAGGCGCACCGAATTGATGTTCCAGGTGGCAAGAGTGAACGACATCGGCAGGTTCCTGTGCGGGGGCGATTGCAGAATGCCTCGATAGCCTGTCCTGGCCTCGATAACCACCGCCGACCGACCTGCCGCCAGGGCACCGCACCCGATCAGGGATGCGGCGCATTTTTCTAGCGGTTCAGCGTATAGGTTCCGACCGAGCAGATGTTAACGACTCTGGTCACGACCTGGCCTGTCGTGAATTCGAAACGGAAATCGTAATTGCAGTTTCGCACGTTTCTGAATGTGAAATCGACCGAGCTTCCGTTGTTCAGGACCCGCGACCCCAAAAGATCATTCTCCCAGCTATTGTTCGACGTGGGAGATGCATAAAGCGTATATAGGGTCATGCCAGACTGGTTCCGGATGCGGATCGTCTCGGTTGACTGGGCAGCTACAGGTGCGGCGGCAAGAAACGCCGCGGCAAGTGCCGGAGCAAGTCTGAAAAATCTCGTCATGAAAAAACTTCCTGAAATTCAACTATGTGGGATCATTTCAGACAATTTAGTATAGTTTGGTCAACCCGATTTTTGCGGCGAAAGTCAATATTGAGAGCAAGCCGGGACTTGGCCTCAGCGCCTATACCGATGGTGGACGAAAAAAACCCGGGTTCATCCAACAGGATGACCCGAGCAAGTCCAACAGGGAGGTGGTGGCATAACCCCGCCACCGGGGGATTCTAAGGAAACCAACGAAGTCTAATATGAACCCTCGCCGCGGAACGATGTCCCTCTGCCCGCAAGGTGATACGCCGGTGAGATCGTAATAAGGCGTTCGCGAAAACTTTGAACACCGCAAAAACAATTATCCTGCTGCTGTGGCCTCAATGCGACGCATGCCAATTAGTCCGAACCACGGTCACGCGACCAATCGATACCCACCTGATTCTGTCACCAACAGACGAGCATTGGAGGGATCTGGCTCGATCTTTTGGCGCAATCTGTAGATGTGTGTTTCCAATGTGTGAGTGGTCACACCGGCGTTGTAGCCCCAGACCTCGTGCAGCAGCACGTCCCGCGGAACGATCCCTTCGGACGCCCGGTAGAGAAACTTCAGGATATTCGTCTCTTTTTCAGTTAGCCGGACCTTTTTGTCATCCTCGGTGATCAGCATCTTTTGCGCCGGCTTGAAGGTGTAGGGGCCAAGCTGAAAAATCGCGTCCTCGGACTGTTCATGGGTCCGCAACTGCGCCCGGATCCGCGCCAGTAGGACCGGAAAGCGGAACGGCTTGGTGACATAGTCGTTGGCCCCGGCATCAAGGCCCAGGATCGTGTCACTGTCGCTGTCGTGGCCGGTCAGCATCAGAATCGGACACTTGACCCCTTGCTTGCGCATCACCCGGCACAGTTCGCGCCCATCCGTGTCGGGCAGGCCGACGTCAAGAATGACAAGGTCGTAAAGACCGGCCTTGGCCTTGACCATGGCATCCGCACCATCTGCCGCTTCGAATACGTCAAAGTCTTCAGTCATCACGAGTTGCTCACTCAGAGCTTCGCGCAGATCTTCGTCGTCATCAACGAGTAGAATTTTCTTGAGTTGTCCCATGACAGCCTCCACTTCCTTTGCGGTAGAGATGTGTGGCAGGTACCAGTCCGGCAAGTTCTGCTGCACAAAGTTCACGCCGTCGTGTGGCATTGTCGCCAAATGTTTCATTTTTGGCCATTTCGGACTAGGTCCTTGATGGAAAAGGGATCAGATCGGCATGAGTTTTGCCCCGGATATGACAGAACGACGGGCCCGCGCTCGCGCAGATTTGCGCATGGGCGTGCCTGTCGTGTTGTGCGCAGACGGCCAAGGGGCAGTCGTTATCGCGGCCGAAACCGTTGATGCGGCCCGGCTTGCGTCGCTCAAGGCACTGGGAGGAGAGCCGGTTCTGGCGATCACCTCATGGCGGGCAGAAACCTTGCGGGCCCGCGCCTATGACGGCGATGTGGCGCGCGTTGCCCTACCGTCGGACGCCGGCCTTGCCTGGGTCCGAAGCGTGGCCGACCCCGCCGACGATCTGCGCAGTCCGATGAAGGGTCCGCTGCGAACTTTGCGGGATGGCGGGGCCGATCTGCACCGGGCCGCGATCGCGCTGACCAAGGCCGCCCGCCTCTTGCCGGCGGCCCTTGTCCTGTCTGTTCCCGATGCCGGGGCCTTTGCCCTTGCCCACGACCTGACCAGCCTGCCCGCCAGCGCGGCGGTCGACACAAGCCTTGCTGCCCTGTCCCCCGTGATCTCGGCCCGGTTGCCGCTGGACGTATCCGAGGCCGGGCGGCTGCACATCTTTCGTCCCGACGACGGCGCCGAAGAGCATTATGCTGTCGAAATCGGCATGCCGGACCGCAACAAGCCGGTCCTGTCCCGCCTGCATTCAGCTTGCTTTACCGGCGATCTTCTTGGCTCTCTCAAATGCGACTGCGGACCGCAGTTGCGCGGGGCACTGGCTCAGATGGGGTCCGAAGGTGCGGGCGTTCTGTTGTACCTCAACCAGGAAGGCCGAGGCATCGGGCTGGCGAACAAGATGCGCGCCTATTCCTTGCAAGATCAAGGCTTTGACACGGTTGAGGCCAATCACCGCCTGGGCTTTGAAGATGATGAACGGGACTTTCGGATCGGGGCCGAAATCCTCAAACGCATGGGATTTTCAAGCGTCCGCCTGATGACCAACAACCCCGCCAAGGTGTCCCGGATGGAGGCCTGCGGCGTGACCGTGACCGAGCGTGTTCCCCTGAAAGTGGGTGAGAACAGGCACAACCACCATTACCTCGCCACCAAGGCGGCAAAGTCCGGGCACCTTCTTTAGTCAGCCCTTGTCAGATGGCCCTGCCTTGAGCCGGGGCAAAGGCCCAAAGGCGCGACAGGACATAGGTCAGGCTGGGCACGGCGAGGCCCACGGCAATCATTGCCAACCAGACTGGATGACCGCCCTGATCGCTGATCAGCCATGTAATCCCGCTGCTCAACGTCAGCCCGAGGGCCGCAACGGCCAGAAAGCGGGGAAGATGGGTGCCATGCCCGCCGCGCACCTGAAACGTCACCTTGGCGTGGCCAAGGTAGCTAAGTCCGAATGCGGTGAGAAAACCTGCAAGATTGGCTGTCTGCGGCGGCAGAGCCCAGACCCCGGCCAACAGACTAGCCAGGCAAACGTGACAAAGCGTGGCCACCAGACCGACCCCGGCGAACCGTGCGATCTGGCGCAACATCAGCTTGCGTCGCCCCGCTTGAGAACTGCGCAGACCGACAGGCCAACCGGCAGGCTGACCCTGCCGATCAAGTGCCGTTCGGACGAGAACACGTTGTAAAGCGCCCGGTTCAACCTCGAGGACGGCATAGTGTCATCCGGGGCATCTTTGCCCAACGCGGCCTTGGCTGCCCTCAGGCCCATCGCGACGGGCAAGAGGAAGAAGTTGAAGTAGAAGGAACGGTCAACCTGCAACCCTGCCTCTTCTGCCGCCTTGCGCAAGGAACGGCGGGTATATCGGCGGAAATGGTGGTGGCGTTCGTCATGCTTGGACCAAAGCCACGGCAGGGCAGGAACCGTGACGATGACCCGGCCATCAGGGCCAAGCCGACCGCCCAGCGCCCGCAGGGTGCCGACATGATCCTCGACATGCTCCAGCACGTCGAACAGTCCGATCAGATCATAGCTCGTGTCGCCATGGGGGATCTGGTCGGGCAATGCGCCAAAGGGCACGCTTATCCCCGATTTGCGTTCTGCCCGGGATGCCGCCTCGGCGTCATATTCAAACGCGTCCACCTCACCGAAAGAGGACAGGAGGGCAAGGTTGCCCCCGGTGCCACAGCCAGCCTCAAGGATACGGGGCCGGGCCGGCAGCTTGGCCAGTCGTCCAATGATCTTGGCGATGATGTCGCGGCGGGCGGCAAACCACCAATGCGCTTCTTCCAATGCGTCCATGCGGTCGTAGACAAGGCGATCCATGTCAGGTCCTCTCTTCGGCGCCATGCACCGAACGTACTATGTAAAGCGGCCTTTCGCGAACCTCAGTCAGGATGCGGCCGACATATTCGCCCACGATTCCAATAGCCAAGAGGTTCAGGCCACCAAAGAAAAGGATGAGGATTACGGTCGAGGCATAACCGGGCGTTGCCGCCCCCGTGACCAGAGTGTGGATAAAGATGAATGCCGCGTAGGCAAAAGCACTCAGGGCGATCAGGCTACCCAGGTAGGACCAGATGCGCAGCGGCTTCGTCGTTGAGGAAAAGATGCCATCAAGGGCAAAGTTCCAGAGTTTCCAGTAGGACCAGGCGGTCTGGCCAGTCTTGCGGGCGGCCCTCTCGAACGTCACTTCGTCGGTTTCAAAGCCCACCCAGCTGAAAAGCGCCTTGTTGAAGCGGGCCCGCTCTCCCAACGTCAGGATGACGTCCACCACCTGGCGGTCGAGCAGGCGATAGTCGCCCACATCGGCGGGGATGCTTTGGTCGGCCAGGGCGTTGAAGGCGCGATAGAACAGCTGTGCCGATGTCCGCTTGAGCCAGGTGTCAGAGGACCGGTCGGTCCGGCGGGCGTTGACCACCTTGGCTCCGCGACGCCATTTGGCGATCATCTCGGGCAGGACATCGGGACTATCTTGCAAGTCGACATCCATCGGGATGACAGCCTCTCCACGTGCATGTTCGAGGCCAGCGCAAAGGGCGGCGTCCTTGCCAAAGTTACGCGACAGGTTGACGAGCCGGACTGTGGTGTCCGTGATCATGAGGCTGCGGATAACGAATTCAGTCCCGTCGGTGCTGCCGTCGTTTACGAAAACCACTTCAAAACGGTGCTCGGGGGCAAGCAGGTCAAGAACCCGGTGGATCTGGCCCATGAAAGGGGCGATCGCTGCCTGTTCGTTCAGGACAGGCACCACGATCGAGACGAGCCGGGAGGCGGCTGCGGCCGCGCCGCTGCCGACTGGGTCCTGGCTTTGCTTTGCTTGTTCCATGGGCCGCCCACCAAATCATCCTGCAACCGATCCGGTGATTGTTTCCGGATTGGTCGGTTCGATCCCAAAGCTGGCCGATCTCCTTGTTCACAATGTGGCAGCATCAGGGCCTTTCACAGCCACTTTGGGCGGGCCAGACGATCACAATCCCTCTGATTTCCTTTGGTCAGCCGTACTCTTGCCGCATTGGACCGGCACGACTGTCGTTGCCTCTGCCGAAACAATCAGGCGGAGGATGACAAAAAGAGATGCCGAAGGAAATCATCGGATGACAGATCCCATAGTCGCTGTGAAGCGCATAGGACAAAGGGCAGCACCAGGCGTTCTGGTCTGCCTATATGCGACCATTGCCCTGATGATGCAGAAATTCATGGGGGCTGGCACCTTTGGCGATGCCGGTGTCATAGACTATCACATCTTTCACCTGGTCGGCACGATGATCCGGGAGGGCAGCGGAGCAGCGGCCTATGACGTTACTGCCTTTGCCCAGATCCAAAGCAGCATAGTGAATGACGGGGCCTTGATGCTTTGGTCCTATCCGCCCGTTTTCGGGCTCGTGGTGGCCTGCCTTTCGCTTGTTCCAGTCTGGCTTGGCTATGGTCTGTTCATGAGTGGAACGCTTGCGTTATACCTTTTGGTGCTGCACAGACTTAGCGGGGATTGGTTCGGGGTCGTGCTGATCGCCGCCCTGCCCTTCCTGATGACCAATATCCTGACCGGGCAGAACGGATTTCTGACCGGGGCGATTGCAGGCCTGTTCTGCCTTTGGATCGTGCGATCCGGTAGGCGGGCGGGGTTGCCGCTCGGTCTGATGATCGTCAAGCCGCATCTGGCGGTTGGGCTGTCGGTGCTGGCCCTTGTCTCTGCCCGTTGGGGCGTCATCGCCGTGGCGGCAGTGACCGTTCTTGTCAGCGCTGCCCTTTCCGGCATTTTCATGGGTTGGGGGATCTGGCCTGCATTTCTGGATGGGATGCAGGCGTCTGGCGAATACCTGTCCCAAGGCGGCTTCCAACTGTTCCGCATGACGTCGGTGTTTGCAGCACTGACGTCGTTTGGCCTGCCCGGTGCTGTGGCGCTTGGGCTGCATGTGGGCGTGGCCTGCATTGCCCTTGGCGCTGTCGTCGCGGTGCAGATGAAGGGCTGGTCCGCCCGCCGGATCACGGCACTGGCCGCCGTCGCGTCTGCCCTCGTCAGCCCCTATGGCTATGACTACGACATGGCGCTCATTTTCTTGGCGCTTGCTCTGGCCGCTCCGGACCTGGCGCGATTGGCAAGCAAGGCGGAATGCGCGGCGCTTGTCCTGTCGGGTTGGCTTGCCTCAGGATACGGGCTCTTTATCTCGCTGGCAGAACTGCGGTCACCCAACCTGCCCTCTATAGGTGCCTTTGGGACGATCCTTGTCCTGGTGCTGATCCTGCGCATCTTTGGCCGCGCCCAAGCAACGGCGGAAACGGCCGAGGCGGAAACCGCCCCGGCCTGACAGCTGGACCTAGTCGACCGCGAAGGACAGCGCCTTGACCTGCTGGAACTTGCCTGTCGCCCGCAGCTTGTCGAGGACGGCCTCGGGCACCGCTTCGTCCACATAAAGGATCGCGATCGCCTCACCGTTCCGGGCCGAACGGCCAAGGGTAAAGTTGGCGATGTTCACCCCGTTTTCGCCCATTGTCTGGCCCAGTGCACCGATGATGCCCGGGACATCCTCGTTCGTGGTGTAGACCATGTGCTGGCCAATCTCGGCGTCGATGTTGATGCCCTTGATCTGGATGAAGCGGGGCTTGCCGTCCGAAAAGACCGTTCCCGCAACCGAGCGTTCCCGCTTTTCCGTCACGACCGTCACTTTGACATAGCCTTCGAACATGCCGGACTGATCCTGACGGGTGGTCGAGATCTGGATGCCCCGTTCCTTGGCGATGACGGGGGCCGAGACCATGTTCACGTCCGGGTTCACCCGGCGCATGATGCCCGCGATGACCGCACAGTTCAGGGCCGACGCGTTCATGGAGCTAACGACCCCGTCATATAGGACGTTGATCGCCTTGATCGGCTCGTCCGTCATCTGGCCGATAAAGTTGCCCAGGTGACCGGACAGGGCAATCCAGGGGCCCATGACCTTGGCCTCTTCTGCACTGATCGAGGGCATGTTGATGGCGTTGGTGACGGCCCCGGTCAAAAGGTAGTCCGACATCTGTTCAGCGACCTGAAGGGCCACGTTTTCCTGTGCTTCGGTCGTGGCGGCGCCAAGGTGCGGGGTGACGACCACGTTGGGCAGGTTGAACAACGGGCTTTCCGTTGCAGGCTCTACCGCAAAGACGTCAAAGGCGGCGCCGGCGACGTGGCCCGACTTGATCGCCTCAGCCAATGCCTCTTCGTCGACAAGACCGCCCCGGGCGCAGTTGATGATGCGAACGCCGGGCTTGAGCTTTGCAATGGCCTCACGGCTCAGAATGTTGCGGGTCTGGTCGGTCAGCGGGACGTGCAGGGTGATGAAATCGGCGCGGGTCAGAATGCCGTCAAGCTCGACCTTCTCAACGCCGATCTCGGTCGCCCGCTCTTCGGACAGGAAGGGGTCGTAGGCGATGACCTTCATCCGCAGACCACGGGCCCGGTCGATGACGATAGAGCCGATGTTGCCGGCGCCGATCACGCCGAGGGTCTTGCCAGTCAGTTCAACCCCCATGAAGCGGGACTTTTCCCATTTGCCCGCATGGGTCGATGCGTTGGCCTCGGGAATTTGCCGGGCAACGGCCAGCATCAGCGAGATGGCGTGTTCGGCCGTGGTGATCGAGTTGCCGAAAGGGGTGTTCATCACGATGATCCCCTTTTTCGACGCGGCAGGAATGTCGACATTGTCGACCCCGATACCGGCGCGGCCGATGACCTTGAGGTTGTTGGCCTTTTCGATCAGCTTTTCGGTGGCCTTGGTGGAGGACCGGATGGCAAGGCCATCGTACTGGTCGATGATGGCGGCAAGCGCCTCCTTGTCCTTGCCCAGCGCGGGCTGGAAATCGACGTCGATGCCACGGTCGCGAAATATCTGGACGGCAGCGTCAGAGAGGGCATCAGAGATGAGTACACGGGGGGCCATATCGGGCTCCTAACTTGGGATGACAGAGTAAGGTGGGTTCAAACCCACCTTACGTTTGGACTGTTTGGAAATGGTCGTGGGTCAGGACCCACGTTACGCCGCTTGCGCCAGCGCCTCGATCTCGACCGCATAGGCCCAGTCGAGCCAAGGCAGCATCGCTGCGACATCCGCCTGTTCGACCGTGGCACCACACCAGATGCGCAGGCCCGGAGGGGCATCGCGGTAGCCCCCCATATCAAGGGCGACCCCTTCAGCCTCGAGCCGCTTGGCAACCGCCTTGGCAAAGGCCGCACCGTCGGTGATCCGGGGATCGGTGAACTTCAGGCACACCGAGGTGTTGGACCGCGTCGCCGGATCATCGGCCAGGTTGGCGATCCAGTCGCGGTCGGCGCAAAAGTCCCAGACAGTCCGGGCATTGGCATCGGCCCGCGCCATAAGGCCGGCAAGACCGCCGACAGATTGCCCCCACTTGAGGGCAAGAAGGTAATCCTCGACCGCCAGCATGGATGGGGTGTTGATCGTTTCACCCTTGAAGATGCCTTCGATCAGCTTGCCGCCCTTGGTCATGCGGAAGATCTTGGGCATCGGCCAGGCGGGGGTGTAGCTTTCCAGACGCTCCACCGCGCGGGGGGACAGCACCAGCATGCCATGTGCTGCCTCACCACCCATGACCTTCTGCCAGGAGAACGTCACGACATCCAGCTTGTCCCACGGCAGGTCCTGGGCAAAGGCCGCCGAGGTGGCGTCACAAATTGTCAGACCAGCCCGATCGGCAGGGATCATGTCGCCGTGCGGCATCCGCACGCCCGAGGTGGTTCCGTTCCAGGTAAAGACAACATCGCGGTCATAATCGAGGGCCGCCATGTCAACGATCTGGCCGTAGTCGGCGCGGTGCACACGAGCGTCGAGCTTGAGTTGTTTGACAGCATCGGTCACCCAGCCTTCGCCAAAGCTTTCCCATGCCACCATCTCAACCGGGCGCGCGCCCAGAAGGGACCACATAGCCATCTCGACCGCACCGGTGTCCGAGGCGGGCACAATGCCGACCCGGTAGCCTTCGGGCACGCCGAGGATCTCTGCGGTAAGGTCTATCGCCTCTTTCAGCTTGCCCTTGCCCTCAGCGGCGCGATGCGACCGACCAAGTGAGGCGCTGGAAAGCGCGGTTGGTGAAAATGTAGGGGGTTTGGCACAGGGGCCAGAAGAAAAACGCGGGTTTTCCGGCCGCGTTGCCGGTTGTTCGATCGCCATTGCTGCTATCCTTCCAGATAAGCGCCCCTCGTTGGGGAGGGGTGTCCCACCTGTCGGGATAGAGGGTTGCGCAGGAGGCGGCAAGTCGGAAAAAGATGGCAGAGTGCCGGGAACATCCCAAAATCGTCGAGCCTTTGCCGCCAATCGGAAACGCCCAGACTTGCTGCTCTTCCCTTCCCCCTAGCCGCGAAGCCCGCTAGAAACCGGGCAATCCCCAAGCCGGGACATCTTGCAACTGGTCGTCTCGACGGAAAGGAACTCTCCTTTTGCGCCTGTTCTCGCGTCTCCCTATTCCATTCTCTGTTTGGATGAAGTTGCGGCAATGTAGTTACTGGCCGTTTAGGGGACTTTCCCACAATCCCGAACGCGCTGCCAAGGCGGCAAAGATCGCGCCGCCCAGTCAAGTCTACGCCATCTTCTTTACCCCGCGCAGCGGCAGTTCCCGGTTGACGGATATTCTTGGCCAGACCGATCAACTAGGTCGGCCCGGCGAATGCTACAATCCCGCCCATGTTAAGCCAAATGCGAGGGCCCATGGCGTCAATACGCTCGAGACATATGTCGACCGGATGCACAGGACCCGTAAGATTGGCGACCTGATGGGTTTTGAAATCACCTACGATCACCTGAAAATGAACTTCGGGACCGAGGCCCGGTTTGATGCCCTAGTCGCTCCGTCGCGTCTGATCTGGCTGATTCGGGAGGATATCGTGCTGCAGGCGGTTTCGGTCAGCCGGATGCGGCAGACCAAAATTGGCCATGACACTGGATTGACTGCAGATGAACGGGCCAAAGGGGACGCAGCGTTCACCTATGATGCGCTCGACATTCGCAATCGGCTTCAGGCGATCCGCTGGCGCGAAGTGCAAACCGAGGCCTATCTGGCCCGCTCATCTGCGCCACTCTTGCGCCTTAGCTACGAAACGCTGTCGGATCTGGGGCCGATGCAGATCGCTCAGTGGCTTGCCCACCACCTTGGCCAGGACCTACCCGATGACCTGTCCTTCAAGGAAGCTCATCGCAAACTGGGCACAGACAAAAACCTTGCGTTTGCCGAAAGGTTTCGGGCAGAGAACCCTCGTTTGATGGCCCGGATAGAGGCCGAACGGGCACCAATGCTTGCCGCCTTGCCCCGCATCGTCCCGCAGGAGGCCAACTGATGTTTGTAGCAACCCTGATCGCTGCCCCTGGTAGCCTTGCCCCTGCAATGGCAGAGGCGCTCCGCGGTGCCTGGGGCGGCGGACCGCTGCGCTGGTTATCTGGTGGAGAGGCGGCAGAGTTTGACATGCCTGCCATACCGGATACCCGATGGTCTGTCTGGGAGGACTTGCAAGCGCAGGCTGTCGATCTTATCGTCCAGTCCGCCGAGGGGCGGAAGAAAAAGATGCTTCTGGCCGACATGGACTCGACCATGATCCAGCAGGAGTGCATCGACGAACTGGCCGATGCCGCCGGTGTAGGCCCAAAGGTCGCGGACATCACCGCGCGGGCGATGAATGGCGAGTTGGACTTTGAAGGGGCGCTGATAGAGCGGGTCGGCCTGTTGAAGGGTCTGCCCGCCACGATGATCGACGAGGTTTGGACCCATCGCATCACGCTGATGCCCGGCGGTCCAGCACTGCTGTCCACCATGAAGGCCGCCGGGGCCTATGCCGCCCTTGTATCCGGCGGGTTCACGGCGTTCACGCAGGCGGTGTCAGCACAGTTGGGCTTTGACGAGAACCGCGCCAATAGCCTGCTGATCGAGGACGGAAAACTTACCGGAGAGGTTGGCCGCCCGATTCTGGGGCGCGAGGCGAAAGTGCAGGCCCTGCACGACATTACGGCCCGCTTGGGGATCAACCCAGCCGATGTCCTTGCCGTGGGCGATGGCGCCAATGATCTGGGCATGCTTGGGTTGGCCGGGACCGGGGTGGCCCTGCACGCCAAGCCATCCGTGCAGGCCCGGTGCGATATCCGGGTAAACCGCGGGGACCTGACGGCCCTCCTGTATCTACAGGGCTACGCCCGCCAGGACTTTGCCCCCTAGGCCAGCGCCGCTGTCGCCCGGATTTCGCCGGTGACCCAGTTGTTGCGGTTGGTTATGGCCCAGCGGGTCCAGGCATCTGCCTTGTCAGTCTGAGGCAGAATGCCAAGCTTGCGCAGAACCGACGCCATCGCGACAGCCTTTGCCACGTCCCCGCCGTCCGAAATCTTGAGGGCCACACCCACCCGCAATTCGGGGATGATGGCGACATAGACCCCGTCCGCGCCGCTCTTGATAGCGGCACGACCGGCGGTCAGGCGCATCAGTTCTGTTGTAGGCTTACCCTCACCAGAAACGAGTTCGGGGTAGGTCATCATGGCCTCGATCAGGGCCTGCTGGCCTTCTGCCCGCGCCCCGCTGCGGTCATGGGCGCTGGCAAAACTGGCCATCGCCCGGGCCATTCCGTGGACCGAGGTCGCATGGTTCGGGGCTGAACAGCCGTCAATGCCAAAGCCGGGGCTATCCTCGCCGGTCACTTCTTCGAACGTCGCCTTCACAGCCTTCTGAACAGGATGATCCGGGTCAATATAGTCGGGTCCGCCACCCAAATGCTGGTTGAAGGTCAGGAAACCGGTGTGCTTGCCTGAGCAGTTGTTGTGATACTGACACGGGCTTTCACCCGCCCGGATAAGTCCGTCGCGCGCTTCCCGGTCAGAGGGTTCCTGTGGACCACAACGGAAATCTGCGTCTGACAGACCAAGATCGGCCAGCCAGGCCCGGACTCTGTCGGTGTGGTAGGCGGCGCCAATATGGCTTGCGCAGGACAGGGCCAACTGGTCCTGCCGAAGGGACTTTGCCGCCCCGCTTTCCACCATGGGCAAAGCCTGAAGCATCTTGCACGCGGATCGGGGAAAGATGATCGCCGAAGGGTCGCCCAGTGCAAAGGTGATCTCACCCTTGCTGTCGCAGACGACAACGTGACCCCGGTGGACACATTCGACCCGGCCTCCCCGGGTTGCTTCGATCAATTCGACGTCACTTCGCATGACGAATCTCCTATGGCAACGAACTGGCGGCTTTCCGCGCAACCTTGTGACCGATCAGGGCTTTCCCCAGACGGCAATTTCTTGTTATCCCTCTGGCTATCGCGTTGAACCCGTTCCGACCAGCCGAAAGGTGCCGGCAAGAATGCGCCCCGTGCGAGGAACGATCAGAGGCAAGGACAGTTTGGAGTCTTCACGATGACACTACTTCTACCCCGTATCTTCGGTGCCGTTTCCTTGGCATTCATGGCCAGCATGGGACTGGCTCAGGAAGAGGCGACCAACCGTGTTGCCGCCTCGACCGACTGGAGCGTCTTCGAGGAAACCGATCCAAGCGAATGCTTTGGTGTCTCGGCACCGAAAGAGCAGGTAAACACCCGGGACGGTCAACCGGTTCAGGTGAACAGGGGTGAGACGCTGCTGTTTGTATTTTACCGCCCCAGCCAGGGCGTGAACGGCCAGGTCACCTTTACCGGTGGCTATCCGTTTGCTGGTGGATCAACGGTCACTCTGGATATCGGTGGGACCGAGTATCAGTTGTTTACCGAAGGTGAATGGGCATGGCCCGCTACGCCAGAAGATGACAGCCGGATTGTTGAGGCGATGAAGATTGGCGCGTCAGCGATTTTGACAGGTGTATCTGGTCGGGGCACAACGACGCGTGACACCTTCTCGCTGCTTGGTTTTACCGCCGCCGTGGAAGAGGCTCAGCGTCGCTGCGCCAGCTAGGGTGCCAGCGGTGGCCGGGGGTCTCAACGGCTGCCAGCTTTTGATGCGATCCATGTAATGCAGCATTTGGCAACTGCACAGCTTTGCTGTAGTGAAAGCCTCTGCCATTGATACGAGAACGCTCATGACCGCCACTGCGCCCATCACTCAAGACGTGCTGACCCTGCCCCGCAAGGCGCCTGAAGGGTTGCTCAACCTTGTTGGTCTGACACGCGACGCGATGCGCGACGCGCTTATCGCGGCAGGAACCCCCGAAAAACAGGCGAAGATGCGTGTGGGCCAGATCTGGCAATGGATCTATCACTGGGGCGTCCGCGACTTTGCCGAGATGACGAACCTCGCCAAGGACTACCGCGCCCTACTGGCCGACAAATTCACCATCGCCCTACCCGAGGTGGTGACCAAGCAGGTCAGCGAAGACGGCACCCGCAAGTATCTGGTCCGCATCGCAGGCGGGCACGAAGTCGAAGTAGTCTACATCCCCGAAGAAGACCGGGGGACGCTTTGCATTTCGTCCCAGGTTGGCTGCACGCTGACCTGTTCGTTCTGCCACACCGGTACGCAAAAGCTGGTGCGCAACCTGACCGCCGCCGAGGTTATCGGGCAGGTCATGCTCGCCCGCGACGATCTGAACGAATGGCCGGTGCCGGGTGCCCCAAAGGATGAAACCCGACTGTTGTCGAACATCGTCCTCATGGGCATGGGCGAACCGCTGTACAATTTTGAGAACGTCCGCGACGCGATGAAGATCGCGATGGACCCGGAGGGGCTTAGCCTATCCCGCCGCCGGATCACCCTGTCGACCAGCGGCGTCGTGCCCGAGATTGCGCGCACTGCCAACGAGATCGGCTGCATGCTGGCCATCTCGTTCCACGCAACCACCGACGAGGTGCGCGACAAACTGGTCCCCATCAACAAGCGCTGGAACATTGCTGAGTTGCTGGACGCCTTGCGTGACTATCCCAAGGTCTCCAATTCCGAACGGATCACATTTGAGTATGTCATGCTCGACGGCGTGAACGACAGCGACGAAGACGCCCGCCGTCTTGTCAAACTGATCGACGGCATCCCAGCCAAGATCAACCTGATCCCATTCAACGAATGGCCCGGCGCGCCCTACAAGCGGTCGTCGAACAATCGCATCAGGGCCTTTGCCGATATCATCTACAAGGCCGGGTATGCCTCGCCCATCCGCACGCCAAGGGGCGAGGATATCATGGCCGCCTGTGGCCAGCTCAAGTCCGCGACCGAGCGGGCCCGCAAGAGCAAGGCCGAGATTGCCGCCGAAACAGGTCTCTGACAGCCCTTGCGCCCGACGCGCCGTGGCCTATTGAAGAGGCAACTCATGACAGGAAGAGCGCCATGAAAATCCGCCTTAACAAACTGGAATTCGACGTTACCCCAGTGTCGTCCGCAGAACGTGCCGCAATGCTGGCCGATCCTATCATCATGCAAGGTGTGTGGCGTCATCTTTGGCAGTGGGATCATGTGGCGCAAGAGGGCAAACCTCTGTCACAGCTTACCCCTCAAAAGGGTGCGCCCCTGCCCAACGGCATCAGCTTTTTCGTGCCACGCAAGGATGCAAACGGCGCCATCACGCAGGCCGAGGGTCCGTCCAAGAAGATGTCGGAAAAGTTTATGAAGGTGGTTGGGGCCAAGTCTGTTTCTGACCTGCTTCAGGCGCTGCAGAACATCCTGATGGTCACTCAGCAGCCCATTCCGTTCGATACTTTTGCGCCGCTGAACCCCGTCGCGTCCTATGTCATCCGGATGTATACTGAGTTTAACGTGGTTCAGCTTCGCGAAACGAGCCGGAACCTGAGTGCAACTGTCTTTGTGCCGGGGGCCGTTGCCTTCCATCATCATGTAACCGCAAAGGTCGAGGATGGCTCGTTCGAGGCGCTGATGACATCAAAACCAGAACTGGAAAATGTGCAGCCCGGCTACATTGTCCGGCCCCAAAGCAAGGCCAACCAGAACTTGCGTATGATCGCACTCGCCCGCCGCATCCAGGAGATGGAACCGCTTGTCCGATCGGCGACCGAAGGCGGCAAGGTGATCGAGGATCCTGCTCTGCGCGGCGCGTTTGGTCGGGCGATTACGGAATGGAAGACCATCGCGCCAAAGACGACCACACAGGTGGCGCCTACGAACGCCTGACAATGGCGTGAAGTTGGAGCAGCAGTAAAAGTCAAAGCCCCAATTCTCATCGGGGCTTTGTAGTTTCAAACCATCAGAGCCTGTGCTTCGGCCGGGCTAAGGGCTGCAGGACGCTCGCAAGTGGTCGTCATGTCGACGAACCGCTTCTCCTCGCCTGCCTTGAGGATCGAGGTCATCACGTCGACGGCGTGAACCGCAAGGTCTATGTCGCACCGATGCTTGCGACCCTCGTCGATGGCGGTCGCCATATCGGCCAGACCAGCGCAGCGGTAGTTGGCCCGAGGGGCCCCATCATTGCTGGTGTGGTTGGGCACGCCAAACGGGTGGCCCCGCTCGTCCAGCGGCACGACGACACCGTCCGATCCTGCCTTTTCGACGGTGCCACCAAAGAAGTTGGGGTCAGGGACAAAAAGCGATCCCGTCTCTCCGTAAAGCTCCATGTTGGCATGACGATGCTTCCAGACGTCCCAGCTTGCACCAAGGGTCACGGTGGCTCCGTTGGCAAATTCAAGCAAGGCATGGATGTTCGTCGGGGTATCCACCGGAACAGTCTCGCCCAGGCGCGGCCCGTTGGCGATGGTACGGGTGGCGAAGGTCGCCGTCGCCAGCGAGGCGACGGACTTTACAGGTCCGATCAGCTGGATCAGGTTGGTGACATAGTAGGGACCGATATCAAGGATGGGACCCGCTCCGGGCTGATAAAAGAAGTCCGGATTGGGATGCCAGCCTTCCATGCCGTGTCCCATGACATGACAGGTGCCCCCGATGATACGGCCCACCTGACCTTCGTCGATTGCAGCCCGGGCCAGTTGGTGCGCCCCGCCCATAAAGGTGTCGGGGGCAGAGCCAATGCGAAGGCCTTTGGCCTCGGCCAAATCGCGCAGGTCCTTGCCTTCGTCGAGGGTCAGGACCAGCGGCTTTTCCGAATAGGCATGTTTGCCCGCCTCGAGGATCCGGCGGGTGATCGCGTAGTGCACGGCCGGAATCGTCAGGTTGACGATCACGTCAACGTCGCTGGCCTTCAGCAGGTCATCGACCGTGTCCGCGCGAACGCCGTATTCCTCGGCCTTCTGCCGGGCAGAGTCCATGTTGATATCGGCCACCGCCACCAGCTTCAGCGATTTGAAGAGCGGCGCAAAGGTAAGATAGGTGGTCGAGATGTTGCCGCATCCAATGATGCCGACGCCAAGTTGTCCCATGGGGTTGATCCTTAAAAGGTTTTCATCGTTGCCAGCGACCGGCGGGCAAACCGGGCATGATCGCTGGGGTTGTCGTGTTCGGCCACGAAGTGGGTAATGCCGGCAGCGGCAACGGCGGGCATGATGGTCGCCCAATCCATGATGCCATGGCCCACATCGGCCCAACCGTCCTCATCGGTGGCTTCTCCATCTGCAGCGATATCCTTGACATGGACGGCGCTGATCCGGCCCGCGTACTTTTGCAGCCAGGCAACCGGGTCATGGCCCGCGACACGGACCCACCCCAGATCAAGTTCGAGTGTCAGATCATCCGACCCTTGGGCGATCAAGTCGATCGGCAGGTCGGCCCCACCCAGGTCGACGAATTCAAAGTCGTGGTTGTGCCACCCAAAGGTAAAGCCTGCATCCATGACCGGCTTGCCTGCTTCGGCCAGACGCTTGCCAAAGGCAGCCCAGCCCGCCGCATCGGTCGGGCGCATGTCGGGCTTGATCGCAGGCACATAGACCTTGGACATGCCCAGCGCCTTGGCCGCAGCAACCGTTCCGGCAGGGTCATCCTCAACCATATCAAGGCCAAAGTGGCCCGACGTCATCTTGAGCCCGGTCTTGTCCAGAGCGGCCACAAGGCCGGACAGGTCGCCATAAAGGCCGCCATAGCCTTCGACCTCGTGAAACCCGGTGTCGGCCAACATGGCGAGGGTGGCCTCGATCGGGGGAAAGTTGCGCGAGCAGTAAAGCTGATAAGAAATCGAAGCCATTTTGGGTTTCCTTCTGGGTCGTTATTCAGTGCGCCATGGTGGCGGTGTGCAGATCGCGCAGGGCAAAGGTCGGGGTCCGCCCGGCCTCGCGCGGGGTAAACGTGACGCTGGCCGGATGGCCGGGGAACAGGGCAAAGGCGTTGGTGCTGAACCGACCCGGCTGGTCAGCCTCGAGCGTGACGAAATGGGCCAGCGCCTTTGTCGCGACGGTTATGCGCCAGATATCCCCTTCGGACTGGACCGAATGTGTCAGCTGTGGCGGCAAGAGGTCGTAAGCCTTGTGCGGACGCGGAGCAAACAGATCGCCCGAGCGGTTGCCCGCCTCGTCCGACCATGCAAAGGCCAGCATTTCGTCAGGGTGCAAAGCATCTGCCTTGAGCTGCATGAGGTCGGTCGCCGCCCTCCCGACACTGGCCGACCCCGAACCCAATGGACGGGTTTCACCAGCCATGTTCACCGCAAAGGCATCGACTGTCAGGCTAACCGCGTCGCGCCCATCATTGACACCGCGCAAGACGATTAGGTCGTCCGTCGGCACCGCGACAACCGTCACCGGGTTAAAGAAATTCTCGGCCATGTAGTGCAGCAGTTTCCAGCCGCCGCCATGATCCAGCGACGCCCAGGAGCAGACAGGCCAGGTATCGTTCAACTGCCAGATCAACGCGCCCATGCAATGCGGCCGAAGTCCCCGCCAATGGGTCACGGCGGTCTTGATCGCCAGACCTTGCTGCACCTGGCTAAGCCAGACGAAATCCTCGAACTTTTCCGGCCAGCGGAAGTATCGGAACATGGTCTCGGCGATTCGGGCATTACCGCCTGCGTTCTTCTGGTGGCTTTCCAACACAGGGGCCGCGATGTTGAAATCCTTGGGATCCGCAAAGCGGCGGATCACGTCCATGGACGGATAGGACTGGAACCCGAATTCGGAACAGAACCGGGGCGACACATCGCGGTAGTGATCAAAGTCACGTCCTTCGTGCCAGACCGACCAGAAATGCATGTCGCCAGAGCCGTCGTCGTGCCAGGCGTCGCCAAAGCTCATCGGGCCCGTTGTGGGCGAGGACGGCCACCAGATCGCCTCGGGGTCCGTCTCTTTCAACGCCACCTCGATGCAGCGGTTCAGCCGGTCGTAATTGACGAGGTAGCGGTCGCGGTCCTTGCGGCTTTCTTCGAACCAGGTCAGGGCACCGACCAGCTCGTTGTCGCCGCACCAGACGGCCAGGCAGGCGTGGTGATGCATCCGGGCGACGTTCTCGCGCACCTCTGCATCGACCTCGGCCAGAAACGCGGGGGTCGAGGGGTAGAGGTTGCAAGAGAACATGAAGTCCTGCCAGACCATCAACCCCAACTCGTCACACGTGTCGTAGAACCAATCCGGCTCGTACCGCCCGCCGCCCCAGACACGGATCATGTTCATGTTGGCGTCGACGGCCGATTGAAGCAGGTCGCGCGTCGCCTCTGGCGTGATCCGCCCGGCGAGTGCGTCGGCGGGGATCCAGTTGCTGCCACGGGCAAAGGTGTCATGCCCGTTGACGCGGAACTTGAACCCAAGACCGGCGGCGTCCTGTTCCGTCACAAGTTCCATCTTGCGCAACCCGATCCGCCGGTGGGCAGTCGCGGTGCCACAGGTCACGGTCAGATCGTGCAGGTGTTGATCCCCCAGTCCGGCGGGCCACCACAGTTCGGGATTGTCGATGTCGAAGACAACCGAGACTTTGCCCCCCGACACCACCTCTTCCACCTCTTGCCCGGCGAAACCGATGATGACCACCTTACCTTCGGCTTCTGCCATGTCGGCGGTCACGGTCAGGGCGACGGCATCGTCGGCATGAGCCTGATGTATCGCGAGGGCCTCAATACGCGGCTGGGCCTGCGGTTCAATCCGGACCTCACCGTATAGCCCCATGGGCGCAAGGGCGATGTTCCAGTCCCAGCCAAAGTCACATTGGACCTTGCGCAGCATGTTGCCGTTGCGGATCGGGCTGTTGGCTTGCTGATAGGGAATGTAAAAGGGCTGTTCGGCCTGAAGCGCATCAGCAGCGGCTGTGCTGGAATGCAGCGTGATCGACAAGTCCTGCTCGCCCACCACAGCGAACCGGGACAGATCAATCCGGTAGCTGCGAAAAACGTTGGCGGACTCGTGGACGATCTGCCCGCCCAGCCGAACCGTTGCCACGCAATCAACGCCTGACAGGACAAGGTCCACGTCCGTCCGGTCGAGCGTGATCCTGCGACTGACCGTCCAGTCCCGGTCAGCGATCCAGCGCAGATCGTATTCATTGCGGCCCCAATAGGGATCGGGGATCAGCCCTGCATCATACAGTGTGCTGATCACATCGCCGGGCAGGAGCATGGTACAATCATGTTCCCCCTCGGCATCCCGCAGGTGCCATGCCCCCGCCAGATCGGAGGGCGCATCGTTTGATGTCACAATCGCGCCTCGGTCTTGGTATCAAAGAGGGAGGCACGCGACGGATCAATCCCGATTGGCAGAACCTCACCCGATCGGACCCGGGCCTGACCGTCCATACGGATACGGAAGGGCAGACCGGCAAGGCTGGCCAAGGCCAGCGTGTCAGAGCCCATTGGTTCTACAAGCTCAACCTTGACCTCTGCCTGAACCGGCGCGTTGGCAACCAGCTCTCCAGTAACGACATGTTCCGGCCGGATGCCGATGGTGGCAGGACGATCGGCGGTCTGCGGGGCGGCGAACTGGTAACCGGCCATAGGCAGGTGCAAGTCGCCCTTGGTAAAGGACCCGGCTGCAAAGTGACCTTCGATGAAATTCATCGAAGGGGACCCGATGAAATCGGCCACGTAAATGTTTTGCGGCTGGTTGTAGATCTCATCCGGGGAGCCAAGCTGCATGATTTTGCCCCCTTTCATGATCGCGATCCGGTCGGCAAGGGTCATCGCCTCGACCTGATCGTGGGTCACGTAGATCATGGTGTTCTGGAGCGAGTTGTGCAGCCGCTTCAACTCGACCCGCAAGTCGGCGCGCAGCTTGGCGTCGAGGTTCGACAAGGGTTCGTCGAAAAGGAACACATCCACGTCGCGCACAAGGGCACGACCGATGGCCACACGCTGACGTTGACCACCCGACAGGGCCCCCGGCTTGCGCTTCAACAGTGGCTCGATCTGAAGGACCTCAGCGGCACGGGCGACCCGTCGGGCAATCTCATCTTTGGGCACCCTCGCGTTCTTGAGGCCGAAGGACAGGTTCCCCTCAACCGTCATCTGCGGGTAAAGGGCGTAGGACTGGAACACCATTCCGATCCCCCTCTCGGACGGTTCTTTCCAGGTGACGTTCTGGCCTTTGATAAAGATCTGGCCGTCAGTCGGCTCCAACAGGCCAGCAATGCAGTTCAACAAGGTGGACTTGCCACAGCCGGACGAGCCCAGAAGGACCAGAAACTCGCCCTCGCCAATATCGAGGTTCAGGCTTTGCAGCACCTTGACGGCACCGAACTGGAGGTCGAGGTCCTTGATCTGGACCGAGAAGTTTTGAGCATCCATGAGTATCAGCCTTTGACCGCGCCGGCGGCAATGCCCCGGACGAAGAGTTTGCCGGAGGCAAAGTAGATGATGAGAGGCACAAGGCCGGTGATCAGGGTCGCCGCCATGTTGACGTTGTATTCCTTCACCCCCTGCACCGAGTTGACGATGTTGTTCAGCTGAACCGTCATCGGATACAGGTCCTGCGAGGTGAAGATCACGCCAAACAGGAAGTCATTCCAGATGCCGGTAACCTGAATGATCAGAGACACGACAAAGATCGGCAGCGACATGGGCAGCATGATCCGGAAAAAGATCGCCCAGAATCCCGCACCATCGACCCGCGCTGCCTTGAACAATTCATCTGGGATCGAGGCGAAGTAGTTTCGGAACAAGAGCGTATTGATCGGCATCCCGAACGCCACATGGACCAGCACAAGGCCTGTCAGCGATCCGTACAGGCCCGCTTCGCGCAGCAGGATCACAATTGGATACAGCATGACCTGATAGGGGATGAAGGCCCCGATCATCAGGATGGTAAAGAACACCTCCGATCCCTTGAACTTCCACATCGACAGCGCGTAGCCGTTCACACTGGCCACCGCGACAGAGATGATGACCGACGGGATCAGGATTCGGACCGAGTTCCAGAACCCCCGGCTAAGGCCGTCGCAGTTGATGCCGGTGCAAGCCTCCTGCCAGGCCTTGACCCAAGGTTGGAACGTGATCTCCATGGGAGGGGAAAAGATGTTTCCCATGCGAATTTCAGGCATCCCCTTCAGCGAGGTCACGATCATCACGTATAGCGGCAGCGCGTAATAGATCGCGACGACGAACAGCGTGCCATAAACAATGATATTACCCCGGCTGAAGGCCTTTTTGGGCTTGGGCCCACGGGGGTTGAGCGCCGACCCGGAGGCTGCGTTTGTTGCCATATCAACCACGCTTCTTTCCTCCGAATTCAAGGTAGGCCCAAGGGATCAGGATGATGAACACCATCACCATCATCATGGTCGAGGCGGCAAATCCCTGTCCCAGGTTCTGGCCACCGAACATCGTGTTCATGACGTATTTCGCGGGCACTTCGGAAGAGATCCCTGGCCCGCCCGAGGTCTGGGCGACGACAAGGTCATAGAGTTTCACGATCCCCGCCCCGATCAGTACCAGCGAAGTCACGAAGACCGGGCGCATCATCGGTATGATGACCACCACATAGGTCTTGACCGTGCCGATCCCGTCGACGCGGGCGGCCTTCCAGATGTCCTCGTCGATGCCGCGCAGGCCGGCCAACATGATGCACATGATCAGGCCGGTGCCCTGCCACAGGCCCGCGATCAGCAGGCCGTACATGACGATATTGGGGTTATAGAGCGGATCAAAGTTGAAGGTTTCCCATCCCATACCGCGCACGATGCCCTGGATGCCGAACTCGGGGTTCAGGATCCATTGCCAAACGAGGCCGGTGACGATGAACGACAGGGCAAAGGGATACAGGAAAATAGTCCGGAACGCGTCCTCGAACCGGATCTTGCGGTCCAGCAGGGCGGCGAGCGTAAAGGCGATGAACAGCGTCAGGATCACCGACAGGACGCCATAAAGGGCGAGGTTTTCGATCGAGACCAGCCATTTGCGGCTGGACCACAGGCGCTCGTATTGCGCCAGTCCGTTCCAGCGCAGCCGGGGCAACAGGCCTGAATCGGTAAAGGAATAAACGATGGTCCAGATCGTGCCGCCCAGAAAGATGACGAGGGCTGTCAGGATCATCGGCAGCATTGCGACCTTGCCGGTCAAATTCTTGAGCCATCTGTTCGGTCGTCGAACCGGGGCCGCGTCCGTCCGCGTCGTTGTACGGGATGCCTCTTCCGCTAGCGCCATGGGTAGCCTCCCTCATGGGTCGGGGTTGTCAAGACCGGTCATCGGGACGGAACGGGCCCCCGGAGGAGGCCCGCCCCTTGTCTCAGCCTAACGCGAAGATCAGTCTGCGTCAGCGATGATGTCAGAGTACTGCTGCTGAACTTCGGCCGCAGTCATCGACGGCGTGCTCCAGAACTCGGTCATCAGGTCGTTCAGTTGGGTTACGGTGTCCGGCGACAGAAGCTGCGTGCCTGCAGGTACAGTGGAGCCTGCGGCCAGCAGGTCGAGGCCCTTCTGCGTGCACTCGTTCACGGTGGTCAGGTCAACGTCGGGACGAACGGGAAGCGATCCCTTGGCCGAGTTGAACGAGACCTGAACGGCCGGCGACAGCATGAGCGCGGCAAGCTCTTTCTGAGCAGCCTCGATCTCGGGATCTCCGGTGACGGGGAAGAAGAACGCATCACCACCGGTGTCGAGCAGGGCAACTTCACCCAGACCCGGCAGGCAGGAATAGTCGGTGCCTGCCACGGAACCGGCAACGGCGAATTCGCCCTGTGCCCAGTCACCCATGATCTGCGCACCCGCCGACCCGTCAATGACAGCGGCGGTCGCCTGGTTCCAGTCCTGGACGTTCAGGCCAGTGGACAGATCGCGCGCCGCGCCAAAAGCTTCGAACACGCGGGCATATTCCGGACCCATCACCACGTCGGCGTTCTTGTCCTGATTGACGGCCAGCCAGGCTTCCTTGCCGGCAAGCGCCAGCGCCATCACGCCAAAAGCGCCGTTCTGCTGCCAGGACTGACCACCCATGGCGAGCGGGACGATACCAGCTTCGCGTAGGGCTGGAGCCGTGGAAACGAACTCTCCCCAGTTGGTAGGAACGGGCACGCCTGCCGCTGCGTAGGCACCGTTCGAAAGCCACATCCACTGCCAGGAGTGAATGTTGACCGGCACACAGAAAACGCGGCCGTCATAGGTGCAGCTGTCAAGCAGAGAGGAAGGCGTGATGATGTCGGCCCAGCCTTCGGCCTCGGACACGTCGGTGATGTCGAGGATCAGGCCCGCCTCGACCAATTCCTCGGCCTGACGGCCGTGGTTGAACTGGAACGCTGCCGGCGGATCGCCACCCAGGATGCGCGAGACCATGATCGGGCGGGCGGTGTCGCCGCCACCGGCAATCGCGCCGTCAACCCAAGTGTTGCCGGTGGCGTCCCACGCCTCGGCAAACTTGGAGACGGCAGCAGCCTCGCCGCCTGACGTCCACCAATGCATGACTTCCAGTTCTGTCGCACCAGCGGCACCGGCCGAAACGATCGCGGTGGCTGCGAGCAACTTGGTTGTAAGTTTCACGATTCTTCCTCCCTGTTCTAAATCGTTGTAGAAATTTCTATATCGATTTAGTTTGCGCTGGCAAGAATTATTGTTGGCGCTATCATTGCCGCCATCACATAGCGGCCTGAGGCGCCCTGAAACTGCGTAGAACAACGGTGTCGAAGTGCGTGGAATATTCAATAAAATCCTGTGAATTCAGGGCGAAGGGGGACAAGTGGACAGGGGTTCTATGAAACCTGCGCCCGACGTGGCAACCCGGGAATCGACCGGCAAGCCGACGCTAAAGACCATCTCGCAGCTCAGCGGGCTGGCGGTGCCGACTGTCAGCCGCGCATTGAACGACGCCCCTGATATTGGCAGCAATACCAAGGCCCTGGTGCGCAGAATCGCGGCGGAAATCGGATATGTCCCGAACCGGGCCGGCGTGCGTTTGCGCACGGGTCGGACCAATGTGATCAGCCTGGTGTTGTCCACCGAACATGACATGATGAACCATACCGCCAGGCTCATCTCGTCGATTGCCGGGGGGCTGCAGGGGACGCCCTATCACATGATTGTCACCCCGTTCTTTGCAGATGACGACCCGATGAAGCCTATCCACTACATCGTTGAAACAGGCTCTGCCGACGCCATCATATTTAACCAGATCAAACCCGAGGACCCCCGCGTCGCCTACCTGATGGAGCGCGGGTTCCCTTTTGCCACCCATGGCCGCACAATTTGGTCCGACAAGCATCCCTACTACGACTTTGACAACGAGGCCTTCGGCCGGTTGGCGATTCAGGCGCTGGTCAAGAGGGGTCGAAAGCGCCTGCTTTTGATTGCCCCACCGGCCGAGCACAATTATGGACGCGAGATGCTTGAAGGCACCCGGGACGAGGCAGCCGGCGCCGGGGTTACCTTGTTGAGCGCCGACAAAATAACCAGCGACAGCACCGCCGATGAGGTCCGTGCCTATATCGGTGACCTTCTGCGGGACGACCCCACCTATGATGGCATCATTGCGGCCTCTGCCAATGCGACCATGGCAGTCGTATCGGCGATGGAGGCCGAAGGCTTTGACGTCGGAACCGATATCGATGTTGTGGCAAAAGAAGCGATTCCATTCCTAAAGTACTTTCGCGAACAGATCATCGTGGTAGACGAGGACGTGAAAGAAGCCGGCGAATTTCTTGCCCGCGCAGCCATGCAGGCGATCCGACAGCCTGAACTGCCACCACTTCAGGGGCTGGAGCTTCCGATTGCGCCAGACATAGACATCCCACCGGCCCGGCACCGCATTTTGAAACGACCAGACCGCAACACGACAAAGGCTTGACCATGACGACACAGATCAAGGGACCCGGAGTTTTCCTGGCCCAATTCGCAGGCGATGAGGCCCCCTTCAACACCCTTGAGGGGATTGTTGGCTGGGCAGCAGGGCTGGGGTACACGGGCGTCCAGATCCCGACGTTCGACGGCCGACTGTTCGATCTTTCCAAGGCCGCTGAAAGCCAGACCTATTGCGATGAAGTCGAGGGCATCTGTGCCGACGCAGGCGTCACCATCACGGAACTGTCGACCCACCTTCAGGGTCAGTTGGTGGCGGTAAACCCGGCCTACGACCTTGCCTTTGACGCCTTCGCCCCGGCAGACTGTCGCGGCAATCCGGCCAAGCGGCAGGCCTGGGCCGTTGACCAGATGATGAAAGCAGCCGTTGCATCGGAAAGGCTTGGCCTGCCGACCTCGGTCAGCTTTACCGGATCGCTGGCATTTCCCTACATCTACCCCTGGCCCCAACGCCCCGAAGGCCTGATCGAAGAGACCTTTTCCGAACTCGGCCGGCGCTGGACGCCGATCCTTGACCACTATGCTGACCACGGGGTCAGCATCGGGTACGAAATTCACCCTGGTGAGGATGTGTTTGACGGCGCGACCTACGAAATGTTCGTGGACGCCTGCGGCGGACATGTGGCCGCGATGATCAACTACGACCCGTCGCATTTTGTCCTGCAACAGCTCGACTATCTGGCGTTCATCGACCTCTACCACGATCGCATCAACGCCTTCCACGTGAAGGATGCAGAGTTCAATCCTGATGGCCGGCAAGGTGTCTATTCAGGTTATCAGCCATGGGTCGACCGGGCGGGCCGGTTCCGGTCCCTTGGCGACGGCCAGGTCGATTTCGCCTCGATCTTTTCCAAGCTCACCCAGTACGGGTACGACAGCTGGGCCGTGATGGAGTGGGAGTGCTGCATCAAATCGCCCGAGCAGGGCGCCGCTGAAGGGGCACCGTTCATCGCGTCGCATCTGATCGAAAAGGCAGGCCGGGCCTTTGACGACTTTGCTGGCGGAGAACGGGATCAGGCAACAATCAAAAGGATGCTGGGCCTATGAACCGGATCAGACTTGGAATGGTCGGCGGCGGCAAGGGCGCCTTCATCGGCGCTGTGCACCGGATCGCCAGCCGCATCGACGACCGATTTGAACTGGTCGCAGGCGCGCTTTCGGCAAACGCAGAGCGGGCAGCGGCCAGCGCGGCAGAGCTTGGGATCGCGGCTGACCGCTCTTATGCCGACTACAAGGAAATGGCGCGGGTCGAGGCCGGTCGCCAGGATGGCATCCAGGCCGTATCGATCGTCACGCCGAACCACATGCATGCCGGACCTGTCATCGCCTTTCTCGAGGCCGGGATTTCGGTGATCTGCGACAAACCGCTGGCTGCAACGCTTGAGCAGGCCCAGTCCATCGCCGATGCGGTCGCGGCGTCAAAGGCGCATTTCGTTCTGACCCACAACTACACCGGCTACCCCCTTATGCGGCAGGCCCGCGAGATGATTGCACGCGGCGATCTTGGAACGATCCGTGTCGTGCAGGCAGAATATGCCCAGGACTGGCTGGCCAGCAATGTTGAGTCCACGGGGAACAAGCAGGCGGTCTGGCGCACCGATCCGGCCCAGGCGGGTGCGGGTGGCGCGATCGGGGACATCGGCACCCACGCGTTCAATCTGCTTGGGTTTGTCACGGGCTTGCGCCCCTCGGCGCTGGCTGCGGATCTGCACATGTTCGGTGAAGGTCGTCTGGTGGATGACAACGCCCACATCTTGTTGCGCTTCGAAGGCGGCGCGAAAGGGATGGTCTGGGCCTCTCAGGTGGCGTCCGGCAATGAAAACGGGCTTCGGCTACGGATATACGGCGACAAGGGCGGCATCGAATGGGGTCAAGAAAACCCCAATGTCATGACCTTTGCCCCGCTGGGACAGCCGAAACAGCTGCTGACCCGTGGCGGGGCCGGACTGGGGGGCGGCGCCGGTAATTGGACACGCATCCCGCCGGGTCACCCCGAAGGCTATCTGGAAGGCTTTGCCAACGTCTACACGGATGCCGCGGACCTCATCAGTGGCAATGGGAACGGGGCCCTTTTGCCGGGGATTGAGGCCGGTCTGGACGGCATGTGGTTCATCGATGCCTGCGTCCGGTCGTCCCGTGGCGATGGAGTCTGGATACCGCGCGACACCTGAAGAATTTTCGTGAAAATTCTTCGCGTTATTCCAGAGTAGCCAAAATCTTTGCCCAGGTTTTGGCTGCTCTACCGACCTGGTATCTCGGACCGCTTGGTCCCGGCCCCATCCCAGTTGTCGATGGCGGCAATGGCCTCTTCGGCTATTTCGACGAACCGGAACAGCGATAGGTCCTGAGCTGAGATTGTTCCGGCATCCGCAAGCGCATCCCAGTTGATGATCTTTTCCCAAAAGGCCCGACCAAATAACAGAAATGGCACCTGCACCATCCGGCCCGTCTGAATAAGGGTCAGCGTCTCGAACATCTCGTCCAGCGTCCCAAAGCCCCCCGGAAACACGCAGACAGCCCGCGCCCGCATCAGGAAATGCATCTTCCGGATCGCGAAATAGTGAAAGTTAAAGCATAGCTCGGGCGTCACATAGGGGTTTGGGGCCTGTTCGTGCGGCAGGACGATGTTCAGACCAATGGATTTGCCCCCGGCATCCGCCGCGCCCCGGTTGCCCGCCTCCATCACCCCGGGGCCACCGCCGGTCGCAATGATGTCGTCGCGTCCGCCACCCGCCAAAGACCTCTCGGTCATCATGCGGGCGAAGCGCCGGGCCTCTTCGTAGTAGACCGAAAGATCGGACAGTGTCTTAGTCCGGGCACCGGCCTTGTTGGCCGCCTCGGGGATGCGGGCGCCGCCAAACAGGACGATGGTTGAATCCACGCCTTCTTCGTCCAGGGCCATTTCTGTTTTCAGCAACTCCAGTTGCAGCCGGACGGGCCGCAATTCCGGGCGGTACAGAAAGGCATCATCCGCAAAGGCCAGCTTGTAAGTCGGCGACAGGGTTTGCGGGGTTTGAGGAACCTCGCGCGCGGTTCTGCTGTCTTGTTTGCTGTCCCGAAAGCGGCTGCGGCGAAGATCACTCATGAATGTATCCAACTGTTTGGTGCGCACTCTGGCGAGGCGGGAAACGACTTTGCCGAGCTTTGCAGACTGTCGCACAGGGCCCGCAGGCGATCAAGCAACGCCCCGTGGACGTCGACCGGTCCAAGTTGCCTTCTGCCCGGCCGGGTGGCAGCTTGCCGCAATCCATCCTTTCAGGAGACGCCCTTGTCTGATTTTCGCCCTCCCAGCCCCGAGGACATTCGAGCCGCGGCCAACCGCATCCAGGGCCATGTCCAACGGACCCCGGTCCTGACCACGTCCAGACTGTGGCAGGCCCGGCCCGCCGAGATAAAGCTCGAGAACCTTCAATCCACGGGCAGCTTCAAGTTGCGGGGGGCTTTCAACGCCCTTTTGTCCGTCGATGTCCCGGCCGCCGGCGTGGTTGCCGCCTCTGGTGGCAACCACGGGGCGGCGGTCGGATTTGCAGCCCACGCCTTGGGTTACCCGGCCCGGATCTTTGTCCCTGAATACGCGGGCCAGACCAAGATCGAACTGGTTCGCAGTACCGGCGCGGATCTGGTCGTCGTGCCCGGAACCTACGCTGACGCCCTAGCAGCGGCGCAGACCCATGAGGCGCATACCGGCGCCATGCAGATCCACGCCTATGACGCCCCCTTGACCCTCGCCGGGCAAGGCGCGCTGATGCTGGAATGGGAGGAGCAAGGGCTGGAGGCCGACACCGTCCTGATCGCTGTCGGAGGCGGCGGCCTGATCGGCGGGGCGATGGCCTGGACGCAAGGTCGGCGCAAGATCGTCGCGGTCGAACCGGAATTGGCCCCAACCCTGCATGCCGCCCTGTCCCAAGGCCCCGAGACCGTGGTGTCGGTTGGCGGGATCGCGGCAAACGCACTGGGTGCCTCGCGGATCGGGCGTTTGTGCTATGATCTGGCGGTATCGCAGGGCGTTAACTCGGTCCTTGTGACAGATGCGGACATCGTCGCCGCCCAGCGCCTCCTTTGGCAGGAACTGCGCCAGTTCGTGGAGCCGGCCGGGGCGACCGCCCTCGCGGCCCTGATCTCGGGGGCGTATGTCCCTGAACCGGGTGAAACGGTGGCGGTTCTGGTCTGTGGCGCCAACCCAGATCCCGGACCATTCGCCGAACGATAGATTGCGCCCTGCCCCACACGTCGCTAGACAACCTCAAAATTTGATCCCTGACGCCAAGGAAGCCTGACGATGTCCAACGCCCAGCTTGAAACTGCCATCGAAGCCGCATGGGAGGCTCGTGACGAAATCACGCCCGCCACCACAGGCGAAACCCGCGATGCGATCGAGGACACTTTGAACGCCCTCGACAGCGGCAAACTGCGCGTAGCGGAAAAGCAGGGCAATGACTGGCACGTCAACCAATGGGCCAAGAAGGCTGTTCTGCTGGGCTTTCGGATAAAAGACATGGAACCACAGTCCGGTGGCCCGCAGGGTGGCGGCTGGTGGGACAAGGTCGACAGCAAGTTCGCGGGCTGGGGCGACGACCAGTGGAAGGCCGCAGGCTTTCGCGCCGTGCCCAATGCCATCGTGCGCAAATCCGCCTTCATCGCGCCCGGCGTGGTTCTGATGCCATCGTTCGTCAACCTTGGCGCCTACGTCGATTCGGGCACCATGGTCGACACCTGGGCCACCGTCGGCTCTTGCGCGCAGATCGGCAAGAACGTCCACCTGTCTGGCGGAGTTGGCATCGGCGGAGTGCTTGAGCCGATGCAGGCCGGTCCGACCATCATTGAGGACAACTGCTTTATCGGGGCCCGCTCCGAGGTTGTCGAAGGCTGCATCGTCCGCGAAGGGTCGGTGCTGGGGATGGGTGTCTTTATCGGCAAGTCCACCAAGATCGTGGACCGCGAGACGGGCACCGTGAGCTATGGCGAAGTACCGCCCTATTCGGTGGTCGTGGCAGGCTCCATGCCGTCAAAGAACGGGATCAACCTGTACTGCGCCGTCATCGTCAAGCGGGTCGATGCGCAGACCCGCTCCAAGACCGGCATCAACGAGCTGTTGCGGGACTGAACAGGATAATCATGCCCAAACCAGGAAGCAAGCAACAGGTCTACACCCTGCTGGTCGAGGTGGGCCGCCGCAAAGGCGACGGCCTGCCTGACGGGGCCACCGGGGCGGCGCTGATGTGCTACGCCAGCGGAATAGACGAGGCCGAGGCGGTGCGTGAGACGGTCGCCATCCTCAAGCAGGCCGAACTCGCCCCTCTGGACGTGTCGGGCTATGGCACACTGGAAGAGAGGCTTGCCGAAGGTCACGACATCGACGCGGACGAACAGGCCTTGATGCAGCGGGCGCTCGACGAAAACAGTGTCATCGTCGCCCAGATGACCCCGTTCTACGACGAAGCCCCAGGGTCGAAAACATCCTGACCTAGGCTGCCCGCATCTGACGCAGACTAAGCGCTTCATAGTCTCGTAAAATAGGCGGATGGACGGCCCCTTCTTGGGGCAACACTGCCGGTTCAAGGGCGTTCAGAACGGACCACTTCCAAAGGACAGGGTTGGTCTGAAGGGTTGAGGTGTCCAAAGTTTCGAACACCGCGCCGGACAGGACGATGGGAACCCGCCTGTTCAGTAGGACCTGGTGAAACGGCCGCACCATGGGATTTGCCAGTTCATGCATGGCCGAAACCGGCAAGATTCGGGTGTCATCGACAAGGTCCCGCACGACGACTGACACATCGGGGCGTCCAAACAGATACTCCACTTCGGCGCCCTGCAGACGCATCACCGCGCCAGCACTGACGATGAGATCGCCGTTCAGGCCAAAGTAGGGGGCACGCAATAGGCACGGGGCATTGAGGCCCCCGGCCGGCAAATGGACGTGCCCGGCCCAGGTCACCTCGGCCGGTTCACCGTCGGCTGCGATGATCCGCATCCCGGGTGTCAGTGCGTCCAGCCGGACCAGACCGCCCGGTGTCGGGACAAATCCATTTCCCGGTAATGAGGGCATCGGTCCGACCGGTGCCAAACCCTCGGCAATCGCAATCCGCTCCAGTCCCGGCCCCCCTTGGAAGGCGGCCCCGGCCAACCCCGCGATATCCCTATGCTCCAATGGTAGGGCACCCGGCAATTCGATGATGCGGGTAATACCCCGAAAGGGCAGGCTGACCGCCAGAAATCCGGTGTTGCGCGACAGGTCCCAACCATATTGCACCTGCGCCCCTTCCCCCGACAACAACTGGGGAAGGGATAGGGCATAAAGCGCGTCCCGCGCGCCCTGACGCCGCAGCAAGGCCAAGGTCCCATCGGGATCAAGCCGGAGGGTCAGCACCGCCGGAGAAGGGTCCCTACGGCTATACCTGACAATGTTCTTCGGGGACTTTGTCGGTTCGTGGTGGAATTCGATCAGGACGGTGCCCTGTTGCAAGGGCAGCGCGGGGTTGGGTTGGGCTGCGGCGTCGGCCGGCCTGAACAGATGACCTTGCTCGGACAACCAGTCGCGCAGCGCGATCCATTTGAGGGGCAGGCCTGTCACCGGTTAGGCCGCCTTGACCAACAACTGCGCCTCATAGCGGCGCAATATGCGGCGGGCCGCCGGACCATAGCCCTCGCCCGTCTCAGGATCGAGCTCGGGAAAGATCGAGCAAATTTCCTCGATCGCGTCCCTCTCGAACAGGGACTTTGTTTGCGGGCCGGGTAGGAAGCTTTCGGTACCTAGGCCTTCTGCAAAGACCACCTGATGCTGGTCAAACATCAAATGAACGTAGGTGACATAGCCACCCTCAACGGGCCGAATGCTTGAGTCGTTCACAAGATCCCGGACGGCCACTAGCACCTCAGACTCACCAAAAAGAAGCTCGGCCTGGCTGCCGGAGACCAAAACCCGATGCAGCGGTGAGACCATCAACTGCCCGTGGCGCCCAAACGTATTTGCCAGGATGCGGATCGGGGCCAGCTTACCCTCGGCCCTGACCTGGCGCTCCCCACTCCAACGCAGGGGCTGAAAACCGTCATCCTTCGTCAGGACCAGATCGCCCGGGCGCAACGTCTCGACCGCGACTTCGCCCTGGGGCGTCGTGATCCGGGTCCCTGCGACAAAGCAGGGGACCGTATCGACGGTGACAAAGCCTACGTCGTTCTCAAGAACGTTGCCGCTGCCGTCCTTGCTTTCCACACCGTAGGTGAACGAGATCTTGTCATTGTCCGAATCCGTGACAATCGTCAGGGTCCCATCAGCGTTTAGTGTGACGTCCTGCCCCGTGAGAAGGGTGATCGTATCCCCCGCCGACACGGGCTGCCCGTTGATGTGCGTGACCACAAGGGTGCCGCCCGTCACGTTCACATCGTTTGCCAGAACGTCGATGACTTTGGTTTGCCCCTCCATGACCGTCATGGCGTCGTCCTGGGCCACCAGGACGGTTTGCAAGGAATTGCCGCCAATCAGCAGGTTCGAGTCGTAGCTGCTGTCAGAGGTGTCGGCGATACCGATCCTGATGGTGTTCTCGGCCCCCGATGTAACCGGAATGGTCAAGGTCATGGTGACGGTAAATCCGTCCATCTCGGTGTTGAACTGATCAGCCGTGTTGTTGTTGAACAGGTTGACGTTATCCGTCTGGTTGATCTCGGTCACCGAAGCTGCACTGTCGGTGACCGACAGTGGCACCAACTCGCCATTCACCCAGACACCGACGACATCGTTGTAGATCGAGTTGGAGTATTCGGGATACTCCTCCGACGAGAACACGAACTGAATGGTCATGACATCCCCGGTGGGGATGAATGTCATGTCCAAGTAGGACGCATCGTAGGTCGAGGTTCCCGCGATCGCGTTGAAATCCGGGTTGTTGTTCTGGCCGCCCGTATTCGTCGATGTCGACGTAGAATCGTTCGAACCACCACCCTGGTTGGTAAAGTCAGAGGCGCGACCCGTCGATAGGATGACCCCGGTGTCGCCCGGAACGACGTTGGGTGAAACGGCATTCCCGTTCGAGTAGACGGCAGACGAATAGTTTGATCCTGAGTAGCTGGCACTGACGACCTGCACCCCGTTGCCGAAAATCGTCTGAGCCATCTGCATTGCCGATGCATTGGTGTAGGTAAGTTCGACGCCTTGAACCATGATGTGCCCCGCTTTCGCCCAGGCCAAAATGCAATCGCCGGTCCGGGCGTGCCCGATACCAGATACCAGATTTGGTGCAGACTGCTTTGTTGCACCTTAGGTCTTGCGTTTACCCTGCCTCGGGTCGTTTTGTTTTGCCTAAGGTACTGTGTTATTTTGATTTCTCGACCGGTATTTGGCCCGCACCACCCGGAACAGCCGCCCCGTGTCACCTCATCGCAACAGTGGCGATTGCATCCCTGCCGTCCCACAGCTACCTCAAAGGCAAAAGGAACCGCCGCAATGACCCACTCTCCCACCGATCCCGTTGCCCTCACGGCCGCCCTCGTGCAATGCCCGTCCATCACGCCTGTCGAAGGTGGGGCCCTCGGGGTCCTGCAAGAGGCGCTCGAGGCGGCCGGTTTTACCTGCACAAGGGTCGACCGCGAAGGGATCGCCAATCTCTTTGCCCGCTGGGGGCGGCAGGGGGCCAATCGCAGTTTTGGCTTCAACGGGCATACGGACGTAGTGCCGCTGGGCAATCCAGACGACTGGAGCGTCGCGCCCTTCGGGGCCGAAATCAAAGACGGGTATCTCTATGGGCGCGGCGCGACCGACATGAAATCCGGGGTGGCGGCCTTTGCCGCGGCCGCCATCGACTTTGTCCGGGACACGCCCCCCGACGGGGCCGTGATCCTGGCCATTACCGGCGACGAAGAGGGCGACGCCCTACATGGGACCACCGCCCTGCTCGACTGGATGGCCAAAGCGGGCGAGGCGATGTCCGTCTGCCTTGTCGGGGAACCCACATGCCCCACCACCATGGGCGAGGCGATGAAGATCGGGCGGCGCGGGTCGCTCAATGCCTTTTTTACTGTCACCGGGGTGCAGGGGCATTCGGCCTACCCGTCGCTCTACGTCAATCCCTTGCCAGCCATGGCGCGTCTGATGGACCGGCTTGCCTCGCGCCAGCTTGACACCGGCTCGGACCATTTCGACCCCTCGTCCCTTGCCATCGTGACCATCGACACCGGCAACCCGGCCACCAATGTTGTCCCCGCCCAATGCCGCAGCACGGTCAACATCCGGTTCAATGATCATCACACCAGCAGCGCCCTGATCGACTGGATGCAAAATGAGGTCGACGACGCCGCCAGCGCCTTCGGCGTCAGTATCGACATGCGGGTCAAGGTCTCGGGCGAAAGCTTCGTGACACCGCCCGGGGACCTGTCCGACCTGATAGGCAGGGCGGTCGAGGCGGAAACCGGCGTCAAGCCGGTCCTGTCCACATCGGGCGGCACCTCGGATGCCCGCTTCGTGAAGGATCACTGCCCGGTTGTTGAGTTCGGGCTGGTGGGCAAGACGATGCATCAGGTCGACGAAAGGGTCGCCATCGACCAGATCCACCAACTCAAGGCCATCTACAGCCGGATCTTGCGCGATTACTTCGCCTGACATCCTCATCTCGCCAAAAGTATCCCGGGGTCCGGGGCAGCGCCCCGGGGTTTGCCCATGACGCCCCCCGGTTAGTCATGCTAGGAGGGGCCATGAGCCAGATCCCAACCAAGGACGCCATCCTGCAATGGATCGCGGACAATCCCGCCCTGACCGCCAAACGCGACATCGCCAAGGCCTTCGGTATCAAGGGCGCCGCAAGAATTGACCTCAAAAGGCTCCTGAAAGAGCTTGAGGACGAGGGCCATCTGGCCAAGCGGGGCAAGTCCTACCGCGACCCGGACCGCCTGCCACCCGTTTCCGTTTTGCTCGTGCTAGATCCAGACGATCAAGGCGACCTCTTCGCCCGGCCGCTGGAATGGTCCGGTGAAGGGGCAGAGCCGCGCATTCTGGTGTTGCCCCGCGCCGCCGACGCCATCGGGGGCGGTGACCGCATCCTGGCCCGTCTGACCGAAACCCCCGGCGAAGAAGACCATACCCACACCGCCCGGCTGATCCGAAAGATCGGGACGAACCCGCTGCGGATACTGGGGGTCTATCGCAAAGGCTCGGAAGTGGGGCGCATTCTGCCCATCGAAAAGGGCTCTGACAAGCAATGGGTGGTGTCTGCCGGAAACGAACAGGGCGCCCGCGACGGCGAGCTGGTCGAGGCTGAACAGGCAGGCCCCAAGGGTCGCCTTGGCCTGCCCAAGGCTCGTATCATCAGCCGTCTGGGCGATCCGTCTGCACCAAAGGCGGTCAGCCTGATTGCCATTCACCAGCACGGTATCCCCGATCACTTCCCCGACCCGGTCATGGCCGAGGCTGACGCGGCAGAGCCTGCCGGTCTGGACGGACGCGAAGACCTGCGCGACGTCCCGCTTCTGACCATTGACCCTGCCGACGCCAGGGACCGTGACGACGCCGTCCTAGCACAGCACGACCCGGACCTGGGCAACCCTGGCGGCTTTGTGCTTTGGGTAGCCATCGCCGACGTCGCCCATTACGTCACATCTGGCTCTGCCCTCGACCGCGAGGCGCGGATGCGTGGCAACTCCACCTATTTTCCCGATCGGGTGGTGCCGATGCTGCCGGACCGGCTCTCGGGCGACCTGTGCTCGCTTCACGAAGGAGTGGCGCGGGCCTGCATCGCCGTTCGGATGCGGATCGACGCCCAGGGCAACAAGATCGAGCATCGGTTTACCCGCGGCCTCATGCGCTCTGTCGCGTCGCTGTCGTATGAAGAGGTGCAGGAGGCGATTGACGGCAATCCCTCGGACAAGACAGCGCCATTACTCGACCCGGTCCTGCGGCCGCTCTATGCGGCCTACGAGGCCTTGGCAAAGGCCCGCGCCGCCCGTCAACCGCTGGATCTGGACCTGCCCGAACGCAAGATCGTCCTGACCGAACAGGGCACGATCGAGTCCATTGGCTACAAGGACCGCCTCGACGCCCACCGTTTGATCGAAGAGTTCATGGTGCTGGCCAATGTCGCTGCCGCCGAGACGCTGATCGCCAAAAAGACCCCGCTCCTGTTTCGGGTCCACGAAGAGCCAAGCCCCGAGAAGCTTGATGCCCTGCGCGAGATTGCAGCAGCATCCGGCATGACGCTGGCCAAGGGGCAGGTGCTGCACACGTCGCACCTCAACCGGCTTTTGGCGCAGGCCGAAGGGACGGACCACGACGAAGTCATCAACATGTCCACCCTTCGGGCAATGACGCAGGCCTATTACAACGCCGAGAATTTTGGCCACTTCGGCCTCGCTCTGCGCAACTACGCCCATTTCACCTCGCCCATCCGGCGTTATTCCGACCTGATCGTGCATCGTGGCCTGATCACCGCCCATCACTGGGGCAAGGATGGCCTGTCGCCCGAGGATATCGACCACCTTGATCAGACGGCCCAACAAATCAGCGAGGCTGAACGCCGCTCTATGATGGCCGAACGGGATACGACGGACCGCTATCTGGCCGCGTTTCTGTCGGATCGGATCGGGGCCGAGATGACCGGCCGGATCAGTGGCATTGCCCGTTTCGGGGTCTTCGTAAAGCTGGATGAAACCGGGGCCGACGCCCTGATCCCTATCCGGACCCTGGGGGCAGAGTTCTTTCACTTTGACGCCGACAGTCAGACCTTGATGGGCGCGGACACCGGAACCGTCATCGGACTTGGCCAGAAAGTAACCGTCAAGCTGGCCGAAGCTGCCCCGATCTCGGGCGGGTTGATCGCTGAACTGGTCAAGCTGGACGAGCAGATCATGCCCAAGGGGCCAAGCAACGGCAGGGGAAAAGGCCGGGGACCGGGCCGGGGAACAGGCAAGGGCAAGCCACCCCGCCGCAAGGTCGGTGCCGCCCGTGCAAAGGCGGAAAAGGTCAAGCGCAAGGTAAGCCGAACACGTCGCTAACCCACCGGGCAAGAAGACGCCCACCTGTTCAACCTCTGGTTTCTAGATCTGCTGATCTGGGCTATCCTTTGCCCAAGACTCGCATCAGACGGGGACGGCAGGATGAAGCAGACACGACGACAGGTGGTCTTGGGGCTTTTGGCCCTCGGACTGACGGGCTGCAGCCGGGGCGGTGTGCCCTGCAATGCGGCGCTGGTGACCGCACGCGCCGCTGAGACGCCTCCCTTGCCGACGGTCCCCAACGCCGGTTGGGATGCATGGGTTGCCGGGTTTCGCCCCCGGGCCGTTTCCAGCGGGATTGCTGAACGCACCTTTGACACAGCCTTCTCATTTGCAGGCTTTGTCCCAGGCGTGATCGAACGAGACCGCAACCAGACCGAGACCACCCGTACGCTTGAGGATTATCTGGCCATCGCCGCCTCAACTGACAGGATCGGGCTGGGGCAACAGAACCTCGCGGGCTATGGTAGCCTGTTGGCCGAGGTCGAAGCGCGCTATGGGATAGAGGCGCATGTCCTTGCCTCTGTCTGGGGATTGGAAAGCCGCTATGGCACCCGGCGGGGCAACATCCCTGTGATCTCGTCCACCTCGACGTTGGCCTACGAAGGCCGCAGGGCAAACTTTTTCCAGGGGCAGCTTATGGCCGCCCTCCGCATCCTGCAAAACGGCGACATCACCCCAAGCCGCATGACGGGCAGTTGGGCAGGGGCGATGGGCCACACTCAATTCATCCCAACCTCTTACGAGGCCTATGCAGTGGATTTCAGGGGCGACGGCAGGCGCGACATCTGGGCGGACGATCCGACAGATGCCCTTGCCTCGACCGGTGCGTACCTCGCACGCTCTGGCTGGACCCGTGGTCAGCCCTGGGGCGTCGAGGTCCAGCTTCCGCCAGGGATCAATACTGCGCTTACAGGCCGATCCGCCACCCGCAGCACATCCGAATGGGCCAGCCTCGGGGTGCGGGACATGCGGGGACGCGAAGTGCCCGACTATGGGTCGGCGGCGATCCTCTTGCCCGATGGGGCGACCGGACCGGCCTTTATGATCTTTGGCAACTTCGCAGTCATCGCCCGCTACAACAACTCTGAGAAATACGTCATCGGTGTCGGTCACCTGTCCGACCGGCTACTAGGCCGGCCGCCGATTCAAGGCGACTTTGCCCCCGACGCCAATGGACTGACACAGGCCGACAGGCGCCGGATACAAGAGCGGCTGACAGCGGCCGGTTTTGACACCCAAGGGACCGACGGCGTCATCGGTAGCAATACCGAGGCCGCCATTCGGGCCTATGAGGCGGCAAACAGACTTTCCGTCACCGGCATCGCCACCCGTCGCCTGTTGCAAGGGCTAGGCTGATGCGCGCCGTGGTCCTTGCCCTTTGCCTGTCCCTCCCTCTAAGTGGAGCGGCCCAAACGCCGGAAAGCCTGTCCATGCCCGCTACCGACCCTGCCACCGCCCTGACTCTGTGGATCGACGGCTTTCGCCCAAGAGCTGAGGCTGAGGGGATCAGTCCAAACACCATGGAAGCTGCTTTTGCGGGCCTGACCTATTTGCCCATAGTGGTCGAGAGGGATCGCAATCAAAACGAGTTTACCAAGACCCTTTGGGACTACCTGTCCACCGCGGTGTCAGAGGGCCGCATTCGCAACGGTCAGGCCCGGCTGGCCGAACACGCCGGCCTCTTGGCCGAGATCGAAGCCCGCTATCGCGTTGACCGCCACGTTGTTGCCGCCATCTGGGGCCTCGAGAGCGCCTATGGGGCGGTGCGTGGCGATACACCTACCATTTCTGCTCTGGCCACACTCGCCTCGGACGGGCGACGGGGGGCGTTCTTTGAACGCCAGCTTCTTGGGGCGCTGACGATCTTGCAGAATGGGGACGTCGCGGCCGGCGACATGCGGGGAAGCTGGGCAGGGGCGATGGGCCACACGCAATTCATGCCCACCTCGTTCCTGGATCTGGCCCAGGATTTCCGGGGCGACGGACGCCGCGATATCTGGAGCGATGACCCAACCGATGCCCTCGCCTCGACCGCCCATTACCTGCAGTCGGCAGGCTGGGTCGAAGGCCAGCCTTGGGGGGTTGAGGTTCGCCTGCCCGAGGGGTTCGACTACACACTTGCCGACAGAACCGTGCGCAAGATGCCGGGGGCCTGGGCCGAGATCGGGGTCCTTGACCGGACGGGCGCGCCGGTGCCGAACCATGGCCTTGCCTCGATCCTCTTACCTGCCGGAGCCAAGGGCGCAGCCTTCATGATCTTTGACAACTTCGCCGCCATTGAGCGGTACAACACCGCCGACAGCTACGTCATCGCCGTGGGGCACCTTGCCGACCGGTTGCGCGGTGGCGCCCCGATCGAGGCCGAATGGCCCTTCGAAGACCGGGCCCTGACCTTTGCCGAACGCAAGGAATTGCAGGAAAGGCTGACCGAAGCCGGGTTTTCCACCCAAGGTGTCGACGGCCTTATCGGGCCGAACACGGTTGACGCAATCCGCGCCTGGCAATTGGCCAACGGACTGACGCCCGACGGCTACGCCCCGCCCTCTTTGCTGGAACGTCTGCGCTAGTCCCCGGATTACACCGAAGTAATGCCCCTGCAAGGCTGGGTGGGGGCGGATCTGGCATCCTTGTTCAATCCACCCCATGTTGGGCAGCAGCGACGCGCCGTTGTGACAGGGACAAAGATGAAGATACTCGTCATCGAAGATGACAAGACGACCGGGGCCTATATCGCAGACGGCCTGCGGCAAGAGGGGCACGTTGTCGATCTGATCGACAACGGGGCCGATGGTCTCGTTCAGGCAACGGTTGGAACCTATGACGTCATCGTCATCGACAGGATGCTGCCCGGTCTGGACGGATTGTCCGTGGTCAAGACGTTGCGCGGAGCACGCAACCTGTCCCCTGTCCTGTTGTTAACTGCTCTCGGCGGCGTCAACGACCGGATCGAAGGGCTGAACGCAGGGGCTGATGACTACCTTGTCAAACCCTTCGCCTTTGGCGAGCTTTCGGCCCGGATCAACGCCCTTGGCCGCCGCCCACAGATGTCGGACGCACCCGTGACCCTGCGCGCCCGCGATCTGGAGGTCGACCTTTTGACCCGCAAGGTCACGCGGGCGGGCCAGACGATAGATCTGCTACCCCGCGAATTTGCCCTTCTGGAGCACCTTCTGCGGCGCAAGGGCCGGGTGCAGACGCGGACCATGTTGCTCGAATCCGTGTGGGACATCCACTTTGACCCCCAGACCAACGTGGTTGAAACTCATATCAGCCGACTACGGGCCAAGGTCGACAAGCCCTTTGACAAAGAGCTGATCACGACTGTCCGGGGCGCGGGCTACAGGATCGACGCGGAATGACGGGCGGACCAATATCGCGGTCCACGCCACTCCGCCTGACAGCGCGACTGATCGCGGTCTTTTCGATCTCGACTTTGCTGAGTTTCGGGGCGGCCTTTGTCATCGTCACGCGGTCCGCCGACGCCAACCTTCGTGCGCAGGTACTTGAGGATTTTGACAGCTACAAGCTGGTGCGCAATCAGGCCGCGCTGATCGAACGCCTTTTGGCCGATATCGCCACCGCCCCGCCGGAAACGCTGATCATCGACTACAGGACCGACAGCGGCAGCAGGCTCAGCAACGTGCCGGGTCTGCCGGCCCTCTCGGGCCTCAGTATCGTGCCGGCAAGCCGCATTCCACTGGACCAATCCGCCTTGGCCGACAGCTATCTGATCGTGGCAGGACGGGTCGGGCAGGGCAGTCTGACGATGGCCCGCAACCGCGAATATGTCACCAGCCTCTGGGAGACGTTTACCGTTATCCTTCTGGTCAACCTTCTGCCAACTCTGATCGTCGCCACCGGGATCGGCGTTTGGGCCGCCCGCCGCGCGCGCAACCGGGTCGAGGCGATCCGGAATGCCCTGCGTAGTCTGACAAAGGGCCAGCTCGACACCCGTGTCCCTGCCCTGCCCGGCGCCCCGGACGACCTGTCCGATATCGGGGCGGCGGTGAACCGGATGGCCGAGGCTCAGGCGGCGAGTGTCTCATCCCTCCGCCAGGTCTCTGCCGATATTGCCCACGATCTCAGAACCCCGATCCAGCGCGTTTCGGTCCTGCTGGAACGCCTGGCCGCGACCGATGCCCTGACACCTGCCCAGGCGGAAATCGTCGACACCGCGCAATCAGAGACCGCACAGATTGTCCGCACCTTTCAGTCGCTTCTTCAGATCGCCCAGATCGAAGGGGCGGGACCCCGATCAGGCTTTGCGGACCTTGAGTTGCGGCCGCTGATTGCCGGCCTTTTCGATGTCTACGAACCTTCAGCCGAAGAAAGTGGGCACCAACTTGTTTTGGCCCCCGGCAAAGGCCCAGCGAAAGTGCATGGAGAGAGGAACCTGTTGGGCCAGGTCGCCGCGAACCTGATCGAGAACGTATTGCGCCACACACCTGCGGGAAGCACGATCACCGTCGCTGTTACCGATCACCCCGATGGCGCCCGGCTGACTATCCGCGACGACGGGCCCGGCGTGCCAGAGGCCGAACGCGGTAACGTGCTGCGCCGCCACTACCGTCTGGAAAGCAGCAGGACGAGTGAGGGGAGCGGGCTTGGCCTTAGCCTCGTCGCCGCGATCTGTGACCTGCATGGTGCGACCTTGTCACTTGGTGACAACGCCCCGGGGCTGGTCGTCGAAGTCGCCTTTCCCCCCGCTTAACGGTCCCCAAAAGCACATCATGCCGCCGCAGGGACTTTGCGGCGGCATGACGGCATCGCACTGGAGTAGAGACTTGGGGCGTCTCCGTGCGAATTCAGGTGTTGCTGACCGGAAGGGTCCCAAGGGTCACGTCTATCGTCACCTCTGTGCCCTTGCGAAGAACCATGGCCTGCGCAACCGTTCCGGGATCGACGTCCGCAACAGCGCGTTGCAGGCTTTGAGTGTCCTCGATCTCGATCCCAGCAAAACTCAGGATGATATCACCAGCCTTCAGGCCCGCCGCCGCAGCGGGGCTGTCATCCGACACGACCTCGACCACAGCGCCGACCGGGGCGTCATAGCCCAGGACGCTGGCGACCTCTTCACTCATCGGGCGGATCTGAACGCCCAGCCAGCCACGGGTGATCGTTCCATCATCTGCCAGATCGGCCACGATGTCGGTGATCATGTCAGAGGGCACAGCAAAGCCGATCCCGACCGATCCGCCACCGGGCGAAAAGATCATGGTGTTCATGCCAATGACCTGTCCGTCGTTATTGAACAGCGGACCGCCCGAGTTGCCCCGGTTGATCGCAGCGTCGGTCTGGATGAAGTCGTCGTAGGGACCAGAGTTGATGTTGCGGGCGACGGCAGAAACGATGCCCGAGGTAACCGTGTTACCCAATCCAAAGGGATTGCCGATGGCAAGGACCTCATCCCCCGCGCGCATCTCGGAGGAGGCACCGAACTCAAGCGGGGTCAGTTCCACGTCTGCATTGATCTTGATCAGGGCGACGTCGGTCAGAGGATCGGTGCCGATTACCTCGGCATCAAAGACCTGGCCATCCGACAAAGTGACGGTGATTGCAGTCGCGCCTTCAACCACATGGTTGTTTGTGACGATCTGGCCATCTTGGGAAATGATGAAACCGGTTCCCAGACCCCGGGTCGGTTCCGGGTTCGGGAAATTGGGCATCAATGGCCCGAAACGGCGCATGAAGTCTTCTTTGTTCATCCCAGGCGGGAGGTCCGGCATCTGCATCTCGGCCGGGCTGGTCGAGCTTACTTCAATGTAAACAACGCCGGGCGACAGGTCCTCGACCAGGTCGGCATATCCGCCAGCCGGCACGGCAAGTGCGGCACCTGGGACAATCGCCATGGCGGCTGTCGCCGCCAAGGTGCTGGCCAGGGCCAGTTTCACGGGAAGTCGGAAGGTGTTCATTGATGGCTCCTGTCTCATTGAACGGATGAGACAGAATTGGGGGCCAAGGCTCACGCCCGGGTGTCGAAAAGCTTACATTGCTGCAATCTTGTTCACGCTCTCGCGTGCGTCGGATGTCCGACGAAAAGCACAAACGCTGGCAATACGGCAGACGGGCTTAGATCAGCGGACCCAGTTCCCGAACCACTTGCTCGTACACCGCTTTCTTGAACGGAACGATACCAGCCACCAATTCGTCCGGGTCCGCCCAGCGCCAGCGCGAAAACTCTTGCTGGTGGATCGACAGATCAATCTGGTCGTCCATGCCCAGAAACCGGATCAGCGCCCAATGCTGCATCTGGCCCCGGTAGCGCCCTCTCCAGATGGTCGGCACGATCTCGGGGGGCAGATCATAGGGAACAGGTTCCTTCGTCCAGGCCTCGATCCGGGCGTTGTCGGAGGTGATCCCTGTCTCTTCCCAAAGTTCGCGAAGGGCGGCGGCCTCGGGCGATTCGCCCTTGTCGATACCGCCCTGGGGCATCTGCCAGGCATCGTGATCGCGGTCGCGGCGCTGCCCGACAAAAACCTTGCCCGCTGCGTTGACGACCATCAGGCCAACGCAGGGGCGGTAGGGTCGTGCCGCGATCTCTTCGGGGGTCAGGGACACCGTCGGTGACACCTAGTTTGCGTCGGCGACAGGGGCTTCGGTCATGGCCGCCGGGGCCAGGGCTGACAGACCCTTAAGAATGTCGATGGCATAGGCCAGCTGATAATCCTCTTCCCTCAGGGCTGCGGCAGCTTCGGCGCGAGCGCGATCTTCCTGGATCACGCGCAGCTCGTCCTCGGTCAGGCTGGTGTTGTTCAGCGCACCCCGAAGATCAGCCTCGGCGCGGACGTTTGCCTCGGTATCCACGGCCTCTTCGTCAATCGGGCGGCGGGGCGGCTGTTGGACGATGATGTCCGGCGAAATACCCAGCGACTGGATCGAGCGACCAGAGGGCGTGTAGTAACGTGCCGTTGTCAGCCGCATGGCGCCATCACCCCGTAGTGGCATCACCGTCTGGACAGAGCCTTTGCCGAACGACTGGGTCCCGACAACAATGGCGCGGCGATGGTCCTGCAAGGCACCTGCCACAATTTCCGACGCACTGGCCGAGCCGCCGTTGATCAGCACGACGATCGGCAGGCCGTTCGCCAGATCGTCCGGGGTTGCATTGTAGCGATCCCCATCGGACGGCAACCGGCCACGGGTCGACACGATCTCGCCAGCCTCGAGGAAAGCGTCCGATACATAGACTGCCTGGTTCAATAGACCGCCGGGGTTGTTACGCAAATCAAGGACGATGCCGTTGACGTTCTCGATCCCACCTGCCTCTTCGATTTGGGCGGTAAGGCCATCGCGCAGGTTGGGGTAGGTCTGATCGTTGAAGGTGCTGATACGCAGGACGACGGTGTCACCTTCGGTCCTTGCCCGCACAGCCGTCATTCGGATGGTGTCACGAATGATCGAAACATCAAAGGGTTCAGCCTGTCCTTCGCGTACAACGGTGATGATGATTTCGGACCCAACCGGACCGCGCATCATTTCCACCGCCTCATCAAGGGTCAGACCAAGCGTACTTTGACCGTCAACCGCAGTGATGAAATCGCCCGACATCATGCCAGCAGCATCGGCCGGGGTGCCGTCCATGGGGGAGACGACCTTTACCCAACCCTCTTCCTGGGTCACCTCGATGCCAAGACCGCCAAACTCGCCCCGGGTCTGAAGCCGCATGTCGGCGGCATCATCGGGGGACAAGTAGCTTGAATGGGGATCAAGTGAGGTCAGCATGCCGTTTATGGCCGCTTCGATCAGATCAGCAGGATCGACTTCCTCGACATATTGCGCCCGAATCCGCTCGAAGATGTCACCGAACAGATCAAGCTGCTCATAAACGCTCGAACTCCGCTCTGCCTCCTGCGCAATCAGGGGGCCTGCTACCTGCGTGGTCACGACAAGACCAAGGACAGTGCCCGCCACAGTAGCCATCAGAAGTTTTTTCATGTCTGCCATCTTCCTAAATGCGTCAGTCCAGCGCGAACCATGCCGCGGGATCAATGGCAGATTGCCCTTCCCGCACCTCGAGATAAAGGGTCTCCGACCGAGAAGCACCCGCGCCAGAGGCGCTTTCAGTCAAAATCGCGTCAACGTCGGGCTGCTCTCCGCCCATCATCCCGACCGGAGTACCCTGCGGCAGGACTTCGCCGGCCTCGCCGAAAACCTCCGCCAGGCCCGCCAGCACAAAAAGGACGTCGGCTGCAGGCTCCAGAATCACAACGTTTCCATAGTCCAGAAGTGGACCGCGAAATCGGACCGTTGCGGCCACAGGGGTGATGACCAGCGCCCTCGGACGGGCCGCGATCACAAGACCGGGACGAACGACACCCGCAGAATCCGCCTCGTTGAACCTGCGCAGGACTGCACCCTGTACGGGCAAGGCAATTGTGCCCTTCAGGGATGTCGCATCAGGGCTAATGCCGCCAAGGTCCTCATCGACCAGATCCCCCAAACCACCGGCAAAGGCGGCCAGCGTCTCGGTCGATGCAACAAGAAGGGCGGTTCTGACCGGATCCTCGATAAACCGGCGGGGCAGATCGGTCCGGTCCGATACCGCCTCGGCCAGGGCCGCGCGGGCCTCCTGCGCGCCTTGCAGTCCCTGGCGCAGGGTGTCGGCAGCACTGTCTTGCAAGGCCCGCAATTGGGACACCTCCTCGAGGTCGCGCGCCAGTTCGTCGACCTTGGCCTGAAGGGCCGGGGTAACGTCGGACACGATCATGCCCGACCGGGCGGTGCCCAAGGGACCTGAGGGGTGCAGCAGCAGCAAGGGCGCTGGGGCCCGACCCATCGTCAGAAGAACCGCCAACAGTCGCGAGACCTCGTCCGACCGGGCATCAAGTTCTGTCTCGATGGCCCGCTGCCGGATCGCGGCACGGCGAAGGCCATCCCGCAAGGCGACCAGACCATCCTCATAGGCCCGAACCGTCTCGGTCAGGGCAGCGATGCGGTCGCTTGACCCGTCCGCCTGGCGCAGCATCACGCCCGCTGCCTCAAGCCGTTCCGCAGCAGCCTGCGCGGCAAGGGCCGTATCGCCCTGGGCCTCGGCCGCGCCCGCAAGGGCAAGGCATAGAAGGACAAGGCGAAGCATCACCGGACGATCAGGCTCCGCCCGGTCATCTCGGGCGGCAACTCGAGGCCCATCAGGTCAAGCAGCGTCGGGGCAAGATCAGCAAGGCGACCATCGCGCAGGGTGACACCCTCCGGCCCACCAACCAGTGCGACCGGGACGGGATTGGTGGTATGGGCGGTATGCGGACCACCGGTCACCGGGTCCACCATGACCTCGCAATTGCCATGATCCGCCGTCACGATCATCGCCCCCCCGGCCGCCTCAAGGGCTGTGACAACACGCGCCAGACCGCGATCAACGGCTTCGCAGGCCTTCATCGCTGCGGCCAGATCACCGGTATGGCCGACCATGTCCGGGTTGGCATAGTTCGTCACGATCAGGTCGTAGCCAGCCTCGATGGCCCCGACAAAGGCATCGGTCACCTCGACAGAGGACATCTCGGGCTGAAGATCATAGGTGGCGACCTTGGGGGATTTCGGCATCTTGCGATCCTCTCCCACCTCCGCAGCTTCCTTGCCGCCGTTCAGAAAGAAGGTGACATGGGGATACTTTTCGGTCTCGGCCAGACGAAACTGGCGCAGGCGGTGCTTGGCCACCCATTCGCCGATCGTATTCACGATCTCGCGCTTGGGAAATACGGCCGCATACCATGCCTTGTGATCCACCGAATACTCAACCATCCCCAGCCGGGCGGCCAATGTCGGGGCGGGCCCTCTATCAAAGCCATCAAAGTCAGGGTTAGCGACAGCGGCAAGGATCTCGCGGGACCGATCGGCCCGAAAGTTGAGGCAAAACAGGCCGTCAGCCGGTTGCATACCCGGGTAGTCGCCAATGACCGTGGCAGGAATGAACTCGTCCGTCGTGCCACCATCGGTTGCGGCCTGAACCGCCGCGGCGGCAGTCGCTGCCTGACCGCCTTGGCCAAGGACCATCGCATAATAGGCGGTCTGCACCCGGTCCCACCTGTTGTCGCGGTCCAAAGCAAAGTAGCGGCCGATCACTGTTGCAATCGTCGCGCCCTCGGGTAGCCTGGACTGAAGATCATCGATGAAGGATTTGGCGGACGTCGGCGCCACATCGCGACCATCGGTGATGGCATGGATGACCACAGGCACGCCCAGCGCCGTAATGGCATCCGCCGCTGCAACAACATGGTCGATATGACCGTGGACACCGCCATCCGAGATGACGCCCATCAGGTGCGCGGTGCCGCCGCTCTTCTTCAGCGCCTCCACAAATGTCAAAATCGCGGGCGACCGGGCAAAAGATCCATCCTCGATCGCCAGATCAATCTGGCCCAGGTCCATGGCCACCACACGGCCCGCACCGATATTGGTATGGCCAACCTCGGAATTGCCCATCTGGCCGCTCGGCAGACCAACATCGGGACCATGTGTGATCAGCCGGGCATTGGGACAGGTCGCCATAATCCGGTCGAAGGTGGGGGTATCCGCCAGCACCGGCGCATTCGCCTCGATTTCAGCCCGCAAGCCCCAGCCATCAAGAATACACAGGACAACCGGTTTGAAAGCACTCATGGCAGGCATTCCTTCTACTGCACGCCGCTTCTACCCCAGCAGAAGGCAGAGGTGAACGGCCTCTGCTTCGCTTTGTTCCAAATACTCCCCCCGGAGGGTCCAAGCCCCACCCTTTGCACCTCAGGCGCGGTGATAGGGACTGCCCGCCAGGATTGACGCCGCGCGGTACAGCTGTTCAGCCAGCATCACCCGGACCAGCATATGGGGCCAGACCATCTGGCCAAAGGACAAGGCCGCATCGGCACGGGCGCGCAAGGTGGGGTCAATCCCATCGGCACCGCCAATAACAAAGGCCACATCCGACCGGCCCTGGTCACGCCAAGCCCCTAATTTTTCGGCAAAATCCGGGGACGGCATCTGAACGCCCCGCTCGTCCAGCACGCAGATAAGCGCGCCGTCCGGCACCGCGCGGGCCAGCAAGGTGGCCTCTGCCGGCATGCCGCCGCCCTTGCGGTCATCAACCTCAACGACTGAAGCCGGGCCAAGCGCCAGCGCCCGTCCGGTTCTGTCAAACCGCTTGATGTAGTCGTCCAGAAGCACACGCTCCGGTCCGCTGCGTAGGCGGCCGACCGCGCATATCGTCACCCGCATCGAACCGGGTGTCCGGTCAGCGGAACTTTTCCGCCGCAGAGGGGGACGGCATCCACATCTTCTCGAGCTGGTAGAACTCGCGAACTTCGGGGCGGAACACATGGACTATGATGTCGCCCGTGTCGATCAGCACCCAGTCGCCGGTTTCCTTGCCTTCGACCTTGCTGACCAGACCAAACTCCTGCTTGAGCCGATCTGTCAGGTTCTCGGCAATCGCGCCGACCTGACGGGACGACCGGCCCGATGCCACGACCATCCAGTCGCCCATCTCGGACTTGCCGCGCAGATCAATCTGCACAACTTCTTCAGCCTTATCATCTTCGAGAGAGGCAATCACCGCGCCAAGAAGCGCATCGCTTGTTGCCTGTTTCACGCCGCTTGCACCATCAATGTGATGCCGTGCCGGGGCGTCGTTGGCGGCAGGTGCCGCCGAAGTGTTGGGTGACAGATCATCGTCCTCCTGAATTACGCCGCACACACGTCTCCGGCGCTGAGATTCTTTTACAGTAAACCTCCTGTCGGCAGTTTTCAATAAACCCGATCAGCGCAGGCAGACAGGGACGGGCAATTGCGCCACGGTCAGCTGATCCGGCCTGAAAGACGGGGTTTCGGCCAGGACAAACAGAGGGCAACGGACTGAAACCTTGCATCGGTTCCCCCGCAATGGCAGCCTTTGCGCATCAGATACGAAAGGTTCGGTGACCATGGTCTGGCACCAACATCGACACGTTGGCCCTGTCTCCGCCCCGCAGACACGTTTGCGGGGCTGATCAGGGAGCACATTTGCAAAACGCCCCGGTCTGCCCATCTCGGGCGGCAAAACCTGCCGCGACACCAGAACACCGGGACGAACGGTCCCGCCAGACCAGAGTAGACCATGACCCAACTTGCCATCCGCAACCTCAGCGTCACCCTTGGCGTTCCCCTGTTTTCCGGCCTCGACCTTGTCATCGGCAAGGGCGACCGCGTTGGACTTGTCGCAGCCAACGGGCGCGGCAAATCCACCCTGCTCCGCTGCCTGTCCGGAACCCACGAACCAACCAACGGCGAGGTGACCCGCGCCCGGGGCTTGCGAATTGGGCATCTGGAACAGGACATTCCCGCCGACCTGTCGGACCTGACGCTACATGCCCTCGTGCTGTCGGCCCTCGCCCCCGAACAGGCCGAATTCGAAGGCTGGCGGGTGGACATAGTCCTTGATGACATGTCGATCCCGCAAGAGTTGCGCGGCACTCGGCTGGCCGAGCTGTCGGGCGGCTGGCAGCGGTTGGCCATGCTTGCCCGGGTCTGGGTGACCGAGCCTGATCTTCTGTTGATGGACGAGCCGACCAACCATCTGGACCTTGCCCGGATCGCCCTGCTTGAGCGTTGGATCGCCTCCCTGCCCCGCGACCTTCCGATGTTGATCGCCAGCCATGACCGGGCCTTTCTGGACGCGGTCACAAACCGGACCCTGTTCCTGCGGTCCGAACGGTCGCGCCTGTTCCCCCTGCCCTTCAGCCACGCAAGGGTCGCGCTGGACGAGATGGACGCGGCAGACGGCCGCCAATTCGACAACGACATGAAAAAGGCCGCACAGCTCCGCAGGCAAGCGGCCAAGCTCAAGAATATCGGGATCAACTCGGGCTCAGACCTGTTGATCACCAAGACCAAACAGCTCAAGGACCGGGCTGCCCGGCTTGAGGATAGCGCCCGGCCCGCCCATGCCGAACGGTCGGCCGGGGCGATCCGGTTGTCCAACAGCGGCACCCACGCAAGGGCTTTGGTCACATTCGACGATGCCGAGATCGCCACCCCCGATGGTCGGCGTCTGTTTCGAACCGGCAAGGTCTGGATCGAAAAGGGCGACCGGATCGTCCTTCTGGGCCGCAACGGCATGGGCAAGACCCGGCTTGTCACGCGACTAGCCGCCGCGCTGCAGGGTCAGGACGATGCAGCAATACGGAGTACGCCGTCGGTCGTGCCCGGATATTCCGATCAGGCCCTGTCGCAGCTTGACGCTGCGGCCACCCCTCTCGAAGCGATTACAAGCCGGTTCGATGTCGGGGACCAACGGGCGCGGGGCCATCTTGCCGGGGCGGGCATGAGCATCGATCTGCAAAACGGTCCCCTTCGCGCCCTGTCAGGGGGGCAGAAGGCCCGGCTTGCCATGCTCGTCCTGCGTCTGACCCACCCCAACTTTTACCTGCTCGACGAACCGACCAACCACCTTGATATCGAAGGGCAAGAAGCACTCGAAACCGAGTTGCTCGAACAGGGGGCGACCTGCCTTCTGGTCAGCCATGACCGAAGCTTTGTCCGCAACGTGGGCAACCGGTACTGGCAAATCGACAGGGGCAAGCTGGTCGAGGTGGAAAGCCCGGACGCATTCTTTAAAGTAAGCGAAACGGCCTAGGAGCCGTCAACCATGAACGCCACTTCGTTCCGCCGGTTCCAGGGCATGGTAAAGGGGTCGTCGTAAAACGCAAAGACGGGCGACCTTGACAGTTCGATTCCGGCGCGGGCGGCGATGGCCCGCAGCTCTTCCGTCTTTTGGGCCAACGACCTGTCGGTCGCTCGGCCCGAGAACATCAGGACCAGCTTGCGCTCAGGCTCGGTCCGGACAAAGCGGATTGCCTCGCTGTTCGGGACCGGCAAGGTGTCTTCGGTGTATTGTGCGGGCATCATGAAGGTGACGGTCCACAGGCCCCCTTCACCTGTCTGGGTGACGGGAGCGGTCATCGCGATTGTCTCGCTTTGGCTTTGGCTGACGGGGGCGGTCATGGCGACCTTGGACGCCGATGTGTTGCCGCCGAAAATGTAGTTCGCAAGCACCTGAAACCCCCGGCTCAGCGCCGAATCGCGATCACCGGACACGGTGACTTCGGCCAGTAAGTGGGGTTCATAGGCCCGCAGCTCGGCCTCACCAACGCTTTGCTCAATTGTGTAGCGGGGGGTTTCGTACCCGTGATAGACCCCTTCGGCGACGGCCAGACTGCCGGACAGCCCGGCCCCGATGGCCAGTGTGGCGACTTTGGACAGGGTGGATGTCATTTCGATCTCCTACTCTACCCTTCACATGGTCTGCCGTCAGACGGGCCGCCTTCATGAGGGCCATCTTTAAATAGGGTGGATCTCGGAGCGCGCCAGAGGCTCTGGCCGGAACCGTGGTAACGCTACCGCGAGACTTGCGGGGGGGGCCGCGGACGGATACAACCCACGGCCATGATCCGAGTCTTCAATATCGGCGACCGTGCCCGGCTGTGTGAACGGTTTCACGGTGCGCAGGTCTCAGTCCTCGCCCGACTCTGACCCGCCTTGCGCGGCCCTGTCCGCCTGCCTGCTCCTATCAGACCTGACCCCCTATCGCCCGA
>JAQWWH010000015.1 GCA_029255105.1 Flavimaricola sp. | reverse complement strand
TGGATGCGGGCGCGGTCTGTCTTGAGCTTGTCTTTCAGGCGCTTTTCGACGGCGGCGTTGTTCTTACGCTCGTCCATGTCGATGTAGTCGATGACGATCAGACCGGCCAGATCGCGCAGACGCAACTGGCGGGCCACCTCGTCCGAGGCTTCAAGATTGGTCTTGAGGGCCGTCTGTTCGATCGACCCTTCCTTGGTCGCCCGGCCCGAGTTCACGTCGATGGCGACCAGCGCCTCGGTCACACCAATCACGATGTAGCCACCAGAGGGCAGTTGCACTGTGGGGTTGAACATCGCGGCCAGATAGCCTTCGACCTGATGACGGGCGAAAAGCGGCAGGCTTTCCACGTAGGGTTTCACGTTCTTGGCATGGGACGGCATGATCATTCTCATGAAGTCCTTGGCCGTCCGATAGCCCTCGATACCCTCGACGATGACTTCGTCGATTTCCTTGGAATAAAGATCGCGGATCGACCGTTTGATCAGGTCGCCCTCTTCGTAGATCTTGGCCGGTGCGACAGACTTCAGCGTCAATTCGCGGATCTGTTCCCAAAGCCGCTGAAGGTATTCGTAGTCCCGCTTGATCTCGGCCTTGGTCCGCTGGCTGCCTGCCGTGCGGATAATCAGACCGGCGCCGTCGGGCACATCAATCTCGTTTGCGATCTCTTTGAGTTTCTTGCGATCAACAAGATTGGTTATCTTGCGGCTGATCCCGCCGCCACGGGCTGTGTTTGGCATCAGGACGCAGTAGCGGCCGGCCAGCGACAGGTAGGTGGTCAGGGCAGCGCCCTTGTTGCCGCGTTCTTCCTTGACGACCTGCACCAGCATGATCTGGCGGACGTTGACGACCTCCTGGATCTTGTAGCGGCGTGGCCGGGGCTTGCGGGCGGGGCGCACGTCCTCGCTGTCATCCTCGTCGGCCACGGATTCGATCGTGGTGTCCTTTTCGACCTCGTCCACGACAACGTCTTCGGCGGTGTCGGGCGCCTCGTCGTCTTCGTCAGCGGATGGAGTCTCGACCGGCGTTTCACCGACGAGTTCCATGGGGGACGACCCTTCGGGAGCGTCGGCCAGAGTGTCCTGACCTTCGTCGTCCTCGGACAGGTCAATGGTCTCCATCCCGGATGCGTCCTGGGTGGCGACGGCATCGGATGAGGCATCCGCGGCCTTGCTGCGGCTGCGCGAGCGGGTACGGCGATTGCGGCCGCCATTGCGCCCACCGTCCTTGCCGCCGTCCTTGCCCTCATCGTCGCCGCGCGACCGGGACCGGTTGTCGTCCTCATCGTCATTGTCGTCCGAGATGCTGGCGGCATAGGCCCGCTCTTCGGCGATCAACGCTTCGCGATCAGCGACCGGGATCTGGTAGTAGTCGGGGTGAATTTCCGAGAACGCCAGAAAGCCGTGCCGGTTTCCGCCATAGTCCACGAAGGCCGCCTGAAGCGACGGCTCTACCCGTGTGATCTTTGCCAGATAGATGTTGCCCGCTAGTTGGCGGCGGGCTGCGCTTTCAAAGTCAAATTCCTCGACCTTGTTTCCGTCAACCACCACGACGCGGGTCTCTTCCGCGTGGGTGGCATCGATAAGCATTTTCTTGGCCATGATATCCGTTCGCACGACAACGCCCGCCGCAGCGCCAGGACGGATCCTGGCGGGGCATCGGTGCGTCTGTCATGTCTGATTAAGGCGATCCGCGCGTGGCGACAGGCCGCGCCCCTCGGGGCGTCTACTCTGTTGCCTGTATCGTTCGCGCGTTGCATCGCGGTTCTTCTCCAACGCGAGCCAGGATGGCCGCGCCCATTTTAGACCCGGCGCACCACGCAGGGCGGCACGCATATCGGGGCTATGACTTTGATCCTTGCGGACCATTCAAGTCTGCCACTGGCGTCCGGGGGAATGTCCCGTGCTCGCCGATGGCAGAAAACCTCTGGGGGAGTGTCGCCATACACAAGGCGCACCTACCCTCCCTTTCTACATAAGGGACACAAGCCGCAAATGACAATGGCTATGTTGAAATGGCACAAACAGACGGCGCAATCACTGGTTGCGCCGCTGAAAGTTAGGACAGGGCCCTAAAGGTAGCAATCTAAATGTAGTCGGACCGCTGCAAACCGTACTTTGCCATCTTTTCGTTCAAGGTCCGGCGCGGCAGACAAAGCTCGTCCATCACCCCGACAATCGACCCCTTATGACGTCGCATCGTGTTGTCGATCAACATCCGCTCAAACGCCTCAACAAACTCTTTGAGGGGTTTGCCCTCGGTGGTCATGGTCGGGCGGGTTTCGTCGCTATCGGCCATCAGGAGGGATGCGATGGTCCCCGATCCCCTGCGGTTCTGCAGCACGGCACGTTCTGCCACGTTGATAAGCTGGCGGACGTTGCCCGGCCAGGGCGCCTGCAACAGCTGGGCCGCCTCCTGGGCACTGACCTCGGGGGCGTCGCATCCGTATTCGTCGGCAAACTGCTCGGACAGGCGAGCAAAAAGGCTCAGGATATCCTCGCCCCTCTGACGCAGTGGCGGGACGGTCATCCGCAGGGCGGCCAACCGGTAAAACAGATCGGGGCGCAGCACGCTTTCGCAGGTTTTGCCTTCGTCCTGAAGGTTGCAGATAGCAACGATCCGGGTTTCGGCCGGAGTGCCCTGATCGTTGATGGCAGTGAGCAGACGGGCCTGCATCCCCTGCCCCAGCGCCTCGATATCCTCAAGGACCAGCGTACCGCCCCGGGCCTCTTCATAGGCCGGCAGGTCGCCGTCATCGTCCATCGGGCCGAACAACTTGCGGCCCAGGGTTTCCTCGTCATAGGCCGAACAGCTGATCAGTACGAACTTCTTGGAAGCCCGACCGCCGACCGCATGCAGGGCATGGGCAACCAGGGTCTTGCCGGTGCCCGTTTCGCCTTCGATCAGCACATGGCCATCGGCCTGCCCAAGGTCGAGGATGTCCTCTTTAAGCTGTTCCATCGGCTGGCTGGCCCCGATCAGCTTTTTCATAAGGGCCGACCCGTCCGAAAGCTCGCGGCGCAACGCACGGTTGTCCAGCGTCAGGCGGCGGGCCTGGGTGGCCTTCTTGGCCAGTTCGGTCATGCGGTCCGGGTTGAACGGCTTTTCCAGAAAGTCAAAGGCCCCGACCCGCATCGCCTCGACCGCCATGGGTACGTCGCCGTGGCCGGTGATCATGATGACCGGCAGGGTCGAGTCCACACTTTTGAGCTTCTTGAGAAGTTGCATGCCATCCATGCCGGGCATCTTGATGTCGCTGACCACGATGCCGGGATAATCCGGGCTAAGGCCGCGCAAGGCGTCTTCGGCGCTTGCGAAGGTCTCTGTGTCAAAGCCCGACAGGGCCAGCCATTGGCTGATGGACTGGCGCATGTCCTTTTCGTCGTCGACAATCGCCACCTTCATGGATTTGCTCATCTGAGGCCTTTCATTCTGCGGCTTCTACTTTTTCTTGGAGGACCGGCAATTGCACCTCAAACACGGCGCCCCCGGTCGGAACGTTGCGTGCGGTTAGCCGACCGCCAAGGTCGTTTACGATCCCCGAGGAAATGGCAAGCCCAAGGCCGACCCCATCACCAGGTTGTTTGGTCGTGTAAAACGGCTCGAACAAGGCATCGAGGTCTTCGATCCCCGGCCCGTTGTCCCGGACCGCCAACTTGACGGTCTCTCCCACCGCGAGGATGATATCAATCTTGGGATCGCGCACGCCCTTGGTCGCATCCAGGGCATTGCGCAACAGATTGATGATCACCTGTTCAAGCCGCAAACGATCGCCAAGGATCATGGCCGGTTCAGATGGCAGGGTCCGGGTGATGTTGACCGTCCGGCTTTTGAGTTGCGGTTCCATCATGGCTAGGGCGGATGAGACACAAGCCTTTGTATCCAAAGGCTCAAATGCGTCTGCTCCCTTGCGGGCATAGGATTTCAGCTGGCGGGTAATCGCCCCCATCCGGTCGATCAGGTCGTCGATCCGCTGGAACGAGGACAGGGCCTCGTCAGGACGCTTGCGCGTCAAGAGCAAACGGGCCCCGGCGAGGTAGGTCTTCATGGCGGCCAGCGGCTGGTTCAATTCATGGCTGACAGCGGCAGACATCTCGCCCAAAGCAGCAAGTTTGGACGACTGCGCCAAGGTCTGCTCGGCCACCTGAAGGGTCTTTTCCACCTTTTCGCGTTCGGCAATTTCCCGCTGCAGGCGCAGGTTCAATGCGCGCAGCTCCGCCGACTCGCGCTGAAAGAACACCAACCGCGACGCCGTGCGGCGCGAACTAAGCCAGACACCAAAGGTCAAAAGAATGGCGAATCCCATGATTTCAAGCGCCAGAACACCGTTGACCCGCTCGCGCACGCTGGAATAGGCGGTGAAACTGACGATAGTCCAACCCTGGAACGGCACCCGAAGTTCGCGGCGCAACACCGCCTCGCCGCGCACATAGGCATCAACCGGCAAGGCAGACCAATCCTGCGTGGCCCGGATCGCCCGTTCGATCGCCGACGGGGCAGACTGGACCGCAAGGGCGGTCGCCTCATCCTGCCCCCGCCAGCGCGGCTCTGTCGCCAGAATGATCTCGCCCTCGGCATTGGTGACAAGCACAGCATCGGTGGTCCCGGCCCAGCTCCGTTCAAGCTTGGCTAGGTCGACCTCGACAGAAATCACGCCAACCGTGGTGCCACTAGCATCGATGCGGCGGGAATAGACATAGGCATAGCCGCCGCTTTCGCGGCGAATCGTGGTGAAAATGGTGGCGTTGGCGGCCAGGGCATCACTGAAATAGGCGGCGTCCTGATGCATCTCGCCCAGCCGGTTGCGGTCCGTTGCCGCCACGATCCGGCCGTCCCGATCATACAACATGATCGACGCTGCCCCGATCTCGTCCACAAACGATAACAGGCGCAGGGTCGAGCGTGAATAATCGACCGAGTTCAGCGCCCCGATCAATTCCGGGTCGCGGGCCAGAAGCTGAGGCACGATTGAATTTCGCTGCAATTCGCTGATCAGGTTGCCAGCGTACAGCGTCAGGCGGACCTCGGCCCGGTTGCGGGTCGACTCGGTAAAGCGTTCGGTCAGCAGAAGGTTGGTCCAGTAGACCACCGCCAGCGCGACAAGACAGAACACTGTTACGGCAATGCGGGGCACCCAGCGCCGACGCGCCGATGGGGTTCCTGTCTTGTTAGCAGTCAGCTCTGTGCTCATTGGCCAAGATTAGGGGTAGCGCCCCGTCGCGGCAATATGCCGTCGTTCGGGCGCCACGCCCCTAGGCGTCGTTCCGCCCGGCTCAGGCCTCGACCATGGCGGAAATCAGCCCAGTAAACAGGGCCGCCCCGTCGGTGCCACCATGCGCAGGGTCCACCGCCCGCTCTGGGTGGGGCATCATGCCCAGAACCCGGCGGTTTTCGGACAGGACCCCAGCGATATCGTCAACCGACCCGTTGGGGTTGGTGACATAGCGAAACGCCACCCGATCCTCACCAATCAGGCGGCCAAGGGTGTCGGCATCGGCGAAGTAATTGCCGTCATGATGGGCGACGGGCAGGTTGATGGCCGCTCCCGCTGCGTAGGCGGCAGTAAAGGCCGAGGCTGTGGTAGACACCCGCAGACCTTCGGTCCGACAAACGAACCGAAGCCCGGCGTTGCGCATAAGGGCGCCGGGCAGAAGGCCGGTCTCGGTCAATACCTGAAAGCCGTTGCACACACCCAGTACATAGCCGCCCCGCCCGGCATGGGCGACCACCGCCTGGCAAACCGGCGACTGGGCAGCAATCGCACCGCAGCGCAGATAATCGCCAAAGGAAAAACCGCCCGGAACGGCCACAAGGTCTAGCCCGACAGGCAGGCTGGCATCCTTGTGCCAGACCATGGTGACATCCGCCCCGGCCTGGCGCAGGGCCACGGCCATGTCGCGATCGCAGTTCGATCCGGGAAAGACGATGACAGCGGCTTTCATAGGCGGGCGCTCCTCAGTTCAGAAAATCGGTGATGACGGCGACACCGGGCGGGGTCGGCCCGTTAAAGGCAGCAAGCTCGGCGCCAGTCTGGGACAGGGCGATCTCGCGAGCGATCATCGGGGACATGTCGATGCGGCCGGCCTCGATCAGGCTCAGCAGGCTCGGGTAGCGCCAGCTTGGCATGCCGCGGGTCCCATAGACAGCAAGGTTGCCCATGTAGACGGCATTCATGTTGATCTCCATCCGGGCGGTATGACCGACCGGCATGCCGACCTGAACATGGCGACCCAATGGGCGCAGACACTCGATCGAGGCATTGGTGGTGTCGGCAATGCCAAGCGCCTCTACACTGACATGGGCACCGCCGCCGGTCAGGTCACGAATAGTCGCGGCGGTGGTGCCCTCCCTTGCATCCACCGCCGCTTCGGCCCCAAGGCTCAGCGCAAGCGCGAGCTTCTCGGGCACGATATCAACCGCTATGACGCGGGCGCCCAGGGCCCGGCCAAGAATAACAGCCGCGAGGCCAATGCCACCCGTGCCATGCACCGCCAGCCATTCACCGGCCTGGACCGAGGCGCGGCCCGTCAGGGCATGCCAGGCGGTCGTGACGCGACACCCAAGCCCGGCGGCCACCGTCGGGGTCAGAGCAGCCGGCAAGACGGCCAGATTGTGATCAAAGGGCACAGCCACATATTCGGCAAAGGCGCCAGGTTCGATAAACCCCGGCAGGCGCTGGTTGGGGCAGGTATGGCCCTGCCCCGACTGGCAGGTCGGACAGGCGCCACAGGCCAGAATGAACGGGGCAACCAGACGCTCGCCCACACGGTGCTGCGCGCGGGGGCCGGCCTCGACAACCTCGCCGCAATACTCATGGCCACCGATCTGGCCGGGCTTGACCCGGGGATGCTCGCCCGTCCAGCCATGCCAGTCAGAGCGGCAGACGCCACAGGCAAGAACCTTCAACACCACACCATCCTCGGGACAGACCGGGTCCGGCACCTCCTCGATGGACAGGTCGGCGTTGTATTCTCGCAAGACCGCGGCGCGCATCGCTCAGGCGATCTCCACCCGGTAGCTTTCGATCACGGTATTGGCCAAAAGCTTCTCGCACATCTCGGCCACCTGGGCCTCGGCGGCGGCGCGATCAGAACCGGCCAGATCAAGCTCGACCACCTTGCCTTGACGGACCGCCTCGACGCCCTCAAAGCCAAGGGTCCCCAGGGCATGACGCACCGCCTCGCCCTGGGGATCAAGGACACCCTGTTTCAACATTACATGAACAATGGCTTTCACGTGACGATCCCCTGCTTCGCTTCGTTCCAAATACTCAAAAATCGACGGCTCAGTTGATGAGGGTCGGCTTGGGACGGTGGGTGACGTTCGAGGGCAGAACGCCCAGCCGCCGGGCCACCTCCGTATAGGCATCCGTCAAAGAGCCCAGATCGCGGCGGAACACATCCTTGTCGAGCTTTTGACCCGTCTCGATGTCCCACAGGCGACAGCTGTCGGGGCTGATCTCATCCGCAACCACCAGCCGCGCAAAATCGCCTTCCCAGACACGGCCGATCTCGATCTTGAAATCCACCAGCTTGATGCCGACGCCGTGCATCACTCCGGACATAAAGTCGTTGACCCGCAGCGCCATGGCCACGATGTCATCCAGATCCTGCTGCGAGGCCCAGCCAAAGGCGACAATATACTCTTCGGGAACCAGCGGATCGCCCAGCTTGTCGTCCTTGTAGCTGAACTCGACGATCGGGCGGGGCAGCACCGTGCCCTCTTCGATCCCCATCCGCTTTGCCATGGAGCCGGCAGCAAAGTTGCGCACGATCACTTCCAGCGGAATGATCTCGACCTGGCGGATCAGCTGTTCGCGCATGTTCAGGCGCTTGATAAAGTGGGTGGGCACGCCGATGGTCTGCAAACCGACCATGAAGAACTCGGACAGGCGGTTGTTCAGAACCCCCTTGCCCTCGATCACGTCCTTCTTGTCGCCGTTGCCGGCGGTGGCGTCATCCTTGAAGTACTGCACGAACGTTCCCGGTTCCGGGCCTTCGTACAGGATCTTGGCCTTGCCTTCGTAAACCTTCTTGCGACGTGCCATCGTCTCTCCACTCTGCGCCCGACATCAGCCCAATCCTGGGTCCGGCTGCGCGATAGAAATGGGTCATACGCCAACCCCCCCTTGCGGGCAAGCCATCGCGCAGGCATATCCTTGGTGTAAACGCAGCAACAGCCGAGGACCCGCCATGTCCACTTTCGACGAACGCGAAAACGCCTTTGAATCCAAATTCGCCCATGATGCCGAGATGCAGTTCAAGGCCGAAGCCCGCCGCAACAAGCTTTTGGGCCTCTGGGCCGCCGAACTTATGGGCAAAACCGGCGACGAAGCCGCCGCCTATGCCACCGAAGTCATCCGCTCCGATTTCGAAGAAGCCGGGGACGAGGACGTGTTCCGCAAGGTCTCTGGCGATCTGGGCAACCGGGCCGACGAACAGACGATCCGGACCCAGATGGTCGCCCTCATGATTGAGGCCAAGGCCCAATTGATGTCCGAACACTGAGACAGGCGTAAGCTCGGCCGCCTTCTGGCGGCCGTCGATCTCCCTCGCGGGCCCCGGCTCGTGGCACAGCTATTCAGCTATATGGAGCCTTTTGTTATGGCCAACGCCCTCTCCCGCCTCCTCGAAACCCGCGACTGGCTGATGGCAGACGGGGCGACCGGCACAAACCTGTTCAATATGGGACTGATGTCCGGCGACGCTCCCGAATTGTGGAACGAAGAGCATCCTGAAAAGATTGCCGCCCTGTATCAGGGTGCCGTCGACGCGGGCAGCGACATCTTTCTCACCAACAGCTTTGGCGGCAATGCCTCGCGCCTCAAGCTGCATGACGCGGACAAGCGGGTCCACGACCTCAACCGGATCGCCGCCGAAATCGGCCGCGAAGTGGCTGACAAGTCCGGCCGCACTGTCGTCGTGGCAGGATCGGTCGGCCCGACCGGTGAGATCATGTCGCCAATGGGCACCCTGACCCACGAGCGCGCGGTTGAGATGTTCCACGAACAGGCCGAAGGTCTCAAGGCAGGCGGCGCCGATGTCCTCTGGGTCGAGACGATCTCGGCCGCCGAAGAGTTTCGCGCCGCCGCCGAAGCCTTTGCCTTGGCTGATATGCCCTGGTGCGGCACCATGAGCTTTGACACCGCAGGCCGGACCATGATGGGCCTGACCTCTGCTGAAATGGCCAAGATGATTACCAAGATCCCGAACCAGCCCATTGGGTTCGGCGCCAATTGCGGCGTTGGCGCATCAGACCTTTTGCGCACGGTTCTGGGGTTTGCCGCCGCCGGACCCGAACGGCCGATTATCGCCAAGGGCAACGCCGGCATCCCCAAGTATCACGACGGTCACATCCACTACGACGGAACGCCAGAGTTGATGGCGGAATATGCCGTTCTGGCCCGTGACGCCGGGGCCACGATCATTGGTGGTTGCTGCGGCACAATGCCTGATCACCTGGCCAAAATGCGCGAAGCGCTTGAAACCCGTCCAAGGGGCGATCGTCCGACGCTCGAGGCCATCACAGAGGCGATGGGCGGCTTCTCCTCGGCCTCGGATGGCACGGACGGCGCAGGGCCTGTGGCAGCGCCGCGCCGCGGACGCCGCCGCGCACCAAGCTGACCGGAGCTGACCGGAGCTGACCGAACCGGCTACCGGTCTTAGCCAAACAGGTCCATCTGGTCGCCCGCCTTTGGCGGCACTTTGAACAGGTCCGTCCGCAAGGCTGGCGGGCGCTGATCAAGGCCAAGCCTTTTGCACGCCAGATCAAAGCGTTGCTTGATGACCTTCGCCCATTCACCCTGCCCCGTCATGCGTTGACCAAAGGCCGGATCATAGTCCTGCCCGCCGTGCAACTCGCGCACCCGCCCCATCACCCGGGCAGCCCGGTCGGGAAACGCCTCCATTAGCCATTCCTGAAACAAATCCGACACTTCGCGCGGCAACCTCAACACGATGGACGAGGCCGCGATGGCACCGGCGGCGGCACCCGCTTCCAGAATTCGCTCCATCTCATGGTCTGTCAGCGCCGGCACCACCGGCGACACCATCAGCCGCACAGGTATCCCCGCCTCTGACAGCACCCTGATCGTGCGCAGCTTGCGGGCAGGCCCCGGCACCCGGGGTTCCATCGCCCGGGCGACCTTTGGGTCAAGTGAGGTGATCGACATCCCAACCCGCACCAGCCCCTTCTCGGCCATCGGGGCAAGAATATCGACATCCCGCTCTATCAGACTTCCCTTGGTCACGATGGCCACAGGGTGGTTGTGATCGGCCAGAACCTGAAGGATCGCGCGCATGATGCCACGATCCTTTTCGATCGGCTGGTAGGGATCGGTATTGGTCCCGATGGCGATGACGTCGGGAACATACCTCCGCGCCGCCAGTTCCTGGGCCAGAACCCGCGGCGCCTCGGGCCGGGCGATCAATCGGGTCTCAAAATCCAGCCCCGGCGACAGCCCCAGGTAGGCATGGCTGGGGCGGGCATAGCAGTAGATGCAGCCATGCTCACAGCCCCGGTAAGGATTGATCGACCGATCAAACGACAAATCGGGCGAGGTGTTGCGGCTGATGACCCGGCGCGGACGTTCGTCCGAAACCTGCGTACGCAAAGGTGGAAGATCCTCATCCCGCGCCCAACCGTCGTCTATCGCCTGCGTCACCAGCCGTTCAAAGCGGTTGGTGGCGTTCGTTTGCGCGGCACGACCCCGTCTTTGGGCCTGCGGAATGGGTACGATCTGCTCCGACATGGGCGGAATATAGAACAAAAGTAGAACACGTGAACCCCTTTCATCATCTTCCCCCGAATTATTCAATTGTCTTCGCGTCGGTTGCGCGTCAGTCAGTGTCGCAAACCATCCAGACCGGGCCGGGGTTTGTCGTGCTAATCGCAGGAACACAAACCGCCGCCCAAGAGAGGCAGTCCAATGGCCGAAGACGAAGACATCATCCTCGCAGACCTTGATGACGAGGATCTCGTCGCGCAAATGTTCGACGACCTCTATGACGGTCTGAAAGAAGAGATCGAGGACGGGGTCAACATCCTGCTCGAGCGTGGCTGGACGCCCTACGACATCCTGACCAAGGCGCTGGTTGGCGGCATGACCATCGTGGGCAACGATTTCCGCGACGGTATTCTGTTCGTGCCAGAGGTGCTTCTGGCGGCCAACGCCATGAAGGGCGGGATGTTCATCCTCAAGCCGCTTCTGGTCGAAACCGGCGCACCGCGCGTTGGCAAGATGGTCATCGGCACCGTCAAAGGTGACATCCACGACATCGGCAAGAACCTCGTCGGTATGATGATGGAGGGGGCCGGGTTCGAGGTTGTCGACCTTGGCATCAACAACTCGGTCGAGAAATACCTCGAGGCGCTCGAGACGGAAGGGCCCGATATTCTGGGCATGTCTGCCCTGCTGACCACGACGATGCCTTACATGAAGGTCGTGATCGACACGCTCAAGGAAAAGGGCATCCGCGACGACTATATCGTGCTGGTCGGCGGCGCCCCCCTGAACGACGAATTCGGCAAGGCCATCGGGGCCGATGCCTATTGCCGCGACGCCGCCGTGGCGGTTGAGACCGCCAAGACATTCGTCGCACGCAAACACAACCAGGGGGCGGCGGCGCACTAGCGCCCCCCTCGCCCGGGCGGCATCATAGCCCCCCTGTAAACCACCCCGACGCCTCCCTATCTTGATAAGGCAAGGAGACGACGATGCCACTTGAACGACTGATGCTGATACTCGTGATTGTCCTGGCAGCCGCCGGGGCAACCATTTGGGTTGCCTATGTGGTGATGATCGGGGCGGGGTTCTCGCCGATGGCCGGGCTCGCGCTCGGGGTGCCGACGGCGCTATTCGCCTATATTGCGTGGCGGGTCATTGCCGAACGCGTGACCGACCGCGAAGACAACCACTACGACGGGATCGACAAATGATGATCGCCACGACCGAGACCATCGCGGGCCGCGAGGTTGTTGAGACACTCGGGCTGGTGCGCGGCGCCACGGTGCGGTCCAAGCATATCGGGACCGACATCATGGCGGGCCTGCGAAACGTGGTCGGGGGCGAGATGAAGGGTTATTCCTCCATGCTCGCCGGCGCGCGGGAACAGGCCCTCGACCGGATGGCGGATGAGGCGCGGCGCATGGGCGCCGACGCCATTGTCGGCTTTCGGATGGAAACCTCTTCGATCATGAGCGGGGCCTCCGAAATCGTGGCCTACGGCACCGCCGTCCGCCTGCGGTGAGCCCGGACGCCTCCAGCCCAAACGATGCAACCCTGACCGAACAGGGACTGGCCGCCACAGGCCAGGGACGGGTGCTGCTTCTGGCCTGCGGGGCGCTGGCACATGAGATACTCGCTCTCAAATCCGCCAATGGCTGGGACCACCTCGACCTGAAGTGCCTGCCAGCGATCCTGCACAACCACCCCGAGCGGATCACGCCCCTGATCGAAACGACGGTCGCGCGGCACCGGGAGACTTATCAGACGATCTTCGTCGTCTATGCCGATTGCGGCACCGGCGGGCAGCTTCAGGCGGCCTGCGACAGGCTGGGGGTGGGCATGGTGGCAGGCCCGCATTGCTACAGCTTTTTCGAAGGCAACGACACGTTCGCCGCACGCGACGAAATCAGCGCCTTCTACCTCACCGACTTCCTCGTCCGGCAATTCGACGCCTTCGTGTGGAAACCACTCGGCCTCGACCGGCATCCGCAACTGCGCGACATGTATTTCGGAAATTACACCAAGCTGGTCTACCAGGCCCAGACCGACGACCCAGCCTTGACGGCCAAGGCCGAAGGGCACGCCCAAAGGCTCGGCCTGGCCTTTGAACGCCGCTTTACCGGCTACGGCGACCTGACCACGGCCCTGGCCACACTCTGATCCTCATCTCGCCGAAAATATCCCCGCCGGAGGCACTCACAAAAAAACTTGCGCCGCAGGCGCTCCGCTAGATCGCCTGACCCGCCGCCGCGACGGTACGGATCCGCTCGACCATGGCCCGCACCCCGTTCGACCGCTGGGCCGACAGATGGTCGTTCAGACCCAGCCGACCCAATTCGGCGCGGGCGTCGACCTGGCCAACCGCATCCAGGCTCAGCCCGTTGTACAAGGCCGCCAGAACCGCGATCAGACCACGCACGATCATCGCGTCGCTGTCCCCTTCGAACCGGAACTGGCCTGCCTCGACGTGCGGGACCAGCCACACCTGGCTTGCGCAGCCGTCGACCTTTGTGGCCGGCACCTTGAAGGCATCGTCCAGGGGCGGCATCGCCCGGCCCATATCGATGAGGTGCCGATAGCGGTCTTCCCAATCGTCGAGAAAGTCAAAGGTCTCGGCAATCTCTTCAAAGGCGGCGCTGGCCATTGCGGTCTCTCCTGTCCCGGAATTCTTTCGGGTCGTCTGGCGACTTAGGTCGCCGGGGGGCAAAGGTCCACCCCCTGCCCGGTTGCGTGTTCACAAGGAGTGCTTTTCACCGGCTCCGGATTCCGATACCCAAGACCAACGATAAACTAGGCACCGTTCGCAATGCTCCGTCCTGTTCCTCTTCTGCTCTGCCTGACTTTCATGCTCAGCGGCTGCGCGACGCTCAGCCAGTCACGGTTCAATCCGTTGAACTGGATAGATCGTCCTGCGCGAATCATCGAACCGGGAAGCGCGACCGAACAGCTCGTCCCGGCCGATCGCCAGATCGTGCGGGTCGATTTGCGGGCGCCTGTGTCCCAGATCACCTCCGTACAGGTCGACCGTTTCCCTGCGGGGATCATCATAACAGCCAGAGGGATCGCGGCAGGAACGGGATATTTCAACGCCGATTTGGTACCCGTCGGGGCTGAAAATGGCGTTCTTAGCCTTGAAATGCGGGCCGAAGCGCCGGTTTCCCCTGCCCCTGGCGGAACGCCTGCGATCAGTGCGGCAGCCCAGCTTGACACCGCCGATCTTGCCGGTGTCCGCCGCATCGAGGTGCGCTCTGCGTCCAACGCCCTCAGCGCCACCCGCTAAAGCCGGACGGTCACGACGTCCTGACCCCTGGCCGCAAGCGCCACCTTGCCGCTGCACAACAACAGAGCGTCTTCCCCAAACACCTCACCCCGCCAGCCTTTGAGCGAGGGGACATCGCGCTGCCCGGCGGCAATCGAATCGAGTTCCGCCGAGGTTGCGATCAGCTTTTGCGCCACACCTGATTCTTCAGCCTTGGCCTTGAGCAGGACGCGCAACAGGTCGGCGAGTGCCGGATTGACCTGCAACTGCTCCCGCGACCGGTCCGGGCGGGGCATCTTGTCGGCGGGCAAGGCCTGCGCCCGGGCAATTGCCTGCAGGATGCCTTGCGCGATATCGCCCTTGCGGGCCTCGCGCAGCAAAAGCCGTGACCGGCCAAGATCGGCCTCATCCGCAGGCTTGGTCGAGGCCAGTTCGATCAATGCGTCGTCCTTGAACACCCGGCTCCGCGGCACGTCCTTGTCCTGGGCATAGGCTTCGCGAAAGCGGGCCAGTTCCTGCACGATGGCCAGAAACTTGGGCGAGGTTGTGCGCGTCTTGATCCGCTGCCACGCGTCGGCCGGGTCCACCCGGTAGGTGGCCGGGTCGTTCAGCACGGCCATTTCCTCGGCGACCCAGCGGGCCCGGCCCGATTTTTCGAGCCGCCCCGACAGGTATTCGTAAACCACCCGCAAATGCGTCACATCGGCCAGAGCATAGCGCATCTGGGCATCCGACAAAGGCCGCCGCGACCAGTCGGTAAAGCGCGAGGATTTGTCGACCTCGGCCTTGGCGATCTTGCGCACGAGCGTCTCATACCCGGCCTGTTCGCCAAAGCCGCAGACCATCGCTGCGACCTGCGTATCAAAAAGCGGTGTTGGGATGACGTTGCCATCGACGCAAAAGATCTCAAGATCCTGCCGGGCGGCGTGAAATACCTTCACAACGTTTTCGTCGCGAAAAAGGTCATAAAGGGGGGCAAGGTCGATGCCATCGGCCAGCGGGTCCACCAGAACGGCATTGCTGTCGTCATCGCCGGGGCTGGCAAGCTGGACCAGGCAAAGCTTGGCGTAATAGGTCCGCTCGCGCAAAAACTCGGTATCGACGGTGACGAAGGGGTGACGGGCGGCGGCGGCGCAATAGTCTGCCAGCGCAGCGGTCGTTTTGATGATCTGCATCAGAGCCTGCTCGTTCGCGTGAGGAGGCCGCAGCCTCGGGCACCGCGTCATCGGCGGTAGGTCGTTTTACGGCTTTCCTGTCAGGATGGAAAGAGGCTGCCCTTAACCGATCAATACGGGTGTCTTGTCGCCCGCAGCGTAGCGTTTCAGGACAGCCGGATAGAGCTGGTGTTCCAGCGGCAGCACCCGTGCCGCAAGGCTTTCTGCCGTGTCTTCCGGCCGCACGGCAAGTCGCGCCTGCCCCAGGATCGGCCCGTCGTCCAGCGCAGCCGTCACCTCGTGGACGGTACAGCCATGTTCGGCGTCACCCGCCTGCAAGGCCCGCTCATGGGTGTGGAGCCCCTTGTACAGAGGCAAGAGCGAGGGGTGGATGTTCAGCATCTGCCCGTCCCAGCCCGCGATGAACCCCGGGGTCAGGATGCGCATGAACCCGGCCAGGCAGATCAGGTCGGCCCGCGCCTGTCGCAGCACCTTGTCCACGGCCTGTTCAAAGGCCTCCCGGTCCTTGCCGAAGGGCCGGTGATCGATGGCAAAGGTCGGCACGCCCATCTTGCGCGCCTTGGCCAGCCCGCCTGCGTCAGGATCATTGGAAAACACCAGCACCGGTTTGGCCGGATGGCCCGGTCCCATCGACCGGACCAGCGCCTCCATGTTCGACCCGCCCCCCGATATCAGGATGGCGACCCGACGCGGCGTCGCTGTCATGCCAGCCGCCCGCTATAGGCCACGCCCTCGCCCTTTGTGATGTGGCCAAGCTGGTGCACCGTCTCGCCCATCTGGGACAAAAGTGCTGTCAGCGTCTCGGCCTGCCCCGCCTCGACCACAAGGACCATGCCGATGCCCGCGTTGAAGGTCTTGAGCATCTCAGCCTCGACGATCCCGCCCGCCTTGGCCAGCCAGGCAAAGACCGGTGGCAGGGTCCAGCTGGTCAGGTCGATCTGTGCGCCAAGACCCTCGGGCAGAACCCTTGGCAGGTTCTCGGTCAAGCCGCCACCGGTGATATGGGCCAGCCCGTGCACCCCGCCCGCCCGGATCGCGGCAAGTGCGGGTTTGACATAAAGCCGGGTCGGCGTCAGCAGCGCCTCGCCCAGTGTTGTTTCGGCAAAGGGGGCGTCATCGGCCCAGGCCAGCCCGGCCAAATCAACGATCCGGCGCACAAGGGAGTAGCCGTTCGAATGAACCCCGTCCGAGGCAAGGCCCAGAATCACGTCCCCCTCGGCCACGCCTGCCGGCAGGTCCGATCCCCGCTCCATCGCGCCCACGGCAAAGCCTGCAAGGTCAAAGTCGCCGCCGTGGTACATGCCCGGCATCTCGGCCGTTTCACCCCCGACAAGGGCGCAGCCGGACCGCAGGCAGCCTTCGGCGATCCCTTCGACGATGCGGGTCGCCTGATCCACGTCCAGCTTGCCGGTGGCAAAGTAGTCCAGAAAGAACAGCGGCTCTGCCCCCTGACAGACCAGATCGTTGACGCACATGGCAACAAGGTCGATGCCCAGCCCGTCGACATGGCCGGTCTCGATCCCGATGCGCAGCTTGGTGCCGACCCCATCGGTGGCCGCGACCAGAATCGGGTCCGAATATCCCGCCGCCTTGAGGTCAAAAAGCGCGCCAAAGCCACCGAGGCCCGCCATGGCACCGGGACGCGCCGTCCGTTTGGCTGCAGGCTTGATCCGTTCGACCAATGTATTGCCCGCGTCGATGTCCACCCCGGCTTCGGCGTAGGTCAGCCCGTTTTTCTGTGTCATGGCGCCCTTGCCCTTTCGTGTCCCGATCGCCGCTGCGATAGCCCAAGCTGCCGTCCCGTGCAACGGGTGGGACAGCTTGGGTGCGCCTTACCGCTTGACCCCGCCTGCAGGTTTTGCGAGGCAGTCGTCCAGTGGGCCTGTAGCTCAATTGGTTAGAGCAAACCGCTCATAACGGTTTGGTTGGGGGTTCAAGTCCCTCCGGGCCTACCACTGTTCGACTTCAGCGCCCGTGCGAGACTGCTCCAGATCGGACCAGACTGGGCCAAACCGGACCGATCGGGCGAATCCTGCATCAGCTTCCCAGCACACTGTCAACATCGGGGCACGCCGCGCATGTGGCTATCGCACGCAGCGCCACGCCGTTCAGGGCGGGACGGCTCGGACATGACCCCGGCACGCCGCCTGGGCAGAACAGACTAGCCAGCCGGCGCAAAGCCCATCACTCTTGCCCTGACAACCGACGCATTGGGGGATCAGCGCGATGACCAAAACCTACAAGGACCTTCGCAGCGCCCGTTGGTTTGCGCCCGATGACTTGCGATCCATGGGCCATCGAAGCCGCGCCATGCAGATGGGCCTTGATCCGTCTGACTGGGAGGGCAAGCCGGTCATCGCGATCATCAACACCTGGTCCGACCTGTCGCCCTGTCACCATCACCTCAGGGATCGGGCCGAATGGGTGAAACGCGGAATCCTTCAGGCAGGCGGGATGCCCGCCGAGCTTCCGGTGCAGGACTTTTCCGAACAATTCCTCAAGCCGACGTCGATGCTGTACCGCAACATGGGCGCGATGGAGGTGGAGGAGACCCTGCGCTCTCATCCCGTCGACGGTGTTGTCCTGATGGGGGGCTGCGACAAGTCCACCCCGGCCCTTGTCATGGGGGCGGTGTCGATGGGCCTGCCCTTCATCTTCATGCCAGCGGGCGCGATGCTGCGGGGCAATTACGCAGGTGAAACGCTTGGGTCGGGCACCGACGTCTGGAAATATTGGGACGAGCGACGGGCGGGTACTATCGACAAGGCCCAGTGGGACGGGGTGCAGGGTGGCATTGCGCGCAGCTATGGCACCTGCATGACCATGGGCACGGCAGCCACCATGATGTCGATTGCCGAGGGCTTTGGCCTTTGCCTGCCCGGCGCCAGCTCTATCCCTGCCCCGGATGCCAGCCACAAACGCATGGCCGCCGCCTGCGGCCGCCGGGCCGTCGAAATGGTCTGGGAGGATCTGACCCCGAACCGGATCATCACCCCGCAAAGCACAAGAAACGCCGTGACGGTCGCAATGGCGACAGGCTGCTCCACCAACGCCATCATACACCTGATCGCCATGGCGCGACGCGCCGGGGTGCCCCTGACCCTTGATGATCTGGACGCCATCGGCCGGACCACCCCGGTCATTGCCAATATCCGTCCCTCGGGCAAGGACTACCTGATGGAGGATTTCTTTTATGCCGGTGGCCTGCCTGCCCTGATGAAAGAACTGGGCGACAAGCTGGATCTGTCTGTCACCACCGTGACCGGCAAGACGCTGGGCGAGGATATCGCCCCCGCCCGGACCTACAACAGCGATGTCATCCGGCCTTTGACCAACCCGGTCTATCACGAAGGCTCATTGGCGGTGCTCAAGGGCAACCTTGCCCCCGACGGGGCCGTCATAAAGCCCGCCGCCTGCGATCCCAAATTCTACACCCATTCCGGCCCCGCCATCGTGGCCGACAGCTATGCCGCGCTGAAGCGGATCATCGACGACGAAGACCACCCGATGACGCCCGACCATGTTCTGGTTCTGCGCAATGCCGGGCCGCAGGGCGGACCGGGGATGCCCGAATGGGGCATGCTGCCGATGCCGAAGTCGCTCTTGAAACGGGGCTATCGCGACATGATGCGCCTTTCCGACGCCAGGATGTCCGGCACAAGCTATGGCGCCTGCATCCTGCACGTCGCCCCCGAGGCCTATGTCGGCGGGCCGCTGGCCCTGATCGAGGATGGCGACATCATCGAGATGGACATCCCCAACCGGTCCTTGCGGGTGAACCTGTCCGAGCAAGAGTTGGCCGCGCGTCGCGCCCGGTGGACCCCGCCGCCGCCGCGCTATGAACGGGGCTATGGCTGGATCTTCGCCAAGCATATCGAACAGGCCGACAAGGGCTGCGACTTTGATTTCCTGCGCACGGAATTCGGCGCTCCTGTACCAGAGCCGGAAATCAACTAGCTCTGGCAAGTGGTTGGTCCGGGCGGACAAAACCGCCCAGACCTTAGATATCAGGCCGCCAGATCGAAGCGGTCTGCGTTCATCACCTTGGTCCATGCCGCCACGAAGTCGCGCACGAACTTTGCAGCGTTGTCGTCCTGAGCATAGACCTCGGCATAGGCCCGCAGGATCGAGTTGGAGCCAAAGACCAGATCGGCGCTGGTGGCAGTCCACTTGACAGCGCCCGACTTGCGGTCGCGGATCTCGTAGGTGCCGTCTTCGGCCACGGGATGCCAGCTGTTGGCCATGTCGGTCAGGTTGACGAAGAAGTCCGTCGTCAACTGGCCGACGCGGTCGGTGAAGACCCCATGCTGCGATCCGCCATAGTTGGTGCCAAGGACCCGCATGCCACCGACAAGAACCGTCATCTCGTTGGCGGTCAGGCCCAGCAACTGCGCCCGGTCCAGCATCATCTCTTCCGGGCTGACGGCGTAGTCCTTCTTTTCCCAGTTACGGAAGGCATCGGCGAGCGGTTCGAGAACGCTGAAGGACTCTGCATCCGTCTGCTCGGCCGTCGCATCGCCGCGACCGGGGGTAAAGGGCACGCCAACGTCATGGCCAGCCGCCTTGATTGCCTGCTCAAGGCCAACCGTACCGGCCAGAACGATGACGTCAGCGACCGATGCACCGGCCTCGGCCGCGATCGGCTCAAGGATGCCAAGAACCTTCGCCAGACGCTCGGGCTCATTGCCCTCCCAGGTCTTTTGGGGGGCAAGCCGGATGCGCGCGCCATTGGCACCGCCCCGCTTGTCAGAACCGCGGAAGGTGCGGGCGCTGTCCCAGGCCGTGGCGATCATCTCGGCGGCGGACAGGCCGCTGCCAGCGATCTTGGCCTTGACGGCAGCCACATCGTAACCGGTGGTGCCAGCGGGGATCGGGTCCTGCCAGATCAGGTCTTCTGCCGGGACGTCGGGGCCGACGTAGTTGGCCTTGGGTCCCATGTCGCGGTGGGTCAGCTTGAACCAGGCACGGCCAAAGGTATCGGCAAAGTAGTCCGGATCGGCCATGAACTTTTGGCAAATGGCATTGTAGGTCGGGTCGACCTTCATCGCCATGTCCGCATCGGTCATGATCGGGTTGTGCCGGATGGAGGGGTCGGTCGGATCGACAGGCTTGTCCTCTTCCTTGATGTCCACCGGTTCCCACTGCCAGGCACCAGCGGGGGATTTCTTCAACTCCCACTCGTAGCCAAAGAGCAGCTTGAAATACCCCATGTCCCACTGGGTCGGGTTGGTGGTCCAGGCGCCTTCGATGCCAGACGTAAAGGTATTGGTCGCCTTGCCGCCGTGTCCGGGGTTTGCCCAGCCAAAGCCCTGTGCCTCGATCCCGGCGGCCTCGGGCTCGACCCCGATTTCGTTGACCGCGCCGCGGCCATGGGCCTTGCCGACGGTGTGTCCGCCGCAGGTCAGTGCCGCCGTCTCTTCGTCGTTCATTGCCATCCGGGCGAAGGTCTCGCGCACATGGGCGGCGGTCCGGGCCGGATCGGGTTGACCGTTCACACCCTCGGGGTTGACGTAGATCAGACCCATATGGACGGCGGCCAGCGGGTTCTCAAGCGTCGTGGCGTCATCGAGATCGCCGTAGCGGTTCTCGCTCGGAGCGAGCCATTCTTTTTCGGCGCCCCAATAGACGTCCGTCTCGGGGGACCAGATGTCTTCGCGGCCAAAGCCAAAGCCAAAGGTCTTCAGACCCATCGACTCGTAGGCCATGTTGCCGGCGAGGATGATCAGGTCGGCCCAGGACAGGGCGTTGCCATACTTTTTCTTGACCGGCCACAACAGCCGACGGGCCTTGTCCAGGCTGGCGTTGTCGGGCCAGGAGTTCAGGGGGGCAAAGCGGATGTTGCCCGATCCGGCACCACCACGGCCATCGCCCATACGGTACGACCCGGCGGAATGCCAGGCCAAGCGGATCATCAGGCCACCGTAGTGCCCCCAGTCAGCCGGCCACCAGTCCTGACTGTCGGTCATCAGGGCCTTCACGTCCGCCTTGACTGCGTCAAAGTCCAGTCCCTTGACCGCGTCACGGTGGTCATAGTCGGGGTCCATCGGATTGGTGCGGGCACCGCCCTGATGCAACATGTCCAGGTTCAGGGCATTGGGCCACCATTTGGTGACAGGCTTGTCCATCGCTGTGTTGCCACCATGCATGACGGGGCAGCCGCCGGTGGGGTTCACATTGTTTCCGTCCATCAGATTCTCCATTCACTGAACAGACCGCCACGCGCCGAGCGATCCGAGGCCGTTCTAACCATCTCCGACGATAGAGGCCAATTGAGTATTCTTACCTCTGTGATAAGTTTTGCAAATGATCGGACTGACACTCAAACACCTCAGATACTTCGATGCGCTAGCGCGACAGCAGCATTTTGGCCGGGCCGCCGAAGCCTGCGCCATCTCGCAGCCTGCCTTGTCGCTTCAGATCAAAGAGTTGGAGGGCATGCTTGGAGCGCCGCTGGTTGAGCGGACCGCCCGGCAGATCCGTCTGACCGGCATGGGAGAAGAGTTCCTGCGCCGCACCCGCCCCATCCTTCTTGCCGTAGAAGAGCTTGAGGATCTGGCCCGCGCCTCCAAAGGTCCGCTAAGCGGACGCCTGCGGTTGGGCATCATTCCGACAGTTGCCCCCTACCTGCTGCCCGAGATCATCACGGCCGTCTCGCAACGGTTCCCCGATCTTGAGTTGGAACTGCGCGAATCCGTGACACGCACGCTGATCGATGACCTGCTGGATTCGCGCCTGGACGTGGCCATAGTGGCCTTGCCGATCTCGGAACCTGCGCTGCGGGAATTTGCGTTGTTCTCAGAGGATTTCGTGCTGGTCCGCCCGCCTGAAGACGCGGCCAAGCCGGTCCCCAACGCCGACATGCTACAGGCGATGCGCCTTTTGCTGCTGGAAGAAGGACATTGTTTTCGCGATCAGGCCCTGTCGTTCTGCAAGATCACCGAAAAGCAACCCCGCCAGGTGATGGAGGGCAGTTCGCTGTCCACCCTCGTCCAGATGGTCAGCGCCGGGCTTGGGGTCACGTTGATCCCGGAGATGGCCCTCGCGCTTGAGACCCGGTCGGCGGATGTCGCGGTCGCGCGGTTTCCCGCCCCCGGCCCGTCGCGGACGATCGGGATGGTGTGGCGCAAGACCAACCCCCTGTCCGAACAGTTGATGCAGATCGGCGCGATCGTGCGCGGGGTTGGTCAGGCTAAGCGCGACACCATCATCAGCACCAGGTTCTGAAAGGCAAAGCGGCCGCTGCCACCCCAACGCTAGCGTGCGATCACCAGATCGGCTTTCAGCCCGCCAAGCGATGAACTGGTCCCAAGCCGCAGGATCCCGCCGTGGGTCCTAGCGATATCGGCCACGATGGCAAGCCCGAGGCCAACGCCCAGCCCCCTGTCCTGATTGCGGGCGGGGTCAAGGCGGGTAAAGGGGCGCATCGCCTCTTCTCTTTGGTCCGCCGGGATACCGGGACCGTTGTCCTCTACCGAAAATCGCAACGACTTTTCTCCAATGGCCAGGGTCACCTCAGCGCGGGTGCCATAGCGCAAGGCATTGCCGATCAGGTTGTCCAGCGCCCGCCGAATGGCGAGGGGCCGCAAAGGCACCGGCCCGTTCAAAAGGCCAAGGCCCACGACGCCGGCCAGACTGGCCGGCTGCCCCGCCCTTCGGGCATTTTCGACCGCTTCGGTGATCAGGGCGACGGGGTCGGTCGGGATCAGGTCGTCACCGGCATCGCCCTTGGCAAAATCCAGGAAACCATCGACGAGGCGCTCCATATCCTCGACATCGCGGATAAGTGGCGCGGCCTCGGTATCGTCCATGAGGGAGAGGCTTAGGCGCATTCGGGTCAACGGGGTCCGCAAATCGTGACTGACGCCAGACAGCATCATGGTCCGCGCTTGGGTCTGGCGTTCGATCCTTGCGCGCATCTCCATGAAGGCCGTCCCCGCCGCCCGCACCTCAAGCGCGCCCGAAGGGTGATATGGAACGATCCGGCCCTTGCCATATTCTGCCGCCGCTGCGGCCATCTGTTTGATCGGGCGCAGTTGGTTGCGCAGGAAAACATAGGCGATCACCGTCATCAGCCCCCCAAGCACAACCATCAGGACAAGCAGTTGGTGCGGATTGGAGGCCGACAACCTGATCCGGTCGAAGGTGATCCGCATCGGCCCATAGGGCAGGTCGAGCCACAGGTCGACGGTCCGGTCATCGACCAGTTGCAAAATGGCAAGCTCTGGCACACCACGCCTTAGCGATTCGTCGACGGCCTGCCCTGACAGATCGTAAAAGCGCCGATAATCCGTCGCGGGGACGTCCGCCGCCGGCAGGGTTACATCGAGATCCAGCGGACCGGCGATGGCTAGGGCCGCGGCCTGGGCCGACGACAGATCCGGCGCGGCGTTCACCGTGTCGATGAGGTAGCGCAACTCCAGCACCACTGACCGTGTCATCTGCCGGGTCACACCATCGAAATGGCGCTGGATAAAGCTGACCGAGATGACAAGCTGGAGGGTAACGACGGGCAAAACAAGAATCGCCAGCGCCCGCCCGTAAAGGCCGCGAGGGAGATAACGCTTGAGCCAGCCGAATTTCATTTTCCAAGGCTACAGGGCCGCGCACGGCAGGGAAAGAGAGGGATGGATATGACGACGCCTCCGATTGCAGGTGAAGCGGTCTGGCTTGGCACCGGTTTGCGCCGGGTGCTGGCCCCAAACCCTTCGCCCATGACCTATTGGGGGACGAACACCTACATCCTGGGATCGGACGCCGGCCTGTGCGTGATCGACCCCGGACCGGACGAGCCTGCCCACCTGGCGGCCCTTTTGGCGGCCATAGGCCCTGCCCCGGTCAGCCACATCGTTGTCACCCACAGCCACAAGGACCACTCGCCCCTCGCCCGTCCGCTGGCAGCGGTAACGGGCGCGCCGGTCATGGCCTTTGGCAATGCCACCGCCGGGCGTAGTGCGATCATGGAAAAGCTGGTCGAGGGCGGGCTGACCGGCGGCGGCGAAGGCATCGATCACGCCTTTGCCCCCGACATCGTCGTGGCCGATGCCGACCGGATCTCTGGTGCCGACTGGCAGCTTGATGTCATCCACACGCCCGGCCACCTAGGCAACCACATCTGCCTGCGCTGGGAGGACCAGATGTTCACCGGCGATCATGTGATGGGCTGGGCCAGTTCCCTTGTCTCGCCCCCCGACGGGGATCTGACGCAGTTCATGGCCTCTTGCGCCCGTCTGCAAAGGGAAAAGGTCCGGATCTACCACCCGGGCCACGGAGAACCGGTCGAAGATCCTGCCGGAAGGCTCGACTGGTTGATCAACCACCGCATCGGACGAGAAGCCCAAATCCTTGACGTCCTGGGCGGGGCACCGGGTGCATTGACGGTTGGCGACCTGACCAAGGCCATCTACCACGATGCCCCCCCAGGATTGCAGCAGGCCGCCGCCCGCAACGTTCTGGCCCATCTCATTGATCTGATTGGTCGAAACAGGATCGAGGCCGATCTGCCCCTGTCTGCCACCAGCCGTTTCAGCCCGGTCGGAAATTCAGTTCAATAAAATCGCAAACCCCACTGGACGCGGGTCAGGGGCGTTGCTATACGGCGCAACGGTATTCCGGCGTAGCTCAGCGGTAGAGCAGTTGACTGTTAATCAATTGGTCGTAGGTTCGATCCCTACCGCCGGAGCCAAAATAAGCCCTTTAAGGTCAACACCTTAGAGGGCTTTTTTATTCCCGAAAGTTCTGGCGTAAGGCGGAAAAGTAAGGCGCGCGTAAGGCTCGACGCATACGAAACCGATCAGCAGGTGCAGGCAGTAGCTTAAATAACCCGGAAATCTGTCCAAGAGTTGGGGAGTAGCTCAGTTCTCCCACGGTGATCCTGGCGCAATAAAGGCTGTCTTGGTGCCCACCGCGCCGATCCAAGCGTGTACCTTTTTGGCGATAAATTCCGCGCCATTGTCCGATCTTATGTATTCCGGCGGACCGCGCAGGATGAACAGGTTGCTCAAGGCGTCGACCACATCGACGGAATTGAGGTTGCGTTTGACGCGGATCATCCGGGCCTCCTTAGTGAACTCATCGATGATATTGAGCGTGCGATATACCCGTCCGTCGTGGGTCCGATCCTGGACGAAGTCGTAGGACCAGACATGGTTCGAGCGCTCAGGTCGGAGCCGGATGCATGAGCCATCGTTCAGCCAGAGTCGGCCCTTCTTTGTTTGTTTTTGCGGGACTTTCTGCCCTTCCTGCCGCCAAATGCGTTCGTCGCGCTTGTGATTTACATGCCAGCCGCTGTTGTTCAGCATCCCGGTAATCATGCGAGATCCATAGCGCCCAGACTCTCGCGCCAGCTCAATGATGTCATCGGTCAGTTGCTCTTCGTCCGGCAGGCCACAGGGAACCTTGCGCTGCGTGGAACGATGCTGCCCGAGTGTGCGGCAAGCCCGGCGCTCAGACACGCCAAGGGCCTGCCGCATATGATCAATGCACTGACGGCGACGGGAAGGGCTTAAAAGGGCTGCGCGTTCGGGGCTGGAAACCATCCACTGGATGGTTTCTTTGACGCCCCTCATCCCGGGCAGCCTCGGCCAGGATCATCTTATCCAGCGTCCGATCTGACACTGCACGCCTGAGCCGGGTATTCTCAGTCTCCAACTGCTTCAAACGTTTGAGCTGACCCCGGCTCATGCCGCGCTCGCCATTGTCCTCGGACCAATGGCGGGCATGGCTCATTCTTTGCGCCATCGATAATAGGTCGGC
>JAQWWH010000014.1 GCA_029255105.1 Flavimaricola sp. | reverse complement strand
ACGTCGTATCAACCTCGGACGGCCCGCCTACAAAATAGGTCTTTCACCCTGATTGGGGCGATGTTATGAGCGCACCGGTTGCCGCTGTAGCTCAGCTGGTAGAGCACGTCATTCGTAATGATGGGGTCGGGGGTTCGAGTCCCTTCAGCGGCACCAGTTCTTCTTGAAAATTGCGCCCTTTGTCAAAAGGCTATGGTCTAGTGACCAGCGGTCTGGTCGATTGCGGTGATTTCTTTGCAGCCGGTGACTGTGCAACGGCATGAACACTCACTTACGCGCAGTGCCGCCCTTACCACGCTACCCGGATCATGCAGCCGATGCATCTTTCTGCTGGCGCCCAACGTTCAGGCTGCCGGGGTGCCAGTTTCGGACATCTGTCTCAAGAACAGCGCGGCGCAGGCCAGTCATCCGACGTCGCCGCTCGACCTCTGGCATGTCGAGGGCAGATAGGATTGCCCGGTCCATCGAGCGGTTTGAGAAGGGGTTGGCGATGATGGCATCGCCCAATTCTACCGCAGAGCCGGCAAATTCGGAAAGCACAAGCGCGCCATCACCGTCGACGCGAGAGGCCGCATATTCCTTACAGACCAGGTTCATCCCGTCGGCAAGCGGTGTGATCCATGCAACATCTGCCGCAAGATAATAGGATACCAGCTCTGCAAAGGGGATTGCCCTGGAAATGAGTGTGACGGGCTGCCAGTCCAAGGTGCCAAAGCGCCCGTTAATGCGCCCGGCGATCTGTTCGATATCGTTTTGGACTTCTTCATAGGCCGCCATATCGCGATTGGCCGAAACCGAGACATGCATCAAGCGGACCTTTCCCCTTAGCTGGGGGTTTGCATCCAGCACCCGTTCGAAGCTGGCCAACTGTTCGATCCCGCCCTTGGTGTAGTCGGTGCGGACGACGGACAGGACAAGTTTGGCGTCGCCGATCTCCTCGCGGATGACACCGGCCATGGACTGGGCTTCGGCTGACCTTGCCCTGTCCTCGATAAAGCTGACATCGACGCCGACAGGGGTGACGCTGATCGCAACGTCATGCCCGTCATACCGGATCTGGCTTAGCAGGACCCGTTCCGTCAGGGCTGTCCCTTCGGAAATCCATTTGTCCGGCACCCGCGTGCGTTCGGTGACATCTACGTCAAAGAGGCTTCGGGCGACCGAGACAAAGTTGGCGGCATAGCGCGGGATGTGAAAGCCGATATCGTCGCAGGCCAGAAGGCTTTGCACGATGTCCTTGCGCCATGGCAGCACGTTGAACATGTCAGCAGAGGGAAACGGCGTGTGATGGAAGAACGCTATGCGGACATCAGGCCGCAGCTCGCGCAGATAACCGGGTACCAGCCACAAATTGTAATCGTGAACCCAGACAAGCGCACCCTCGGCCGCTTCTGAAGCCGCCGCTTCGGCAAAACGGCGGTTGACCGACTGAAAATTGGCCCAATCTACAGGGTCGTAGTTATAGCGCTCTTTAAAGGCGTGAAGGATCGGCCAGAAGGCCTCTTTCGAGGTGACGTGATAGAATTCGCGCACCTGTTCCGCCGAAAGCGGCAGGCGCGAGACTGAGTAGGTGCAATAGGCATCCTTGATCTCGATCCTTGGCTCAAAATCTGGGTCTTCCGGGTCTTTGGCCAGTTTCCACGCAACCCATGCTCCTCGGTTCACGCTGCCAAAAAACCCCTTGAGCGTCGGGACGATCCCATTTGGGCTCTTGTTTTCGCGAAAGACGGTCATTCCGTTTTCCTCGACTTCTTCGTAGGGCTGGCGATGGTAGACGATGACAAGATCGGAGGACATCTGGTTCTCCTTCAGGAGTTGGGAAAAAGGTTGTGGTGCGCGATGGCTTCGGCGATTCCGACCACGCCGATGCCTTTGGCGACATGCGCATGCTCCAGCGGTTCCATCCGTTCGATCAGCGCCGCCTCGGATCCGCCGACGGCCACGGCAGGAAGTCCCAGTCGCAGCATCGACAGATCATTCATCGTATCCCCGGCGACCAACACGCGGCGGCGGTCGATGCCAAGGTGTCCGATCAGGCGCAGAAGCGATGGCCCCTTGCTGACGCCGGGCGGCAGCACGTCAAAGAAGCGGTTGTCGGACAGGATGACATCAAGGCCCATGTCGGCCACGACCCCAAGCACCCGGTCGTCAAACCGATCCGGGTCCATGTCATAGCTTAGTCGGTAGCGGAACGGGGTGGCCTGTTGGGTGATCCCATCAAACTGTTCCAGAGCCTCTTTCACCCTTGGACCGTCATCGGACCAGGCCCGTGCGATCTCTTGCTCCAGGGCGGGGATCGGTCGGATGGCGTGGGCATCATCCATCTCGGCAATCGTCGTTCCGACGTCACCGATCACAAAGTCCGGCCTTGGCACGCCCAGACGGCTGGTTAGGTCGCTGACAAAGGCGGGGTCGCGGCCGGTGACGAAAATCAGGCCAAGCCGGTCCCGGTTCGCTTCGACCCAGCCGTAGAACTTTTGCAGATCTTCCTTGGTGCCTCCAAGAAAGGTGCCGTCCAGATCGGTGGCCAGAACCATTTCCTTGTCGGCGATGTCGGTGGTGTCTGCGGATGTGATGAAATCTTGAAGGGTCATGCGATCCTTTCGGCTAAGGTTGCGATGTCCCGGTCAGACGCGGGATGATTAAAGACAAGATCCATGGCACGCGGCTCGGCCTCGATCGGGCGGGCCCAAAGGGTGGCAAAAGCGGTCCCGAGGTCCGCCCCGTCGTGCAGAATCGCGCGGACGGTTTCACAAATCGGCATCGCCACGCCCAGCCTGCGGGCCAGATCGGTGACGGAGATGGCGTTCCATTCGCCCTCGACGACGACGGGCTTTCCGTCAAAGCAGTCAGACCGCGCAACCCCTTGTCCGAGTTGCTGACCCAGCGCCATGTTGCGCGACGTCGGGCTTGAACAGGTCAGCGCCAGATCACCGATGCCGGACAGACCGGCCACCGTTTAACGGCGGCCGCCGAGGGCCTCCGCGAGGCCCTTCATCTCGTCCAGGCCTCGTGTGATGAGGGCGGCGCGTGTGTTCTCGGCAAAGCCGGCTCCGGTCATCATGCCGCAGGCGATAGCGATGATGTTCTTGACCGCACCGCCGATCTCAGCACCGACCAGATCGTCCGAGACATAGGCCCGAAAGCTTTGGGTGGTCAGCGACATGGCAAGGCGCACAGCCGGGCTGTCATCGGGCTTGAGGCGGTCAGAACTGCCAAAGGGAAAGGCGACCGTGGCGGCTGTTGGATGACCTAGCGCCGTTTCCCTCGCAAAGGTCGGGCCCGAAACGCAGCCTACAACGTGGGCACCAAGCTCCTCCTGTGCGACCTGGGTCATCAGCAGACCGGTTTCAGCCTCGATCCCCTTGGCGCAGATCGCGACCGGTATGCCCGGAGGGGCGTGTTCCGCAACCTGACGGGCCACGCTGCGCACACTGCGCGAAGGCACGACGATCAGGACGACCTCTGCCCCCGCCAGAGCGTCCGACATTTGGGCGGCGCCGAGCAATGCCTTTGGCAAGAGGACGCCCGGCAAATGGCGTTCATTGGTAGATGATCGGTTGATCTCTTCCACTATGGCCTTGTCACGGCCCCAGATCACCGTCTGGACGCCGGAATAGGCAAGCGTTGCTGCCATCGCGGTGCCCCATGACCCTGCACCAATGACGGCCGCCCGCCCGTAGCGGCGCGCGTGACGTGGGAAAGCTTCGCCAAGCACGGCATGATGTTTCATCGTTACCTCAAGAGACTGTGTTGAAGTAAAGTCGCGAGCGAGAGCAGCGCCCATGGTAGGGGCCCGATCAATCAGAAGTGTCGCTTATAGAACATCCATGTCGTAAAAAATGCATCCGAGGCGGCAAAGATCAATGCTGCATCTGCAAATAATCTGACAAATCCGATCAAAGCCTTCAGTCACACCCTAGCCGTCTACAAGATGCGCAAGTTTTGCACGGACCTGCCGCAATATGCAGCGTTTTGAGATATGAAAGCGACATATGACTGTCGTTTTTGGACTTTCTCTGCAACTGCACTATGGTCGGAGGTCAAAGCAAAAACCAAAAGGAGTTCGTCCCTCATGACCGCATCGGTCCGCACAGCCATTTTCCCCGTCGCTGGACTTGGTACCCGATTTCTTCCCGCCACCAAGGCAACCCCGAAAGAGCTTTTGCCTGTGATTGACACCCCGCTTATCCAGTTCGCAATCGACGAGGCGCGGGATGCAGGGGTCGAGCGGATGATCTTCGTCACCCACCCGTCAAAGTCCGCGATCGAGCGGTATGTCATGGATGACGTGCGCCTGAGGACCGAGTTGCAGGCAAAAGGTAAGCCAAAACTGGCCGCCGAGCTTCTTAGCGCATCGCTAAGCCCGACGTCTGACGACGTCGTCTTTGCGATGCAGGATGAACCGCTTGGCCTGGGCCATGCTGTTCTTTGTGCGCAGTATCACGTTCTGCCTGGACCGGTGGCAGTGATCCTGCCCGATGACCTTATCCTTGGCCGGGGCTGCATCGGTGAGATGATCGCCGCCTATGAAAAGGCTGGCCGGGGTCACCTTGTGGCCACGATGACCGTCGCCCCTGAAGAGACAGACAAATATGGCATCTTGTCAGTGACATCTGGCACCGGCGCCTTGTTGCGCGAAAATGGTATGGTCGAAAAGCCCAGCCTAAAGGAGGCGCCATCGAATGACGCGGTGGTTGGCCGTTACGTTCTGGACGGTTCCATTTTTGACGATCTGAGGTCTCAGCCACCCGGCGCCGGGGGTGAGATACAGCTGACAGACGCAATTGCCGCAGGCGCAGGCCGTGTCGGGCTTTGTGGGTATCGCTTTTCGGGCACGCGGTTTGATTGTGGATCGAAAGCGGGTCTGTTTCGGGCATCCCTGCACCTTGCCGGGCAGGACCCTGAGCTGGCTCAGGTTCTTGACGAGGTGTCGGCAAGACGCGGCCCGGCCAAAGCGGCCTGAGCGGACCAGAACACCCAGCGATCAGCGCCTGAACGGTTAGTCGACGAGCTTTCTTTGCACCGCAAAGGGGCTGAGACCCAGCCACGTTTGGATTGAATTGGACACCTCACGTGCGCCGGTGAATTCGAACTTCTCAGCCTCTGTGGCCACGTCGGTGAGTCCCATCCAGACAGCCGTCATGGTGCGCAGATCGGTCGAGACATATAGATCCACATCAAAGCCCGGGTCTGCCCAGCAAAGATCTACGTCGCCGGCCTTCTCGATGACCATCCACCAGTTGCGTTTTGTGGACGGCAGATCGTGATAAATGAACTGAACCACGACCCGCCGTTTCGGCAATGGGTCAGGGTTCAGGTTCCGGCGCATGTCCCACATCAGAAGTGAGGGGTCGAGGTTCTTGAGGGATAGCGAGGATTCAACCCACTTCTGACCCCACATCCCCATGGCAATGACAACCTCGCGAAGGTCTTTCCCGGCCTCTGTCAGCCGATACTCGAACACACCTCTTTCCGACGGGACCGGTGTCCTTTCGATGATGGCGGCGGCCTCGAGGTCTTTGAGACGTTGCGACAAAAGGGTCGGTGACATCTTGGGCACCCCTCTCCGTAGATCGTTGAACCGCGTGGACCCAGCAATCATTTCTCGAAGCAGAACCATGGTCCATCGCGTGCACAGGACCTCGGCGGCCATGGCGAGTGGGCAGAACTGTTTGTATCCGGCATGTGCCATTGTCGTCCCCTCGTGGTTTCAGGGTAGAGTACCTTTCCGACAGTTTCAGGATAGTACAGAAACTGGATCACCCGGTTCAGTTTCGTGACTAGAGAGGGGCGTAAGCTTTCGGTCAGCCTCCTTACACACGGTGCGGCACCTTCGCTGCGCCACAGAAAAGGAGCACGAGAATGACCGTTTACCTCATCGCCGATATCAAGGTCACAAACGATGGCTGGGTCCCGGAGTACGCGACCCACGTCCACAAGTTGGTTGAGAAACATGGTGGGCGCTACCTTTCCCGGAGTGGCAGGATCGAGACATTGGAAGGTAGCGACAAGGACAGCACCTTGATCGCGATCCTCGAGTTTCCGACACGGCAGGCCCTCGATAATTTCACGGCCGATCCGGAATATGCACCCTACGGCAAGGCGCGTCAGGCAGGCAGCGTTTCGAATTTCCACGTCATCGACGACACCGACATCGCCGGCACGATCCCATACTTGAAAGCTGGCTAAGGTTCAGGACATCGTCCGCAACTGGACAGATCCTGACACGGCTGTGCCTCGCGACAGAGGCACAGCTTCAGACAACTTCAGTTCGGCATGCCACCCGTCAGGGCGCTGTCACGACCAGCGGTATGCTCGCGATCACGGTATTGTCCTGGGACATGACATATCGCACCTCGTAGCTGCCGGGGGTGTCTGGTGCCTGGACCATGACGGGGTTCCCCCTGTTCACGTAGCTATAGGTGATATACCCGCTCTCGCCCTTGGCGGCGATGGCTATGAAATCCCGATCGTTGGCAGGACCGTCCCAGCCGACCGGGACGTCCGATCCGGCTGCTGCTGACGGCGGGGCGACAAGGCGGGCGCTAACCGGGGTGACAGAAATGGGCTGCGTGTATATCGTCTCGCGGTCCTGAAAGACGTAGCGCAGTTCGTAGTTTCCTGGTGTCGGGGGCATTTGCAGTTTCACCGGATTGCCGTCCCGCAGGTAGGCGTAGTTAATGTAGGACCCACCGATCTCGGCCACCTGGACGTTGTCCCGTGGCGCATTCGGTCCTGTCCACCCGATGTCCACCATCGATCCCGCAACGGCCGCGTCCGGAGCATCGAATCCCACATCGACCTTTGTGACGGTGATCGGCTGGGTGTAGATGGTTTCGCGATCCTGGAAGACATAGCGCAATTCATACTCACCTGGCGTTGCAGGCATTTGCAGGGTCACCGGATTGCCGTCTCGCAGGTAGGCATAGCTGATGTATGAGCCGCCCATTTCCGCGATCTGTACGTTGTCGCGATCCGCATTCGGGCCGGTCCAACCGACCTGAATCTGCGAGCCTGCGGCGGCCTCTGCGGGTGCTGTCAAGCCTACGTCGACCTCTGTTACCGTGATCGGCTGGGTGTAGATGGTTTCGCGATCCTGGAAGACATAGCGCAATTCATACTCACCTGGCGTTGCAGGCATTTGCAGGGTCACCGGATTGCCG
>JAQWWH010000013.1 GCA_029255105.1 Flavimaricola sp. | reverse complement strand
CCCGATTTTGCGGCGTGAGGTGTCAGGATCCACCAGCCTTGCGGCTGCATGGTTATCAGGCGCGGGTGCCGGGCAGGAACCTGGCGCAGGCATGCTTGACCGCACTCCTGGCTTAGCTGTTTTTGGCGCACATGGTGTTGCGCTTACTGTGCGGCGCTTGCGCGGCAGCATTGGCTTCCTCGAAGCCTCGAGCACACGCCAATTCGGTCTGGACGTTCTGGATATTGAGCTTGCCGACGGTACGTTCGCAACGCTAGCCCAATCTCTGGAGGCCTTGGGGAGGGGAGGGGGAAGCTCTCTTTGGCCGCTTGTGACCCGCACCAATATTTTGATCCCGCGCGAGGCGTCTCAGCGCCGTTGGTCTTCGATGGTCGCACGGTTCTTTCGTAAATGCCTGCTGGAAGGGGACACTTTAGCCGCCTCTGTCGGGTATCTGCCTTTGCCAGATCCAATCCGCAGCGATGCAGTCCGCAAACTAGACATGCTGTGTGAACGCCCATGATGTCACATTCGATTAAGGAAAATTACGCATGACTGCGGCAAACTTATTCTGGCCCAGCGACTATTCGGGTATGATCGTCAACCATTTGCGATCCAATCCGAGTTTGGCGCAGGGGCGCAGGGTCTGCGATATCGGCACAGGGTCGGGCATTCTTGCAGCGACAGCCCTGCATCTGGGGGCCGTCGATGTGGTCGCGACCGATCTGGACGTGGATGCCTTGACCCTCGCAAGGCAGAGTTTTGCGCGTGTAGCGCCCGATGCGCGGTTCGATCTGCGACAGGGTAGCGTGTGGGAGCCTGTGGCTCCCGCGGCGTGCTTTGATCTTGTGTTGGCCAATCTCCCTAACTTCCCGGCCGAGGTGATAGCAACCGATGGACGGCGAGCCACATGGTCGGTGGGGGGAGCGGATGGTCGACAGGCCATTGATCCGTTTCTGGCCGGTTTGCCGCAACGGCTTCATTTTGGCGGAACAGCCATCTTTACCCAAAACCGCTGCGTGGGGCTTGGTTTGACCTTGGACAAACTGCGCCAAGACGGTCTTGTGGCCGAGGTTCTGGATAGCACCCTAGTGCCCATCGGCCCTGAGAAAATCGGCGCCCTGTCGTCGGCCCGTACGGAGCCTTCAGGCATCGTTGAGGTGGCAGGGTTTGTCTTTCTTTGTGTCGATCTGATCGTTGCTGAGCGCATCGCCCATCCCGGGCAGGATGCAGACATTGCCATGTCAGATTCCGGCCCTCAAACAGGAGCTTACGTATGACATCAGGTTTTATCTCGATGGTTGGTTGGCGGGTCCTTGGAGTTGTCTGGCTCTGCACGGTCGGTATGGTCGGCATGGTCAGCGCGCAAGATAACGCAGCGGATGCTGTCGCGGCCTTGCGCGAGCGCGTGGCGCCCAGCTGCAATACGCCCGACCTCGTCGGTCCGGTCGAACGGCAAGTGATATGTGATGGTTTGCTGCGCGTTGGCCTGCGTCAGGATTATCCCAGGTTCGGGGAAGACGGCGCGAATGGCCCCGTAGGGTATGAAGCCGATATCGCGCGCGACATCGCTGCGAGGCTGGGTGTTGAAGTCGCCTTTGTCCCTGTCACGCCGATTAACCGCATTGCAAAGCTTGGCAGCGCGGAAATTGATCTTGTTATTGCGACGATGGGACATAACACGCAGCGTGATCCGACCGTCCATTTCCTGAGGCCGCATTACTTTCAAAGTGAAACGATCGTCGTAGGCCGTGCTTCAACCGGCCCGCTCGAATGGGAAGATCTGGAAACTCGGCTCGTTTGTACAACTGTCGGAAATTATTCCAACGTCATCCTGGCCCCACTTGTGGGGAGGCTGATGCTGTTCCCGCGTCCGCAACAGTTGATCGACGCAATGGAAAACGAGATGTGTCCGTTGATTGCGCAGGACGACACGCTCTTGATACCTCTGATCAATCCGGTCGACGGGGTTGCGCGCTTTGAACGCAAACTCGGCTTTGCTCCGGTGCCATGGGGCATGGCAATGCCGTTGGATGTGTCAGAAGAGATGTCGTCTGCGATGCGGCAAATCCTTATCGAGATGCATCGTGACGGGACTTTTCTGCGGTACGCGCTGGACCATGGCCTCCCAATGGCGTTCTTGACCGAAGAAAGTGCGCGTTGGGGATCCAAGGCCTGCGCAGGGAACCCTCAGGATTGTCTGACGCCCCCACTAGACGTGCAGCTTGAACCCAGTGCAGTGGCAGGGATCGCCGATCTGATCGAAAACACTTTGGCCCAGTCAATGGGCCTCGAACTGCGCTTGGGCTTTATGGAAAGTGAAGTGGCCTGGCGGCTTTTTCTGGGCGGTTTGGGCACCTCGGTACTGGCGGTGATCCTGTCGGTGATTGCGACTGTCCTGCTGTCTTTTGGGGTCGCGGGCTTGCTTGTCAGCCGGGTCAGGCCGATCCGGATCTTGGGGCAGACCTTGGTGACGATCTTTCTGAACGTACCTGTCGTGCTTGTGCTTGTTATCTTGAGCACGCTGATGATCTGGGCCTTTTCGTATTCCTTCATCACTGCCATGGCCAGCGCGATCCTGGCCATTTGCGGCATCAACGGCTGCTATGCCGGGTCTGCCATCGCAGAGGCCCATGTCGTCACGACAGGCACGGCTACCTCGTCGCGTTTCATGCAATCGGTGAGTGTCGCCTCTGTTCCGCTCAACGGATATATTTTCAATTCGGTTCGCGGGATTTCGGCGGCTACCGTCGTCGGCGTTCCTGATCTGGTAAACGCTCTGAATGACATCACCGCCTTTTCGGGCGCGCAGACATTTTATTACTGGCTGCTTGTCATTTTCTACATCGCGGCGGTGTTGATGACCGGACTGGCGCTGCGTCGGGCTATGCCGCTTTTCGTCCCCGGTTGGAAGGCCTGATCCATGACCTTGTTTGACGTTCTCACTCTGGATTTCCTGTTGGCCTTTCTCCAAGGGCTGACGCTCAATTTTAGTACTGCGCTCATTGTGCTGGTGACGGTACTGCCGATTGCCTTTGTTTTGGCAATGGGGATGAATTCGCGTCACGCGTTGGTGTCGCGCCCGATTGAGGCTTTCATCAAGTTGCTGCAAGCCTTGCCAGTATTCGTCGTGCTGTTCTTCATGTCAGGTGTCCTGACGGATAGGAGCCCGCTCTTGGTGCCCTTCAGGGGCAACCTGCCATTGATGCTCTTGGTATTTGGCCAAACGCCTTATGTAATGGCCTATGGGGCCGATCAATTCTCGGCGATGTTCGGCCGACTGCAACGTGGTGACCGCCGACAGGCGTTGTTGATCATTCCCAGCATTGGCCGGGCCTTTCAGATGGTCGTCTCAACTTCCGGTTTTGGAGCAGCCCTCGGTGTCCCAGAGGCGATGTCAGTGCTGATCTTCACGGCTGAACAGCTGCCGGATGAAGCTACACAAATCATGTTTTACGCCGTCGCAAGCTTGATGTTCTTGGTCATTTTACGAATTTGTATGATCCCTTTCCGGGTGGTGCACTCGGTGTTTGACAAGCGGATCGTCGCTTCAGGCAAAGTCGCTGCTTAACCTCATGCGGGTCTTGCAGATACTTTACGGGGGGCTGGCGCTGGCTTTGGCAATCTATGTCGCCACAGTCTTGCCCCCGCGAAGTATCGTGATCGAAGCTGGTCCAATGGGTGGCACATATTACGCCCATGCCACCGCCTATGCCGAGGTGTTAGAGGAGCACGGCTTTCACGTCACAATTCGCAGTAATCCCAATTCGACCACCATCATCGACCACGTCAATGATCCCGCCGAGGGCGTCGACATCGGCTTTGTTGCACAGCCGACCGATCCCGCCCTAACGCCGCGGGTTCGGGTCTTGGCCAAGATCGAACTTCAGCCGCTCTTCCTATTCTACGCTACGGCACTTGGCGAAATCGTATCGCCGGTCAATTTGCGCAACCGGCACATCGTTTTGCCCCCGTCCGCCAGTGCCAGCGCGGTCGCGGCGCTGGATCTTCTGGCGATATATGGTGTGACGCCAGAAACGGCCACAATCGAACACCTGGACATTGCCGAAGGCGTGCAGCGTTTGGCGGATGGTGACGTTGACGCGGGTTTTTTCATGCTTGGGTCTGAAAATCCTCTGATCCGCAAACTTGCCGCCGATGCCGAGCTGGCTGCCTTCAGTTATGGTGACGCGCGGTCTATCGCGATCAACTTGGACTACCTTAGCCCGGCAACTTTGCCGGCCGGCGGCTTCGATCTGTCACAAGCCTTGCCGCCGGGTCAGCTGGATCTTGTAGGAGCTGAGGTGCAGGTCATAACGCATGACAATCTCCATTCGGCCCTTGCTCTGGCGATGCTGGATGCGATGGAACGCAGACATAGAGCGGCCACCGCTGTGTCCTACGCTGGGCAATATCCGGATTTCACCGGTACTGGGCTTCCGGTCCTTGAGGCAGTGCGCGACTATCAATTGGCGGGTCGACCTTGGGCATACCGAATTTTTGGCAGTTTCTGGGGCAGCTTGTTCGACGAATTCTTCGTTTTGATTTTTGCCGTGTTCCTAATCGTCCAGGGGGAACGAACGGTCAAATACCTTTTTGAAGGTTTGGAATTGATTGGACTTTGGGCGGCGGGTGGGGTGGTTGATCGTCAGATCCGCGCCCATGCCCAAGGGCGCAGGCCAAGCGCGCTATCCCAGATATCGCTGGAATTGAGTGTGCGTTTGATCGACCGCGTCTCAGTTGGTGCCCGAGCCCGAGCGCGCTTGGATCAGTGGCGACGCCTGCAAACGCAAAACGTCGATCCAGACCAACCGGAAAAGTAACCGCCTCCGCGTCTGATGCGCTCCCTGATCGCCTCGAAGAAAATAAAAATGAGGCGTAAGGCCAGACTTTCCATCGTCAGTGCTCTGGAACCAAACCAGTTCAATGGCCTAGACTGAGGTGGTGTAAAAATCTGTTTTTATGAGGTTTTTCTCTGTTTCGCGTTGCGAGTAATCTCCACTTTTTGTATGATTGTTCAGAAATTCCGAGTTGGTTCCGTTCGTGCCGGCTATTAGAGTTGGTCGTCCTGCGCCAAGAAACAGTCTGCCGAAGAGTGCTGCCAATGACCTTGCAAACAATGATATTCAACCTTGCTCTCGGGGCAGCCATGGCGTCGGCTTGCCCAAGTTTTGCCCAGGACAGCTACCCGCCTGTTGACGTGTTGCTGCAGTCCGAAACCACAATCATTGGCCAAGAGATTGTCTACCCCGAGGGGCCAGCACAAATCACCGTCGCCATTGTCACGATGGAACAAGGGCAAGTCACCGGCTGGCACCGACATGAAGCCCCGCTCGCTGCGCATATGCTGGAGGGGGAGCTGACTGTGGATTATGGCGAGGCCGGCACGCGGGTTTACAATGAGGGTGATACTCTGATCGAGGCCTTGGGATCCCGGCATAACGGCGAAAACACGGGCGATGGCATAGCGAGAATTCTGGTCGTGTTTGCGGGAGCTGTTGGCACGCCTAACACGGTTTCTGAATAAACGTTGCCGTTTAACATTACTCCCAATTGTCGGCGACGAAAAGTTGGCCCGGTCTAAGAGAGCCGCAACGCATTCATTTTGTTCGATTGTTTTAATATTATGATGTCGCTATACTGCGGAATTTGGTAGGTTCTGTTTCAGAACCCTGCAATTTTGGATCGAGTGATAAAATGCGAATCCCGCGGCCCTGAACAGCCCAGCCTCTTGCGCGAGAGCGACCAGACGTAGATGCGCCTTCTCGTAAAGCCGTGCGCCTGTCGGATGGGCAATCGCCCGGCGCATGACCGTGTTATCAACTATCATCGCCTCGACGCTCCGCTCCGAGGTTAAGCCGGCCTTGCGTCCCGCTTCGATCGTCTTGGTCCAAAGCCACTCCGCGCTCTCCTCGCCGATACGCTTGCGCCACCGCGTCAGGGGCGAGGGATCGAGCGGGAAGCGATGCTGAGTGAACGTATCGCCACAAAAATGCTGGTGGTACGGGTTCTCCACCAAATGCGCGACTGGAGTGCGCCCACTTAAGTGGTCCACCAACTGGGATAGTATTTGCCCATTTCTGGAGGACCAGAGATGGCTGGAAAGCGAGACAAACCCGAAGAGATCGTGCTGAAGCCGTGGCAGGTTGAAGTGTTGCAGGGGCAAGGCAGTTCGATCGCCGATGCCGTGCGTCAGATCGGCGTGACGCAGCCGACCTATTATCAATGGCGCAAAGAGCGAGCCATGTCCGCCATTGGTCCAAGGACAATGGCGAGCGCGGCATGAGCTGGGATCAGCTCAAACGGCTGAAAGAGCCGGGCCTCCGGTAGAGGTGGTTCGGTTTGTTTGAACAGGTTCCTGGCGTTTTCTAAGTGGTTTTCCGCCTTGGTTACGCCGCTACCGCTTGGGGCATTGGCTGGTTAAAGTAGGCCTGATCGGGGGTTCTACCGTCAAGCGATGAATGGGGCCGTCGGCTGTTGTAGAAGGTCAGATACCGTCCGATCCCGGCGCGTGCCTCGGAGACGCTGGCATAGGCCCGCAGGTAGACCTCCTCATATTTGATGCTCCGCCACAGACGCTGGATGAAGACGTTGTCGCGCCAAGCCCCCTTCGGGCGGACAGGCAAAGCAGTTCGCCGATACCCTGGGGGAACCGAATGCAGCAGGATCTTTGCCACCGTTTTGCGGTCGATCCCAAAAAGACGACCAGCTGCACTTTTGCTCATACCATCAACATGGCACGCCCGACGGACACGGTTGAATAACTCCACAGAATACATCTCCCCACCCTCCGCTCATCAGCATCAGGTGTCAGACTGCGGAATTTTACTCCGCGACGGTCAGATCATCAGACCGTTTCTGTGGCCATTTTGTCTCCGGGATTCACAGTTGAGCTAGACATGAGATCGATGACAGTCGCAGGCCCTGATGGAGCAGTAAGCGTTTCGGATACCGAGGCAGAATTACTCAAAAGGTTGATATTGGCCCCGGAAAATCGCCTGGAAAAAGATGTAATTGCAGAAATACTTTGTATAGACAATGATGCAAGACCTGGCACCCTCGAAGTGAGAATAGTGCGTCTTCGTAAAAAGCTGGTTTCCGCCGGCGCGAAGGGAAAAACTATTAATGTTGTCAGGGGGTGGGGGTACCAGTTGACGGCAACGATTGAGATGTCTTAGGAAAGTTCTGTGGTAATCGACCCACCTGACTTGTGGTTCATTGCTTTGCGAACGGACTCAAAGTCTACTCCGGCGGCGTGGGCATGGGTGGCAAAGGTTCTTCTGAGGTCGCTGTGTGTTGCAAGACTCGGGTGAGAGCCAAGCCGATATTGATCTTGCTGGTTGGCTACCAAATGAATACCATAATTATGCATGGTGAAATAGTACTAATTAAAACAGAAACTTACAGCTTATACAGGTGGATTGAAAATCCTCGTGTCGGTGGTTCGATTCCGCCCCCGGGCACCACTTAACAAGCTGATAATCCAAGTTGGTGTGTTCCACGCGAGGTCCCGCCTGGCGGAGGTGTTTGGGGAGCAGGACGGGGAAGGGTTCTGATCGACCTGCGGATGTGCCCGCCGCTGTGGAGAATGTCCTCAGGCTGCTGTCTTTAGGTGGGCTCAGGGCCTTTGCTGCAACGAATTGCGGCCAAATGGTGGATCGTCTCTCCTTGTTCCTCAAATCTCGCGCGAATTCGGCCTTGATAGAGGCAAGCGGCGGTATCACGATGGTGATAGGGTCGTCCGATTGGGACAGGCCTGACAGGGAGGCCCATACCTTGCTCAGTTCACCAACCCCAGCCAGCCGCGCCTATTCTGCTCCGATCTGGGACCCGACGCGTTGGGATCAGTACCTGCCTCGCCCTGACGACATCATTCTGAACACAACGCCAAAGTCTGGCACCACCTGGCTGCAGGGCATTCTGGCGATGCTGATTTCGGGCGATCCAGATGTTGACGCGCAGCGCTGGACGGCGAACGCCTGGATCGACATCAATATCCGCGATGTGTCCGATGCCATGGCCTCGCTTGAGCAACAAAGCCATCGCCGCCAGATCAAGACCCATACGCCCTTCGATGGTATCCTGGTCTGGTCTGAGCTGTGCTATATCACGTCCTATCGCCACCCCATCGACATCCATTTTTCCTTTGTAAAGCATGCCGCCAACATGACCCGCGATGTGCTCAAGCCGCTGTTTCCCCCAGATCCCTCCGAGGCATTCCGCATCTTCCTTGAGGGAGAGCATTTGATTGGAGCGAGCCTTCATTCCATCGTCAATCACTACCTTTGCACCCGAACGCTTGAGGCCAGAAAGACCGTTTTGCGCCTTCACTACGCTGATATGCTCCGTGATCTTGACGGTTCCATTGCCCGTGTCGCCGACCATGTGGGCATCATGCATTCGCCCCATGTGATGCAGCGGATTGTTGAGGCGGCGAGCTTTGACAGCATGAAATCCCATGCTGACCGCTTTGCCCCCTCCGCTGGCCAGGATTTCTGGCATAACGACGCGGCTTTTTTCGATAGTGCGACATCGAACAAATGGGAGGGCAAGTTGTCCGAGGCGGACCTTTCGGCCTACCAAGACCGTATGAGCGCACTCCTGTCGCCAGAGGACAGGGCCTGGCTTGAATGGGGCGCGGCGGGGGCCTGACCCGGTCCTGCGAATGGCGGCTGCAAGTGAAGGGGAGGGACATGCCTACCTGACACAGCGCTCAGGACCGCACGGCTAATCGCTGGTCCCGTAATTCTGGATCATCGGATGAACGAACAGGTAAGCCTATCGTCGTCCTTCATGGGGCGGGATTGGACCATGGCTACATTATGGTTGTCAGGGAGCCGGGCTTTCGAGCGGCCAGGACTTGGTAGCGGATCCATCTGGATATGCCCCCCCAGCACCCGTCCAGGACCCCCACTCAGGATCCTTGCCCGGCACCCCCTTTGGCGCTGCCGATCACTGTAGCCGTGCTCCGGTCCAGCTTTCGGTTGTGTGACAGGCCTCGCAAGCGGTACCGAAGCGTCCCAGATGCTTGTCGTCGTCGCGGTGGCAGTCGATGCAGGCGGTGGAGACCTCGGAGGGTAGGCTACCCACCGCATGGCAAGCCTCGCATTGGAGGCCCACATGCAGTCCGGTTAGCGCAAAGTCGGTCTGCACATCGTGGTCGAAGATCCAGAAGGCCCAGCCATTTGGGTTGTGACAGTCGGAACACTCGGTACCCAGAGCGGCCTCGTGTGCGTCGTCGGCCAGGTGACAATCGACACAGCTTTCGCCTGTTGGATGGAACGTGGTGTCCAGGTGACAGCCTTCGCAAGGCACCAGGACATGAAGCCCGATCAGGGGAAAGTTCGTCAGGTCGTGGTCAAAGGCGACGTCCTGGCGCCAGCCCTCGGTCCCGTGGCAGCTCGCGCAGTCGGGTCCCAGTTCCCCGTTATGGGGATCATCGGCGGTGTGGCATCCCACGCAGTCGAGCGGCAAATCGGCGGTTTCGACAGGGCCGGTGTGGCAGGTGTTGCACTCGATCTCTTCATGCTTGCCCGTCAAGGCGAACTTGGTGTCGGTGTCGTGGTTAAAGCGGACCTCGGTCCAGGTGGTCACCGTGTGGCAGGTTTCGCATTTTGGGCCAAAGCGGTCGGCGTGGACGTCCTGGATGCGGTGGCAGCCGACGCAGGTATCGGGCAGGTCTGCGTAGACTTCGTTCTGGTGGCAGGTGGTACAGGCCACTTCTGCATGCCCGCCCAGCAGGACAAAACCGGTTGCGGCATGGTCAAAGTCCTCGATCTCTGTCCATGTGGTTGTGGTATGGCAATCCGCGCAGTCGGTGCTCAGTTCGCCCCGGTGCGGTTCGTCCTCGCGGTGGCAGCCGATGCAGGTCTGGGGGGCATCCCGGAACGCCACTGTTGGCAAGTGACAACTTTCGCAGCTTGTGACGGCATGGGCGCCGACCAGGGCAAAATCGGTATTGTTGTGGTCAAAGACCTCACGATCCAGGTCGACGATGGGAAAGTCCCGGCCTTCGTGGTCAGTGTGGCAATGGCTGCATTCCTGCGATTGCGCTTCTGCTGCCCGGCCGTGGTAGCCTTCGTTCGCTGCGATGTCGGCCGCAATGGGCTTGTGACAATCAAGGCAAAGCGGATCCTGTGCCCCTTGCGAAAACGAGGTATGGCAATTGGCGCATTCGGTTTCCAACTCTGCATGGGTTTCTGACAACGGGCCGGGCATCACGAGCCGCTCAAACAGGGACTGGGCGGCCAGGGGGCCAGCCATCCCGAGGCCAAACAGGACAACAATCAGCCGCAAGGCAAAGAGGCGTGGGAAACCTGCCATCTAGTAAAGATGCACGGCCACCACATGGGTGATGGCGGCAAAGACTAGGACGGCGAACAGTGGCAGATGCAGCAGATGCCAGGCTGCGAACATGCGTTCATAAAGGACAAAGGCCTCGGCCTTGCCCAGGGCGCGCAGATAGCGGTCGAGAGCGGCGGTGACTTCAACCATTTCTTGGCGTCGGGCAACCGCAGGTGTACCGACCTGCTTCATCTGGTTCGCCAGATCAGCAAGAACCCGACGCCGTAGCGTCAGGCGTGAGATTGGCCCGGTCAACGTCCGGGCCAGCGATCCCCAAAATCCGCTGATCGTGTCGACCCGCCTCCTTTCATAGTCGGCAAGCGCCTGCGAAAGTAGTCCGGTATCAGGGGCGGCAAGCTCCGACCGCTCGCGGATTGCCTCGATATCGCCAAGCAGGTCGCGCAGCGTCTGCTTTTGCCCATAAAGTCCGCGATGAATGCCGGCGTAAAGAAACCGTCCGACAAAGCCGCTGCCCGCCACGATAAGCATGGCTGTCATCGCGGCCGTGCTGTTGAGCGAGCCGAAGTTAAAGTTGGAGTGCAAGATGATAAGGACCGGGGCCACAACGCCCAAAAGCATGTGGAGACGGAACCAGCCGGGAATATTGCCCAGGAACCGCAACGACCGGATCCGCTTGCGCATTGGATAGATCAGCAGTGTCAGCATCAAAAGACTGCCTGCGATCCCAAGGAAATAGCCTGTTCCTGTCTCGGCGGTGATGTCGCCCTCGGTCCGTCTGATCCAGCCATAGCCCAGCACCACAGCGCCGATCGGGACAAGGATCAACATGTCCAGACTGCCGGGGCGCCGGGGACGGCGGCGGGGGGCTGCAACGACGGTTTGAGATCCGGCGCTAGTAAAAGGAGTTTGAGATGTCATCCGGTCGCGTTCTACCTGCCTGCTTGTCGATTATGTTAATCCTTGATCGGGGAGATCTACAAATCCAGCCCATTCAATCTCAAATAGCCTAAACTTTGGTTTAAAGAAGAACGATCCATCCAGACCGGCGGTTGACCGCTTGTCCGCCGGGGTGAAACTTGACTTTATCAAGACAACAGGCTGGACTTACCTTATCAAGGGTATTGATGGTTCAAATCGCATTTTTTCGGTTCGGCCGTAACTCCTACCTGGGGTGGGGGATCGGTGAGAGGGAGTAGTTAATTTGGAAGCAGAGCTTGGTACCTTTACGATATCTCTCTCTTTGATAATTGCGCTGGCAAGTGGCTTTTGTGGCTTGGCCGGCGCGCACTACAGGCATCTGCCCTTCATGACGGTCGCATCGGCGGGGATGCTGATGCAGGGCCTGCTGATTATTGTCGCCTTTGCCTGCCTGACAGTAGCTTTCGTGCAGTCGGACTTCTCTGTCCTGTTGGTGGCGACAAATTCCAACACATCGATGCCGCTGCTTTACCGTATCACCGGCGTTTGGGGGAATCACGAAGGCTCCTTGCTTTTGTGGATCCTGATTCTTGTTCTTTTCGGCTCTTCAATCGCGCTTGGTGGTAACAGCCTTCCGCCAACATTGAAGGCGCGGGTTCTTGGAATTCAATCGCTCATTTCGGCGTCTTTTCTAGGGCTTATGCTGTTCACGTCCAATCCATTTGCCAGGCTTTGGCCCGCTGCGGTCGAAGGGCAAGAGCTTAATCCTCTGCTTCAAGATATTGGTTTGGCGATTCATCCGCCCTTTTTGTATCTTGGCTATGTTGGATTTTCGGTGGTTTTTGCCTTTGCCGTTGCCGCGTTGATCGAGGGCCGTGTCGAGGCAAGTTGGGCCCGCTTTGTCCGTCCATGGATTCTCGCTGCGTGGTGCTTTTTGACAATCGGGATCACGCTTGGCAGCTATTGGGCCTATTACGAACTGGGATGGGGCGGCTGGTGGTTCTGGGACCCTGTTGAGAACGCGTCCTTCATGCCCTGGCTGGTCGGAACGGCGCTACTGCATTCGGCCTTGGTGGTGGAACGGCGCGGGGCCCTTGTGGTCTGGACGTTGCTGCTGGCGATCCTCACTTTCTCACTAAGCCTCGTCGGCACATTCCTTGTGCGTTCGGGTCTGTTGACGAGCGTCCATTCCTTTGCGGCTGACCCGTCGCGCGGGATCGGGGTCTTGATGATCCTGGTCGCAGCAACCGGGGGTGCGTTGACGCTTTTCTCGATCCGGGCGAAGCAGTTCACCCATCCGGTCCTGTTCGCCCCGGTCAGCCGGGAAGGCGGGTTGATCCTGAACAACATTCTGCTTCTGACGGCCACCGGGACGGTGTTCCTCGGAACGTTCTACCCATTGTTCATCGAGTTGATGGGCGATGACCGGATCTCGGTCGGTCCGCCGTATTTCAATCGCTCATTCATTCCGATCATGATCCCGCTGATGCTTGTGGTTGTGGTTGGCACAAACCTGCGGTGGAAGCGGGACAGCATCGGAGCGGCAATCAAGCGTGGACTTTGGGCCATCGTGCCCGTTGCCCTTGTTCTGGGCGTAACGGTCGCCTTTGGCGGGCTGGGGCACCTTGGGGCCGCGTTCGGGCTGGGTCTTGCGGCCTGGCTGGTGTTTGGGTCGATCGCCTATTGGGTCAGCCGTGTGAACCTGTTTCGGGTACCTCTGGCGCGCTCTATTGCCATGGCCTTCAGCATGCCGCGTGCGGTCTATGGCATGATCCTGGCTCACGCAGGCCTCGGGCTGGCCGTGGCGGGTATGGTCGCCGTGACAAGCTGGCAGGAAGAGCAGATCGTCGCCCTTGCCCTGGGCGAGCATATCAGCCTGAGCGGTTACGAGCTTCGGCTTGATCGGGTGCAGGTCTACCAGGGCCCCAACTTCGAGGCCGAGCGGGGGACCTTTGTCGTCATCAAGGACGGACGAACAGTTGCAGAGATGACGCCGGAACGTCGCTTCTTTACCGGATCGGGCCGCCTGACGACCGAAGCGGCGATCCAGTATCGCGGCCTGTCGAACCTGTATCTGGCGATGGGCGATCCCGGCGTTGGCGGTACCTGGACCGTGAGGGGCTACTGGCATCCCTTTGTCCTGCTGATCTGGATAGGGCCACTCGTGATGTCTTTGGGCGGTTTCGTTTCCCTGTCGGACCGCCGGTTCCGCCTTGGCACCCCCGCGCAGCGTCCGGTGACGGCTCTGGTTGCGGGAACCTGATCAATGCAGGTTCTGACCATTGCGCCTCTCGTCGGTTTTGCGGCCCTGTCCATGGCGTTTGTCATGGGGATGTCCCAGTCCGGCGAAGAGGCCCGGGTCGGCTACCTTGACCGGCCGCTTCCGGTCTTTGAACAGCCCCCCATGACGGGCCGGGGCGAAGGGTTCACCAGTGCCGATCTGGAAGGGCAGGTCAGCCTTATCAACTTTTTCGCATCCTGGTGTTCGGTCTGCCGGGTGGAACATCCCGTCCTGCTTGACCTGGCGAGTAGCCAGGACGTGCCGCTTTATGGCTTGAACTGGAAAGACGCCCGGGGGGCTGGCAAACTGTACCTGACCCGCAGCGGTGATCCCTATACCGCCACAGCGGATGACAGCGCCGGCTTGCTTGGGGACGCCCTTGGCGTGACCGGCGTGCCCGAGACCTATGTCGTCGATACCAAGGGCCGCCTGCGCTATCGCCACATCGGCCCGATCACGCCCGAAATCTGGGAAGACACCATTCAGCCCCTGATCGCACAACTGGAGGAAGAGGCATGAGGTGGAGCCGCGCCCTGGTCCTGAGCCTTGCCCTGTTGGCCGCAGCACCGGCTCATGCCGTCGAAGCCAGCGAGATCCTTGCGGACCCGGCCCTTGAGGCCCGCGCCCGGGACCTGAGTACTGGATTGCGCTGCCTGGTCTGCCGCAATCAAAGCATTGACGATTCAAACGCGGAACTTGCCCGGGACCTTCGGGTCCTGTTGCGCGAGAGGCTTGTTGCAGGGGACACCGATGAAGAAGCGATGGCCTTCCTTGTCGAACGCTATGGCAATTTCATTCTCCTCAAGCCGCCGTTCCAGGCAACGACAGTCCTGTTGTGGATTGGGCCGCTCTTGATTCTCGCCGCGGCGGGGCTGGGGTTTCGGGCGTTCTGGCGGGAGCCGAACACGGGCCCGTCACTTCCCGAAATGACTGACGAAGACCGCGCCCTTGTCGCGCAGGCACTGACAACAAAGGAAACTTCATGATCCTGTGGATTTTGGCCACACTTCTGACGGCGATTGCAGCGGTCATTCTAGCGATACCGTTGATCCGCAGGGTGGACCTGCCGCCATCAGACGCCGAAAGGGTATTGCAGGTCAGCCGGGATCAACTGGCCGAAATCGAGGCGGATGCCGCCCGTGGCGCCCTGTCAGAGGCCGACCGGGACGAAGCCCGCCGCGAGGTCGAGCGTCGGGTTCTCAAAGTCGCCAAAGCCGCCCCTGCCGCCCTGACGAATGGCAAGGACAGCGGGCGCATTCTTGCCCTTGGCCTGTTGGGAGGCTGGATCGTTGTGGGGTCTGTCGGGCTATATGCCGTCATGGGCCGCCCCGATCTGCCGTCACAACCGGCACAGATGCGCTTGCAAGCCGCCGCTCAGTCCCAGGCGTTGCCTGCCGGAACGGGGCAGGCCACCGCTGTTGCCGCAGTGAACCAAAACGGGACGGCCGCCCCCGCCGCAGGTAGCGTCGAGGAAATGATCGCGGGACTTGTTGCCCGACTTGAGGCCGATCCGTCGGATGCCGAAGGCTGGCGCATGTTGGGTTGGTCCTATTTCAACACTGAACGCTATGCGGATGCGGCTGACGCCTATGCTCAAGCGGTCGCCCTTGATGGAAGCGACCCTGACATCTGGTCAGCCTATGGCGAGACCCTTGTCCGCTCGGCCCGTGGCATGGTCAGCCCTGATGCTGTTGAGGCCTTTGATCAGGCGATCGCCCTTAATCCGGGCGATCCGAGGGCGCGGTTCTTCAAGGGAATGGCGCTCGAGCAGGCGGGCGACCCCGAAGCTGCGATCACGGCCTGGTTGGCCATCCTGGACGGCGCGTCCCCCTCTGCAGACTGGGTACCCGGGCTGGTCCAGCGGGTCGAGGAACTGGCCGCGGCGACCAACTTTGACCTTGGCGACCAGCTTGCCGGTCTGAGTAGCTCACTCGCTCAGGTTCCGGCACCGGCACCAGTGCTTGCTCCGGCCCTGCCGCCTTCGGGTGGACTGGCGGGACCCACGCAAGAGCAGATTGCTGCGGCCCAGGACATGGATCCGCAAGACCGCCAGGCGATGATCCGGGGCATGGTCGACCAGCTCGCCGGTCGGCTACAGGAAAACCCGGACGATCCCGAAGGCTGGGCACAGCTCATCCGCTCGCGGATGGTTCTTGGCGAGCCTGACGCGGCGGCGGCCGCCCTTGGCATCGCGCAAGGTGTTTTTGCAGCCGATCCCGGCAAACTTGGTATTGTGGAAGATGGGGCCCGTTCGGCCGGTCTGACAGTGAATTGAGGGCCGAAAGGGGACACACGTTTTGGCCGTCTATCTGATCTACCTCGCCCCATTGGTGCTCCTTTGGATTGCAATCCTTTCGGTCTCGCGCAGGCGCGAAAAGCTTTCGGTGGCCCGCAAGGCCGAAGCTCAGGCTGCCGGGCTGATCGAACCTGCCTCGCTTCATCCCAGGATCAGTCAGTTCGATTGCATCGGTTGTGGGGCCTGTGTGTCAGCCTGCCCGGAGGGCGATATCCTTGGCATGGTGCGGGGTAAGGTGGAATTGTTGGAGCCGACCCACTGCATCGGCCACGGCGCATGCGCGGCCGCCTGTCCGGTCGGGGCCATCGAGCTTGTCTTCGGGACCGAGCGGCGGGGCGTCGATATCCCCGATGTCGGAGCAGACTTTCAGACCAATGTGCCGGGCATATACATCGCGGGCGAATTGGGGGGCATGGGCCTGATCCGCAATGCAATCGAACAAGGCCGCCAGGCGATGGAACAGATCGCCAAGAGGCGGAATGACCGCAAAGGCCCGCCGCTGGACGTGGTCGTGATCGGGGCAGGGCCCGCCGGTCTGTCGGCTAGCCTGGGGGCGATGAAGGCGGGGCTGGCGTTCGTGACCCTCGAGCAGGACAGTCTTGGCGGCACGGTTGCGCATTTTCCACGCGGCAAACTTGTGATGACGGCCCCCGCCGAGCTGCCGATTGTGGGCAAGGTGAACCTGCGCGAAACCAGCAAGGAGGCCCTTATGACCTTTTGGGAAGGTGTTGTGGCCGATACCGGGCTAACCGTTCGCCACGGTGCGCAGGTTACCGCGATCGAACCTGAGGGTGCGGGCTTTCGCGTCATAACGCCTGACGAGGTCTATCACACCGCTGCGGTCCTTTTGACCATCGGGCGTCGCGGCACCCCGCGAAAGCTGGGCGTGCCGGGCGAAGACCAGTCAAAGGTCGTCTACCGTCTGATCGACGCCGAACAGTACCGGGGGATGCATGTCCTTGTCGTGGGCGGCGGGGACAGTGCTATAGAGGCCGCTTGCAGCATCGCCGACGAGGCGGGAACCGAGGTTATCCTGTCCTATCGCGGCGAGGCATTCTCGCGTTGCAAGCCAAAGAACCGGGATCGGGCCGAACGGCTGGCCCAGGCCGGTCGGTTGCGCCTCGCCTTTAGCTCAACCGTTCAGGAAATCGGGGAAACGGATGTACTGCTTGACCACAAGGGCACGCCCGAGCGGGTGCGCAACGATATCGTCATCGTCTGCGCGGGGGGGATTTTGCCGACCGCTTTCCTCCAACAGGCCGGTGTCCGGACAGAGACCAAATATGGCACGGCTTGACACGCGCCCCTTTGTTCTTGTTGCAGCCCTGCTGCTGGCCGGACCTGTCTCGGCCCAGACTGGGACCGTCGCCGCAGGGCCCGAAGTGGTGCCCGCCGCGGAACCTGCATCCACTGCCAAAGCAGCGCCCGAGGCCGCTCCTGCGCCTCAGGTCGTCGAAGGGCCAGTTGAGCGGGCCGAGGCGCTGGTCCGAGGCCAGGATTACGCAGGTGCGGCCGCGTTACTCGCCGCCCCGGAACTGGCGCAGGATGCAGAGGCATTGTTCCTTCTTGCGTCGCTGTACCGGGCCGGGCGCGGGGTTACGCAGGACGAGGCTATGGCCTTTGACCTCACACTGGCTGCGGCCGAACTGGACATGACCGAGGCCGCCTTCGTCGTCGGACGGCTTTACCTCGAGGGCCGGGGCACTGAGGCGGACCGCGATGCAGGCTTGCGCTGGCTCGAAAAGGCCGCTGCAGAGGGACATCCAAGGGCCGCGGACCTTCTGGTTCGAGAGGCACTTGCCGAGATCGCCCCCGAACCCGAGGTTGTCGCCGAGGTGGCGGCGCCGCTCGAACCCTCGGAACTCTCCAATACATTGGGCTGGACGGCATTGATCGAGGCGGCGCGGCGCGACGCCTTGCCCGCAGCCCTGCACGAAATCGAACTGGGCGTCCCGCTTGATGCGCCTGACACAGAGGGTCGGTCCGCGCTTCTGCATGCGGCCATGACAGGCAGCGAAGAGGTAACACAGGCCTTGTTGACCGCGGGCGCGGACCTCAACATGACGGATGCTGCCGGGATGTCTGCGCTTGCTCATGCCGCAGCGACTGGCACTGCGCCTGTCGTGAACATGCTTCTTGAGGCGGGGGCATCACCGGTACATCGGGACGGGCAGGGCCGGAGCCCCTTGTGGCATGCCCTTGCGGGTCGCAAATGCGACGCAGCCTTGACAATCCTGACTGTGCTGGAGCCTGCGGATCAGGACCCCGCGGAGCTTCCGGCCTTTGCTAGCCAGGCCGCGGCGAGCTGTTCGGTCGGGGTCCTCTCGCGTTTGGTGTCGCTGGGAGCTGGTGCCAGCGATCTGGATGATCTGGGCCGGTCCCCGCTTTGGCATGCAGCGGCAGCCGGCCGGGGGGAAAACGTGGCCTATCTTCTGCGCGTCGGGGCTGATCCCGCGCTGGCGGATGCGGCGGGGGTATCACCCTTGTTCGCGGCCTTTGCGGCGGGGCATTTCGACATGGTCGATCCCCTTATGATGGCCGGCGCCCCGATCGACGACCAGACTGACCAGGGCAATACCGCATTGATCGTGGCCGCCCAGGCCGGCGATCTTGGCGCTGTCACGACGCTGATCGTGGCGGGATCCGATCTGGATCACCGCAACGGGATGGGAGAAAGCGCACTCATGGTCGCGGCCCGGGCGGGCCACGAAGACGTCATCCGGCGCCTCATGCAGGCCGGTGCCGATCACCTGCTGCGCAATCGCAGACGCGAAAGGGCGGGCGACATCGCTTTGTCTGCGGGTCACCCGGAACTTGTCCCTTACTTCGAATAGCCTTTCTTAGAACCGCCGGATAACGCCTGCGTTGATAAAGACCTCGTTGGTTTCCTCTGAATAGTCAGGGGTCGAACGGTTGGACAGGCGGGTACCTGCTTCCAGTTCAAAGTCTGTGACACCGTCCAGTTCCAGGTTCAGCCCGAGAGAGGGAAGAACGTAGTCCTCGGTCCCGCCCGATCCGTTCAACACCCGGTGCGCCATGCGCAAACGCGGCCGTAGACGCAGCGTGTCTGTCATGTCAAAGCGCCAGTAGGTATCAAAGAGGTACAGATCAGAGGCGTCGTTGCTCGCAACCCGGCTCGACAGGCTGATCACATCGTTTTCTCGAATGATCCCGCTGCCGACAGCCTGCAGAGCGAGATAGTATTCCTCGCCCGGTGCTGCGACTGCATCGACGCCGCCCGAGGCCGGTGTGCCGGTGGTCGAATAGACCGAGGCCTCGACGCTGGACTGCCAGGTGTCGTTCAACGGACGCTGATAGCCTATGGACAGGGACGCCACTTCGCTGGTGCGGTCCTGCGCCAATTGCTGAATCTGGGCGTCCGAGAAGGAGGCCGAAAGGGCGTCGAGCGTTGTTGCGGTCTGACCCTGCAGGGCAGTGGACAAGGACAAAAGCGGCGAATGCCGGTACTCTGCTGCCACCGAGAAAGAGGACAGATTGCCCAGAACCTGATTGTAGGACAGGCGGGCCAGATTGACCCTTCCAAAGCTCACGTCGTAGTCAAGCTGGCCGAACATGGACAGGGTTTCGGTGGCATGAGAGCCTTCGATCCCGACTGCAAATCGGTCGGTGAATCCGTCTACGGTTTGGCCGGCCAGATAGCCGGTCAACTCTGTCCGCTCGCCTAGTCCGCTATAGGTCGCGGCGGCAAGGCCAACGAGACTGTTCCCGCTGAAAAGCATGTCCGATTTCGACTCGACATCAAGACCGGCAAGACCGCTGACCCGCCAATCCTGTCCGATGGGATAGGACAAGTGCACGCCGTCAAAGCGGCCCTGAAGCCCGTCGTCCCGGCGGCTTTGCCGACCAAACGCAAGGGTCGGGCCATCTTCGCCATGGGTGTATTCGCCAAAGACCCGCGACAGCTGCAAACGGTTGTTTGAGGTGTCCGAGACATCGACCTCATACTCACCGCTCATCCGCCACTCCAGCGTGCCAGAGCCAAGGCGAACCTCGTCTGACATGTCGAGGGACAGAACGAGATCGTTCTGCAGCAGTTCGTTGTCCTCGTCCGTGGTGTCGGTGTCGAGCTCGGTAAACAGGGTTGACGACTGGTTAAGGTAATAGTTCACGGCCACAGTCGCCTGGAAGGTCGGGGGTTCGGGGAACGGCTCGAGTGTTTCCTCGGCAAATCCGGTGTTCCCTTGACCACCGCCAGCGCTACGGCGACCAGGTTGGGGACCAAGGGGCGGGAAGGATTCGCCCCGGCGAGGAATGCTGATAATGCCGGTTCTGGCACCAGCATCGGCCAACTCGTCCGCGGGTCCCTGGTAGCCTTCGCCTGCGGCGCGCAGTTCGGCCGGTGGGGCGGATTGCGCTGTCACGATAGCGGCCAACCTCTGGCGCACGCGGTCGGCGGCTTCGCCCTCGGGATACATTTCCAGATAGATTTCGTATTCCGCCTGCGCATGGGCCAGCTGACCATTGCGCTCGCGGGCGAGGCCAAGCAATTCCTGCGCATCGGCACTGGACGCATTGTCGGGCATGCCGACAATGTACGTTAGGATCTGGACCGCGCGCGGATACTCTTCGTTGGTGATCGCTGACCGGGCTTCGGCCAGAAGGGTCGCGGCCTCATCAAGGGGCTGGCCGTCTGGCAGGGGGGCCGGTGGCAACGAGGCGCTCGGACCGACGCCAGGGGCAGGGCCGGTCGCTGGGGCCTCGGCCGTCTGGCTGGACGATGCCGAAGGCAGGCAATTCTGGGCAGACCCGCGCCGTTCGAGCGAGATGACAAGCGACCGTTCGCCGGACTGGGCGACCGATCCATCAGCCGGTGCCGAAAAGCGGATGGTCATCACGTGATCCCGACCGCTTCGGTCGATGGTGATAAAGGCCGTTCCGACGCCGGGCACGATCATGACAGGCCGGGTTTCGATGGGATCGTTGGCGGCTGTCGCGTCAAACCCTTGTGACGGTGTCAGCACAACCCGCAACGACATTCCGTCGTTCGACATCCTCTGAGACGCGAGTGTCGCGGGATTGTTCAGGATCATCAGAATGACCGGGCAGGCGCCTTCGGCCGCATTTCCCAGCACCTGTGTCTGGGCGATGATTGCTTCGGCTTGTGCCTGGGACATACCCGGACTCAATCCCAACAGGCCAGCCCCCATTAGGGCAAGGACTCGTCCACTGCTCTGTCCTCTCATAAGGATTTCCTTTCTGTCTGCCTGTAATCGCCTTTTTGGCGTTCTTAAATTGGATCAGCTAAGTTGGCTCTGAGTGTGGCAAAGGCCACAAAAGCTATACTGTCGCCGACCGAGAAAATTCGTTCGTCTGGGTGTTGGCACCTGATTTATGGGCGACAGCCTGGGTCATACCTGGCCTTGCCCTGTCTGACCGGCCCCTTTCGGGGCCAAGTCTTGTTTACTGCTCGTTCCTCTCATCAGAATTCCCTCTGAGTGGGCCTGTGTTCGCCGTTTCGGCGTTCTCTTATTTGGGTCAGGGAGCTGTCGGTATAGACGTGGCATGAGCCCGCACAGTCCCGCAGCTCGCTGACCGTGTAATTGGTGCGTGGGTTTTCAAACTTGATATGTGGGCCGGTTCTGAAGTCGCCCGCGTGGCAGCCCGCACAGTCAGGCGCATAGGCCGGGTCCGAGAAGGCGGCGGCGGCCGTATTGCCAACGTGGCACGACGTGCAGTCGGTCTGGTTGTGGCCATCGGGGAAGAAGGCCGAGGTGTGGTTATAGCGTGCGCCACCCCAGGAGGAGGTCAGGTGACATTCGTCGCACTGCAGGTTGGTGACAAAGTGATTGCCGGGCTTGCCCTCCGCGATATTGCCGTTGTGACAGCTGGCACAGCTTCCTGTGACCTCGTTGTGGTCAAGTCGCACATTGGTCCAGTTAGAGGTCACGTGGCAGGCGTCACAGGTGTTTGACGTGGCCGGGTGGTTCCCGGGCTTGCCGGTGGCGGTATTGCCATTGTGGCAGGTCACGCAGGACCCGGTGACCGAGGAGTGGTCGAAGCGGACGTTCGTCCAACTCGTCGTCACGTGGCAATCGTCGCAGGTGTTGGTCGAAGGGATGTGGTTCCCCGGCTTTCCTGTGGCCGTATTGCCATTGTGGCAGGTGACGCAGGACCCGGTGACCGAGTTGTGGTCGAAGCGGACATTGCTCCAGCTGGTTGTGACATGACAGTCGTCGCAAGTGTTCGACGACGGGATATGATCGCCGGGCTTGCCGGTCGCGGTGTTGCCATTGTGGCAAGAAGCGCAAGAGCCGGTGACCGACGCGTGGTCAAAGCGGACGTTGGTCCAGCTTGTCGTGACGTGACAGTCATCGCAGCTGTTGGTCGACGCGATGTGGTTCCCGGGCTTGCCTGTCGCGGTGTTGCCATTGTGGCAGGTGACGCAGGACCCGGTGACCGCGCTGTGGTCGAAGCGGACGTTGGTCCAGCTGGTTGTGACATGACAGTCATCGCAGGAGTTGGACGACTGGATATGATTGGCCGTTTTGCCTGTCGCGGTCGACCCGTTGTGACAGGACACGCAAGATCCTGTCACCGCGGCGTGATCCATCCGGACCGTGCTCCAGGTTGTCGTGGTATGACAATCGCTACATGCAGAGGTCGCCGGAATATGGTTGGCAGACTTCCCGGTGGCCGAGGTTCCATTATGGCAGGTGATGCAAGAGGCGATCGTGGCCGAGTGATCCATCCGGACGTTGGTCCAGCTTGTCGTCAGGTGGCAGCTTTCGCAGGTGTTGGTGGTTGAGATATGCTGCGCCGATTTGCCTGTAGCGGTCGCGCCATTGTGGCAGTCCACACAGCTCCCAAGGGCCTGCGAGTGATCAAAGCGCACGTCAGCCCAGCTTGTGACGACGTGGCAGGACAGGCAATCGTTGGTGGTCGAGGGGTGCGAGGCCGAAGGGCCAGTCGCCGTTCGTCCGTTGTGGCAGTCCGCGCAGGTCCCGATCGCCGCGGCATGGTCAAACCGGACGGTGGTCCAGCTTGTCGTCAGGTGGCAGGCGGCACAGACATTCGTCGTGGCAGGGTGGTTCGCGCTCTTGCCACGGGCGGTCGAACCGTTGTGGCAGCTGACGCAGTTTCCGGTGACATTGCTGTGGTCAAAGCCGACCGCGGTCCAGTTCGTGGTCGTATGGCACTGGCTACATTCATCCGAGGCCGGCGGGTGATCTTCTGTCTTGCCGTCGGCAATGACGCCGTCATGGCAGCCGACACAGGTGGCGGGCGTCTCTTCGAACACGCCGCCGACGTGGCAGGTGTCACAGGCAAGCGGCGCGTGCGCCCCATCAAGGGCAAAGCCCGTAACCGCGTGATCAAACCCCGGCAAGTCCTGCGCCGGAGCCGGCGCCTGAACCAGGGTCGGGGACCCAAAGTCAGGGATGTTCAGGCTGTCGGTTGTTGTGGTTTGGGCAAAAGCAGGCGGGGATAGGAAAACGAAGGTAAGGGCCAGAAGTCCAAGAGTAGACGCAATAAATGCCACACTCCGACCAGCCAATACACACTTCAAAAAGGGCAAAATCTGCCGCATACCATCCCGTCGTCGAGCCCGTCTTATTTTGATATGGCGTCGCCGGGCCCTCATAGCCGCGCCATACGTCAAGAACGTTGGCGGGCAATTGGTCGCTAGCAAAAAGTGTTCCATTTAAACAAACTTTCGGCACGACCTGCCGCCCGCGAACGAAATTACAATTCGTCCCCCATGCTCTTTTGTACCTCACAGGTGCGTGAGGCGAAATAAACAAAAGTTTAACATGGGTAAATTTGATATTTCGTTGTCAGGGCTTTGACCAAAATGTCGCAGTTTCTAGTGTCTCAATTGGAAAAAACAGCACATATCTCTCCTCCTCGGCCGTTTTCCGCAATCGGCAGGACACCGCTTGCCATAACTCCGCTTTCACCCAAAAGTCCTAGGATCGATCCCCCCGGGATCGGCAAATGCTGGCTGATCGCCGCCCCAATCAACCACCAACGACTCAGTCCGCTCGGGGCTTGTCTGCCGGCCTCCGACCGCTACCGTTGCGAAACGCGGTGTTCGGTCAGACGGGCCCCATCGGCGTCGAAGAAAAAAGGGGCGGGTGCCATGACGATCAACACAACGGCAATCTCGGCCGGTCAGGCTTTGGCTGCGTTGCGGGTGGGATATGCCGCCCAGTCCGCCGGTGATCTGACCGCATCGTGGATGCTGCATGGCCGCCCCGGAATCGGAAAAACAGATATTGTCCAGCAACTTGCGAGGGAAACTGGAAGTCGCCTTTTCGATTTGCGCCTCACGACAATCGAACCGCAGGACCTGCGCGGCCTGCCGTTCTACGATCATGCGACAAAGCGCACGGTCTGGTACCGGCCCGAGGACCTGCCGGATGACCCGAAAAACCCCGCGATCCTGTTTCTGGACGAACTGACGGCCGCAGCCCCATCGCTGCAACCCACCGTCTACGGTCTTTTGCAAGAGCGTCGGGTCGGGCGTCACCAACTGCCCGCGACAACCTTCATCGTGGCGGCGGGCAATGCCGTCGAAGATGGCGCTGTCGCCTACGAGATGGGCACCGCGCTGTCGGACCGGTTGATCCACCTGTCCCTGCGGGCCGAGGCGACGGACTGGATCGCGAACTTTGCGGTGCCACAAGGGCTTGCGCCCTCTGTCATCGCCTTCATTCGTACCCGGCCCGATCTGCTGGACACCACAGAAGAGGCGCTGCGACGCGGCCACATGATTGCCTGTACCCCACGATCCTGGGCGCGGGTCTCGGCCATTCTGGCGTCTGTGCCGGACAAGGTTCTGCGCGATACGCTGATCGCCGGGACCCTGGGCGGGGCCGCCGCGGCGGAGTTCATCCTTGTCGCCGAAGAGATCGCGGCAACCGTGCAAGCCACCCAGATGATCGAGGCCAAACCAAGGGACCGGATTGCGCTCTTTCCGGCCAGCCTGCATGGCCTGACAGCCCTCGTCTATGCCCTCGTAGCGGTGGCAGAGCGGTCCAACATCGCAGCGGCAATTGACGTGATGGCGGATTTGCGAAAGCTTGCAATCAGCAGAAATGAAAAGGTTTTCGCAAGGCTGCCCTTGGCTGAATTGACAACCTACGGGTTCGAATTGCTGATCGACAAAGCGCTTGCCGGTGGGTTGCAAGAGGCGTTCCGCACCTCGGCCGCCTATGCGGATTATACAGCAGAACGTCGGGCCGCCGGTCTCGAATGACCGAGGTCATACGCCATAGTCAGCGCGCCGGACCGGCCCTGCGCGCCCTGGCCGAGGCGGACCCGGCGCTTGCCGCATTGTCTTTGTGGTGCGACCATCGTGATGGAGAGGACACCCGCACCGGAGGTGGCACGATCACCTATGGCCCGGACTTCGAGGCGCTGCCCCTGCACGAGCAAATCGGCCTTGCCGCCCACCACATCCTGCATGTGGCCTTGCGTCATCCCCAGCGCCTGTCGGACCTTCAGACCCGGCTTGGCCCCGGCTTTGAGGCAAACCTTTACAACCTGGCTGCCGACGCGCTTGTAAACGAGGCTTTGCAATTGGCCGATCATGCCTTGCCCCGCCCGGCGGTGCTACTGACAGACCTTCTGTCCGAGGGCCTTGGCATCAAGATGACGTCCGAGGCTGCATTGGCCGAATGGGACGTCGACAGGCTCTACCACGCGCTCGCGACCCGGTCCTCGGGGGTAGGGGGACCGATTGGCAAGGCCTGGACTTACGCCCGCACCCGCAGTTTCGATCCCGATCTTGATCCGTCGCCCGGTGGCTCCGATACCGAAGGCGAGGTCGAGCAGGCGGCCCGCTGGCGCCAGCACTTGACGCGGGCCCTCGATGCCGGGCGACAGGCCGGGCGGGGGATCGGGCGCATTGGTCATCGTATTGCGGATATTCCCGAACCCAGAACCCCATGGGAGTTGATCCTGCGCCGCCTCTTGACCCAGGCCGTCATGGTCCGCGCCCAACCCAGCGCCCGACGCCCCTCCCGCCGCTGGATCGCGGGGGCCGCGCAGGCCGTTCTGGACGATGGGCCGACCCCGGGGTTCGAACCAGGGCTTAGGCCCTTGTCCGAAGTGCCGCGTATTGCGCTGGCCATCGACGCGTCGGGCAGCATCGACGATGCCCGCTTTGATTTGTTCTGGGGTGAGGTGGCGGGCATCGCCCGACGTTTGAGGGCTGAAATTCACCTGATGGTCTTTGATGATGACATCCGGCACCGGGCAAGGGTTGATCCAACGCAATCCGTTCTTTCCGTGCCCGAATTGCCACGCGGCGGTGGTACCGCGTTTGTCCCTGTCATCCGCGAGGCGCAAAGGCTCAAGGCCTCGGCAGTGGTGGTCCTGACGGATCTGGAAGGCGACCCAGGGCCACCACCCAGAGGGCTTTCGGTCATCTGGGCCTTGCCAGAACCGGCAAAGACGGCACCGCCGTTTGGGCGGGTCGTCGACCTGTCCAGTTGACCTAGGCCAATGCGGCTGCCAGTCGGGCATGGGCCGATATGGTCCGGGCCTCGAACGGAATGTCGCGCAGAAAGATGTTCTGGCTTTGGTTGATCCGCAAAAGCAGGCCTTCATCCAACGGCGATTGAAACAGGTGGGTGCGGATGACCTCTTGTTCCTGTGCAGTCAGGTCCACGACCTTTGGGCCATCGTCCGACTGGATCGAGACATAGGTGAGTGGCGCGAATAGCCCCAATTCGGATTGTTCGACCACAAGGTGCAATAGCCCGGCCCGCATCCCGCGCCCCGCCGCAATGCGCGTCAGGACGGCGCGGGCCTGCACCTTCAACAGATCAAGGCCGCGCTCGGCCTCGGCTGCGTCGATAAGGCCCGCCCGTTTTGAGGCAGGCACCCGCAGCAACCGCATTTCGACCCACCAGATGATCAGCAGCATCAGGATCGGGGCCTGCGACAACGGAAGGGCGGTGTTCGTCCAGATCAGGGCAATGATGATAAGTGGCAACAGGGTGAGGCTGTAGCGCAGGGCCTGAAACTCGGCCACGATCCGCAGGTAGCGGGTGGCACCGATCCGACCCTTGGGCCAGACCGTAACACGCCCGAAGAATTTGCGTGGCAGCTGGCGGACCTCGAGGATCTTGGGGTTTTTCACCGTGGCTTTGGTCAGGATCAGCATGTGTCCGCCGTGAGAATTCGAACCTGCGCGCAATCCGATCCCGTGGGCAGGGCCGGCGGAACGCCTCTGGCGCAATATGGTGCGGATTTGCGGTCAGGCAAACCGGCCTGTGTCACGAGGTCCGTGCGATATCGCCGGGTCTTGTCTTTTTGGCGCAGGGCGGGAACGGGCCTCGTAAACGAAAACCGGCCCCGCTGAACAGGGCCGGTCCTTTCGTTGTTTGGCTGTGACCGTGATTGGCCGAAGCAATCACCGCTCGCGGAACGAGTGGGTGAAGCGGTCAAAAATGGGCTTGAAGATATAGGACAGCACTGTCCGATCGTCGGTGGCGATGAAAACCTCGACCGGCATGCCGGGCATGAGATGGCTGTCGCCAAGCTTGTCCACTTCGCCTTCGGAAATCTCGACAATGCCTTGATAGTAAGGTTGGCCGGTCACGTTATCGATGGCCGTGGCGGGCGAGATGTGGATGATCCGACCGGTCAGTTCCGGCGTCACGCGCTGGTTAAATGCAGGAAAGCGAAGGCGGGCGGTCTGGTCCAGGTTAACCTGCTCGATCGAAGTTGGCGGAATGCGGACTTCGACCCGCAGTTCGGACCCGCTCGGGACCAGTGTCAAAAGGACTTCGGCAGGGCTTACGACGCCACCGATGGTGTGGATGTTCAATTCGTTCACCGTGCCGGCAATCGGGGCGCGCACATCGGTCCGGGTCAGGCGGTCACCGATCGCAATCGCCCGTTCGCCGAGTTCCGACAGCCGGGTCTCCACAATGCTCAACTCCCGTTGCGCTTCTGTCCGGGCGGTGTCGTCGATTGCCAGAACCTGCAGGCGGATCTCATTGATCCTTGTGCCGGCGCGGGCGATGGCCGAGTCGATCTCGCTAAGTTCACCAGCAAGGCGGACCTTTTCGCGTTCCACGTTATAAAGCCGCGAGACTTCGACAAGGTCGCGCTGGGTCAGGTCGAGGGTGCGCTGATATTCGGTTTCGACAAGGGCAATTTCGGCGGCCTTGGCGGTCCTTTGGCCTTGCAGGCCCAGAATCTCGTCCTCGATCTGCAAGACGCCCAGTTCCAGTTGCTGGCGCTGGCTGTCGCGGCTTTGACGCTGGCCGTCAAAAAGGCGCGTTTCGCCGGTGATCAGGTTTGCAGCATCGGGGTGGGCGGCGACCCAGTCAGGTGTCAGGTCGAGGGTGGCCAACCCGTCCCGTTCGGCCACAAGGCGCGCGCGGCGCACTTCGCTGTCGATCAACTGCGATTGCACGATGGCAAGTTCGGACGTGGTCTGTTGGTCGTCCAGGCGCAGCAAAAGTTGACCGGCATCGACCGTGTCCCCCTCTTTGACCGCGATATCCGAGACGATCCCGCCGTCGCGGTGCTGGACGGTCTGCACCGTTGCCTCGACGACAACGACCCCTTGCGAGATGACAGCACCGGCTAGTTCGGCCCGGTAGGCCCATCCGCCAAGTCCGCCAACCAGCGCCGTGGCCAGGGCGAGGCCCATGAGCATACGGGGCCAAAGCCGAAGGGAAGTATCCTTTTTCTCCAGAAATGCGGAGGCGTCGGGCTGGTGCGTCATAGTCATTGTCATCTCTTGGTCCTCGTCGAACTCTTTAATGCGCGTCAATTAAGAAGATAATGTGGTGCCCTTGCAGCGTAATCACGGTGCCGTACTCGTCATGCTCGTGAACCTCGAGGCGGGTGTATTCCCCGTCGTCGTGGGTTTCGTAGCTGAAGTTGACGCGGGACATGTTCAGCGTGTCGACAAGTTCGCCGACACCCAGCTGCAAACCTGCGTCGGCGTTGTCCTCACCCCGTTCAAAGAACTTGAACATGCGGGTTTCGATGACATCACCGACCGCAAAGTCGTTGATCGTTGCCGCGGTGTCGTAGTCCTCTTCATGCTGGGCAAACATGTAAAGATCATTGCCCTTGCCGCCCGTCATTTCGTGGCCATGGCTGCTGACAACGAACACGTCGTCTTCGTCGGTGCCAAAGAAGGCTTCGATATCCTCGAAATCGTCCTGGTCGCCGTCTTCGTCCTCGACCTTGTGCTCGCGCAGGTCGACCTTGAGCGCCTTGGTGTCTTTGGACAGATCAAGCGTATCTTTGCCCTCGCCACCGCTGTATTTCTTGTGACCCTCACCGACGGTGGAGACAAAGACATCGTCGCCCGAGCCGGTTTCGATGCTCTCGATCCCGTCAAAGCTGTCGGTGGGACCATCAGCGCGGCTGATCTTGCCCGAAGTCACATCGACCCGCAGGTCTTGGACGTCGGCTTTCAGGTCAAGGGTGTCGTGACCTTCGCCGCCGTCGTAGGAATGCGATGCATCATCTTGTTTTGCAACGATCCTGTCATCACCGCGGCCACCAACAACGTTCTCAAACCCTGAGATCTGGTCGGTGCCGACATCGGTTCCGGACACCGTTCCGGCACTAAGATCGACAACGAGGTCGCTGTCGTGGCCCGACAGGTCGAGGGTGTCGTCGCCGTCGCCTGCATCAAGGCTGTGGCCCCCATCCTTGCCGGATGTGACGAAAGTGTCATCGCCGGAACCCGTCACGATGTGTTCGATCCCTGTCATGGTGTCGGTTGCCGCACCATCGCTGGCAATCGTCCCGGCTGACACGTTCACCCGAAGGTTCTGGGTCTGGCTGGTGAGGTCGAGGGTGTCAAAGCCGTCTCCGCCGTCAAATGCATTCTCGCCTTTGTCGTCAGCGGCAATGATCTTGTCGTTGCCGTGGCCACCGATGACATTCTCGAAACCGGTCGCGGTATCGGTTGCGATTGCCGGACCCGAGATCGTGTTGCCGACCATGTCCACAACAAGGTCGCCAACATGTGCGGACAGGTCAATCGTGTCGTGACCGGCGCCGCCGTCAAAGTTGTCTTCGTGCTGGTCGATCGACACGCGAACGGTATCGCTTCCGGCGCCCAAGGCGACGTGGTCGTGTCCAGCGCCGTCATTAACGATGTCGCTGCGCGTGCTGCCCGTGATTTCGTCATCTCCGGACCCGGCAACAACCACTTCCATACCATCGAAAATGTCGTGGCCGGTTTCGGCGCCATCGACGGTGCCAGCCCCAATGTCGACGCTCAGCGCCGTCGCAGCGTCCGAGTAGTCAAGAACGTCAATGCCGTGCTGGGCAGGGCCGGTGTCATCACCGTGATACTCATCATCAGCCTGGTCCATTGAGGCCCGGAAGGTATCAGAGCCGGACCCGCCATAGGCCACATCACTATCCTGGCCATCCAAGATAAGGTCGTTGCCCGAGCCGCCATAGATCAGGTCGCTGCCAGAGCCGCCGTGAAGCTCGTCCTGGCCCGCGTCACCCCAAAGAATGTCCGAACCGGTGCCGCCATAGACCTTGTCGTTGTCCGCGCCACCGCTGATCCGGTCATCGCCGCCGTCGCCAAACAGGACGTCGTTGCCTTCACCGCCGAAAATCTCATCGTCGCCTTCGCCACCAAAGATGACATCGTCGCCCTTGCCGCCATAAATCAGGTCGGCCCCGGCCTTGGCGGATATCGTATCATCGCCGTCTTTTCCGTAGATGAAATCAACGCTTTCGTGGCCGGTAAGGTTGTCCTTGGCATCGGTCCCGATGATATTTGTCGGCTTGATGTTGAGGTGGGCGGTCTGCGTGATCGCGGCCTCGCCATCGTTTATCTGGTAGTCAAATTGCACGACACCAGCATATTGCGGGTCGGGCGTGTAAAGGTAGCCTTCGTCAGTCTGTTCAAGCGTGCCGCTCGACACTGTCAGGCCCTCGACGATCAGCGCATCACCGTCAGGGTCAGAGGTGTGGTCAAGTAGGCTGGCAAGCGTAATCAACAGCGATCCCGTGCCGAAAAGGTCCGACAAATAGACCGACCGCTGCCGCACCGGCGCGCGGTTTGCCGTCAGTTTCTCGATCGCGGCTTCTTCTTCCAGGCTCAGCGCCGGCTCGTCAGTCAGCTCGTAGGTGCCGGCATCCTCTTCGGTCGTCGAAGATGAGGTCGCGGTGGAAAAGACCGATTGGCCAAAGCTGACGTCAGAAAAGTCGGGGTTGTCCCAGCTGCGCGAAACGACGGTCGATTGGGGTACATCACCTGACTGCTGATGTGCCGAGGCAACCGCCAGCTTGGACTGCCGGTCCTGCGGGTTGACGAACGGCACGACGTTCTCGCCGTGGCTGAAGTTGTAGGTTTGGGCAAAGTCTGTTTTCGGCGCATCTTCCGCGGGGGCAGGGGCATCTGCGGCCTGTTCCTGTTTCATCGGCGAAAGATTGTAGCTTTCCGAGCCCATTGTGACTGTGTGCTGGGGATGATGGGACCCGGTGTCCGCCGGGTCCGGCTCGGCCGTCAGCGCAGCGAGCGGTGAAGACATCATCGACCGCAGGTAGAGGGCGATCGACATGATCGCCATCCCAATCGCATGAGGCAGTACGCCTTTTCCCGAAACGTCCGAGAATTGGTAGGATTGCGCCTGGTCGCTCTTGTCGTCAGACGCCTTGGTTTTCTTGACCTTGATCATGACGCTTTTCCCTGTTGGTCCTGCGTTTTGTGCAGGGCGGGTTCGGCTGCGGGTTGGTGGGCCTCGGGACGGGCTTCGTTCGGTGCGACGACCTTGGGCCCGATCACTTCTTCCTTGGGACCAAAGGCAGTCATGCGTCCGCCCTGGACAACGGCGATCATGTTGACCGCTGCCAGCGCCGTCGGCCGGTGGGCGATGACAACTGCGATCCCGCCACGTTCGCGGACACTGGTGACAGCCGCTGTCAGCGCGGCCTCGCCTTCGCTGTCCAGGTTCGAGTTGGGCTCGTCCAGGACCACGAGGAACGGATTGCCGTAAAGGGCGCGGGCAAGCCCGATCCGCTGACGCTGGCCACCCGAAAGGGATAGGCCATCGGCGCCGACGCGGGTCTGATAGCCGTCCGGCATCTTGACGATCATGTCGTGCACACCGGCTGCCATTGCGGCACTGACGATGGCGTTGACGTCCACGTCCTTGGCAAACCGCGAGATGTTTTCGGTGATGGTCGCATCCATCAGGCTGACGTCCTGAGGAAGATAACCAATGTAGCGGCCCAGATCTTCATCGCGCCATTGTACCAGGTCGGCGCCATCAAGGCGGACAGCCCCACGCAGGACCGGAAGCACGCCGGTCAATGCCTTGACCAGGGTTGTCTTGCCGCCACCCGACGGACCGATGATGCCCAGTGCCTGACCAGCGGTCAGTTCAAAGCCGACATCGGCCAGCAGAACCCGGCCCGTGCCCGGAGCGGCGACGGTGATCCCGTCAAGACGCAGGGATTTGGTCGGCTTGGGCAGTTCCAGTGGTTGCTGAGTCGTTGCCATGGCGACAACGGTTTCCTTAAGGCGGGCAAAGGCCGCCCGTGCGCCAACAACCTGTTTCCAGTTGCCGATGGCCATATCGATAGGAGCCAGAGCGCGGGAGGAGGCGACGGACGAGGCGATGATCGCGCCGGCCGACAGTTCGCCCTTGATGGTGAGGAAGGCGCCCATCCCGAGGATGGCGGATTGCAAGATCATCCGCAGAACCCGGGACATCGCCCCAAAGGTACCTGAGATGTCGTTGGACTTTGTGTGCAGGTCGAGGTGATCGCGGTTGGCTTCTGTGTAACGCTCGACCGCCCTGTCGGCAAAGCCCATGGCCTTGATGACATCTGCGTTGCGGGTGTTGCTGTCAGCGATGCGATTGCGAAAGACAGCGGCCTGCTGTGTTGCGCCGGTCAGGCGACGGGTCAGCAATTCGGTGGCCACAGTAAGAAGGGTCAGGACAACCATCCCGCCCAGCGTCAGGGCCCCCAGCAGGGGATGCAGCATGTAGACGAAGACCAAAAAGACCGGCATCCACGGAATATCGAAGAGGGCGATGGGCCCCTGGCTTCCCAGAAAGGTGCGCAGGGTGTCGACGTCTCTACCACGCTCGAGCGCTTCGGACGTGCTGTAGCCAAAACGCGGCATATCGACCACGACCTTGTGGGCAACTGGCGATATCTGCCGATCCAGCCGGCCCCCGACACGAACCAGGATTTGCGAGCGTAGGACGTCGAAGAGTCCCTGAAAGAAATACAGGCCAATGGCCAGCGTCGACAGGGTGAGGAGGGTTGGGATACTTCCGCTTCCCAAGGCGCGGTCGTAGATCTGCAGCATGTAGATCGAACCGGTCAGGGCCAGGATGTTGATGATCCCTGAGATACCAAAAAGATAAAGCCCGACCACCTTCAAACCGGCTGTAAGCTTCTGTGCGTGTCGCCGCTTGATGTGCTCGAGTGTGTCTTGTGCGCGCATGACGTCCCCCGGGTCGCCTAAAAATCACTAAGGAACACTGGGCCGGATCATCCGGCCCAGTGCGTTGTTATCAAAGGTTGAAGTCGCTGTTCGTCAGGTCATGGGCGCCACGGATCTCTATCGTGAAATCAGCGTTTGTGTCGCCGTCGACGTCACCTTGAACGTAGGTGTAGGTGCTACCGTCGCGATCTTCCTGGGTGATCAGCAGCTGACCGGCCCCGGTGAATGCTCCGCTAGTGATGGTGAAGGACTGGTCGCCCCCCGCACCCAGATCAGCATCCATCATGCTGAAGTCGATGACATCGCCAGGTTCGAAGCTGGACAATTGGTCACCATCCGCGGCTTCGGCAGAGTTGAAGCGGAAGATGTCCATACCGTCACCGCCGTCGATCACGTTGACCGCGTTGCTGGCGGTGATCACGTCATCTCCAGAACCAGTCCAGACGTTCTCGATATCGTAGAGAGTGTCCAGTCCGGTTTCGACGCTGTAGGCAGTGCCCCGATTGCTACCATCCGATCCCAGATCAACTGTGACCGAGGTGGTTGCTTTTGTCAGGGACAGGGTATCGATCCCGATGCCACCGTCTACGTCGTCACCGTAGTAGATGTCGTCGCTGGGGGCATTTTCCCAGCCCAGGATCATATCGTCCCCGCCGCCGCCGAACACGACATCGCTGCCCGCGCTGCCGGCGAGGCGGTCGTTTCCCTCGCCACCAAAGATGATGTCATCGCCAGAGCCACCGCGAGCAAGGTCGTTGCCTTCGCCGACCGAGATGATGTCGTTGCCGCCACGTGCCACGACAAAGTCGCTGTACTCGCCGGTCGTCATGGTTTCTGCGGACCTGTCACCTTCCATGATCATTCCGTCAACGTCACGACCACGTACACCTGTCGGTACATTGACGATGTCCTGAGTGCGAAGGTCGCCCATGACCTGGTCGCCGCCACCGCGTGTGTCGAAGACAACGCGGTGAGCAGACGTCAGACCCGTGATGTCCACGGTATCATGAGCCTCTGTCCCCGTGACGTGGATCGTTGAGTAGTTAAGGCTTGTGGTGTCGAAAGTACCCGCAACTTCAACGGTGTCGCCGCTGTTGAAAGTGTTGGCGCCACCAGCCAATGCTCCGAACCCAGCAACACCAGTGTTGATCACGAGCTCTTCGATGTTGTCCAACTCTGCGATGATCTCGTCGTTGCGGACGACAACGATCTCAGTGTTGTCGTATGTCGGTTGGAACCCTTGCGCAATTGCCTGGGTAACATCGAGGATCTTGAACACCTCGCTCGAGTTATCGCCGTTGACGGTGAAGGTGTCAGTACCGTCACCACCGTCGACAAAGTCGTGACCGCCATTGGCAAACCAGACAATCCCGTCGTTGCCGCCATTGGCGAAGATGATGTCATTGCCGTCACGACCTTCGATGTCATTGCCGTTGTTGCTGTCGATAATGATATCGTCAGAGTTGGAGCCGCGCAGGGTCCCAAAACCGTCCGTGGAGAAGCTGACACGAGCACTGTCACCGCCGGTAACGTGGTAGTCGAAACTATCAAAGAATCCGGCACCGGTGACAGAGATTTCGTTATTGGTGGGCTGACTTGCGGTTAGCCGGTTGTTGTTGAAGGTGTCAGTGATCGAGAAAGCGTCACCTTCCGGATCGTAGTCGTTGGCTGTCAGCGCCCATTCGGGCAGGACGTAGTCGCCAGCGGTACGCAAAACGACATTGTCGTTGACCGCAACCGCTGGGTTTGGCACCGACGTCACCGTGATCGAGGTTGTGGCCGGCGCGCTGTCCATACGACCGTCGTTGACGGAGGACTGGATGATCCGGGTCGTCTCATCGGGGTTCCCCGAGGTGTTGACGAACTGGATGTTGTCCAACCGTGCTGCGAAGGCATCGTAGCTTTGCGGCGTATTGCTGCTGAGCGTCAGCGTGATCTGCCCCGCCACCGAAGTGTCGCGGTCGATCGAGAAGCCGTTGCCCGTGGTGCCATTGGTCCAGACCAGGTCGTCACCATCCTTGGCATTGGTCAGAACGATCTTGGCCGAGGTCAGTGTTGTCCCGTCCACATCGGTGATCAGGGCACGTGGGATAACGGTGATACCGCCGTCCCCTTCGGTAAATGCCCGGCTGATCGCGTATTGAGGATTGCTCGTCGGAGCCTCGACTGCGATTTGCATGTCGTCGATGCTGACATAGTCGCGGCTGCGTCTTGTGTCGTTAATGTTCGTTGCAACAATCTCGATCCGGCCAACTTGGGTCTCTGCGAAAGGACCAGTTACTGTCCCACTAAAGCTCCCACTAGCTGTGATCGTTTCAAGGACGGTGTAAGCGTTCGATGTGTTGTCTTCGTAGAACCTGACTTCGACATTCTCGCCATTGCCCAGACCCGATTCCCGGAACGAAAAGGAGATCGTTGCAGAGTTCGCGCCACTAAGATCAACGTCGCGGTAAATGGTCGCGCCGTCGCCGTAGCCGATGTCCATCCCATTGCTCGGAGCACCCGAGAACTGGTTGTCGATCTGGATCTGACCATTGTTGACGCTGTTCGCGCCGTCATTGACCTCGGTCCAGACCGTCGTCCAGGGTGTATCGCCGTCGGAACCGTTGTTCACTGTATTCGAGAACTGGTCGAGGTAGGTGCCTACGCCACCGTCATAGTCCAACGCCAGTGTCGGAGGGTTACCGATCACTTCACGCATGGTGTAGGTGCCGTCGGCGAAGACAAAGCTTTCCACACCGACAAAGAGGTCGATGCCGTCGGTTGGCAGGCGATCCACAGGGCCGGCGTCGGTCTGCGTGACGCCGCCGTTGTCCGTCAGACGGATGCCGACAACGCTGGCATAGTCGTTGACCAGATCTGCGACCTGGTTGCCGTTGATGTCGATTGCTACGACGCTGTAGTCTTCAAGATTGCCGGTCAGGGACGCGGTGTCATTGCCTGTGTCCAGCATCGGCAGATTGCCGATGTCACCGATTTCGTTGTCCGAATTGCCAAGGACAAGGTCCTTGAACTGGGCAGAGCGAAGCATTTCGGTGAAGTGCAGCGCGAACAAGCCGGTTGTTGCTGCACCGTTCAGAAGACCACCAATCAGGGAGGCACCTTCTGCGACACGGTGGGTTGCACCAATCAGGTTGTAGTGGGTTTCGTACAGGTCAGCGACGAAGTTGTTGATGTCGCCCGTTCCGTACTTACCGATCAGTGCGTCCAGTCGGATGGCACCACCGATAATGACGTCGTTGCCACCACGTTCGGCCAGCACTTCTGCCTGCGCTCCGGCAAGGCGGGGTGCAATGTCGGCTTCGAAGTGGTCGTTGCCGCCGGCACCGATCAACCAGTTGCCGTCAACGTTACCCATGATGACGTCGTCGTCCTGGGTACCTGCAATGCCGTCCATTTGGACCATCGTCGGCAGAACCTGGTTCTGGTCGAGGATGACAAGCGGATTGTTCTGGGCGTTGAGGTTGACTTCAAGTGTGAAGGCCTGGGTGTTGTCGGACAGGTCGATAATGTCAAAGCCTGTGTCGTTAACCTGGGTATTGCCCGTGCCGCCGACCACTTCGTCAGGACCGAAGACTGCGTTGCCGGTGTTACCACCGCCAGCGTTCGCCGCTCCCGAAGGAATACCGGGACGCAGGATGTCGTCGCCTTCCTGGCCGAACAGGATGTCCTTGTCGTTGCCGCCGATCAGAAGGTCATCGCCGGCGTTGCCGTAGATGTTGTCCTGCTCGTCGCCACCGTTGACGATGTCCGATCCGTCACCACCGAAGATGAAGGGGTCGGTATCGGCGCCGCCGTAGATCGCGTCGTCGCCACCGTTGCCGTAGATTTTGTCGATCCCGACGCCGCCGTAGATCTTGTCGTCACCGGCACCACCGATGAGCTGGTCGAAACCACCGACAGAGGTACCGGAGTCGCCACCGTAGATGATGTCGTCGCCTTCACCACCGTCGATAACGTCGGGCAGGTCTTCGCCGTACAGGATGTCGTTGCCTGCGCCGCCGTAGATCCGGTCGCCGCCGGAACCGCCGTAGACGATGTCGTTGCCGCCGTCTGCGTAGCCTGTGTCGTCTCCGAACCCGAGGTACATCAGGTCGTCCTGATCGGTACCTGCAATGACCTCGTTGGCATCGGCGCCCGAAGTGGGGGTGCCGTCCGTGTTCAGGGCATCGGGGGCAAGGTCGGGCCGCAGGTCAAGGACATAGTCCTTGCCGTTGATGGTGACCACGTCGCCATTGCCAGCGGTCGAGTTTCCGCCAGCGGTGTACACGCCCAGTGTGGTGCCATCCATGATGGTGCCATACTTGTGCTGTTCGCCAGCCAGGGCCTGAAGGTAGGCAGCATCCACAGGGGTGCCGTCAGCTGTGACGTAGCTTACACCAGCGGCGATTGTGCCACCGATCGCCACCGAAGGCGCTGCTACGCGGTCGCCGTTTGCGCTTAGCCAAAGCGGGGCATCGGCAATCCGGTCTGCGCCGACCCAATGGAACGGCAGGGCAGAGTATTGGGTGCCATTGGCGTCAAAGAAGGGGCCGTCGCCGACGATAGCGCCGCCGACATCGACGGCAGCGGCTGCTGCGGTCAGGTCGGTGCCCGCCTCATACAGACGCTCGGTTGCGACTGCGTTGGTGCTCATCTCGTAGTACTGGTCAGAGTAGCCGAAGATGTTGCCGTTCAGGTGGGTCGTGCCGGTGTTCCGCTCGACCATATCCTTGAACTGTTCGTTGATGATCTCATCCCCGAACTGGGTGCCGGCCAGGCGGTACAGGTAGTAGAACCGGTCGCCGTCCATCAGGCGCTGCATCTGGTCGACGAAGATCACGTTGAACGTGTCGCCAAGCAAACCGCCCGAGATGTGGGCTTCGGCCATACCACCGACCCAGAGGTCGACCTTGGCAAAGCCATCGTCGCCACCGTTGAGGAACGCCGCTGCGGCCGCCACGGTGGAAGACTCTGTGTAGGTTGTGTTGATGACGCCGTTTCCTGCGTCCAGAACCGCCTGAGCATGGGCCACATCGCCGTCGAAAGAGTAGGCGGCGATAAAGTTCACAAAGGATTCTTTGTGGTACATGTTCTGGCTGAAGTCGTTCCAGCTTGTGTACTGGCTCAGACCCAGGATGCCGCGGGCATCGTTCAGTGTCGGCAGGCCGACATCACGACCGCGGGCAAGGTTGATCGCGGCAAGGTCCATGGGCAGGCCCAACAGGCCCTGCTGCAGCGCCGGGGTGATGAATTCGTCGATGTCGTTCATGACCTGCTTGGTCATGCCCATGATGATCGAGGACGCACCGATTTCCGAGTAGAGGGCCGGGTTGAGGAAGGCCCGTTCCAGGGCATAGCTCATGATACGGCCGGTCATGTCGCCGTTGGGATCCATCGTGTCGATGGTTTCACGCAGGGTCGAGTGGCCATACCGGTAGGCGGCCTGGCCGAACATCATGTCGATCGTGCCGTCAAGGTTGGTCGAATAGGCCGAGAATTCCGGGATATCAGGGGAAACAGCGCGGGCGAACTGGTCGATCGCGGTATGCTGGTATTCCATTTCGACGACCAGCTTGACGCCTTGGAACATGCGCTCCTGATCCCAGGAGACGTAGCCTGCGGCGTCTGTGTAGCTGCCGGCGGCCTGGATGTCTGCGCCGTCGCGACCTTTGACGATGCTGTGGCCTTCAGGAAGGACTTCATTGGCCGAGGCGACAACGTAGAAGTCGTTTTTCTCGTCGCGGGCCAGGATGCCGGTGGTGGCTTCGTAGTGGCCACCAACCAGCGCCACAGAGGCATTGGTCGAGTTGTCGGTACCGTCCGCCACAGCCACCTGCCACGAGGTCAGGATGGAGTGGTCGTCTGCTGTGCCGTTTAGCGCATCTTGCTGGAACAGGGCGATTTCGAGGTTCTGGACCTGATAATCATGCTCCATGTGGAAGATGTGGTGGATCGACGTCAGGGCGATGTTCTCGTTCACCCGGCCATCGCCAGCAAGGTAGTGGATGCCCACCGCTTCCATCAGGATTTCGCCAACCGCGGCGTGAAGAACCGGATCGGACGACGTGACGCTGAAGTCGGCAAAGTTGACGTAACCCATCAGAGCCGAGGCGCCGGTCAGTTCGACCATTGGGCCGGGGCCGAACGAGGCCATTGCCGACAGAACGCCATCTGCATTGAAGTACAGGAAGCCTGCTTCACCGCTGGCATTGCCCGTCGCAGTGTTCACTGCGTCCAGCGCAGCCTGGCTGATGGTGCCCGAAGAGGTGTTGCCGTTCGAAACCAGCTCACCAAAGCCGGGGTTCATGTCCAGCAAGAGGGCATGACCGCTGCCTTTGGTGCTCAGTGTATCAAGCACCGTAGCGTCAACCAGCGTGCCGGTCATGTCGTGGACGCCGTCCACATCGACATAGGCCTGAGCGTCGCCGTTTGCGTCAAAGTACAGCACGTTGCCGTCGGCATCGCGGATGCTCAGGTTGCTGACGTCTTCCCAGGTGATGTCTGGACGACCGGTTGCGGCCAGGTGGGCGCGCAGTTCGTTCAGCGTGGGCAGGGTTGCAGTCGTTGCGTTGCCGAAACCATCGACCCACTCGACGTTCTTTTGGCCGTCCAGCAGACGGGCGCCAGCGACATATTCGTTGGTGTTGGCGTCGAGCACCCATTCCCGCAGGATCTGGGTGATCTGCTCGTTCGAGCCGTAGGTCTGGCTCTGGTCGATGAAGGGCGAGGTGTGGTTGATGTAAAGCGGAACGCCGTTGGCATCGACAGAGTCGACAGTGGCCCGCGAGATGGTGATCGAGGTGGTCGGCTGGCCGTCCTGGCCAAGCACACCGTAAAGCGGATCATTCGGCGACAGCGGAATGGTGATCTTGGCGCCATTGCCGCCTTTGCTGACGAAATCGAGGCCGTGATCGAAGAACTGGCCAAAGACAGCGAAGAAGCCGTTGGTCGGTGCAACGCCGGGGTTCTGGCTTTCCAGGAAGAACTCGCCGTTGTCGGGGTTCTGACGATCCGGCACACCCAGCTCGGCATAGATGCCCCATGGTGTGGTCGACGTATCGATGAGCGCGTCGCCGTTGTTCAGTGCAGAAGGATCAATTCCGAAGTCCTGAATCAGTTTGTACTGGTCGAATGCTTCCTGAATAAAGACGATTTGAGCATCCATCCCAGGAATGTCGATGATGTGGGATTGGCCTGGCTGAGTCAGGCCATAGGCCGCCATCAACTGGCCGTAGGCATAAAGACCAGCATCATAGTAGCCCAGGACGTCCTGGTAGGTGTCGATGATGGCCGCACCTTCGATCAGCTTGCTGGTGTCGATGTTGTGGCTGTCCAGAAGCGTCTTGTAGGCCTCGTCGGTATTGTAGCGGGCAGAATCCCAGTAGGTGATGTTGTTGGTGGTAAGAGGACCTTGGCCTGGCACGATCTGGGTGACCTCTTCCAAAAGGAAGCGAACGCCGCCGGTCATGATCGTCTGGGTGATCATGCGCGGCGTGTAGTCGGTCACGCTGTCGATGTTGATCGTGTTGCCGCTGCCGGTGATCGTGTAGTCCTTGGTCGATGTGGTTGGACCAGCGTTATAAAGCGCGTTGGTCATGTCACCCATCATGTAGGTGCCATACCCCAGCTCGCCCGAAGTTCCGACCGTCAGGAACGGAACATCAGCGGCACCCCATGCTGCGTTGTCGGGGTTGAGGTTGTTTGACAGGCCCGAAACATCCCGAAGGCCGGCTGCATCGGCGACGGAATAGAAGGAATGGCCCCACTGCGCGGTGGCTGCGGCGGCTTCTTCCGGGGTCGGGTTGGCGCTGGGCTCGAACAGGGCAGGGCCGCCGGCGGCACCCTGGCTTGTCGCGTAGATGGCGGTATCGCCACCCCAGTTCATGATCAGTTTACCAGCCGCGTCAAACAGCGGACGATGGTTCACCTGGTCCAGAAGAAACGTGATGTCCCCGATATTGAGAACGAATGGTTTGAGTTCAACAGTCATAATAAGCCCCCCCAGGCCAAAAAAATGGGTTGCAACTGAGGCATTGCTGGCAGCTAGGCCTCGGTCAAAAATGCTAGGTCTGTGCGGTGGAAGGCAGCGGGGTGACCTCAGTGTCACCAGTGGAAATCGATTCTCAAAAATACCGTGCCAGTCCGAAATCAGACCCTTGCACCTCAAATGCGCCACAATGTTGACGCTGCGAAGCCCAGAAGGGTTAAGGAACTTCTGACCGATAGTAGGGTGGGTCTATGATACGAAAGTTTAATGAGAGGCTAACCGAAGGGTTGGCGAGTATAGACACGCAGCGCGGATGCGTTAGTTTGGCCTCATATTTTGAGAGGCAAAATGTCTTTAACAAACAAGTTCTTCGTGACCATCGTCGGGTCGATGATCACCCTCATCCTGGTCCTGGGCTCATTGGTCTCCACAAGTGTGGCAAGCTACGTCATGAGCCGGAATTCGGACTCGACCGCGCTCTACATGGAAAGTTTTCTTGAGCCCTATGTGCAGAGTATGGCGGGCGATGGCGTCCTGTCTGCCGAGGATCTCGCCGCGCTCGAGGTGATTTCGCAGGACAAGGCGCTGCGCAGCCACGTCCTATCCATCAAGGTCTGGGCCCCGTCCGGCAGGATCGCCTTTGCCACCGATGCGGAACTTATCGGACAACAGTTTCCCATCGACGAATTGGCGGGACCGCTTTCGGGAGAAATCGAGACATACCTCGATGAATTGGAAGACGAAGAAAACGAATTCGAGCGGAAATTCACGACCCCGATCTTTGAAGTCTATGTCCCTCTGCGCAGCAACGTTGACGGATCCATCATCGCAGTGGGTGAATTTTACGAAGACGCGACCAAGTTGCGGACCTATCTGGCAAATTCCGCGAAGGACAATTGGGCTTTGCTGGGCGCTGGGGCCGTAACCTTCCTCGGCGCGCTTTATCTCATTTTCAGCCAGGGCAACCAGACGATCCTCAACCAGACAGCGCAGATCAACCGCCTAAAGGCCGAAAGAGATGAAATGCTGGCGGAATCGGACAAGTTGCAGACCCAGATGCAAGAGGCAAAGCAAAAGCTTGGCGATCTTGATGAAATTGTGCGGCGGCGCGTGGGCCAGGAATTGCACGACGGTCCGGCCCAGTTACTAAGCTATCTGATGCTCAACCTCGATGACTTGATCAAGATTCAGCAGGTTGAACGCTCTGATCCGTCAAGGTTTGATGACATTCAGCTGGCAGCGGAAAGGGCGCAAACGGCCATCAGGGAAATGTCGTCCCAGCTCGTTGCGGCCGAGGCTGCGGACAAAAAGGACAGTACGGTCTCGCTCGATAAGGTGATCGAGGATTATACGGCAATGAGCCATGTGGAGGTAAAGACGCAGGGCACCAAACTTGTCGAAATGCTGCATCCTAAAAAGCAACGCGCCATAGCGAGGATTGTGAACGAGGCCCTGAATAACGGTTTCAAACACGCCAGTGGCGTAGGGCAGGCAGTTGATGTTTCGGTGAAATCGGGGGATCTGGTGATCGTCGTTTCCGATCGTGGCCCTGGCTTTCCCGAGATCCCGAGCGTCGCGCAAAATGAATCCGAAGGGCACTTTGGCCTGGGCAGCATGCGCGATCAGGCTGAATCAATCGGGGCGCGTCTGGATATTGGCCGTAGTGCAGCGCAAACAACCGATGTGACCGTCACGCTGCCTATTTCATAGGACGACGAAGATCACTCGCCTTGCGCCATTTGCCTTTGGTATTCCTGAACCGCGCTGACCCGATTGCGTACGCCCAGTTTCTGCATGGCGCTGGACATATAGAACTTTACCGTCTGCTCGCTCAGCTTCAGCTGGTTTGCGACTTCCCGGTTTGTCAGCCCGTGTTGAACGGCCGTGATAACCTGCTCTTCGCGGTGGTTTAGGGCGCATTTTGGCTTTTCGACGCCCTTCTGCAGGTTGACCGCCGAGACAAGGCGCATGGCAAAGTCGGGCGAGACGTAGGTCTTGCGCGACAGGATGCCTTCTAGCGCTTGTAGCAGGTCGTCCGACTTGATGCCCTTGAGGATGTAGCCTTCTGCCCCCATCGAGAGCGCTGCCATAGCTTTGAGAGGGTCATCGCAGGAGGTCAACACAACACAGAAGACATCTGAGTTCCGGTCTTTGATCTTGCGCAGCGCTTCCAGCCCGCCACCCTCGATCCCAAGATCAAGAAGGATAACGTCAGGATGATGCTTTTCTACGAAGGCGACGGCATCGTTTGCCGTTTCCCCTTCAAAAACGATATCGTAACGACCAGTACGTCGCAGAACTGCCGACAGGCCTTCCCGGAGGAGGACGTGGTCGTCGATAATCCCAACTCTAATTTCTTTTGCTATATTCGCCATCCTGGCAACAGACACCCAAATCTAGGCATATCAAAGTCAAATATGCGTCTTCTTTTCGGTTATCGATAGGCCCTGAGTCAACAAGATTGGATCCACAGGTTGTTCCACCGGAGCTGGGGATAAGTCGGCTCAAACGAGTTATGTCAGTAGCAGACAAAGTCTACTCGCTTGCGAAGTTCCTTGAATCGCCCAAGGAAAGGGCGGCTCTACATGTTGTGTGGGCAACGTTGATTGGGTCGTTATATAGCGATTGATTCTGAGCGGGCCCGCCCGCTATTGCTTTTGTGAAAAGGTACCACAAGAGGCGGGATTCAATAGAGAAATAGGATCACTGGTTAAGGTTCGCCCGCCCGAGTTGATTGTTTGCCGCATCCTATTGACGTGGGGTCGCCCTGGACGCCTTTCCAATGTTTTTGGATTGGACGACCCGGCCAGCCCTAGGGGTAACAACGCGGCTTCAATGGATTGGGGCTCGCGTTTTGCGAAAAACAAAGTCTCTTGTATGGAAACACTGAATAGTGTTCACAGACGCGTTACTAACCAGTTCTGGTGCATTTTTAGCCCAGTTGTCAGGGGCGGGGAGGACTGATTGCGACTCAGTCAAATCCTGATGCACCCCACAATGGGTGCTGATATCCAGTCCAACCCAAGGCAAAAGGGGACACTAGGATCGGTAGCGCCGGGCGATAAGAGCGGACCCGAGGGTCCGCCCTTTTTGGAGGTGGTGTCAGGCCTCAGACCAGGGGCGGTCGCCCTTGTCGTCCTTTACCCGTGTGGGCAATCCGATCCGGTCCAGCAAGGCAAACAGCGGCTTTGGGTCCAGTTCTTCGACGTTGACCATCGTGCCGCTGTCATAGGTGCCTTGGGCGATCAACATGGCGACGCCAACGGGTGGCACGCCTGCGGTGTAGGAAATGCCCTGGCTGCCCACCTCAAGGTAGGCCTCTTTGTGATCGGCCACGTTGTAGACGAACACCTCGACCTCCTTGCCGTCCTTGGTGCCTTTCACAAGGTCACCGATGCAGGTCTTGCCCGTATAGTTGGGGGCAAGGCTGGAGGGGTCTGGCAGAACCGCCTTGACCACCTTGAGGGGCACAACCTCAAGCCCCTCGGCCGTGACCACGGGATGTTCAGACAGAAGGCCAAGGTTCTGAAGGACAGTAAAGACGTTGATGTAGTGGTCGCCAAAGCCCATCCAGAACCGGATATCGGCCTGTGGGTAGTTGGCGGCAAGGGAATGCACCTCGTCGTGGCCCGACATATAGGCCTTTTGCTTGCCCACGACGGGCAGGTCCCATTCGCGGCCAACCTCGAACATCTTGTTCTCTTGCCATGCGCCGCCCTGCCAGCTGTAGACAGTGCCGGTAAACTCGCGAAAGTTGATCTCGGGGTCGAAGTTGGTTGAGAAATACTTGCCATGAGAGCCTGCATTGATGTCGACGATGTCGATCGACGTGACCTCATCCATGAACTCGTCCACCGCAAAGCGGGCGAAGGCGTTGACCATGCCCGGATCAAAGCCCGCGCCCAGAACGGCCGTCACGCCTGCAGCGGCGCAGGCCTCGCGGCGCTTCCATTCGTAGTTGGCGTACCATGGCGGGGTTTCGCAGATCTTGTCCGGCTCTTCATGGATGGCGGTGTCGATATAGGCGGCACCGGTCTGGATGCAGGCCTCAAGCACCGTCATGTTTATGAAAGGGGAGCCGACGTTAAGGACGATCTGGCAACCGGTCTTCTGGATAAGGGCGGCCACGGCGGCGGTGTCCATCCCGTCGACCGCATGGGCCGCAAGAACGCCGTCCTGTTTCATCGCGTTTTTCTCGTGCACGCTCTCGATGATGGCTTCGCATTTGGAAACCGTCCGGCTGGCTATATGGATATCCCCCAGCACATCGTTGTTCTGGGCGCACTTATGCGCCACCACCTGAGCGACGCCACCAGCGCCGATGATTAGAACGTTGCGTTTCATGTATCCAACAGACCTCTTAATTCAGTTGCAGTCAGGAAAGTGCGGACGAGAAATCCTCGTAGTCGAAATCGCGCACCATGTGGGTCGTGCCATCCAGCTCCTTGATCGCGATGCCAGGCATCTTGACGCCGTTAAACCAGTTCTTCTTGACCATTGTGTAACCTGCCGCGTCCTGAAACGAAATGCGGTCACCCGGTTTCAGGGGGGCATCAAAGCGAAACTCGCCAAAGATGTCGCCCGCCAGGCAGGATTTCCCGCAGATCATCCAAGGGTGATCGCCGGTGTTGGGGCTGACTTTGGCCGGTTCGCGGTAGATCAGAAGGTCCAGCATATGCGCCTCGATCGAGCTGTCGACGATGGCCAGATCCTTGCCGTTGTGCAGCGTGTCGAGCACCGTCACCTCAAGCGTTGCGGCCCCGGTGATCGCGGCCTCGCCGGGTTCAAGGTAGACCTGAACCCCATGAGCCTGCGCAAACCGCTTTAGGCGGTCGGCCAAACGCTCCAACGGATAGCCTTCGCCGGTAAAGTGGATGCCGCCGCCAAGGCTGATCCAGTCCATTCCGTCGATGATCGCGCCAAAGCGGTCCTCGATCAGGGTCAGCATCTCGTCGAACCGGTCAAAGTCGTCGTTCTCGCAATTGTTGTGGAACATCAGCCCGCTGATCTTGTCCGCGACGCCCGCGATCAGCGCCGGGTCATGTTCGCCCAAGCGCGAAAAGGGCCGGGCAGGGTCGGCCAGGTCGAATTCCGAGGTTGAGACGCCCGGGTTCACCCGCAGCCCCCGGATATGGCCCTGCGACTGGCTGTCGAACCGGGTCAGCTGGCTGATCGAGTTGAAGATGATCTTGTCCGAGTTTGCCAGCACATCCGCAATTTCGTTGTCGGCATAGGCCACCGAATAGGCATGGGTTTCGCCCGGAAACTTCTGCTGCCCCAGCTTGACCTCGTAGAGCGAGGAAGAGGTTGTGCCGTCCATGTACTGTGACATGAAATCGAACACTGACCAGGTCGCAAAGCATTTCAGCGCCAAAAGGGATTTGGCCCCCGACGCCTCGCGTAGCCATGCGATCTTTTCCATGTTGGTCAGAAGACGCGACTTGTCGATCAGGTAGTATGGCGTTTGCAAAGCGGGCATCCTCGGTTTGGCTCGGGTTTGGCGGCTGACGGGGTCGGAGCAGGTCAATTAGGACCCAGTACCAGTCTTGGCAAGGCAAACCGATCTCCCAATAAACCGCCACGACGGCGACGCAACTTCGCCATGAAGTCCCGGTAGATCAACAATCCAGTGTGAAATTGCCTGTTGTCGGGGGTTTTCCGTCTAGTGACAGGCTAGATCAGGGCCCAGTGGCAGGTGGGTCCGGGAGGGACAGAATGAACAAAGTTTGGATTGGAATTGTGGTTCTTGGGGTGCTGGCTGGTTGCGCAGGCACTCAGACGGAGGGAACCGGCGGGCAGGGTGGTATGACCCCTCCCGGGGACGAGGGCGTTCCTGCCTCATCCTCTACCGGTTATGCGGCCATTGGCGATACCGTGACGGACCCGAATGTGGTGCTGTCGGCGATTACGCCGACTATCTTTGTCAGATCAGACCGCAGTTACGAATTGCGCCAACAGGTCGGGACATTGGCCATAACCGACGACCCATCTGTCTGGATTGTCACCTTGGATGGGGTCGACGTGACGCTCAATCTTCAGTCCGATGGCAATTATACGGGCAACACCGGCACGCAGGAGGTTATTCTTGCACCTGGCCGGGCCTCGACCGGCGAAGAAGTCGCACTGGCCTATCTGGCCTATTTTGACACCAGCCCGGATGACAGCGCCTTTTCCCAGATCGGCTTTGTCGTTGCGGGTTTCAACACCGATCCGGATGAGGTTGCGGCCCTCCGCGGAACGGTCACCTACCGTGGTGCGACCAGCCTCGTGATGACCCGGGGCGATAGCAACGACAGCTACGGGTTTGGTCCGGCCACCTTTGTGGCCGACTTTGCCGATGGCACCATCTCGGGCGAGATGACACTGAACGAGAATGGCAGTTCCGCCGGTTTTGAGATTGAGCCGACCAGCATCACGGTGGCCTCGACACCGATCACGGGCAATTCGTTCACCACTGAAATGACCATTGCCACAGCCGGTCTGGGGATCGACACGGTCGATACGGCGGTACTGGACGGCCAGTTCTTTGGGGCAAACGGGGTCGCTGTTGGCGGCAGCTACTATGCCACCGGCACCGACGATGGCGGGGCAACGACAGTACTCCTCCAGGGCGGATTTGTGGTCGACGACGCCGCACCCTGACGAAACGGGATTGACGAACAGCAGGACCAACGGTCCCGCACGAAAGTCAGCCAAAGCAGATTTGCGTGCCAAGTTAGCCCCCACCAGGTCATCACCCGGTGGGGGCATCTCCTTTAACCGATGATCTGGTTCAGGGTCTGCGAAGGCCGCATCACGGCCGAGGTTTTGGCCGGGTCGCTGTGGTAATAGCCCCCAAGGTCCGCAGGCTTGCCCTGGGCTGCGGCAAATTCGGCCACGATGGTTCCCTCATTCTCGGACAGGGCCTTGGCGATGGGTGCGAAATGGGCGGCCAGCTCGGGGTCCGAGGTCTGCGAAGCAAGCGCCTCTGCCCAATACAGCGCAAAGTAGAAATGGCTGTCGCGGTTGTCCGGCTCTCCCACCCGACGGCTGGGGGAGCGGTTGTTGTCCAGAATGCCCTGGGTCGCCAGATCGACGGCAACACCCAGCACGCGTGCCTTTTCGTTGCCCTTGCTCTCGGCCAGGAACTTGAAGCTTTCGCCAAGGGCGCAGAACTCGCCCAGCGAGTCCCAGCGCAGGTGGTTCTGTTCCATCAGCTGCTGAACATGCTTGGGGGCAGAGCCGCCGGCACCGGTTTCAAACATGCCGCCGCCCTTCATCAGCTTGACGATAGACAGCATCTTGGCGGATGTGCCCAGCTCCAGAATGGGGAACAGGTCGGTCAGGTAGTCGCGCAGCACGTTGCCGGTGACAGCGATGGAGTTTTCGCCCTTGCGGATCGTCTCGAACGAGGCGCGCGTCGCCTCGCGGGGGGCCATGATGCGGAACTTGTCCGACACGCCCCGGGCGACAAGGATGGGGGCCACGACCTTGATCAGCTCTGCGTCATGGGCGCGGGTCTCGTCCAGCCAGAAGATCGCCTCGCAGCCTTCGGCCCGTTGCCGGTCGATGGCCAGCTGAACCCAATCCTCGATTGGCGCACGCTTGGTATTGGCGGACCGCCAGATATCCCCGGCCTCGACCTCATGTTCGTGCAGGAAGTCGCCATTGGCCATCACGATCCGGACAATGCCATTGGCCGGGATTTCAAAGGTGGTGGGGTGCGAGCCGTATTCCTCGGCCTTCTGGGCCATCAGGCCGACGTTCTGGACGGTGCCGCAGGTCGCCGGATCAATCGCGCCGGTTTCCTTGCAGTACTTGATCGCCTCGTCATAGACCGGCGCATAAGAGCTGTCGGGAATGACGCAGTTGCAGTCCGCTTCGGCCCCGTCGGGACCCCAGCCCTTGCCACCGGCCCGGATCAGGGCGGGCATGGAGGCGTCGATGATCACGTCCGAGGGGACATGCAGGTTGGTGATACCCTTGTCCGAGTTCACCATATATATGGGCGGGCGGGTCGCCATGACGGCATCGATTGCGGCCATGATCTCGGCCTTTTCGGGCATCTCGGCCACCCGGGCCAACACGGCGCCAAGGCCGGAATTGGCATCAACCCCGGCGGCGTCCAGCGCCTCACCATAGGTGTCGAACACGGGCTTGAGGTAGGCGCGCACAGCGTGACCAAAGATGATCGGGTCCGAAACCTTCATCATCGTGGCCTTGAGGTGCAGCGAGAACAGGGTGCCGTCCGCTTTGGTGATCTCAATGGCCTCTGCCAGGAAGGCGTCCAGCGCCTTGGCGGACATGAAGGTCGCATCAACAACCGTGCCTGCCGGAAACTGGACCGTTTCCTTGAGCACCGTGACCGAGCCATCGGGCGCCACATGTTCGATCCGGGCCGCGCCGGCCTGAGCGGACGTCACCGTGGCCGAACGTTCGTTCGAGAAGAAGTCATCGGCCTGCATGGTCGTCACGCGGGTCTTGCTGTCCGCGCTCCATTTGCCCATCGAATGGGGATTGGCCATCGCCCATTTCTTGACGGCGACAGCGGCGCGACGGTCAGAGTTGCCTTCGCGCAAGACGGGGTTGACCGCCGAGCCCTTGAGGGCGTCATACCGGGCGCGGACGCTTTTCTCGGCATCGGTCTGAGGATCCTCGGGGTAGTCGGGCAGGGCGTAGCCTTGCGACTGAAGCTCTTTCACCGCGGCGACAAGCTGCGGGACAGACGCCGAAATATTGGGAAGCTTGATGACATTGGCCTCGGGCATCGTGACCAGTTGGCCCAGTTCCGCCAGATCGTCTGACTGGCGCTGTGCCTCGGTCAGATTTTCGGGAAAGGCCGCTATGATCCGACCGGCCAGCGAAATGTCTTTGGTCCCGACCGTCACGCCCGCGGCTGCCGCGAAAGAGCGGACGATCGGCAAAAGTGAGGCCGATGCAATTTCGGGTGCTTCGTCGACCTTGGTGTAAATGATGTCCGGTATGTTCTGGTCTGCCATGGTTCGTGCCTTTCTTGCGTCTGATCTTGCGTCCACTTGGGCCAAAAGGCCCCGCGCGTCGACGTCTGCCCAGCCAGGCAAGACGCCAGGATATAGCCCGGTCACGGTAGTGATGTTTGACCGGGAGTTGGCATCGGTATGCAACAGGTTCGGTGGGAAATGCGAGCCAAATCCTGCGTTCGGCATGCATTTGTATGCAGTTCGGGTGCAAGGCCCGCAGATTTGCCGGGCTCAACCGACACAGATGCGCCGGGCCAACGCATTTTTGCCGCCTTTCTGGGGCATGATGATGCCTTACGGGCGCTCATTTCGCGCCGCTCAAGGCATTTCAAACGGATGATTTCTGACCAAGGTACCGGCGCAATCCCTGACAACCCACACGGCAATAGCCTTTTTGATGGGGCTTTGCATGGCCAGCGGCGATGCCGGACAGCCAACCAAATAGGGCGACCACGAAAGGGGCAACAGGGGCAAGGCGGCGAGGGCCGCCTGCATTGTCCCGAATGAAACAACAGTATTCCATTTTGACAAAATCAGTCTGCATTCCACGAACGTAATATGGCCTAAATTTGACTTCGAAGGCGAGATCGTCGAAGTCCTTTCTCTATTCCTACTGATATATTTTTATCTGATTGGGCACGAATTATGAATTCACCGCTATTGAACCTGAACCCCGAAACACTGGCGCTCGATAGCTCCGAGGCTCGTGAAGCGGGTCGGAAGTTTGGCGAATCCTACCGGGGTAAGGAACCCTATCCCTACGGCTGCATTGACAATTTCCTGCCAGAGGAGGTGCTGAACCGGGTCATTGCGGACTTGGAGTCACTCCCCGAGGCGGACCACTCCTTTGATCGCGCTCAGGAAAAGCTCAAAACCTGTTATATCCCCGAACGTCTGCCCGCCTATTCACGGTCGCTGTTCTATGCATTGAATTCCCGGCCGTTCCTGTTTTTCCTTGAGGAAATGACAGGTATCAAAGGTCTGATCCCCGATCCCTATTTCCAGGGCGGCGGCATTCATTCGGTCGGAAATGGCGGTCACCTTGATATCCATGCCGATTTCAACCACCACAGCATCCTCAATCTTGAGCGTCGGTTGAACGTCTTGATCTACCTTAACAAGGACTGGCAAGAGGACTACGGCGGATCGTTTGAAATCTGGTCGCCCGACATGTCCCACAAGGTCGAAGGCTTTGTGCCAAAGTTCAATCGGATGTGCTGCTTTAACACCTCCTCTGACAGCTGGCATGGCAACCCAGAGCCTGTGAACCACCCGGACGGCAAGGCGCGGATGTCGATCGCAACCTATTACTACACCGCGACATGGGACGACACGCGCCGGTCCCATACCACACTGTTCCGGCCTCGACAGGGGACCCAGGATCAGCCCGACCGCGTGATTGCACGCCGCGAATTCCTGCGCGATGTGCTGCCGCCGGTTATCCACCGCAAAGTTGCCGGCAGAATGCAGCGTTTCGGCTTCTAGGGCCTCGCGAGGCGATCCGCCCGGCACCGGAACAAACAGCAACGCCGCGACCCTGACCGGGGCTGCGGCGTTGCTGTCTTTCGCGCTATCCTTTCGCCAGTGCGACCCGTAGCAGCGCCTTGACCAGGGCCAGGCTGATCGTAGGTCCGGCACCCATCCCGATCACCTCGTCCTCGTCCCTGTCCCGGCTTTTGCGCAGCGAACAGCGCCAGTGGCCGTCCGGTTCCGTGGCTTTGCCGGCCAGGTGGATGGACCAGCCGGGCAGGCAATGATCGATCAGGTGCAACGCTGCCTCGACTGGTTCGGACAGCACGTCCGGATGATGGGGGGCGTCGGGAAAGACGTCGCGCATCGCGGTGGCGACAGATGCTAGCGTGTCGCCCTCCAGCGTTGCGGCTGCATCAAGCTGCGTCAGCAGGGCTTCGATCTCGTGTTTGTTCATGCCGTGTGCCTCCTATCGGTAGGCCCAATAAATCGTGCATTCGAATGTTCTGCATTGATTGAGGTCAATCCGCGAGGCCCTCGATAGGCGCATGATCTGGCATCACTCCCTTTCAGCACGCGAGGTCGAAATGTCCAAGACAACAGTCAACATCATGTGGTTCGAAAATCTGGCCCGGGGCGATGTCGCCCTAGTCGGGGGCAAGAACAGTTCATTGGGAGAGATGGTTCAACAACTGGGCCAGAAGGGCATCAAGGTGCCGGATGGCTTTGCCACCACAGCCGACGCCTACCGGGCCTACCTGACAGCCAACACCCTGGACGACCGGATCGAAGAGGTCATCGGGCGCTGGCAGGCGGACAAGATCACCCTGCACGACGCAGGCGCACAGGTCCGTGCCATGATCCTTGGGGGCGACTGGCCCGCCGATATCGAGGCGGACATCCTGGCCAGCTATACCGAACTGTCCCGCCGGGCCGGGGTGACAGAGGTGCCCGTTGCCGTCCGTTCAAGCGCCACGGCCGAAGATCTGCCCGACGCCAGCTTTGCCGGTCAGCAAGAGACCTACCTGAACGTGCGCGGCGCGGCGGCGGTCTTGACTGCCTGCCGACGTTGCTATGCCTCGCTCTTTACCGACCGGGCGATCAGCTATCGCCAGGTGCAGGGCTTTGGCCATGAAAAGGTGGCCCTGTCCATCGGGGTGCAGCGGATGGTCCGGTCGGATATCGGTGGCTCTGGCGTGATGTTCTCGATCGATACCGAAAGCGGCTTTGACAAGGTTGCCCTGATCACCGCTGCCTGGGGTCTGGGCGAGAACGTGGTGCAGGGGGCGGTCGATCCGGATGAATACGAGGTCTACAAACCCCTACTGAACCGGCCAGAGCTGTCACCCATCGTCGAAAAGGCCCTTGGCGCGAAAGAGATCAAAATGATCTACGCCAAGGAGCAGGGGGGCGAGACGAAGAACGTCCCGACCTCGCGGGCCGAGCGCGAGGCATTTGTCCTGAGCGATGCCGAAATCCTTGAGCTTGCCCGGATTGCCGTCACGATCGAGGACCACTATGGTCAGCCGATGGACATGGAATGGGCCCGCGATGGCATCACGCAAGAGCTGTTCATCGTGCAGGCCCGCCCCGAGACGGTGCAGTCCCGGGCCGATGCCGGGGCGATCAAGTCTTATACCATCACCGAGGCTGGTAAACCGATCCTCAAGGGGCTGAGTGTCGGTGGCGCTGTCGCCACCGGCCGGGTCAGCATCATCGAAACCGCGGGCGACATCGACAAATTCGTGGACGGGTCGATCCTTGTCACCTCGACCACCGATCCCGACTGGGTGCCGATCATGAAACGCGCCTCGGCCATCGTGACGAACCACGGTGGCCGCACCAGCCACGCTGCCATCGTCAGCCGGGAACTGGGGCTGCCCGCCATCGTCGGGACCTCGAACGCGACCCACATCCTGCATGACCAGCAGGAGGTGACGGTTTCTTGCGCCGAAGGGGAAGTGGGGGTCATTTACGAGGGCATTGCAGAATTTGCCGTCGAAGAACTGCGTATTGACCATCTGCCTGCAACCAAGACGGGGGTGATGCTGAACCTTGCCAACCCCTCGGCCGCGTTCCGCTGGTGGCGCCTGCCCAGCGATGGGGTCGGACTGGCCCGGATGGAGTTTGTGATCAACAACGCCCTCAAGGTGCATCCCATGGCGCTGGTCCATTTCGACAGCCTCAAGGATGAGGCGGCCAAGGCAAAGATCGCCGACCTGACCAAGGGCTATGACGACAAGACGGCCTTCTTTGTCGAAGGTCTGGCCCGCGGCCTGTCCCAGATCGCCGCTGTGGTCTACCCCAAGCCGGTCATCGTGCGGATGAGCGATTTCAAGACCAACGAATACGCGGCCCTTCTGGGTGGCAGCGCGTTCGAGCCGGACGAGGAAAACCCGATGATCGGCTTTCGGGGAGCGTCGCGCTACTACTCGCCCCGCTATGCCGAAGGCTTTGCGCTGGAATGCCGGGCGATCCGGCGGTTGCGGACCGAAATGGGCTTTGACAACGTCGTCGTCATGATCCCCTTCTGCCGCAGTCCCGCCGAGGCGGATAAGGTTCTGGCGGTGATGAAGGAAAACGGGCTGGAGCGGGGCAAGGACGGCCTTGAGGTCTATGTCATGGCCGAAATCCCCGCCAACGTGATTCTGGCAGAGGATTTTGCCAGCCGCTTTGACGGCTTTTCCATTGGCTCCAACGACCTTACCCAACTGACCCTTGGGGTAGACCGCGATTCCGAGGATCTGTCGGAACTTTTCGATGAATCGAACCCGGCGGTCCTGTGGATGATCCAAAGCCTGATCGAACGGGCCCATGCCGCCGGGGCCAAGGTGGGCCTTTGTGGACAGGCCCCCAGCAACGACCCGGCCTTTGCAACACTTCTGGTGAATGCGGGGATCGATACGATCTCGGTCACGCCGGACAGTTTCGTGGCGGTCAAACGCAATGTGGCAAAGGCAGAACGGGACTAGCTCCAAATGCAACCGGCACGGGTCAGAGATACGCCCTTGCCCTAGCAGATGCGGGGCAGGGGATCGTCTTCCAACGGGTCAAGTACGCGCTGCCCCCCAAGGGCTGTGATCAGACAGACCTTGCCCCCGACCTGACGATCCCTGGCTTTCCCAGCGTCCCCCACGATCCCGATCCGGGCGGCCCCGGCCCCTTCGGGCAGGCTTTGCCAGAAGGTCAGCACCTGCTCAGCGATCTGGGGCGCGACGGCGGCCACCACCCGGCCTTCGCAGGCCAGGTAATAGGGGTCATAGCCCAGAATTTCGCAGACGGATCGAACCGCGTCGCGTACCGGGATGTCGGCTTCGCTCAGTATCAGGTCAAGGCCGCAGCCTTGCGCGATTTCATGGGCCACCGTGGCCAGTCCGCCCCGGGTGGGGTCGCGCAGGAAACGCACCCCGTCGAAATCTGCAATCGGCAGGCAAAGGGGGGCGACCGATCCGCTGTCAGAACGGACAGAACCGCTTAACTCAAACGCCTCGCGGGCGAGCATGACGGATATCCCGTGATCACCCACCGGCCCGCTTACAAGGATGACATCCCCGGATTCGATCTGACCCATCCCCATCCTGACCGAAGGCGGCCGCTGGCCGATCCCCGTGGTGGTCAGGTAAAGCCCACCACCGTGCCCGATTGGCAGCACCTTGGTATCGCCTGCCACGATGCGGACCCCGGCCCGGTGGGCAGCGATGGCAAGGCTCTCCACGATCCTGTTCAACTGATCCAGAGGCAAACCTTCTTCGATCATCACACCAAGCGTCAGGAAAAGAGGTGTCGCCCCGCAGACAGCAAGATCGTTGACAGTGCCATGCACCGCAAGGCTGCCGATGTCGCCGCCGGGAAACTCAAGCGGTTCAACGCTGAACCCATCCGTGGTCACGACCGTCTCCAGATCGGGGGACAGTGGCAGGGCGGCGGCGTCCAGTCCGTCGTGATCCTCAGGCTGACCAAAGTGGCGCAGAAAAACGGTGTCTATCAACTCCTTCGTCAAGCGACCGCCATTGCCCTGGGCCAGCGTGATGCGGGGGGTGTCGATCATTGGGCTGATCCCATGTTTGGCATGTTCAAATGCTCGATCACCTGTCCAAAGGCCAAGCCTCCGTCATTGGGCGGCACGACGCCGTGACGGCGCACGTCAAAGCCTTCAGCCCGCAACACTTCACCGGCCCGGTCACTGAGGATGCGGTTCTGGAACACGCCCCCCGTGAGGCCGATGGCGTCAAAGGCCAGTCCGGACCGGCGCAAAAGGACCGCCTGGTCGAGGATCAGCCGGGCAAGTGTTTCATGCAAAAAGGCCGCGCGGTCCGCCGTCGAGCGGGACCGATCCGTCAGAACGGGCAGCAACGGGGCCCAATCGGCGCGAAGGATGCCGTGGTCATCTACGACCTGGGGCAGGGGCATCGCCTTTGGTCGGGACCCTCGATTGACTGTCCGGCCCGCCAGCGCCTCAAGCAGGGCGGGTCCTTCTCCCTCGTAGCTGGCGCGGTTCAGCCCCAGCACCAGCCCGGCCGCCCCGTCGAGCAGGCGACCCATGGACGAGGCGGGCATCGTCGCTGTCCGTCGTGACCAGGCCTCATGCGCGAGGGTCGCGTCGGTGATCGGGGGGCGATAGGTCATCCCCACGGCCCACATCATCGCCGCCGCCGTCCGCCAGGGCTGGCGGGCGGCCTTGTCTGGTCCTAGCAGGTGCAGCGGTCGTAGGCTTGCCCGGCGCTGCCAGTCGCCGGGACCCCCAACAAAGGTCTCTGCCCCCCAGATCGTTCGGTCGTCCCCCAGTCCGGTGCCGTCCCAGGCAAAGACCAGCCAACGGGCCACGTCGTCATGCTCCCCCGCCAGGGCAGAGGCATGCGCACGATGATGCTGGATCGTTCCGACAGGCAGGTCCTGCTGTCGTGCCCATTGGGTGCTGGCATAGGACGGATTGGTGTCGCACAGAACGTGTGTCGCCTTGACCTGGTAAAGGTTTTGTAGATCCGCAATCGTCTGTTCGAACACAGCCCGGCTGCGCGGGCTGTCCAGATCACCGATATGGGCCGACAGGACCGCCCGGCGTCCCCAGGCCAGGGCCACCGCCCCTTTCATATGCCCACCCACGGCTATGACCGGAGGGCCGATATCGGCAGGCAGGTCAAGCTCTAGCGGGGCCTGCCCGCGCCCGATCCTGATTGGCGAGCGCCCGTGGGCCATGACCTGCTGCACACTGTCCTCGACCGGGCGGAGGATTGGACGGTCATGGTGCAGGATTGCATCGGCAAGGCCGTGTAGCCTGTCTGCAGCCTCTTCCGGCTCGGTCAGGACCGGCTCGCCGCTTGGGTTGGCTGAGGTCGCGACAAGCGGGCGGTTCACCCTCGCCAGCAAAAGGTGGTGCAGCGGGCTATAGGGCAGAAACACGCCCAGCGTTGCCAGGCCCGGGGCCAAGGCTGCGCTTAGACTGCAGCCGGGGCGGCGCGTCATCGTGACGATGGGGCGGTCCGGCCCAAGGCAGGCTGCGGCCTCGTCTGACGTTGGGCAAACATGGGGGGCAAGGGCCTGCAAACCGTCAGGGCCGGTCTGGGGGAACATGACCGCCAGCGGCTTGCGCGGCCGGTTCTTGCGCGCACGCAGGCGCAGCACGGCGGCATGGTTCGATGCATCAGCCATCAGATGATAGCCGCCAACACCCCGAACGGCGACGATCTTGCCCTGCATGAGCAAGGTGGCCGCCGCCTCAAGTGGATCTGACGGCAGGGCAGGCCAAAGGCTTTTCTCCTGTTCAAACGACAGGGACGGGCCGCACCGGGGGCAGGCCAGCGGCTGGGCGTGAAAGCGGCGGTCACCGGGGTCGGCGTATTCGCGTTGGCAATCGGGGCAAAGGGCAAAGCCTGCCATCCCGGTCGAGGCCCGGTCATAGGGCATGGCCGCAATGATCGTGTAGCGTGGCCCGCATTGGGTGCAGTTGGTAAAGGGATAGCCCACCCGGCGGGCGTCGGGGTCCGAGATTTCGGCAAGACAGTCGTCGCAGCAGAACAGATCAGGCGGGATGTGGATGCCGCCCGCCATACAGGAGTCACCGTCAGCCGCGCTGTCGAGGATGGCAAACCCGGCAAGGCCGGTCGCGGCCACCTCCGCTTGAGTGACTGACGAGGGGCGCGACAAGGGCGGAGCCTCTTCCCAGAGTGCTGCCACGAACCGGTCGATTTGGTTCGCCGCCCCCTCTGCCAGGATCTCCACCTGGCCTGCCCGGTTCGAAACGCTGCCCACCAGCCCGAACCGCAGTGCCAGGCGGTAGACAAAGGGGCGAAACCCCACGCCCTGCACCCGGCCCGACACCGTGATCCCGCGGGCAACTGGTATATTGGAGGTATAGGTGTCAGGCATCGACAACGTCCCCCCGTCGTTCGCGAATCCCGCTGCTCCACCAGATGCGGCAGGCGCCTTCGTCCGAGACCATGCAGGGGCCTATGGGGCTGCGGGGGGTACAGGCAGCACCATAAAGGCGACACTGGTCAGGGGCGATCCGGCCCAGAACCACACGCGCGCAATCGCAGCCGGGCGGCATCTCTCCGGCCCGCTTGCGCAACTGGCTGCGGTCGATACTGTGGCGGGACAATGCGTCCAGCCCGGCGTGCGCGGGGGCAAGGGCAAAGCCCGACCTTTGGATCGTGCCAATGCCCCGCCAGGGGGCGTCGACCACGTTCAGCGTCTCGCCCAATAGCCGCCGCGCTGTGGGGTTGCCCTCGGGGCGGACCACACCGCCATAGCAATTGTCGACCCGCGCCTCCCCCTCAAGGCCCTGTTCCAGAACCGACAACAATCCAGCAAGCAGGCTTTCCGCCTCGAACCCCGCGATGGCGCAGGGCAGGGCGTGGTCGCGGGCGACAAAGTCCCATTCCTCTGGTCCCATGATGGTGGCTACATGGCCTGGCGCAATCAGGGCGTCGAACCCCGCCGCCTCGCTATTGAGGAGCATGGTGACGGCGGGCCAGGTCAGCCGGCCGGACAGCAGAAGGGTCAGGTTGGTAGGCACCCCTTCGGCGATCATCGCAGCCACAGGGGCGGTGGTCGTTTCAAAGCCCGCCGCAAAGAACACCACCTCGCGATCCGGCTCCTGCCGGGCGATGCGCACGGCTTCGGCCGGAGAGGCGACAGGGCGCACGTCGCCGCCCGCCGCCCGAGCCGCCTCAAGCGAGCGGGGGGTGCCCTTGGGCACATTGGCAGGCACCCGCAGCATGTCACCAAAGGTGACGAGCGTGATCTCCGGTCGTTGCGACAGGTCGATGGCGGCAAAGATGTCCTCTTCCGGACAGACGCAGACCGGACAACCGGGGCCGGGGATCAGGGTGATCTGTGACGGCAGAACCGCGCGCAGGCCTGCCATCGAGATCGACCTTTCGTGCCCGCCACAGACATTCATCACCCGGACCTCGCGCGTCAGGGGCAGGGCATGGATCTTTGCCAGCAGCGCCCGCGCCCGTTCAGTGGAGGCGGGGGCAGTCAAGGGGTGTCTTCCATCGGAAAGGAGCGGCGGTCCAATTCGCCTTCCAACCAGTCAAGCCAGGGAGTCAGACCCGGGGTCAAACCCTGGGTCAGGCTGTTCGGCCGGCGGGCCGAGACGGCATGAACCGGCGCATCATTCGCCAGCCGCCGGATGTTGCTCGTCGCCCGGTCGAGGGAAAAGTCGTCCATATGCGGCGCCAGATCGGCCTTGGTCAGGAGGACAAGGTCGGCGGCCCGAAACATCACCGGGTATTTCGACGGCTTGTCGTCGCCCTCGGTCACCGACAACAGGACGACATTTGCGTCTTGTCCAAGGTCGAACCCGGCAGGGCAGACCAGGTTGCCCACATTCTCGATGAACAAGAGGTCAATCTGGGACAGGTCCAGTTGGTGCAGAGCGCCGTGGATCATGGTCGCATCCAGGTGGCAGGCTTGCCCGGTGGTGATCTGGACCGCTGGCACGCCTTTGGCGCGGATGCGGGCGGCGTCATTCTCGGTTTCAAGGTCGCCTTCTATGACACCGATCCGGACGCGGTTGCCAAGGGCTTCGATCGTCGCCTCCAGAAGGCTGGTCTTGCCCGACCCTGGCGCGGACATGAGGTTGATGACGAGAACATCGGCCCAGGCGAAATGGGCGCGGTTATGGGCTGCGGTTTCAACGTTGGCCCGCATAAGGCTGGTGTGCAGTTCCAGCGTATGGGGGGGTGCCACAAGATTGACCGCCTTTTGCGCGGCGGTGGTGATCTTGACCATGCCGGGGGGAAAGGGGCATCCGCACTCAGTACACATCGGCTTTCTCCTCGGGGCAGGTCCCTTCCTTGGGCGCAGGGCCGTCAGGGTCGGACAGGGTGACAGAGCGAAGCGACAGGTCCGCCCCCGATCGCAGGCTGACCCGCCAGGTTCCGCACATGCTGCAGACAAGGGCGTTTGGCGGGACCGTGCTTTCCGTCTCGCACTCCGCACACCAGACGGTGACGGGGACAGGTTCGATCCGCAACACGGCGGTCTCTGCCAATGTGCCCCAGCGGGCAAGTTCAAACGCACGCAAAAGCTGGCCGGGATCCACTCCCGACAGGGGGCCAAGGGCGATGTCAACCGCCGTCACGACGGCCTTGGATTGCACCTCGGACTGGTTTGCGATGGCGCGGGCCACCTCTTTCAACAGGCTTTGACAGATCGACAGTTCATGCATCGGGCGTACCTTCCACCGCGTCGCGGAACATGGCGTCATAGATGTCCCACGCCCGTGCGGCATCGCCTGCCGTGACCTTCTGGATGGCATAGCCGACATGGACCACCACATGATCGCCCACCACGACCGGCTCATGCTGCAAAAGGAACAGGCTGACCGACCGGCCAATCCCCTTGGCCTCGCATCTGGCCATATGGCCGTCGATGGCGGTGATCTGCATCGGGACAGCAAGGCACATTAGGCGGGTCCCCCCTTGGGCGGGGCGGGGGTAGGCGCGCCAAGGCGGTCAACCAAGGCCTCGGCCGCCGTTTCCACGACCTTGGACAGGCCGTGACCTTGCCCGAAGTTCTGGCCTTCGATCCCATGGATGATCAGACGGCGGGGCAACAGGCCGAGGGCGCGGGCGGTTTCCACCGCTTCGGCCAGACCGAACCGATGGGTCGAGTAGTGAAACAGGTCGGCCTGCACAGGCCCTTTTCCCGCATCAAGACAGACGTATGTCCCCGGCGGCTGGCGGCTGCGAGTGGCGTCGACAAGGATAAGGTTGGGGCGCGTCAGGAACAGGTCCAGAAGGCCCGTCCCGTCGCCGGCATGCTCGGTCGTCTCTAGCCCTGCCTGTGCCAGCCGTTGGGCCACCCAGGGGCCGACCCCGTCATCGTGGCGAAACGGGTTCCCGATGCCCACAATCAGTGGGGGGTAAGAAGATTGATCAGTCACGGTCTACCCTCAGCTTCAGGAAATGGGTCGCACAGGAAATGCAGGGGTCATAGTTGCGGATCGTCTGTTCGCACCGGCATTTGAGGTCGGCATCCGACAGATGACGGTTGGCCGTGACGACGCGGGTCAGGTCCTCTTCGATCTGGGGTTGGTTCTGCGACGTGGGGGGCACGATCTGGGCGGCCATGATGCGCCCGTCGGCATCGGTCTCGTAGCGGTGGTAGCAGATACCTCGTGGGGCCTCGGTGATGCCGTGGCCAACCCCGGCACGTGGCGGGGTGTCGATATGGCCGGGCACCGGCGGCACATAGGCACGGGCGAGGCGGGCGGCCTCTTCGCAGGCATATTGAACCTCGATCAGGCGGACGAGGATGGACTGGAAAGGGTTGGTCACGACCCGGCCAAGGCCCGCCTCGCGCGCGGTGGCCTGAACGGTCGGGCCCAAAGTGTCGTAGTTGTTGGCATAGCGTGCCAGTGGCCCAACCAGATAGGCAGACCCGTCCCGCATCCGGCCCTGCAAGGCGTTGGAATGGCTTACATGGGTTTCGGCAAAGTGGTCGTTAAAGCGGGTGACGTCGATATCCAGACCCCGGTTCGATCCGATCCGCCCTTGCAGGATAGGGTAGCGATCCCGATCGACAAGAGAGACAAAGGTGTAGTCTGTCCCGTCTTGCGGAAAGTCGAACTTTGCAAAGGCCAGCACCAGCGCCCTTGCGGCCTCGGCCCCCCAGTCAAGCTCGGGGATCATTGCCCGGATGGCTTCGGGGTCAGGCGCTTTGTAGAACCCTCCGATCCGGGTGTTGACCGGATGCACGGCGCGGCCACCCACCACCTCCATGATGGTATTGCCCAGCTTCTTGAGGCGCAGCGCCTGGCGCACCAGATCGGGTTGGGCCTGCGCGATCTGGATTGCGTCATGCAGGCCGAGAAAGTCGGGGGCATGCAACATGACGGCATGTAGCGTATGGCTCTGGATCCATTCGCCGCAATAGATAAGGCGGCGCAGGGCCGCGATCTCGGGGGTGACCTCAAGGCCCCATGCCATCTCGATCGCCTGGCAGGCCCCCATGATATAGGCGATGGGGCAGATGCCACAGATGCGCGAGGTGATGTCAGGCGTCTCAAGCGCGTCGCGGCCTTCGAGAAAGGCCTCGAAAAAGCGGGGCGGCTCAAAGATGCGGAATTCGACCTTTTCGACCGTGTCACCCTTCATCCGCACATAAAGCGCACCTTCCCCTTCGACCCGGGCAAGGGCATCGACCTGGATGATCCGCTCAGTCATGGGTCCGCCCCTCGGTATCAAAGGCCGGCGCGGCGGCGTTGTAGCTGTGGTAAAGGTCGCGCAATTGGGGCGGCGTCAGGCCAAGGTCGGCCAGTTGCAGGCTCAGGGCCGGGGCATTGGGGTTCAGCTTTGGCCCGAAACAGCCGTAGCAGCCCCGCCCATGTGACGGGCAAAGGTTGCCACAGCCCGCCTGTGTCACTGGGCCAAGGCAAGGAATGCCCTGCGCCACCATCACACAGACGGTTCCCGCCGCCTTGCATTCTGTGCATTGCGAGGTGGTTGGCACATGAGGCTTGCGCGCCGCCAGCGTAGCGGTGATCAGCTCAAGCAGTTGATGCTTGGACACAGGACAGCCGCGCAGTTCGAAATCGACCGCCACATGCGCCGAGATCGGGGTCGAGGTGGCCAGTGTGTCGATATACTCGGGCCTGGCGTAGACCCGGTTCGCAAAGGCCGCCACATCGGCAAAGTTGCGCAGCGCCTGGATGCCGCCCGCCGTGGCGCAGGCACCGATGCTGATCAGAACCCGCGACTGGGCGCGGACCTCCTTGATCCGCTTTACATCGTGGGGCGTGGTGATGGACCCTTCGACCAGCGAAATGTCATAGGGGCCTTCGGTTACCGCGCTGGACGCCTCAAGGAACTGCGCGATGTCGAGCTTGCCCGCGATCTCCAAAAGCTCGTCCTCGCAGTCCAGAAGGGTCAACTGACAGCCGTCGCAGGACGAAAATTTCCAGACGGCAAGCTTTGGGTTGGCCATGCTCAGACCTCGCTCTTGTTGATGAGGTGGGCGATCTGGTCGTGCCGGTAGACCGGACCGTCGCGGCAGACAAAGGTGGGGCCGAACTGGCAATGCCCGCAAAAGCCGATGGCGCATTTCATGTTCCGTTCAAGCGAGACCCAGATCCGGTCTTGCCCCACTCCCGCCGCCTCGAGCGACATGACCCCGTAGCGCATCATGATTTCCGGCCCACACAGAAAGGCCGAGACCAGGGCAGGGTCGACCCCCGCCAGCGCCCGGTCTATGACCGTGGTGACAACGCCTACGCGCCCGGTCCAGCCGGGGGCGGCATGATCAACCGTCACCTCGATCTCGACGTCAAAGCGCGACTTCCACCGGGCGACTTCGTCGGCATAGAGTAGGTCCTGCGGCGACCGGGCCCCGTAAATCAGCGTCAGGCCGGCAAAGTCTGCCCGGTTGGCCAAAACGTGATAGATGGCCGGACGCAGGGGGGCGAGGCCAAGTCCCCCGGCCACAAAGACCGCATGCCGCCCGGTTTGTCTGGCAATTGGCCAGGCAGTGCCGAAGGGACCGCGCACCCCGACCATGTCGCCTTCGTTTAGCTGGGTGATCGCGCGCGACACCTCCCCGACCGCGCGGGTGGTATGGACCAGTCGGTCGCGCTGGGCTGCATCGCCCGAGAGCGACACCGCGATTTCGCCCACGCCAAAGGCATAGAGCATGTTGAACTGCCCCGGCTCAAAGGCGACGGGACCGCTATCAAGCGGTCGCAACTCCATCGACCTCACCCCGTCAATCTCGGACCAGGCGCGGTCAACGCGGAACCGGCGCGGGACCATCGGGTCCGCAGCAAGGGAAGCGGGTTGCACCGTCACGACGACGCCGTCCCGTAAAGGTCAAGCACCTGAAGCCGCAGCGCCCGGACGCGCTGGGCCATATGGGGCAGAAGATGCTTGAACATCATGTAGCCAAGGGCGGGGTTGTCGTCGCATTTCCGGCGCAGGCAGGCGCCATCAAGGCTGACCACCCGCAGGTCTGTCGTGGCGCGGGCTTGCGACATGTGCCTGTAGGGGGGCACCATCCAGGACCAGCCTAGAATGTCATCGGGGTGGAGCGTCTCGACGATGATGGGGTTGCGCTCTGGCGTGCCGATCTCGACGGCGACATCGCCATGACGGATCAGGTACATCCTGTCGGCGGGGTCGCCTTCGAAATAGACGATGGCCCCGGCCTGAACGTGTTCGTTGCGCGCGCAGCCCGCCATAAGGCTGAGGGTGTCGCCATCGAACCCCGCAAATACCGGGTGCCGGGACAGGATCTCTTCAAAACCGTGTGTCTGCATCCGTCAAGTCTCCGCAGGGTGGGGGTGGGCGGCAAAGGTCCCGGCCTCCCGGGTGATGTCGATGCCGACGGGGCACCAGGTGATGCAGCGCCCGCAACCGACGCAGCCAGACATCTCGAACTGATCGTGCCAGGTGGAAAGTTTGTGCGTCATCCATTGGCGATACTGCGACTTGGGCGACCGGCGCACAGCCCCGCCGTGGACATAGCTGAAGTCGGTGGAAAAGCAGCTATCCCAAGACCGCCATCGTTCGGCATGGTCACCGGACAGATCGCTGACATCCTCGACGTCCGAACAAAAACAGGTCGGGCAGGCGAGGGTGCAGTTTCCGCAGGACAGGCAGGCATCTGCCACGACCTCCCAATTGGTGTGGTCCAGTCCCTCGCGCAGGACGCGGGCGATGTCGGGGACCATTGCCCGGCTTTGGCTGGCCGCAGCGGCGGCGGTTGTGGCCGGCCCGGCCGCGATCTGTCCATCGGTTGCAGAGGGCAGGGCAAGGGGCGCGAGGATGGCCCGGCCCCGGTCGCTGCCAGCGGTCACAAGGATTTCGCCCGAGATCCCGGCAAGTTCGGTCAATGCGATGTCATACCCCTCATCGACCCCCGGCCCGGTGTTCATCGAGGCGCAAAAGCAGGTCTCGGCAGACCGGGCGCATTGCACCGCCACGATCAGGGTATCGGCCCGGCGGGCCGCATAGGCGGCGTCACGAAACATACCGTTGTCAAAGACCCGGTCCTGCACGGTCATTGCGGCGATTTCGCAGGCGCGCACCCCGAAAAAGACGGTCTTGGGCCAGTCAATGGCTGAAACCTCGATCTCAAAACCGGCGTCGGCCAGGCGGGTCGCGGTCCAGAGTTTCTGGCGGGCGGGAAACAGCCATTTCTTCCAGCTATGCGGGCCTACGACATAATCGAACCAACGCTCGGGTTGTCCGGCCTCCAGCCTGTAGAGCCCCCCGCTTTGGGAATCTGTCAGACCGCGAGGCAAGTCGTCTGGTTGATCCAGAACCTCGTAGACGATGGCCTGATCACGCACCTTTGGCCCGATGACCCGCCAGCCGTCGGCCATCAGCGCCGCGACCAGAAGGGTCGGGTCCTTCAAGATGCCATGAGTGGTCTGGCCTTTGGTCATATCACTGCCCTTGCTGCGCAAATCCTGCGTTTTGGGGCGGTTTGCGCAGGGACCAGTCTGCATATTTTCGCCGCGCCGGACTTGACCCATATCAAGCGGGACAAATCAGGCGCTGGGCGCATGAGGGCCAGGCTTCAGCGGGCTGGGCTTCGCAGCCGGGCGGCGGGGGCGCGGCCTCTGCCCGAACGGTTTTGGAGATTGGCTGCGGACAGCTCTACAATCTCGGTCGTGGTCTGCTCTTGTCGGGCTCGCTGGTAGGTTGCTGTCAGCTCCGCCCGGATCTTCTTGACGTTGGTCTGGGCCCGCGACATGGCGGCGACCCGTGCGGCATCCTCAGCGGCGAACCCCAGCATCAAAGCCTCGCACAACTCGGTGAACACATATTCGGCGGCAAGGGCGGAAACCAGCCGGTCGGGCGACATCGTCGTCAGGGGCAAGGCGGCGCCAGTGGCCGGAAAGCGCCGAAAGTCAAAGGGAAAGAGACTGCGCTCGATCACCGGCTGACCGGGGCTGTCGGGATCGCCAAAAAGGATCGTGACGCTTGTTTCAACAGACTTTGCCAGCAGGCTGAACAGGGCATCGGCAAGCTGGCTGGCCAGCGGAGGGACATTGGCCGGGCGCGGCGGCAGCTCGGACGACCAAAGCTGTGAGACGCCGGCTTCGGCCAGCGTTGCAAGCGTCCGGCTCCCGACGACAAGCAGGCGGCGACCGGCCGCTGCCTCGGCCATTGCGGCCTCGGCAATCTGCCCGGCGAAGGCGCCGGAAAACCCCTGCGCGACCCCGACCACGATCGTCATACCGTCGTCGGACCCGTCGGGGCCGCTGGTCAAGGACTGACGCGGCGGTGTCCCGGCAGACAGCACCGACGCCAGCGCGCCCGCCACCGTCGCGGCCTGCGACCGGATCGCCACCAGATGGGTCCGGGCCTCTTGCTGATGCAGCACTGACATGGCGCGCAGCGTTGTGACGATGCTTTCGATGTCGCGGATATTGCCGATCCGCTTCTTGATGTCCTCGGGGCGGGTCATGACGGGTCCGCTGCCGTCGGTGGCTCAGGCTCATCGGGGCCAGCCGGATCGGTGTGAGCCGGATCAGGATCAAGCTGGTCGATGGCATGACGGACTAGGGCAATCAGGGCCTTGCGTTGTCGTGCATCTGTCTCGTCCGACTGAGCCGCAAGTGTCGCAAGATCAGGATCGGCCCGGACCGCCTTGTCGAGTGTGGCCTTCATGGCCGGGATCAATGTGACATCGAGTTCGTCCAGCACCCCGTCGGCAAGGGCGGCAAGCAAGGCGATCTGGGTCGTCGTCGCCAGCGGCGAAAACCGCGATTGCACCAAAAGCGCCGCGATCCGCTCTCCCCGCGCGAGCCGCCGCTTCATCGCCTTGTCGCCAAAACCCCCAAACCGAGAAAACACCTTCATCTCAAGGTATTGCGCATAATCAAGGCGCACGCGACCCGCTACGGCCTTGAGTGCGCTAGGCTGGGCCTTGCCGCCGACCCGGCTGACGGACAAACCAATATCGACTGCCGGGCGCTGGTTGGCGGCAAAAAGCGTGGTCGAGGTCACGATCTGCCCGTCCGAGATCGAGATAAGGTTGGTCGGGATATAGGCCGACAGGTCCTCGCCCTCGATCTCGGCGATGGGCAGCGCCGTCAGGGAGCCGCCGCCCCGGTCCTGTGACATCTTGGCGGACCGTTCCAGAAGCCGGGCGTGCAGGTAGAAGATATCGCCCGGATAGGCTTCGCGTCCCGGTGGCTGGCCCGACAGAAGGGCCAGCTCACGGTGCACGGCGGCATGTTGGGTCAGATCGTCATAGACAATCAGGGCATGGCCGCCCGCATCGCGAATATGCTCGGCCATCGAGGTGGCGGCAAAGGGGGCAAGCCATCGCAACCCCGGCTCGGACGAGGCGGGGGCCACGACAAAGATCGCCCGGTCAAAGGCGCCCCGGTCGCGAACCGCCTCGATGACCTGGCGCACGGCGGTGCTGCGCTGGCCAATGGCGACATAGATGCAGGTGATGTCGCTGTCTTTTTGGTTCAGCATGGCATCCACCGCAATGGCGGTCTTGCCGGTGCCCCGCTCGCCGATAATCAGCTCGCGCTGACCGCGCCCGATGGCAAAGAGGGCGTCAATGACAAGCATGCCGGTCGCGACAGGTTCGGTCACGAAATCACGGTCGAGGATGGCCGGACCCGGCCGCTCTGTTTCCAGCATCTGGTCGCTGACGACCGGCCCAAGCTCGTCCAGGGGACGGCCTAGCGGATCGACGACACGCCCCAGAAGCCCGTCCCCCACAGGCACCCGCAAAAGGTGCCCGCTACGCGAGACCTCGCCCCCTGCCTCAACCCCCGTCATTGGATCGAGGAAGGCAGCCTGCAACTCAGTCTCTTCGAGGTTGAGGACAAAGCCGCGGGCGCCGGTCTGGAACTCAAGAACTTCGCCCAGACGGGCACCGGGCAGGCCTGCGACATAGGCCAGACCATCGGCCACCTCGACCACGGTTCCGGTTTCCTGTGCATCCGGACCCAATGCGGCCTTAGCGACGCGGGCCTTGAGGACCTCAAGCCCCGGGTCGGTCGTCATTGTGCAATGCCTCCGAAATCTGGGTAAGGCTGTGGGCGAGTGAGTTGCGCACAACGCCGGACGAAGATCGCAGGTCCAGACCCGCGATCAGGTCCGGGTCCACCTCTGTGCCGGGGTCCTTCACGCCAAGGGGGGTAAGGACGGCCCTGATCCCCTCAAGCTCTGCCGCGGTCAGCGCCCTCGCGGACACGATGCGCAGGTTCTCGCCCCCAAAAAGACCATCGCGGGCGGTTTTTGACATGGCGTCCAGGGCCTTGCCGAGGCGGGTGGCGAACAGGGCGGTATCGGGGGGGGCGGGCAGTTCCGACAGGGCCCGGCGGGCAATCGCCTCTGCCAGATCGCGGGCCCGGCGCAGGGTGTCGGCCACGGCGTCTTCCTTGATCTGAAGGGCCTGCGTCCTTGCGGCCTCGATGATGTCGGTGGCCTCTTTGTGGGCGCTGCTGATCAGGGCCTTGCGCTGCGCTTCGCCCTCGGTTGCGGCCTGGGACAAGGCGTCTGCCCTTGCATCATGGGTCTGGGCGGCGGCAAGGCGCGCCTCTTCTGCCGCGGCTTCCGCCTCGGTCTGGGCCTTGGCGGCCTTGTCCATGGCGGCTTCTGTTTCCTCCTGTCGTTTGGCGATGATTGCCACGATCGGGCGGAACAGGAAATGCCGCAGGATAGCCAGCAGGACCAGAACGTTGACGGCCTGAAGACCAAAGGTGACCCAGTCGAACTCCATGGGTCAGATCACGTAGGGGTTGGCAAAAAGCAGCAGGAGGGCGATGACGAGGCAGTAGATCGCCGTCGTCTCGATCATCGCAAGACCTACGAAGAGGGTCCGCGAAATGGTGCCTGCCGCCTCGGGCTGGCGGGCGATGGCCTCCATCGCGGCGGCCACCGCGCGGCCCTCTGCCAAGGCAGGCCCGATGGCACCGAAGGCCACGGCAAAGGCGGCGCAAAAGATGCTGACAATCTCGATATAGCTCATGCGGATGGGGTCCTTTCTGAATGGGCGCCCTCCACCGCAGAGGCGATGAAGACGAGGGCGAGGATGGCAAAGATGTAGGCCTGGACCGCACCGGTCAGCAGGTCGAGCGCCATGAGAGGGATGGGCACCAGCAGACCGGCCAGCGACAGCACGATCCCGACGACAAAGACCCCGCTCATCACATTGCCGAACAGGCGCACCATGAGGGACAGGATGCGTGTCACCTGCTCGATCAGGTTCAGCGGGATCATGGCCCAGTTGGGCCGGGCAAAGGCCCGAAGGTACCCCCCCAGACCTTGCGACCGGATGCCAAAGCCGATGGTGGCCACAAAGACGATCCCCGCCAGGGCTGCGTCCGTCTCAAGATGGGCGGTGGGAGGGTCGATCCCGGGGATCAAAGAGCACCAGTTGGCCGTCAGGATAAACAGGAACAGTGTGCCGATCAGGGCGCGGAACCTGTCAGGCGGACCGGGCAGGGTCGAGGTGATCTGATCCTCGATCGTGACGACGAACAGTTCAAGGAACACCTGCAACCGTCCGGGACGCACGTTCAGCCGTCGCGAGATCAACGCAGAGCCAAGGCCGAGGAACAGCATGATCCCCCAGGTGGTCAGTACCGTCCAGCTGATCGGCTGGCCCCAAAGCCGAAAGGCCTCGATCAGGGTGAAGGGGGTATCGGTCATCCGGCAGCCTCGCGCGATTGGCGCAGGACGACAGCGCGCCCCGCCAGCACACCCGTCGCGGCCATTATCAGGGGCAGGGGGCCAAGCTGGGCGCAAGCAAAGAGAAACAGCCCCAGCAAGGCCAGCCGCCCCACCTGCAACAGAACCGCCCGCATCTGACCAGCCACGAGCCCCTCGGCCACCATTCGCAGCCCGCGAAAATGCAGCCAGCCCATCCCGACCCCGGCCAGACCGGCCGCGCCGGCCAAGGCATAAGGTGCAAGGTCCATCATTGATCCCCCATCCATCGCATCGCAAACCAAAGGCCAAGGCCCGCCCCCACAAGGGTCAGGGCCGCCGCAATCGTGATGCCCGTCGCCAGCAACCGGTCGAGCCAGTGCCCCCCCAGAACGCCCAAAAGCATCGGCCCCGCGATCATCCAGCCAAGGACCCCGATCTGACCAAAGCGGCGGGCCAATGACGGCTCGGGGTCGTTCCTTGCCGCGGTGTCTCGGGCATGGCTGCGGCGGGCGGCCTCGGCCAAACGGTCCTCGTCGGGTTTTCTGTCCGGATCGGTCATCGGAAGGCCTCGGCCAGGTCCTGTGCCGCGTGGTCGTGATCGCCCCCATGCATCAGGCTGCGGATGGCCTGAGCATGCAGGCGCATCTGATCGCCGCGCGCATGTCGGGCCTCGTCATCCAGTCTGTCCCGGTGTTCCCTGACCCGTGCCTCAAGCGTGGGCAGGTCATCGCCGGGGATCGCCTCGCGGCAGGCAATCTCGATCCGGGTGCCGTCGATCACTCGTAAGACACCGCCGCGCAGGGCGCAGTAGTGCCAGCCCCCTTCGGCCCGCCGCCAATGCAGGACCGAGGCATCGAGCACCGTCAGAAGATCGGCGTGGCCGGGCAGGATGCCAAAGCCGCCACTGGCGTCTTCGGCCCGGACCGAGGTCACGTTGACTTCGTTCAGAACGACAGAAAGTGGTGTGGAAACAGATAGCTCCATCGTGTTTGTCATGTTCCCTCCTTGGCGCGGCGGTCCATTTCACGGGCCTCTGCCTCTTCAAGGTTGCCAATCATGTAGAGCGAGCTTTCGTCCCAGTCGTCGCAGGCGCCTTCCAGAATGGCAGCGCATCCTTTGACGGTTTCAGCGACGGGGACCGACCGCCCCTCCATCCCGGTAAAGGCCGAGGCGACAAAGAACGGCTGCGTCAGGAACCGCTGCAGGCGGCGAGCGCGGCCCACCAAAAGGCGTTCCTGGTGGCCAAGCTCTTCAACGCCCAAAAGGGCGATGACGTCGCGCAGCTCTTGGTAATTTTCAATAGTTTCGAGCAGTTGTCCTGCGATCCTCACATGTTCCTCACCCACGACAAGCGGGTCAAGCAGGACCGAGGTGGTGCGGATCGGGTCCACCGCCGGGTAAATGCCCTGGGACGCAAGGTCGCGTGACAGGACCACCTTGCTGTCGACATGGGCGCTGATGGCAACCACGGCGGGGTCGGTGAAATCATCCGCCGGGACATAAACCGCCTCGATCGCGGTGACAGAGGCCCCGCCGACCGAGGCGATCCTTTCCTGAAGATCGGCCACCTCGGTCTCAAGCGTGGGTTGATATCCAACGCGGGACGGCATCCGCCCCAAAAGGCCCGAAACCTCGACCCCCGCCTGAACAAAGCGAAAGACGTTATCCATCAAAAGCAAAACGTTGCGCTGCTCTTCGTCCCTGAAATACTCGGCGATGGTCAGGGCTGACAGGGGGACCCGCCAACGCGCGCCCGGGGGTTCGTTCATTTGGCCATACACCAGCACTGTGCGGTCCAGAACGCCGCTGTCGCGCATCTCGTGCAGCATCTCATGCCCTTCGCGGGACCGCTCGCCCACACCGGCAAAGACCGAAATACCGTCATAACGCGAGACCATGGCCCGGATCAGTTCTGTGACCAGCACCGTCTTGCCGACACCCGCCCCGCCGAACATGGCCGATTTGCCGCCCTGCGCGAGGGGGGCCAGCAGGTCGAGGACCTTGATACCGGTGGTGAACACCTTTGTGTTCCGGCTTTGCGACGCCAGCGTTGGCGCGTCGCGGTGGATAGGGCGGCGCGGGGTCTCATCAGCCACAACCTCGCCCCCATCGCCGACGTTCCCCATCAGATCCAACAGGCGGCCAAGCACCGCATCGCCCACCGGAACGCTAAGAGGACTGCCGGTCATCCAGACCGGCGTTCCGCGCGCAATGCCCTGCGTGGATTGCAGGGCGATGATGCGGGCATGCGACGGATCAAGGTGGGCTTGCACCTCGCCTATGATCGCGGATTTGCCGCTGCCGATGCGGACGGCCTCAAGGAGGGCGGGCAAGGGGCCATCGACCACAAGATCAAGGACCGGCCCTCGCACAGCCGTAATCGTCCCGCCCGGGGAGCTGCCTTCGGTCATGACCGTACCCCAGCACCAAGGGCGTGCGGCGCGGAAAACCCAAGGTCACGCGGCGGGGTGCCTTGGTCTGTTGGGTGCGGGCCGACGCTCAAATCAATGCTCCTGCGGTGCGGTTGCGGCCCTTGCCGGGCCCCGGGAGGGGGCTGCTGGACTGGGGCCAAATGGGGTGGGGCCAAATGGGATGGGGGTATCTTGGCAGAAACTGACAGCCGGCAACTGATCTGGATCAATTGCCGGTCATTTCTGTTCAGCTAGAAGGGTTTGGTGTTCATTTGACGATCAGTGCCGCCTGTCCCAATACCACTTGCCTTTTGGGACAGGTGGCGCACCCCACCGACCCATTCTGATCCCTTGCAAAGCGTCCCCCAATGACCTTTCCCTCTCGTGAGCGTGTCAACTCGGTCCTGTTGCTAACGGCGCTGGCCGGGCTTTTGGCGGGGCTTGTCCTGCACTTTACAGGGCAACCTGATCTGGCCAGAACCGTCTGGCGGATCGGTGTCGCACCGGTCCTGATCGGGCTGGTGATCGAGATCGTTCAAAGCCTGCGCGAAGGCGAGGTTGGGCTAGATATCGTGGCGGCCCTGTCGATGTCGGCGGCCCTCTTGTTCGATGAGACGTTGGCGGCGGCGGTTGTGGCGCTGATGTATTCCGGCGGGACCTTCCTTGAAAGCTTTGCCGAGGGCCGCGCCCGCCGCGAGATGCACGACCTGCTGTCCCGCGTGCCGCGCAGTGCGACCCGGCACAAGGATGGCGGGCTTGAGGATGTGTCGCTGGACGACATTGCCCTTGGGGACTGCCTGTTGATCCGGCAAGGCGAGGTGGCGCCCGTAGATGGCACCGTCGCCTCGGGCCGTGCCATGCTGGACCAGTCGGCCCTGACGGGCGAGGCGCTTCCCGTTACCCTTCAGGCGGGCGAGGCGGTGATGAGCGGGTCGACCAACGCGGGCGAGGCCTTTGATCTGGTGGCCACCCATCTTGCCGCTGACAGCACCTATGCGGGCATCATCCGGTTGGTCGAAGCGGCGCAAAGGTCCAAGGCGCCGATGGCGCGGATGGCCGATCAATACTCGCTCTGGTTTCTGGCCGTGACGGTGGCCTTGGCCGGGGTGGCATGGTGGGGCAGTGGCGACCCGATCCGTGCCGTGGCGGTTCTTGTGGTGGCCACCCCTTGCCCTCTGATCCTTGCCGTTCCCGTGGCGTTGGTGGCAGGCCTGTCCCGGGCCGCGCATTTCGGCGTGCTCATCAAAGGGGCCAAACCGCTTGAGGCGATGGCCCGCATCCGCACCCTGATCCTGGACAAGACCGGAACGCTGACCGATGGCCGCCCCCAGATCGTGCGGATCGACCGGCATGGTCAGGACCCCGAAGAGGAGGTTCTGCGCCTTGCGGCCACGCTTGATCAGGCCTCGGGCCATCCGATTGCGCAGGCCATTGTCGCGGCGGCCCGGGGCCGTGGTCTGACGCTGCCGGTCCCTGAAGATGTGGTTGAAACCCCCGGCGAAGGCGTGTCGGGGCTGGTTGAGGGACGCAAGGTTCTGGTCGGAGGGGCTGCCTATGTCGCCGCAAAGCTTGGTGGCACGCAGCCCAGCCCCCCGATCGAAGAGCCCGGGTCGGTAGTCGTGGCCCTCGCGGTTGATGGTCGCTTTGCCGCCCATCTGGTCATGTCCGATGCCCTGCGCGGAGGGACAGCCGACCTTTTGGCAGGCCTGCGGGCCCAAGGGGTTGAGCGGATCATTCTGGCGACCGGCGACCGGGCAGAGGTGGCCAACACCGTCACGGCGGGCCTTGGCCTTGATGCGGTGCGGTCCGACCTTAGCCCGGATCAGAAGGTCCTCCTCGTTCTGTCAGAGCGTAAGGACGGCGCGGTGATGATGGTGGGCGACGGGATCAATGATGCGCCCGCGCTGGCGGCGGCTGATGTGGGCGTGGCCATGGGGGCACGCGGTGCTGCGGCCTCGGCCGAGGCGGCGGATGTGATCCTGCTGGTCGATCACCTCGACCGGCTGTTGCCCGGATTGCAGATCGCCCGTAGCGCCCGGCGGATCGCTCTGCAAAGCGTCGTCGCCGGGATCGGTCTTTCGGTGGTTGGCATGGTGGCGGCGGCCCTTGGCTATCTGTCGCCGGTTCAGGGCGCACTTTTGCAAGAGGTGATCGACGTGGCCGTTATTCTGAATGCTCTCAGGGCCTTGCGGATCGAACCTGCGAGGGTCAGGCCGTCGAGGCCAGCGCATCCGTCTGGTGCGGCGGAACAAGGGGCTGTCCCCCAAGCCCGTTGACCCCCTGATCCTGCAGCGACCGGACGAGGGCGTCGGTATCGACCTCCTGCACAGCACGGCCCGCCCGCGAGGCCAGCGCCGCCGCGGTTCCTGCCGCCTGACCCATCGCCATGCACTGCGGCATCCCCCGGACCGAGGCAAAGGCAACAAGGTCCGCCGACAGGATGCGCCCGGCGAACATCAGGTTGCTGATCCGCGCTGGCACCAGCGCCCGGAAGGGGATGGTATAATAGGCTCCGGGGGCCACGATGGCGTCATGGGTCATGTCCCCATCCGCCCGCATCACATCGTCCACCGGGTTGTCACAGGCCACGATGCCGTCGGCAAACTTGGTCGCCCGGGCAAGGTCCTGACCTGTCACCTTGTAAAGGCCATCAAGCTTGCGCGTTTCGCGCACCCCAACAGTTGGCCCGAGCGAGGACAGGCGGGCCGCCTCGAACCCCGGAACGCTGTCGACCAGAAACCGGGCAAGCTGGTGGCAACGGCGGCGGCCTTCCTGTGTGGCCCGGCTGATCGCCTGCGGGTCCGTCCCGTCCACCCCGCGCAGAACGACGGAGTTGCAAAAAACCGTGTCGGGGTGAAAGCCGCGCATCAGGTACAGCTGCGCCAGATCGGGGTGCAGCCGCCCTTCGGCGATACCCCTAGCTGCATGGGCCTTGAAATAGGGATCGGGGTCGGCAAAGACCCGGTCGCAATCGGCGCCGATCATGTGGAACGACAGGGTGACGCCCATCATGTTCCCTTTGCCATCGCCCAGCGTATAGGGAACCCCCGCCTTGGCCGAGATATCGCCATCCCCCGAACAGTCGATGACGATCCGAGGTGTCACAACATGCGGTCCATGCCGGTCATAGCAGGTGACGCGGGCAATACGGTCGCCGACCATCTCCGGTTCGATGGCGGTAGTGTTGAGGCGGACATCGACCCCGGCCTCTTCGAGCATCTCGAACATGGTCAGGGTCGCCACCTCGGGGTCGTAGTGGATCTCGGGGCCAAAGTTGGCCAGCGTGCAGGGCCGCTTTTCCGCAGCGGGCGGCGTCATTGCGGCCAGCCTGTCGGTCAGTTCGGCCATCAGGCCACCGATGATGGCGTCAGCGGGGTAGGCGGCGCCCCAGGGCATTCCGGGGCAAAAGGCCATAACACCGCCGACCTTGCTGCTGGCCTCGATCAGGCAGACGGACAGACCCAGCCTGCCGGCCGCGACGGCCGCACCGAACCCGGCGGTGCCGCCGCCCACCACCAGAACGTCCGTTTCCGTGTTCCGTATCGCCTCTGACTGCATCACGCCCGCCCCCGCTGTTTGCCCGGATCATGCCAGCATGTGCTGGCAGAGCCAATGGCGGGGCGGTCGCACCAGAAAGTCTATAGGCCGAGAAGCGCCTTGGCGTTGCCCGAAAAGATCTTGTCCTTGTCAGCCGGGTCCATGTCGAACTTGGACAGCCAGTTCACGCCGTCCTCGTTTTTGACATAGGGCCAGTCGATGGCGAACAGGATGCGCTCAACCCCCAATTCTTCGATGCAGCATTTCAGGGCGGAGTCCGAGAAAAAGCCGCTTGTTGTCACAACGAAGTTCCGCAGGAACGTCTCGCGGAAGGCGACGGCCTCGTTCTCTTTGCGCGAAAACGTCTCGTCGATGCGTTCCATCAGGAAGGGTATGCTTTCGCCAAGGTGGCCCAGGATCAGCTTGACGTCGGGGTGCTTGTCGAACAGCCCGCTCAGGACAAGGCGGACAGCCTGTGTCCCGGTTTCGACGCCAAAGCCCCAACCGGCACGCAAAAGGCCCGGATGGCTTTTGGCGTAGGCACCGTAGTAGCGCTCGATCACCGTCTTGTCGGGCAGGGCGGGGTGCAGGTAGACGGGCACGCCCAACGCCTCGGCCCGGGCGAAGATCGGCCAGAACTCAGGCTCGTCCACAAAGCGCCCATGGCTGAGGCCGTGGATCATCGCGCCTTTCAGGCCAAGCTCTTCGACGGCGCGGGTCATCTCATCGGCGGCGGCGGCGGGATCGACCGTGGGGATCATGGCAAAGCCGCTGAACCTGTCGGGGGCCGCGGCGATGGCTGCGGCCAGCACGTTGTTGACCGCCTGGCATTCCTGCACCGCCACATCCGCACCCAGCCGCTGGGTGCCGGGGGATTGGTGCGACAGGACCTGCATATCGACCCCGGCTGCGTCCATCTCGCGGATGCGGATGTCTAGGAAATCATAAAGCCGTTCCCCGATGGGCGAGGCCGGATCGGCGGCGGCATGGCCGAAATGCTTGGCCAGATCTCGGTCCATGAAGTGTTCTTCGATCGCGATGATCTGGTGGGTCCCGGTCGTGTCGGTCATCTTGTGGTCAACCTTGAAGCTGTGAGTGTGAGTTACGGCATTTGACAGCTTTGCGAACGATTGCACAACTGGAAATCTGCCTCGCGGCACGGTTTGCGTCGCTTGGCAATGGGGTCTTCAGGTCAGGGAGGCGTAGATCAGGCGCGCGGCAAGCGCTGCCAGCAGCGCCAGCACCACGGTGTCAAAGGCCTTGGCCGACAGCCGTGCCGCGATCCAGTTGCCGACTGGCATGAACAGCAACAGCGGGATCAGGGCGACGGCACTGATCGCCATCCGGTCCCAGGTCAAGAGGCCCACGAAGAACAGCGTCGGGATCTGCACAATCGCCATCGCCCAAAAGAACGACGAGACGGTGACGATAAAGGCGTCGCGCGGGATCCCCAGCGCATTAAGGAAACTGACCGAGACAGGGGCCGAAATGCCGGCCGCCCCTTGCAATACGCCCGATATGGCCCCCAGCGGCCAGACCAGCTTATGGGCAAGCGGCATGGGCAGCCGAAAACCCGGCCGCACCAATCGCAGCAGAATGTAGCAGACCACAGAAACCGCCACGAGGATCGACAGGGCATCCTGCGGGACAGAGGCGAGGATCGCCGTCCCGACGATCGCCCCAAAGGCTCCGGCCAGTCCGAACTTGAGCGAGAAGCGATCGGGCAGCCGCGCATGTCGGTACTGCACGATCTGCCAGCTGTTGGTGACAAGGTTGGGGGCCGCCATCAGGATCACCGCCAGCCGCACATCGATAAAAACCGCCATGACAGGGACGGCAACCACAGGTGACCCCGCCCCGGTCGCGCCTTTCAAAAGACCGCCAAGGGCAAGGGCGGTAAAGATGACCGCCCATGAAAACAGGTCCAGATCGGTTGCCCCGTCAATCATGGCAAGCCTCCAGCATGGGGACGGGGCATCTGGTCTGGCTGAAAGAAGGCAGGGGGGTTGGGCAGGGGCAGCGGGATGGTCAATTTGCGGGACTTATCTGAATCAGTGTGGCCGATGCCTAGCACGGCTTTTGTCTTATGGTCGTGCAAATCTGACAGGGCTCGTTTATCGGCTAGGGGCCCGTTGCAACGGCACATCGTCGGACGCGGCCCCCGGACCCTCGGCCCCGCCCGCTTCGCAAATCCTTGGGATCGCAGCGCCTTGCTGCTACCAAGAGGGCACAACAGGACCGACTCCTGAAGGGACTTTGCCGATGGTCACGTCCAAATGACATCCCCCGCCTTCACCACCCGAGGCCTGACCAAGGTCTACGGAGAAGGGCATACGGCAGTCCACGCCCTGCGCGGTGTCGATCTGGAAATTCCCAAAGGCGAGGTCGTCGTCCTTTTGGGGCCTTCCGGGTCTGGCAAGTCCACTCTGCTGAACATTCTGGGCGGCCTTGACCGGGCGACCGACGGGACGGCGCTGTTTCATGACACCAACCTGTCCGAAATGACCGACCGGCAGTTGACCCGCTTTCGGCGGGATCACGTGGGCTTTGTGTTTCAGTTCTACAACCTCATGCCCAGCCTGACTGCCCGCGAAAATGTGGAACTGGTGACCGAGATTGCGCAGGCCCCGCTTGATGCAGGTGATGCCTTGGCATTGGTCGGGCTGGCCGACCGGGCCGATCACTTTCCGGCCCAACTATCAGGGGGCGAACAGCAACGCGTCGCGATTGCCCGCGCCATCGCCAAACAGCCGGAGGTTCTGTTCTGCGATGAGCCGACCGGCGCGTTGGACAGCCAGACGGGGCGCACGGTTCTGAAGGTCCTGCAGGATGTCAACGACCAGCTTGGATCGACCATCCTGATGGTGACCCATGCCGCCCATACCGCCAAAATGGCCGACCGGGTCATCCACTTTGCCGACGGTGCCATCCGCGAGGTCGTCCTGAACGCGACCAAGCTGAACCCAGAAGAGATCGCGTGGTGAGCCCGCTGGATCACAAGCTGGTCCGCGATCTGTGGCGGATGAAGGGGCAGGGTATGGCCATCGGCGCGGTGATCGGGGTGGGGGTAATGCTGATGGTCATGATGACCGGCCTCACCGTATCGCTGACCGAAACGCGGGCCGCTTATTACGACCGCTACCGACTGGCCGATGTCTTTGCCTCGGTCGCCCGCGCGCCTGACCGGATGGCCGACCGGATTGCCCTTCTGCCCGGTGTCGCGGCGGCGGAAAGCCGGATTGTCGGCCGGGCCCTGATCGAGGTGCCGGGCGAGGCGCTTGGTATACAGGCGCAGGCGGTGTCCTTGCCTGAAAGGGGGCGGCCTGCCCTGAACGACATCTACCTGACTCACGGGCGGATGCTGGACGGCAGCCGGTCGGACGACGTGATCGTGCTGGAAAGCTTTGCCAAGGCCCATGACCTGTCCCCCGGCGACACCCTGCGGGCCACGATGAATGGATCACGCCGGACCTTTCGCATCATCGGCCTCGCCCAAAGCCCCGAGTTTCTTTACACCACCGCCCCCGGCGAGCTGGTGCCAGACGACGCCCGTTTCGGGGTCATCTGGATGAGCCGGTCCAGCCTTGCCGCCACCTACGATCTGGACGGGGCCTTCCACGACCTTCTGATCGGTCTGACCCGCGATGCGCGGCAGGATGCAGTGATCACGGCGGTCGATGACCTTCTGGACCGCTTTGGCGGGCGGGGTGCCTACGGGCGCGAGGATCAGCAATCCAACCGATTTGTGTCAGAAGAAATCTCGGGGCTGGAGGCCGCGGCAAAGGGCGTGCCGCCCATCTTCCTCGCCGTGGCGTCCTTCCTTTTGTACATCGTGATGAGCCGGATGGTGCAGTCCGAACGCGAAGAGATCGGGTTGATGAAGGCCTTTGGCTATACAAACGCCGAAGTGGGAACGCACTACTTCAAGATGATCCTCGCCATTGCTGCGGGCGGCGCGCTGGCGGGCTGTCTGGCGGGCATTGTTGCGGGGCGCATGATGATCGGGATGTACCTGATCTATTTCAAGTTCCCCTTCCTCGTGTTCCAGCTTGACCCTGCCTCCTTCGTCATCGGCGTTTCGGCCAGTATCCTTGCCGCCTCGGCCGGGGGACTGTTCGTGTTGCGCCGGGTCTTTGCCCTTGATCCGGCAGCAGCGATGCGCCCGCCTGCGCCGGCCAACTACGTCCGAGCCGGACAAATGGGCCGCGCCCTTGCCCGTCGTCTGGACCAGCCCAGCCGGATGGTTCTGCGCCGCATCCTGCGCCAGCCCGCACGGATGGCGGGCGCGATGATCGGGATCGCGACCGGCATGGCCCTGTCGGTCTCCATGATCACGATCTACGCGGGCTTTGACCGGACCATCGACCTGACCTTCTCGGTCGTGGATCGCAGCGACGCGACAGTCAGCTTTACCCACCCGGTCAGCGACAAGACCCTGTTCGAGCTTGGCCGTCTGCCGGGTGTCACCCATGTCGAAGGGATGCGCCATGTGCCTGTGGTGTTCGGGAATGGGCGCAACAGCTATCGCGGCGTGCTGACTGGCCTGCCGCCCGACCCTCAGCTTAACTGGGCGCTTGACGCGGATATGGTGCCAATCCCCTTGCCCGATCGGGGCATCGTCCTGTCGGTCTATATCGCCCAGACGCTTGACCTGCGGCCCGGTGATCTGGTCCGCATCGACCTGCGCGAAGGGCGGCAACCGATCCTTGAGGTGCCGGTGGCAGGTATCGCCCAGACCCTGCTTGGATCACCGGCCTACATGGACCTGGCCGCCCTTAATGCGCTGTTGGGCGAACCGGGGCGGGTGACAAGCGCTGCGCTCACGCTGGACCCCGCCCGCGCTGACGCGCTTTATCGCGACCTTCGGGACATGCCGACCGTCGTCGGGGTCAGCGTCAAGGCGCAGGCCCGTGACGCCTTTGTCGAGATCATGGACACCGGGGCAGGGTCGGTCCGCTATGTCATGGGGGCGATGGCCTTCATCATCACCTTCGGCATCGTCTACAACGCCGCCCGCATCGCCTTTGCCGAGCGCGAGCGTGATCTGGCCAGCCTGCGGGTGATCGGCTTTACCAGCGGCGAGGCCGCCTTTGTCCTTTTGGGGGAGCTCGCGGTGGTAGTGTTCGTCGCCCTGCCTTTGGGCGGAGTGCTGGGCTATTACCTGTCCTTTGGCATCGCGGCGGGCTTTTCGACTGAGCTGTATCAAATACCGGCCCTCTTTGATCCGGTAAGCTATGGATCGGCGATGCTTGTGGTTTTGGGGGCCGCCTTTGTGTCGGGGCTTCTGGTGGTGCGGGACCTGAACCGCTCTGACCTTGTTGAGGCGTTGAAACGACGGGAATGATGGGATGACAAAGCGCAGATCAAGATCGCGTTGGGTGCTGATCGGGGCGGCCGTGCTGCTGATCGCGGCGGCCCTTGCCGCCGCCTTCTGGCCGCGCCCGGTTCTGGTGGATCTGGGTACGGTGACACAAGGCCCGATGATGCTGACCATCGACGAAGAGGGCCGGACGCAAGTGAGCGAGCCCTACATGGTCTCTACCCCCGTCGCGGGCCGTTTGCAGCGGGTCGAGGTGTCCCCGGGTGACACGGTTGTGCGGGGCGAGACGGTGGTGGCCCATATGCTGCCCACCAACCCTGCAGCCCTCGATATCCGCACCCGCGAACAGGCGCGGGCGGCGGTGACGGCGGCAGAGGCGGCGGTGCGTATGACGCAGGCCGACCTCAATGCTGCCATCGCCACCCGTGACGTGGCCGAAAGCGAACTCGTCCGCACCCGCCAGCTTGCCGCCAGCGATCTGGTCAGCGAGGCAGCCCTTGACCGGGCCGAAGGCAACTACCGGATTGCCATCACCACCGTCGACACCGCCGCCGCCGCCATTGCCATGCGCGAGGCTGATCTGGCCAATGCCCAGTCCCAGCTTCTGGGGTTCGAAGACCCCCGGCTGGCCGACGCCGTCGGGGCAGAGGCTATGGCTGACATCCCGCTTTACGCACCCGCCGACGGCCGCATCCTGCGGATCCTTCAGCAAAGCGAAACCACCCTGCCGGCCGGGACCCCGGTGATGGAGATCGGGGATGTGGCCAATGACCTTGAAGTGGTGGTGGACCTGATGTCCTCGGACGCTGTCCGGGTCGGTCTGGGCGACGCGGTCATCATCGACGACTGGGGCGGGGAAATCGCCCTTTCAGGCGTCGTCGCCCGGATCGATCCTTTTGCCATCACCAAAGTCTCGGCCCTCGGGGTTGAGGAACAGCGGGTCCCCGTCACCGTCGCCTTGACCAGCCCCGCGGCAGAGCGGTTGGGGCTAGGCCACGGCTACCGGGTCGAGGCGCGGATCGTGGTCTGGGAAGAGGCGGGCGCAGTGCAGGTCCCCGCGAGCGCCTTGTTTCGGGAAGGTGAGGGGTGGGCGGTCTTTGTCGACCGGGACGGGGCGGCGGCCACGCAACCCGTTACCCTTGGCCCCAACAACGGGCAGACCGCACAGATCCTGTCCGGGCTGGCGCCGGGAGATCGGGTCATCCTCTACCCTTCTGCCGCCATCACCGAAGGGGTGCAGATCGCAGAGCGGGAATTTTAGGCAACGGGCAGCCCCTTGGCCCTGAAAGGCCAGCAAACATGGGCGAAATGGCGGCTAAAGCCTTTTCGGACAGGGCCCGGCCTGCCATGGTTCTTTAGCCTCCCTGACCAATTGGAACTGTCAATTGACCCATGCCTCCGACGATTTTCCCGTAGCGAACCCATGGTACATGTCCGAACGGCTGGACGACCGGATCACGGTCATCACCGAACCAAGGGTCCACCCGATCTTTTCGGCGAACATGCACCTTGTCGAAGGGTCCGAAAGGGACCTGCTGATCGACAGCGGTATGGGGATTGCGCCCCTCAGGCCCTATGTCGACAGCCTCCGCCAGTCGCCGGACAAGCCGCTGGTGCTGTTGTCGACCCATACCCATGTCGACCACATCGGTGCGGCGCATGAGTTTGCCGAACGGCTTGTACATCCGCTGGAGGCCGAGGAACAGGCCGATCCCGCGCCCTATAGCCTGCGCAGCGCCGATTTGTCCGCCACCGCCATCGCGATGTTCAAAGATGCGGGCTACCCGGTCCTCTGGCCCGCCCTTGTCGATGCGATCCCCTTTCCGGGCTATGACCTCGACGGCTATCGTCTGAAGGGGGCGCCGGCGACAGAACTTGTCCGGGATGGCGACATCATCGATCTGGGCGACTGGCAGGCAGAGGTGCTGCATTTGCCGGGCCATTCCATTGGTCAGGTGGGTCTTTTCGATCATGAAAGCGGGACACTCTTCGGCGCCGATGCAGTCTATGACGGTCCGTTGATCTATCAGGCCCCGTCCATGAGCGTGCCGGACTATGCCGCTACCCTGCGCAGGGTGCTAAGCCTGCCTGTGACGCGGGTCCACGGTGGGCATGACCCGGCCTTTGGCAAGGCGCGACTGACCGAGATCTGCAACCACTACCTGTCGATCTGGGGACTTTAGTCCGACCAATCCTCGGTCAGGGGGGTGCCGTGAAAATCGGACCGCACCGTGCTGAACACCCCTTTGGCCAGACTGTCGGGGCCGGGAAAGTCCTGCCCCACCATCGTGGGCGAAGTGGCCAAGCGGATGATGCCCGTGGCACCCTCCCATTCGCCCATGGCAAAGAGGCCCAGGAAATGCTCCTCAAGCTGCGCCACCGGCCTTTGCCCGGCTTGTAGCGCGGCGATGAGGGGGGCGGTCGCAGGTGCGTTCGGGTTGCCGATGCCGAACAGGAAACCGCTGGCGGACCAGCAGACATGCATCTGTAGGTCCCCGCTGACCAGCCGCCGATAACGCAGGGGGGCGGTTTTCATGCCTGCCCATTCCTCGGCATAGTCGGCATAGACGCCGGTTTCGATCAGGTGACCGGCCGCGTCCCAGTCCATCGCGCCGACGTCTGCGCCCAGGGGTGTTCCGTGCCAGTTGATCGCCCGGTCCCATGTGCAAACGGCATCGACGACCTTGATCGTTCCGGCAAAGCCTTCGGACCGCATCAGGCTGGCAAGGGTTGGGGTGTCCAGCTGTGCCAGCGCCTGCACCCCGGTCAGATCGGGTAGGTCGGAGGGAATACGCATGTCGACATAGCCATCGGGGGCCTGAAGCCAGTCGACCCGCGTCGTGTCGTCAAAGAACCCGGGGGCCTTGATCCAGTTGCGCCGCCAATGCCCCTCCAGCGCCTTTGCGTCGATCATGCGGCCTGCCAAGTCTTGTGAATGCCATCGACGACGGCATGGCCACCGACCATAGCGTCGAAAAACCCCTGCATCTGAGGGACCCCGCTGTCATGGGGGCCGTTGAGGGTGGGTTGACGGGGCAAATCGGCCTCCTTGGGAATGTCTAGTCGCGGGTCTGATCAGCGCCCATCAGGCGCGGCAGGTCGCCAAACCGGGCGACAAGCGAAAACGCCACCACGGACACGGTGATAAAGGTGATCGCGGCCACCGCCATCGTTGGGGTGAACCCGTTGCGCAGGGAATTGAAGATCTGCAGCGTCACGGTCGAAAACGCCGAGGATGAGACAAAGAACATGACGATGAATTCGTTGAAACTCAGCACCATCGCAAAGAAGAAGCCCGACGCCGTATAGGGCAGGGTCTGGGGCAGGACGATGGTGCGGAAGGTGACGCCTTCGGTGGCCCCCATGGTCGCCGCCGCGTCCAGATGCGCCCGGTCCACCGACTGCAGCCCGATCGATATGGTCACAAGCGGCAGGGCGACGAACAGGGCGGCATGGCTCAGGATCGCGGCCCAGATCGTTCCCAGCCCGCCGGTAAAGGCCCACATGAAACCAAGACCCACCCCGAACACGATGGGTGGCAAGGCAAAGGGCATCGCCGCCAATCCCGCCAGCGCCTTGGAGCCTGTGTCGGACCGCTTCCAGATCCAATAGGCCATCGGCCAGGCGGCCAGCACCGCGATGGCGGCACTGCCAAGGGCAATGACGGTCGAGTTATAAAGGGCGGTCCGCCAGACAGGCTCGGACACGAAGAATTCGACAAACCGCGCAAGCGTCGGGTCCTCGGGCGGGAACAGCATGGTCCGCCCGCCATTCAGCGCAGCGGCCGAGACCACGACGATAGGCATCGCCAGCACAATCGCTGCAAGGCCCATAAAGATCATCGCGCTCCAATGCAGGCGGGTCATCGCCGCTTCTCCGCATAGCTGACAAGGATCTGGCTCAGGACAAGGAACAGCCCCGCGGTGATCAACAGGATCACGGATTGCGCGGCCCCGAAGGGCGCGTTCAGGGTGCTGCCCCGGACGGATCCATAGATCGACACCGCCAAAGTGTGCTGCGACGGATCGGCAAAGACGGTCACGCTGACATAGACGCCCAGCAGAAACACGAACAACAAAAGTGTTGTCCCGATAAGCGGGATGCGGACCGTCGGCAGGATGACCGTCCTCATGACGGCCCATGGCCCTGCGCCCATCGTCCGCGCGGCCTCAACGGTCGAGTTATCAAGCCGGGACAGCGCCGGGTACAGCAGGATCACCGCATAGGGCCAGACAAGGTAGGACATCGTCAGGACAGTGGCGAACAACGAGGTTTTGAACTTCAGGTCCCGGGGCGAGGCCAGCCCCCATTCCCGCGCCACATCGAACCAGCCTGTCGCCTTCATCCAGTCTGTTATGCCCAATTCACGCAGAACCATAGGCAGGCCCGACCGGTTGGACAGCAGCACGTCCCAACCCATGACGATGAACACCTCGGACAACGACAGGCTCGACAACAGAAAGATCAGCCAGACGGTCTGCGCCCGCCGGGTCAGCCGGGTCAGGAAATAGGTAAAGGGAAAGGCGGTCACGACCGCGATAGGGGCAGCGATCAGCGCGTAGTAGAGTGAGTACCACAGCTTTTGCAGGTAGATCCCCGAGTAGCTGTTGGGCCAGTCCGCGCCTGCGAAAAACCTTTCGTAGTGCGTGAACTCAAAGCCCCAAACCCATGCTGCACCTTCGATTTTCTCACCCAGAGAGATCGCGATGACCAATAGAAACGGTGTCAGGCAGAAACAGACGACGAGCACGCGGAACACGACCCGCGCCACCTTGCCCAGTATCGGGGCAAGGGAGGCGGGTTCTGTCGCCTTGGGCAGGCCAATGTCTATGCTTTCGCTGCTCATGCAGCGCGGTCCGTCGATGCCGCGGGAAAGATGTGCAGGGCCGAGGGGGGCAGGTGTACATCCAGCTGATCACCTACCGCAAAATCGCGGGCATTCTCGCCGATGGCATATTCCACGATCATCGGGCCAGCGGGCGTGTCGAGATGGATATCCCGGGTGGAACCGACGTTGCGCACAAAGGTGATCCTGGCCGTCAGCCGATTGCTCAGGGGCATCGTGTTATCAAGGCTGGGCATTTCGGGGCGGATTGCGACGCGCACAGCGCTGCCATCGGCGAAATTGGGGGTAGAGTTGGTTTCAAAGACCTGATCCCCGATCCTCAGGGAACCCGAATGGACGGTTCCGTCCACGAAGTTGGTCCGCCCGATGAAATCGGCGACAAAGGCATTGGCCGGGCGGTGGTAAATGTCCTGCGGCGGCCCGATCTGTTCTGCGCGTCCGTTTGACATCACGATGATCGTATCGGCCATGGTCATCGCCTCGCGCTGGTCATGGGTGACGACGATGGTGGTGATCTTGAGGCGCTGTTGCAGCATCCGAAGCTCGACCTGCATCTCTTCGCGCAGTTTTGCGTCAAGGGCGGACATCGGCTCGTCCAGCAGAAACACCTGCGGTTCCTGTGCCAGGGCGCGGGCAATGGCGACCCGCTGGCGTTGACCGCCCGACAGCTCACCGATGCGGCGCTGGCCAAAATCAGCCAGTTGCACAAGGTCCAGCAGTTCAAGGGCCCGCTTGTGGCGGGCGTCCTTTGCCATCCCCTCGATCGCCAGCGAATAGGCTACGTTGTCGATGACGCGCATATGAGGAAACAGGGCAAAGTTCTGGAAAACCATGCCGAATTTGCGTTTGTGCGCGGGTTGGGCGGTGATGTCGGTGTCACCCAACAAAAGTTGGCCCCGTGTCGGCTCTTCCAGCCCCGCGATCATGCGCAAAAGCGTGGTCTTGCCGCAGCCTGACGGCCCCAGAAGGGCCGTCAGTTCTCCGTGTCGGAAAGTCAGGTTGATCCGGTCCACAGCTCGGGCAGAGCCGAAATCCTTGCGGATATCCTTGAGAACCAGATCAGACATGGCCCTTATCCTTCCGCCAGCATCTTTTCCCAGGTTTCCTTGATGAAGGTCTCGTTATCCAGGTAGGCCTCGTAGTTGGGCTGGATGACGGGGCTGCCAGAAACGCTGGCAAAGACCTCGTCCGAAAGGCCCGCCAACTCTTGCGAGACGAGGGGTGCTGTCCCGATGTTGAGCGACATGGCGGCCTGGGTGGCTGCGTCAGAGGAATAGTTGATGAATTCCAACGCTTCAGCCGACTTTTCGGACTGCGCCGACAAACACCATGAGCCGTAGCCGATCGGGTTGCCCTCCTTGGGGAAGACGGACGCAATGGGGAAGCCGTCCGCAGCCATAAGGCCTGCCACGTCGTGGAAGTACATGCCGCCGATGACGTCAGTGTTCTTCATCGCCTGTTCCATCTGGCTTTCGGCAGACCACCACAGGGCCACGTTCGGCTTCAGCTCGGCCGCCTTGGCGATCATCGCCTCGACGCCTTCGTTGGTGTCAAAGGTCGACGGGCCGTCAAAGAAGGTCGCGGCAATGATGTCCAGCAGGTTTGAGTTGAACAGGACCGACAGGCCAAGGGATTGTTCATAAATCTCGGTGTCCCAGAAGGCGGCCCAGGTGTCGGGCACTTCGACGACATCAGGGTTTACGACCATCGACGTGAACCAGGACATGGCACCGACGCCCAGGATGCCTGTCGTGTCGGTGAACAGGAAGTAGGGGTCGAGGTTGGCGGTATTGCCCGCGCCGCTCAGGTCCAGGGGGGCCAGAAGGCCGCCAATGCGGGACGCCTTGATCATCGTCTCGCGGGCATAAAGCGACAGGTCGGCGGGGACGGTGCCGGCACTTGCGGCCTGCTGCATGGTCACCAGCCAGTCGGCCGAGTTCGGCTGGGTCACGCTTTCGATGGTGATACCCGTTGCCTCGGTAAAGCCGGGGTAGATAAAGCTTTTGAAGCTGTCCTCGAAGTATCCGCCATAAGAGCCAATCTTGAGGGTCCGTTCCTGCGCCAGAAGCGGCGTGCCCAGAAGGCTTGAGGATGCAGCAAGGCCAGCGACGCCGGCGCTGCCCTTAAGGACAGAGCGCCGGGTAACGGTGCGGTTGGTAAGTGCCATTCGGTCTTCTCCCGTTTCAGATCCAATCCGGTCGGCGCGGTTGAGCGGCCCCCCGGGGGTCCTCGCGCATCTGCTGCGCTGAGGTTGTCCCCATTAGCGCGGGCCCTGCGGCCCTCTTGTCCACGCAGCAGCTGGTGCTGGATCGGTCGCTTGAGATGAATCGCTTGAATTTTGTGCAACTGCATTCTGGATGCACAATTCTTCGCAGTTGCAGCAAAAGACCGGGCGCAGAAGCTGCTCGAATCATTGGCGCCGGGGGTCTGTAGCCGGAACGGTCAGGCCAGATAGCGAGGTGAGGATTGGATATGACGGACACGATGGACACGACGGACACGGACCTGAAGGCTTTGACCGTGGATGATGCGACGCTTCCAGTGATCGATCTGTCGGGGCTGGCAACCGGCGATCCTGCCGACCGGCTTGCCGTTGCCCGCGCATTGGGTGAGGCCGCGCGCACCTCTGGCTTTTTCTACATTGTCGGTCATGGCATCGGGCAGGCGCAGATGGATGCCGTCTTTGCCGCCTCCAAACAGTTCCACGAGATGCCGCGCAGCTACAAGATGCGCTATTGGTCCGGCTTTACCACCAACCACCGTGGCTATGTCCCGTTCGAAGAGAACGGCAGCAAATTCCCCAAGTCGATGAACTTCAACGAGGCGTTCGACCTGTCGTTCGAGGCCCCGGCAGATCACCCTGACTACCTGGCCGAATGGCGCATGACCGGACCCAACGTCTGGCCCGATCTGCCCGGATGGAAGGATACGGTTTCGGGTTTCTATGACGCGGTGTTCAACCTTGGCCTGAAGCTTCTCGACACGCTGGCACTCGAACTGGACGTGGACCCGGCCGAGTTGTTGCAGCACATCACCGCGCCGACCTCGCAGATGCGCCTTCTGCGCTACATCGAAAACGACATGCCCTCGACCAAGGAGATGACGGGCATCACGGCGCATTCGGATTTTGAGTGCTTCACGATCCTTTTGCAGGGCACTCCCGGCCTGCAAGTGATGAACGCCGACGATGACTGGATCGAGGCGCCGCCCATTCCGGGGGCCTTCATCGTCAACATCGGCGACATCTTTGAGACGTGGTCCGGCGGGCAGTTCAAATCAACCCAGCACCGCGTTCTGAACATCGGGCGCGAGCGGTATTCGATACCCCTGTTTTTTGGCCTTGATTATCACGCCGTGGTCGAGCCGTTGGAAAAGTTCCGCACGCCCGAGGCCATTGCCCGCTATCCCGCGATGAAGGCGGGCGACCACCTGATGCGGATGTCGGTCAATGCGTTCCGTTATATGGCGGATGCCCGCGAAAAGGGTATCCTTGTCCCTGACTACGAGGTGCCCGAAGAATCGCCCTTCCACCGGGAGGCGCGCCAGACTCCGTCATAATCGACGTTATCCCAACCTGACCCCGTTACTGGAGCCGCGCGTGTCCCATCCCAAGACCCCGCCCCGGACCGCCGTCCTTGGCCCGTTTCACCTGAGCGTCCTGACCCCGGACTGCGCCGAAGAGGACTTTGCCGCCGTCATCGCTTCACAAGAGCGTCTGACCGGACTGATGGGCGACGACTGGCCCATAGGCATCACCTGGGACCAGAACCACGCCGATCTGGCCCGCCACGCGCAAGAGTTTGACGAGGATATCGCCTATGCCTGGGTCATCCGCGACCCTGCGGGCGGCTATCTGGGCTGCGCCTACATCAAACCGACGGCGCAGGATCGGGGCAGGGGTGTCGCCTACCTCTGGTTACAGGAGGGTGAACATGACCCCGTCCGCCTTGCCGATCTGACCCAAAGGCTCACCGGTTGGATGGCTGATCTGGGCTACGACCCCGCCCATTTCCCTCTGCGCGCCGCATGACGGGCCGCACCGGCGCACTGACCCTTGGCCTCTGGCAATCCTCGGGCACGCCCGGCGACGTGACCGCCAACCTCGCCGAGGTGGCCAAGGCCGCCGCGCAGGCCAAGGCGCAGGGCGTCGATCTGCTGGTGTTCCCTGAGTGTTTTCTGACCGGATACTTTACGGATGCCGATGTGGCACAGATTGCGGGTGAGGTAGAACCCGCCCTTGGCCAATTGGCCGCCATCGCAGCGCAACTTGACATGGCATTTGTCGTCGGGTCCTACCTTCCGGGGCCAATGGGCGTGCAAAACGTGGCGCTGATCGTCACCCCCGAAAACGGGGTGCAGGCCCCTTATGCCAAACAGATGCTTTACGGGACGTGGGAGGAGGCGACGTTCACACCCGGACAGCACCCCCATGCCTTTGACTGGCGGGGGATGCGGATCGGGGTGCTGATCTGCTTTGACATCGAATTTCCCGAAGTGATGCGGGCAACCGCCGCCCTTGATGTCGACCTTGTCGTTGTGCCCACGTCGTTGATGGCGCCGGCCTATGCCGTGCCGCGTCTGCTGGTCCCGGCCCGTGCGCTAGAGAACCAGGTGTTCGTGGGGTACGCCAACCGCATCGGTGCCGATGCCGCCCATAGCTACCCCGGCGAAAGTGTCATCGCGGGGCCGGATGGGGCGGTATTGGCAAACGCCGGGGGCGGGACAGAGCTGATCACCGCCCGCATCCTCGCCACCGACGTGGCAAAGGCGAGGGCGGAGTTTTCCTATCTTGAGATCATCGCCGCGAAAGGTGCCTCCTAGGCCGCTTGCGCCGCCATGATGCACAGGATCTCGAACATCACCGACACGCCCAGAAATGCCGTACCGCCTGAGGCATCGAAGGGGGGCGACACCTCGACCATATCGGCGCCCACGATGTTCAGACCGCCCAGCTCTCGCACCACTTGCAGGGCCTGAAACGAATTCGGCCCACCCACTTCGGGCGTGCCGGTACCGGGGGCAAAGGCGGGGTCGATAAAGTCGATATCATAGGACAGATAGGTCGGACCTGTGCCGACGATCTCGCGCGCTTCGGCCATGACATCGGGGATGCCGCGGGCAAAGAATTCTTCAATCCGGATGATGCGGATGCCGGTGGCGGCGGCAAAATCGAGGTCGTCATTGTCATAGGCCGTGCCCCGGATGCCGATCTGGACGACCTTTTTTGGGTCCAGCAGCCCTTCTTCCACGGCCCGGCGAAACGGGGTGCCGTGGGTGAATTTGGTGCCGCCAAAGTAGCTGTCGAACAGGTCCGTATGGCTGTCGAAATGCACCATGCCGAGCGGCCCGTCCGACGCGATGCCCCGCAGAATGGGAAGCGAGCAGAGGTGATCCCCCCCGGCCGTCAGGGGCCGGATCCCGGCCTCTTTGACCCGGGCGTAAAAGCGGTGCATCCGGTCAAGGCTGTCCATCAGGTCCGCGGGGTTCGGGGCCACATCGCCAAGATCGGCACAGTTCACCGTCTCAAACGGGCGGACACCGGTCGCGCCGTTTTGCGCCCGGATCATGGTGGACAGGTCGCGCAGCTGGCGGGGGCCATGCCGGGGTCCGGGCCGGTTGGTCGTGCCGCCGTCCCAAGGGGCCCCGATCAGCCCGATCTGGACCTCTGCCAGACGAGGATCGTCCAGCGACACATGCGGCAGCCGCATAAAGGTAGGGACACCGGCGAAACGGGGCAGGTCCATCCCCGATACGGGTTGGAAAAAGGCGTCGGACACGGGCGAAGGCTCCTTGTTGTTTGCAAGGATCATGGTCCTGCGTGTCGGTCAGGTCCAGCGTCCGCGCTGAATTCAACGCGGGCGCTGGCAAAATGCCCAATGTTCAGGCGATCGATGCCCGGCGTTCGATCTTGCTTAGCCCAGCGCCGCCAAACGCGCCGCTTGCCGGGTCGCCAGTGCGTCAACCTCGGCCATTGTGGCCGCCGACAGGCCCGGCCCGGGCTTGCGCAGGGTCGGATGGGCAATCGCGCCGCGCTTGGCCAGCGTATACTTGCGGATGGCAAGGCCGATCCCCGGCTGGCTTTCGTAGCGCACCATCGGCAGGTAGCAGTCAAAGATATCCTGCGCCCGGCCCATGTCGCCCGCTGTGTAGGCCGCGACCACGGCGGCCATCATCTCGGGGTAGCCAAAGCCGGTCATGGCCCCGTCCGCCCCGCGCAGCATCTCTTCGGTCAGGAACAGCCCGCCATTGCCGCACAGGATCGAGATCCGGCGAGAGCCCGCGTCCGAGGCCGCCCGAAGCGCCGAGATTTTGTCCAGCCCCGGCCAGTCCTCGTGTTTGAGCATCACGCATGATGGGCAATCCTCAACGATCTTGAGGATCACCTTGGTCGGGATCTGAACATTGGTGACAAGGGGAAAGTCCTGCAAAACCCAAGGGATATCGCCCAGCACCTCGGCCACGTTGTGATAATAGCCGATGATCTGATCGTCGGTGCGCAGGCTGCCGGGTGGGGCGACCATGACACCTGCGGCACCCGCCTCCATCGCCTCAAGGGCGAGCGCCTTCATCGGGGCAAAGCCGGGGGCTGACACCCCGACAACCACTGGCACATCGGTCCGGGCGGTCACCCGGCTGATCACCTCAACCGATTCCGCGGTCGACAGCTTTTGCGCCTCGCCCATCATGCCAAGGATCGTGAGGCCGGTGGCCCCCTGTTCCATGTAAAAGTCGGTCATCCGGTCGACGCTGTCGAGGTCAAGGGCGCCGTCGGGCAGAAACGGGGTGACGGCGATGGTAAAGACGCCCTTGGCGGTTTCATCAAGCATGGTTGGTCCTTGTGATACGGTGAGATTGTGACAGGGCTATCTGCCCGATGGCCATAGCGGCGGCGGCCTGACACGGCTCTACCACCGGCAGGCCGGTTTCCTGTTCCAGAGTGGCGCGATAGCTGGCCATGCCGGCGCACCCCATTATCAGCACATCCGCCCCGTCCTCGTCGCGCAGGCGGCAGCCGGTGGCGATCATGGCGTCAAGGCTGCGCCCCGGTTCGGCCAGTTCCGCCACCCCAAGGCCCAGCGCCCGATCGGCGGCCAGCCGGGGCAGCACCCCCATCGCCCCAAAGGCCCGCAGATGCCGGGGGATCGAGGTGGGCAGGATCGCGATCACGCCAAACCGTTGGCCAAGCGTCAGGGCGGTCATCACCGCGGCCTCCTGTATGCCCTGAACGGGCAGGGCGGTGGCGTGGCGCAAGGCATGCAGGCCGGGATCGCCAAAACAGGCGATGACGTAGCCCAATGCCCCCGGCGCCTCGCGTGCCGCCAGATCCAGCATAGGCGCAATGGTCCGGTCCGCCTGTTCCTGGTTTTCGATGCCGGGCGGTCCTTCGGCCAGTGTCAGGCAACGGATCGGCACGCCAAGGCCGCGCAAAGGCTCCATCGCGGCGTCGATCCCGGCGGTGACGGTCTTTGATGAATTGGGGTTGATGACGATGAGGGCGCGGTCCGTCATGCGCCCGGCCTTGTGGCTGACTGGATCTCAAGCTGGTAGCCTTCGGGATCGTTAAAGACAAAGGCCCGGATGCCCAGCGCGTCATTGACGAACAGCTTGGAGAGGGCGGGCAAGTCAATCTCCATAGCATAGGCGTACCATGCGTCCACGTCCGGCACCCGGATGCAGACCTGAACCGGTTTCACCTCGGCCCATTTGTTCATGCCCCGGCTTTCGTCCACGAGCCCGATATGGGCGCCCTCGCAGATCCGGTAGATCTTGCACCAGCCCTGATCGATGGCGAGGGGCAGGCCCATGACATCCTCGTAAAACCGCATCGCTGTCGGCAAGTCACGATAATACAGGAAGGTGATGGCAAGCTGGTTTGGGGCGTCAGGTCTGGGCATGCGGGGTCAACCTTTCGTCTGGGCAAGGGCGGCCTCGGGGGCCGGGGTGCCATGGGGGCGGGCGGTGCCAAGGGTCGGGCGGTGCAGCCATTGCCCCTGACCGGGGGTGGCACGGCATGCGCCCCCCTCAACGATCACCTTGCCGCGCAGGATGACGGTGGTGGGCCAGCCGGTGATGGTGCGCCCCTCCCACGGGTTGTAGCCGACGTTGTCATGTAGGTCGTCTGCACCATAGGTCACCTGGCGATCGGGGTCCCACAGGGTCAGATCGGCGTCCATGCCGGGGGCGATCCGCCCCTTGCCTGCCAGCCCGTAGATATCGGCCGGGGCGGTTGCGGTCAGGCGGGCGAAAGCCTCGGCCCCCCGGTCAAACCCCTGCCGCCCGTGGCTGACCATCGCATCGAACAGAAGCGGCAGCCGGGTTTCCAGACCGGGCAGACCGTTGGCAATCTTGTTGAAGGGGGCATCGGGTCCGGCGGACAGCTTGCCGTTTTCGTCCATCCGGTAAGGGGCATGGTCCGAGGATACGATGTGCAGGGTATCCGAGGCCAAAGCCTGCCACAGCGCCTCTTGATCGGCCTCCTGCCGCTGGGGCGGCGAGCACATCCATTTGGCCCCCTCGATCCCCGGCGCCTTCAGAACCGTATCGGTCATGAACAGGTAGTGGGGGCAGGTCTCGGCCCAGACGGGCACGCCCCGGGCCTGTGCTGCGGCGACACAGGCGGCCCCTTCGGCGGTCGAGATGTGGAACAGCATGATCGGCTGGTCCAGAAACTCGGCAAAGCGGCAAAGGCGTTCGACCGCCTCAACCTCGGCCAGTCGGGGATGGGAGGCGGCGTGATAATGCGGGGCAGTCAGCCCTTGGGCGATCAGGCGGTCGCGGGTCCAGTTGATGATCCCGTCATTCTCGGCATGGACACAGACAAGGGCCCCGGCCTCGCGGGCGGTGGCCATGATCTCAAGGATCGCGCGGTCATCCAGCTGGATGTTGTAGGTGGTAAAGACCTTGATCGACCGGTGGCCCTTGGCAATCAGGGCGGCCAGATCGGACAGGCAATCGGGCGCGGTCATGTCGGTGATCGTCATGTGGAAGGCGTGATCAATCATCGCCCCCCGGGCCGCACGGGTGCTGTATTGGGCGACGGTGTCGGCCAGACGTTCACCCTTGGCCTGTGCGGCAAAAGATATGACGGTGGTGTTGCCCCCCATCGCCGCCGACCGGGTGGCAGTCTCGAACGTGTCGGCGTTCATCACCCCCATGCCGGACATCTGTTCGATATGAGCGTGAGGGTCGATGCCGCCGGGCATGACCCAAAGGCCTTTTGCGTCGATCTCTTGCCGGGCCGGGCCGGTGACATCGCCGATGGCGCCGATGGTGCCACCGGTGACGGCAACATCGCCCGACACCACCCCGTCCGGAGTCACGATCCGTCCGTTGCGGATCAGCAGGTCGAATGGTTCTGACATCAGTCCCCCGAAGATTGGCCTTGCCCCGAACATGCCGCCCCGGGCGGTACAATGGCAAGGGCCTGAGGTCTCTGGTCAGCGGCGGAATTCCGGGTAGTCTCGGCCCAATGTCATTTGGGAGAGGGCGCATGAACAAGATCGACGTCAACGGGCGGACCGCTGTGGTGACCGGAGGGGCACAGGGGATCGGACTGGCCGTCGTGCAACGGTTGCTGGAGGGCGGCGCCCGGGTCAGCATCTGGGATCGGGATGGCGACATGGCCCGCGACACGGCCGCAACGCTGGGCGGCGGGGTGGATGTGCAGGTCGTCGACCAGACCGACCCTGCCGCGCTGGAGCAGGCGGTCCGCGCGACCGAGGCTGCGCTCGCCCCCATCGACATCCTTGTGGCCAATGCCGGGATCGCAGGCCCCAATGCCCTTGTGGTGGACTATGACATCGACGCCTGGAAACATGTGATGGACGTAAACCTGAACGGCGTGTTCTACGCCTGCCGGGCCGTTCTGCCGGGGATGATCGCCCGCAACTACGGGCGGGTGGTCAACACCGCCTCGATCGCGGGCAAGGAGGGCAACCCCAACGCCTCGGCCTATTCTGCGTCGAAGGCCGGGGTCATTGCCCTGACCAAGTCGCTGGGTAAGGAAACGGCGCAATACGACATCTCGGTCAATTGCGTGACACCGGCGGCGGCCCGGACCCGCATATTCGACCAACTTTCCCAAAGCCATATCGACTACATGCTGTCCAAGATCCCCCGGGGAAGGTTCCTCGAGGTGGATGAGGCCGCCGCGATGATCGCCTGGCTGGCCAGCGAGGACAACTCGTTCACCACAGGCGGTGTGTTCGACCTGTCGGGGGGGCGGGCGACGTATTAGG